>CAZIKF010000006.1:0-47476 GCA_964539825.1 uncultured bacterium
TTTTCCACATTAGTTCAAAAGTGGCTTGAATACTGGGTTTTGTGGGTGGAAAATAATTTTGAGAATCAATGGAATCCATGGAAACAATGGAAGCAATAGAATGAAGTATGAAGAGATTCCTTGGCTTCGCCTCGGAATAGTTGGAGGGGGGCCTTTGGCCCTGGTGTCATCTTGCCCCTCTGGTCATCGGGCTACTTGATCGCGGGATCCATGCTACCGCCCTCATGGCGGGCTCATGCCTTATTCCATTGTTTCTATTGTTTCAAATGTTTCCATTGATTCCATTAATTCCAGGCATCTATGCTCCCCTTGTTTCCTGGAATCTCACCACTTAACTAATCTGTACCCTATACTAGTCTTTATGTTTGAGCCGTTCTCACTCCACTCTTCTTCAGCCGAGACTCTTTCGTGCCTGGTGGAGCCGGCTACCTTTTCGGATCTTCCACTCATCGCGAAAATCAGCTCAGATAGGGAGGGAAGTTCCTACGAAAGAGCACTGAAGTCCCTGAAACTTCTTGTCACTCAACATGGTGGGAAGGAACCCCCATTTTTGCTCAAGGCAGTTCACCACCAAGAAATAGTTGGTTTTAGCAAGACCGTATGGTTGGAACCTGAAATCTCTGGCGACCCGCTCGGCCTGGTCCCAGGTTGGTATCTTGGAGGTGTGGTGGTTTCTCCAGATTTTCGCCGTCGCGGGATTGGAACACAACTAACAGATGCCAGACTTGAGGCGATCTTTCGAGTCACTGAAAGCGCTTATTATTTCGCGAACCACCGCAACAAGACATCCATACATTTTCACGAGGGTTTTGGATTTCAAGAAGTGAAGCGCGCAATAGAAGTTCCCGGTGTCACTTTCACAAATGGGGTAGGTATCCTCTATAGCCTTGAGAAGACTGGATACCACGATCAAGTCTCAGTATAACGAGGGCATTACAAGTCTTTGAGATTTTTGGCGGCTTCTTGCTGGGTTCTTCGGTCCTGGCTGTTTCTTGGCTTCAGTTCCAGTGTCTTCTGGTACCAACGCCTTGCTTCCTCTTTGTTTTCGAGGTGTTTGTTGACCAGACCTAGTTTGTTATAGGCGTAGATAAGCTGGGGGTCCGCCTTTATGGCATCATTATAGAGTTTGAGGGCATCATCCTGTGTCACGTCTGGTAGCTTGCCGAGAAAGGTTTTGGCGAACGCTTTGAGAAGCCAGGGCAGAGCCGCCACATTGATGTAATAGGTTGCCAGTACGGCATGAGCCATTCCGAGGCTGGGATCTCTTTTGATTGCGTCTTTACAGAAAGACTCCACCAGTGAACCGATCTTTACCTTTTCCCTTCCACCTTTGAGTTTGGCCATATTTCCATTTCCAATAGCCAGGTATAGATAAGGCTCACCTTTGTTGGGATCCACCGCTTTCATTTTTTCAGCGTACTCAATTGTCTTGCTGATATGTTGCTGGTAAGCCTCTTTCTTGCCTTCGCTATCTAGATCAAGACCCAGGGAATTATGGGCTTTGGTTAGCCTCAACAGGGTCTGAAAAGAGTTCTCGTCTAGCTTCAGAGCCTTTTCCATGAGCGCGATAGTCTCCGTGTTATTCGCCGCCTGGTAGAGTGTGTCAGCTTTTTTGTACTCAACTGCAAGAATAGCGTTGATTGCCCCCTGGTGTTTGGAGTTTGCTGCTTTCTCTATCCATTGGAGACCTTCTTTGTTTTGTACACCGCCTTTTTTCATACCCAACTGGAACTGCGCCTCCGGGTCTCCGCCAGCAGCCTTTTCTTCAAGACTTTTTTCTTTGGGAGGAGCCTTCTGGGGTGCCGGGACCGCCACCTTTGCAACTCGTGAGATACCTGCAGCAGGTGCAGAGGTACCTTGTGGTTTGCCAAAGATTCTTAGGGGGCCTAAGGCCGCTAGCTTCACAGCCTGCTCTACCTCAGAGGGACTGAGCTGTTGGCGTAGTAGGGGTAATGCCCTGGCCGCCTCGGTGAGCTTTGCCTGGTTTGCCAGGATCATCCAGGCCAGTGATTTCACCAGGTCTTTGCTGGTTCCTACGCCGCGAAATAAGAGGTGAGATAAGTTGTACTGGGCTCTTGGATGCCCCTGTTCCGCAGAACGCTGATTCCACTTGAACGCGTCGTGTCCATCTCGCTCGACTTCCTCGTCATTGAGATAGAGATATCCGAGCCTGGCCTGAGCTTCCCTATGCCCCTGGATTGCAGCCTTTCGGTACCAGCGTACCGCCTTTTTCTTCGATTCTTCCTCACTTTGGCCAAATTCAAAAAGCAAACCTACCTGGAACTGAGCTTCAGGATCACCAGATTTGGATGCCAGCAGAAACCAGCGCAAGGCATCATCTCGATTCACTTCCACCCCGCTACCCTCAAGAGAAAGTACCCCGGCATTAAACTGTGCTTCAGAATGACCGGCCTCGGCGGCCTTCATGATCCATTGGGCACCTTTTCTAGGATTTTGAAGCTCTTGCGGACCGGTTAGCAGAATTTGTCCCAGCCGAAATCTCGCTTCGGTTGAGCCGCTAACGGCTGCCCTTTCATACAGTTCTAAAGCTTTTCTTGTCTGACCTTGCTCTTCGAGGAGGGCACCAAGGGCCAGGTTTGCTAGCGTAGACTCGGAACTGGAACCCTTTTCAAGCCAGCTTGTTGCTGAGGAGATTTCTGTGGCTCCCCCCTCCCCCTTCCATAAAAGAATTCCGAGTAAGGTCTGGGCCCTGGGGTATCCCTGGTTGGCGGACTTCAGCAGTATTGAGCGAGCAAGTTTAGCGTCCTGGGAGGTTCCCAAACCGAGGTAATGGAGGACACCCAGGTTATAGAGTGCCTCGGCATGATTTTTTTCGGCTGCCTTCTGGTACCAGCCAAGGGCCTTCTCGTAGCCACTTCGGTATCCCTCAATGAGCTGACGAAAATCCAGCGTTTGCGAACCGAAACAAGGACTGAGCAGGGCGCAGAAAAGGAGTGAGGAAAGGACCTGGATTGGGAACTGTCTCATCCTCCAAGCTCCTTGAGTAGAGTCCTTGCATAATCCTGGTCTCTGGATTCTTCGCTACGGCGGGGCGTTAGCTTGAGCAGAGTGTTGAACTTTTCTTTAGCCTCTTCTTTCTTGTCCAGGCGCTGAAGCATCTGACCATATTTCAAGAGGGTGTAGATGCGATCAGGGCTGGCTTTGGCCCCGTCTTCATAGAGTTTTAGCACATCTTCTTCCGTAGCATCTGGCAGCTTTCCCAGGAATGACTTGGCAAAGGCCTTAAGCAGCCAGGGGAGATCTACAACCGCCAGGTAGTAGGTTCCAAGGACTGCATGAGCCATCCCTAGTGAAGGATCTAGCTTGATGGCGGTCTTGCAGTATTCTTCCACTTTTGAACCGATTTTAATCTTCTCCCTTCCACCCTTAAACTTGGCCAGGTTTCCTGTGGACATAGCAAGGATTAAAAATCCTTCAGCCTTACCTGGATGCTTCTCCGTAAGCCTGGTTGAAGTTTCTATTGCGGCACGAAAGGCCTTCTCCGCGTCCTCTCCTTTTTTAGCAGTTTTAAAATCAAGACCCAGTGAGTTCTGCGCGTAGGAGAGTCCAAGCAGCAGGGGATAGGAATTTGAGGATAGATCCAGGCCCTTCTGGAAGATTTTGATGGCTTCCTGGTTGTTCATCGACCGTGCGCTGGCAAGTCCATCATCTGCAAATCGCTTTGCTAACAGAGTTTTTGCCTCAGCATGCCCGGCATAGGCAGCCTTTTCAAGGTAGGTTTTGGATTTGCCTTCGTCCTTTTCAATTTCTTTGCCTTCAGCAAGTATCCGTGAGACCTCAAACATGGCTCCGGCGTCACCGCCATCTGCCCTGGAGAGCAAGGCTTTCATTTGATCAGGTTTTGTTTCTTTCTGAGGTGCTGGTGTACTCTTGGAGCCCTGTGCTGTACTGCTCAAGAGTTTAAGAGAATGATTCTTTGCCTGTTCAATTGAGCCCGGATCAAGAGCTTTTTCGAGGGAAATCACCAGTTCACCGCTGCCCTTCGCTCCTCTCTTGGCGGAGACATATGTCCATGCCAGACCATTGATCGGATCAGCGTTTTCTCCCAGGCCGCGAAACTTCATTAACCCTAAGAGCATGGAAGCTTGTCCGTGCCCAGCACTGGCTGCCTTTTGCAAGGAGTTGAGTGCCGCTGGGAAGTCTCTTTTGTTTTTCAGTCCGCTAAAGAACTCTACACCGAGCAAATAGTCTTCATGTCCCGGTTCAGCGAATGCGCAACCGAAAGACCTTATGAAAACTATCAATATGCAGGCGTACAGCTTTACCATCATAGGTCCTCAAGTAGCTTTTGGGCGAATTTGCGAGTTCTGGTTTCCTGACTCTTTTTTGGCTCCAATTCCGCGGCAATTTTGAGGTATTTGGAAGCCTCCTCTTTTTTCCCCAATTTCTTTAGAAGTTGTCCCAGCTTGAAATTTGCATACATTAGATTTGGAGATGCTTTTACACCCTTGCGGTAAAGTTCCAGGGCATCGTCACCCGTAACATCGGGAAGCCCCCCCAGGAAGGACTTGGCAAAAGTCTTCAAGAGCCAGGGAAGCTCTGAGACCGCCAGGTAGTAGGTAGCCAGAACGGCATAGGCCATTCCCTGTGAAGGGTCAGTCTCGATGGCCTTCTTACAATATTCCTCAACTTTGGAGCCAATTTTCACCTTTTCTTTGCCGCCAAGGAATTTGGCCAGGTTCCCGGTCGTGACACCCATCATCACCCAGGTTTCTCCTCTGTTTGGAAATTTATCCCTTAATTTTTCTGCCTGGGCTACGGAGGTGCGGATCACTTTCTCAGCTTCATCGCGCTTATCTTCAGCCTTAAGATCGCTCCCTAGGGAATCATAGGCGCGGGTGAGTCCATAGAGGACGACGAAGGCCTCAGGATCAATGGCCATCAGACCCTTGTAAATTTCAATGGCGTTCTTGTTATCAAACTTCTCAAAAGCCTCAGCTCCTTCCCTGGCACGGAGGGTGACCAGGGGCTTTCGGGCGGCTTCCTGGCCCTGGTTTAAAGCCTTTTCAAGCCAGCCTCTGGCTTCTGCCTGCTTACCCTCCATAGCCTGAAGTTTTACTCCCAGCTCAAGCTGAGCTGCCGCCTCTCCCTCGTTGGCACGCTGTTCCAGGGTTTTCGTCGGCTGTTTTGCAGGTTTGGCGGCTGTCTTCTTAACGGGAGCTGAATCCACTTCTGGATCCCTGCCACCTTCTTTGTGCAAACCAGCAAGTAAGGTCCCGGCCAGTTTTGATCCTTGTTTTTGGGCGAGTTTTAACAATTTCGCGGCTTCCTTGATCTTAGGGTGACCTCCCAATCCATGCCATAGCATAAGGGCCAGGTTCACCATTGCATTATGGTTTCCAGCCCGAACTGCTTCAGAATAGAGTTCCCTGGCTTTTTCTAAGTCAGCCTCTCTATTCACTCCAAATTGAGCCTCCACCGCTTTGTGATAGAGATCTGAAGAGTTGGATTGAGAACCATGAAGCAGACTTCCCTCTGGATCCCTGCTCTGCCTGACCTGGACCTGCATATACGCAAGATGGGAAAGGGCTTGCGGATTCCCCTTCATCGCTGCCTTAGAATACCAGTATGCCGCCTTATCGTAATCTTTCACCACGCCCAAGCCCTGGTGGTAACGCTCTCCCAGTAGGACCTGCGCTTGTGTAGAGCCG
Source organism: uncultured bacterium (assembly GCA_964539825.1). Taxonomy (GTDB): domain Bacteria; phylum Muiribacteriota; class UBA6191; order UBA6191; family UBA6191; genus CAZIKF01. The sequence continues at coordinate 5,673 of CAZIKF010000006.1, forward strand.
CTCTCTGCCGCGGAATTGGCCCAATGTAAAGCCTGGTCTGAGCTGAAAGAATCCTGATCCTTGAAGCTTGCCGAAATCCTGGGATAGAAAGGATGACCTCTTTCTACCTTCCCTGGTGAGGGGATGGCTGCCGGAGATTTTCGAAGGACAGGCATTCCTGGATGAAGGATTTCAATGGGACCGACAGGTGCGTGTAGAAGGGCAGCGGCCCCCCCATCACTGAGCGATATTGCCTCTTTTTTCTGATCGCTGCTTATGCCATTGTCAAGAAACTTCAGAGCGGCCTTTGCGGACGGGAGTTCCTGGTCAGCCGCCAGTCTTGTCCAGCCATAGGAAAGTACAGGATCGTTTTGAACACCACGCCCTCGGTAATAAAGAGCTCCCAGTCTGTACTGAGCCCGTGGATCGGATTGGGAAGCCGCTTTTTGGTACCAGTACACAGCCCCTTCCCGACCCTGAAGCCGCTCTTCCTTTTCTAGCATGAAGCCAGCAGCAAATTGTGCACCCACATGACCTCTCCTTGCGGCTTGAAGATAGATCTCAAGAGCTTTGGAAGGATCCTTTTGAGTCCCCTTTCCCTGTGCGTAACGGTTAGCCTCTTCGAAGAGCTTCTCTTCCTTCTTCGAGCCTGGGGAGGACTGTGTTCTTTGGAATTTTTCTTCTTCAAGACGCTGCAGCGCTGCTTGTTTATCCTCCGCAGAGAGATTTTGATCCAATTCCTTAAGCATCTCAGCGGCTTCAGGTACCCACTGTTCTTTTGCCAGAGTCAAAAACACAAAGGCCTCCACCTGACTCTTCTCTCCTCCCAATCCATGGAGATGCATGAATCCGAGGTTGTATGCAGCGAGAGAATGTCCCTGGCGTGACGCTTTCAACCACCATTCCCGGGCACGTGTATCATCCTGTCCTACACCTTCAAGTCCCTTTCGGTAATGAAGACCTATGCCAAAGCTCGCATAGGCTTCTCCACGACTGGCATTCTTCAACAGGGATTGATGTCGCGCACTCGGCGCGGCAAAGATTGGGGGGATACAGATGAGGATCAGAAAGGTTCGAAACATTCTTCTTGGGCCTATAGATATGCCCAAACGCATTTGGTTCGTCCGGATACCCTCTCAAACAAGGAATTAGTCAATTCCTGTGCTCATCTGCGATGAGCTAATTTTGGTCATGAACCTGCAACGGGTATACTGTTTGCTTTTCAGTATAGCTTTTCTGAAACCAAGGAAGCAATGGAAGCTGAAACCGCACTCAAAACCTTCGAGGTGTTTGTCAGGAACCTGTGGATGTTCCTGTGGCTGTCTGGGACTTGGATTCTTCAATAGACTCCGGTTTTGGAAAGAGTTCCTCCATTAACTTGGGATCATTGGGCTCGAAGACGACCCTGATTCCTTCCTTTTTTGAGAACCCAAATAGTGTAGGAGATTCCGTTTTTTGCACATGCAGGTTTGTTTTTCCAAACAGACCTGGAATGATCCAGGTCATCTCCTTGGTGACTCCTGTTTCTGAGCCGAATCCCTCTTTACTCGCTGAACCATGAAGTTTTTCAAAGCGAACTTTTAGTTTTGAATAAATATCTCCTACATCCGGGAAGGTTTGCATTAAAACCACCTTGATAAGAACTTCATTCTCGAAGATCCACTCCATATAATAGAAGTCCCCGGCGAAGGAGGTTTCCAGACCCAGGACCTTCCATTGATCCCTTTTCTCAAGGCGGTGCTCTTCTGAGCTGAGAAACCGCTGCAGGGGCATTCCCCAGCGAAGATCGCGAAAGTCACCGGAGGAGAGACGCTTTGCCTCACTTTTTTGATTTTCATCAAGCTTTGTGGAGAGATAGGTGATCCAGCGCCTGGCCTTTTCGCTTCCAGCCCGTAACGCCAATTGGTAGTAGGCAAATGCCCTTACCAGGTCCTTTTCTATCTCTTTTCCTAGAAAATAGAGGCTTCCCAGGCTGCTCAGGGAGGGACCAAGTCCCCTCCTGGCTGAGAGGCGGAACCACTTGATGGCTTCAGCAGGATTCTTTTTCACACCACGGCCCCAGTAATAGAGTAGGGCCAACTCCAATTGGGCCTCGGCGATTCCTTGTTTTGCCGATCTCTCTATCCAATGCCGCGCCAGATTGAAGTCCCGATTTACTCCCTCGCCCTTCTGGTATAGGACGCCAAGGTTGAGTTGTGCTCGAGGATGACCTTTCTGAGCGGCTTTTTCAAACCACTCAAAAGCCTTTTTTCCATCCGCTTCGTGTAGGTAGAAAACGCCCAGGTTGTATTGATCTGTGCGGTTTCCATCCAGCGCCCCCTCGCGGGCATTCTTGATGCCGCCTGGGATGCTATATCCGGGAATGCTGGCAATGAAAACCAGCGAGAGAAGGTAGAAGGCCAGACTCCTCAGACAGCAATGCATAGAGGCTTTAGAATGGATCGCTAGAAGCGGTTTGAGTCCGGTACATTTCCGACCCGGCCCATTGTCTCATGCCAGGCATCAAATTGATGTCTCCATAGATCAGTTCTTGCGCCATGGATAGCTGTGAGGGGCTGAGCATTTTTTCCATCTCAGCGCGATAAACACCAGATTCATCATAGCCGTTTACGAATGCTCTGCTGAGCCAGGAATAAGCCATGACCATGTCCCTGGGCACCCCCTGTCCTTCTTCATAAAGGATTCCCAGGTTATTTTGAGCCCGTGCGTAGCCCTGTCGTGCTGCTCGATGCCACCACTTCAGCGCTTCATCAATGTCCTTTTCAACACTTTTTCCCTGGAAGTACATTACACCCAGGTTATTTTGTGCCTTGGCATATCCTTGTTCAGCAGCCCTTTTCCACCATTTCATCGCCTCCAGAGAATTTTTCTGAATTCCCCGACCCTGATCTAGTAAAACGGCCAGATTATTTTGGGCTCTTGCGTAATCCTGTTCTGAAGACTTGTTATACCAATATGCCGAAGTCATGTAATTTTGTTTTACGCCCAGGCCTTTTTCATACATGTATCCGAGGTTGTTTTGAGCAGGGGCAAAACCTTGCTTGGCTGAATAAGTCCACCAATGGGAGGCTTTTTGGAGGTCTCTGGGGACCCCAATGCCCTTGAAATACACTACACCCAGGTGGTTCTGTGCCCCGGGATGTCCATTCTCACCAGCTTTGGTGTACCAGTGCAGCGCTTTCTGGGGATCAGCTTCCAAAATATGTCCTTCATCATAGAAGGAGGCCAAGAGTGCCTGGGATTGAGCATCCCCAACCAGGGCCTTTACATAGGGCTCTCGAGCCTCTTCAGGGATATCCATGGGTTCATGGGACTTAACCGTCGCCTTCTTAGGCAGTGTTCTGCTTCTTTGAACGGCAGACAGGTTTTCAGGTGATCTCTTTGCCTTTCCGAAACTCAAGGATCTTGCCTTACGATCCGGAGTAATTCGTTTTGGCAGGGCAACCGGTGCTTCCAGATCGCTTAGATTTTCCTTTAGAGGTTTCTCTTGAGAGACCAGAGATAAAGATGATTTGGAGGTTCGAAATACAGGTTTATTTTTTCCTGGTTCCATCCTTTTCACCGCTGCTTTTATCTCTTTAGATTCTGAGTTGTTCATACTCAGGGAGAAGTGTGGAGAATCAGGACCCTGGACCATCACCTGTCTGGCACCAGGTAAATCCGTGAGCTTAACCTTGGATTGAAGGCTGAACATGACGGCGAAGACAGCCGCTCCCAGTAATGCATAGGATAGGAAACGAAAGATGGAGGATTGCTTTTCCTTCTCGGGGACCACCAAAAAGGGATTGTCCTGTGGATTGAAGGGCTTTTCGCGGGGAGGTTCACCGGTCGTTGGCGATGCCTGATGCTTTGGATTTCGGTTCACGTAGATTAAAATTTTTGAACAGAATACTGACCATGCTTTTGGATTGTCCGGGGTCATTTGTCGTTTAAGAAAAGCTATCAGTACCTGCGGTTCCATCTCATTGTCGCGTACAGCGGCTTTCAAAAGACGGGCCTTTAACTGAAGGTTTTTCGCATTTTCAATTTTATGTAGAACACTCATGAGAACTTCCCGGGATAGACTTTTCCAATTCTTTCGTCATTTCACCCGGAAATGTATGAGTCTTATGGAAGAACAAACAAGATCTTCAAAAAAAGTGAGATCAATGTCCCGATGCCATGGGATAGAGTTCGCCTCTCCAATGATAATAAACTTCTCCAATCCAGAATTTTGCTGGAGAACCACAAGGCAAAAGGGTTTCCAAACCTATCTCCTTGATGGAATCATCACCCAATTCAAAATGAATGGGATCAACTTCAACCATTGCTGGAGAACTGAGCGCATAGGCGAAATTCAGCGGAGATCCAAATCGGTTTCTCATTTGAATGTTCCACTGGAAAAAACCTCTTGATCTTCGAAGAACGCAGCCTCGCACCCGAAAGTCCAAACCTCTCCAGCCACGATGTTGAATCCAGGCAGGATCATGGTTGATGGGATCGGGAGGCGGGGTAAAGGAATGGGCTACCGGTAGTATGGCCCATGCGGATTCGAGTTCATTCTGACTAAATCTCGAAGTATTCGCTTTTTTCATTCTCTGGTGGGCGGTAGGAACGACTGGAGGTGCCGGTGCTGGATTCATGAGTTTTTTGGGATGGTTGAGCCTGAATTTCAGATCCCTTAGATTTCGTATTGACTCTCGCCATCCTTTGCGGGCGGACTTGCCGTACCAATGCATTGCCCTGGTCAAATTCTTTTCACACCCAACACCCTTCTCATGCAGAACACCCAGGTAGTGTTGGGCGATGGTGTCCTGGGCCTCCGCAGCGAGTCTCAGCCAGGAACAAGCCCTGTCTTCATCACGGGGAACCTGTTTTCCGTGGTAGTAAAGCAGTCCCAGAACTCTCTGGGATGAAGGAATTTGGTGAGTAGCCCCCTGATGAAAGTAATCGACTGCCTTCTTCAAATCCCGTGCGACACCCTTGCCTCTTAGATATAGTTCCCCAAGCCGTGTCAGAGAGCTGTATTTTCCCAGCTCAACCGCTCGTTTATACCAGAGTTCCGCCTGCTTGGAGTCGGGTTCGATTTGGGTGGCGGTTTCATAGATATATCCGATTCTCTCCATGGCCTGGGAAAATCCTGCCTCCGCGGCTACATTGAGCCATCGCAGTGCTCGAGGTTCATTCCTTTGAATCCGTTGGCCCTCCATATATAGCGTGCCCAGGTTCAGAGCAGCGTTGGGATAGGTTCGCTCGGCCGCTTCGGTCAGGAGTTCCACCGCCCGCAGTGTTCCCACTTCTGAGGGCTCCTGGTCGAGTAGAACTCGTGCGAGGTTTGTCATTGCTCCTAGACTCTTAAAGACCACTGCTTTTTCCAGCCACTGCAGACCTTTGATTTCATCCTGGACTGAGGCCGGTCCATGCAGATAGAGCATTCCCAGATTGTTCATGGCTCCTCCATGATCATGCTTAGAAGCTCTCTCATACCAGTAGATGGCCCGGTTGAGATCAACCGGTATCCCTTCTCCCTTCTCTAACATCCAACCGACAGAATTCTGTGCCTGGGCATCTTCCTTATAGGAGGCGAGTTCCAGAAAGTGGAAGGCAAGCCGGGCATTTTTTTTGACCCCCATACCTTCCAGATAGGCTCTTCCCACATAGGACTGTTCCGCGGTATTTCCTTCTCTTGCCAGGATTAGCCTGGATTCGAAATCCTGCGCACAGAAAGATACCATCGTGAGAAGAAATTGAAGAAACAGGACTAAATTTGAAGCCTTCGAGAACATGATGAGATAGATCTACTTTCTAGACTCTTCGGATCATAACCAGGACTGTTTGCTGATTTTGATGAGATCATAGATTTGCATTTCTATTGTTTCTGGTGATTCCTTATCGGGCTTGCTCCCCGTGAAACTCCGTGGTTAACTAAGCCGAACGAAGGATGAAACCATGTCAAAGCCCGAATCTCCCGCAAATGAAAAAGAACCGTCTGTCGTCAACAAAAAGGTTCCCAGAGGGGACTTTATTCGTGAAAGAATTGAACAGGACCTGAGTAGCGCTAAAGTCAGTCAACTGGTGACCAGATTCCCGCCAGAGCCCAATGGTCAGCTTCACATAGGACATGCCAAGGCGATCTGTTTGAATTTTTCCCTGGCTGACGAATTTGAAGGTGGACGCTGCCATCTTCGATTCGACGACACCAACCCGGTTAAAGAAGATGACTCTTTCGTTCAGGCTATAAAAAAAGATATCCAGTGGCTTGGTTGGGATTGGGGAGACCATCTTTATTTTGCATCTGACTATTATGAAAAGCTCTATCAATACGCCCTGCAGCTGGTAAAGGCTGGAATGGCTTATGTTTGTGATCTCGACGCGGATCAAATTAGAGAGTATCGGGGAACTTTGAAAGAACCCGGTAAAAATTCTCCCTTTCGAGATCGGTCAGTAGCTGAGAACCTGGATCTATTCCAGAGGATGAAAAGTGGTGAGTTTGAAGAAGGGCATTGTGTCCTGAGGGCAAAAATTGACATGAGTTCATCCAATATTCCCATGCGGGACCCGGCTTTATACAGAATTCGCAAGGTTCCTCATCATCGAACGGGCGATCAGTGGTGTATCTATCCCATGTACGATTTTGCCCACTGCCTTTCTGACGCTATAGAGGGTGTAACCCATTCCCTGTGCAGCCTTGAGTTTGAGAATCATCGACCGTTATATGATTGGATTCTACAGAAGATTGGTTTTGAGTCCCCTCCCCAACAGATAGAGTTTGCTCGGATGAATCTTACCTATGTAATGACGAGTAAAAGAAAGCTAGCGGAGTTGATCACCAGAGGCTTTGTCGAGGGCTGGGATGATCCTCGCATGCCGACTCTTTCCGGTCTTCGCCGCCGCGGGCTTACACCGTCCTCCATCCGGGATTACTGTAACAGAATAGGAGTAGCCAAGGCCAATAGCACCGTCGATATCGCTCTACTGGAGCACTGCATTAGAGATGAGCTTAATGCTAGCGCGATGAGAGTAATGGCAGTATTGAATCCATTAAAGGTGGTGATCACCAACTATCCCGAGGCAGAAACGGAGGAGTTGGATGCTGTGAATAATCCGGAGGACTCTTCCATGGGATCCCGTAAAATTCCCTTTGGGAGGGTTCTTTATATTGAGAGAGATGACTTCATGGAAGATCCGCCCAAGAAATTCTTTCGCCTGGGTCCCGGTCGTGAAGTTCGACTGCGCTACGCTTATTTCATCAAGTGTGATGAAGTCATTAAAGACTCCGAATCTGGTGAGATTCTGGAAATTCACTGCACCTATGATCCCCTTTCCAGGGGCGGTAAATCTCCTGATGGGCGCAAAGTTAAGGGGACATTGCACTGGGTGAGTGCCGAGCATGCCATCGAAGCGGAAGTACGCCAGTTTGAGCACCTTTTCACGGTTTCAAATCCTGATTCCAGGGCCTCGAAAGGGGAACTTGAAGAACTCTTGAATCCAGATTCAAAAATAGTTCTCACTCAGTGTAAACTCGAGCCATCCCTGGCGAATTATTCTGAGGATACCAGGTATCAATTCGAAAGATTGGGATATTACTGGCCGGATCCTGAGGACTACAGTGCTGAGTATCCCGTGTTTAACCGGATTGTTTCCCTCAGAGATACCTGGGCCAAGATTCAAAAAGCTGGTCAATAGGGTCATTCTCCTTCAAAATTAAGGAGTGCGCACCTGTAGAGTACTGCTTTTCATTCTTTATTCTATCAATGCCCATGCCCGGTCACTTGTATCCGGGTGGAACCACATTTCTTTCGTGACCCAGGCACCATTGAGCGTTTCTGATGTTCTACAGAATCACATTTCTGGCAGTGTACGAAAAATCTGGGCGTTTCGTGATGGCAGGTGGAGTTATTACTCCACTATTGATCAATCCGGCTCCTTGAACGAGGTTTTCCCGGGAGAATCCTATTGGCTCTATATGGAAGGTACGGGTACTCTTCATACCGATCTTTCCGGAGCTACTCTCACCGAGCTTAGAATCAGTTCCCCTGGCTGGGTTTTAGGTTCTTTTTCCCAGGACAGCGTACTGAATTTAGCACTGCAGGTTCTTACCCCCTTTCGGGTGGATTTGAACCATTCGTTGGAGAACGTGGGCAGAGTATGGGCCTACGATGGAAGTCAATGGTCCTCCTTTGGTTCGGAATCAGGGGGGAACCTCACCACTCTTGAAGCTGGCGCCGGTTCCTGGTTCCACATTAGAGATCAGTCTCAACGGGTTACATTGCAGAATCCTCTCATTCTTACTCCTACCATAAGTGTCAATCCGATCCAGTGGACGCGCTCAACTGGCCCGCCCGGAGGCGGCATCTGGTCCCTGTCAGTTGCTCCTTCCAATCCCCAGGTCATTTACGCTCCCTCCCATGATCTGAATATTCTCAAGAGTGAGAATGGCGGTGATTTATGGTACCAGGTTGGGGAGAGGGAACTCGGAGCTCATATTTTTGCCCCAATTCTTATAGATCCCCTGAACGCCAGTAGTTTTCTGGTCAGTAACGGAAGTATCCATCGTTCCACCGATGGAGGAGCAAGCTTCATGGATCTTGATATTGGAAGCGGAGAGAATCGTGGGGTGGTTGCCATGGCTTATGCACCTTCTGATCACGAACGGATCTATGCTGCTATGGAGACCGGGAATATCTACCGATCAAATGATCGTGGCGCAAGCTTTGTTTTGGTACAGACCATGACAGTTTGGGAACCGCAAAATTTCCTGTTGATAGACCCTTTTAACAGGGATAAGCTCTTACTTGTGGTTCAAGAGCCTGAAGCAAGTTCATATCATTTGGTGATTAGCGAGGATGCCGGATCTAACTTTAGCATCCTTCATACCGCAAATTCTCGAATCTTTGATATCGTAATTCATCCCCAGGAAGTCTCGAAATTCTATTTCACAACGGACGACGCGTTTTACAGAACCCTGGATGGAGGGCAGAATTTCACATCTTCGGAAGGCGGTGGAATTCTGGCAATTCCAGATAAGAATCCAGCCCTGCTCTACCGGTTATCTCACGAAGGCGAATTCTCCGTCTCCTCTGATGATGGATTTTCCTTTTCCATGAGGGCGGAGCTAGATTTTCATGACCATGGTGAGGACCATCACGGAGGGTTGGATATGGCAGTTGATCCTCAGAATTCAAATCGTATCTATATTGGTCGGCAGTCGGGATTTTACCGTAGCATTGATGGAGGGAGCACATTTAATGATATCAACAATGGCCTGGTGGATGACGGGACTTTCACCCTCGCCGTAGATCCAAGTGATTCTGATCATGTTCTGGTGGGGAATTTTTGGAGTCGCGGAGTATTCAAAACCACCGATGCGGGTGTAAATTTTGAATTGCTTGAGGAGTGGCGGCATGCGCCGAAACCAGATCATTACCCGATGGAAATTGTCTTTGATCCGAGCGATCCTGGCCAGATCTACATTACGGGTGAATATGGACTTAAGAAGAGCATCGACGGCGGTGCAACCTGGAATTCCCTGGGCGGATCCGCATTGTTCGGAGCTCACTTTCACGGTCTTGCAATCGATCCCGTGAACCCGCTTCGAATCTATGCCGGTACCGGAAAAGGGGAAGACAATGCCCTGGCAGGAGCACATATTTACCGCAGTACTGACGGAGGCGCAAGTTTTGAAGATCTGACCAGCGGATTTCCTTCACAAATAGAAGCCAATGTTTATGTCATAGCAGTAGCGCCTTCGAATCCATCCGTTGTTTACGTAGGTACCAATGCTCATGTATTCGTAGACGCTGAGCTTCCAACGGAGGCACTGGGGATTTATTATAGCTCCGATGGCGGGAATAACTGGGAGGCTCGAAGTTCAGGACTGCCCAGTCTGAGCTGTTTTTCCCTGGCGGTAAATCCTGAGAATCCCAATCACGTTCTCACCGGACTCGGGCATGCCCATGCTCATATACATATTGATGAAGCCCACGAAGATGAGGGACATACGGCGCAGGAAGAACATGGGAGTGGTAAAGGATTGTATGAAAGCACGGATGGAGGGCTAAGCTGGAGTCAAGTGAGTAGCCTACCAGCTGAGGAAGTCAGTCACATTGAATTCCATCCTATCAATCCGAATATCATTATGGTCAGTTACGGAGAAAACCGCAGCGGAGGCGGAGGCGGGCTTCCTAAGGGTTTTGGCTTGTACCTTACCATGGACGGTGGACGACATTGGATACAGACCGCTTCCTCTTTCACCGCTCGGGAAAAGGTAGTGATGGATGTGGTCTTAAGCTCTGACGGTGAGAGAATTTACGTGGGTACCGACGATGGATTTTATCGAGGGGATTGGAATCGCGATTAGAAAGCCAATTCCAGGTTGTTTAAAAAACGATCGATTTCTACAACATCTCTAAGTTCATGGACCTGCAGGTTTGGAAATGTTTGAGATTCAATGAGTTCTCTATAGCTGGATTGGTATTTCCTGTGGGTGCGGATCACCCAGAACGGAATTCCTTCGTACGAGAGAAGTGAACCGAGGCTTTCAGTATTGCCGTTACACACAAGTTTACGAGAGATCAATCTTCTCACGGTCCGAGACACTGCCCTTGATAAGACAAGGGGAAAAGAAAGGTTTAACCAGATCAGGTCTGTGGCTCTGGGCCAGAGAATTTCACGTACCTGGCTATAGTTTCCTGAAATGATCCAGGATTCTTTAGCTGAAACCTCCTGAATTTCAGTCCTTAGTTCAGAATCGGAGACATGCTGCCATCCAGGTTTCCAGTAGAGATCATCAATTTCAATGTGTTCTATAGCGGTTTTTTGGGAGAGTCTGTCACCCAGGGTGGATTTACCCGAACAGGAGGAACCTATGATTAAAATTCGACTCAAGTCTCTTGCTGCTCTCTCATTCAAAATCTTGAATGCACTGTTTAAGGCCGGAAACGGCTCCTGTGGTCAGCAGATGGTTGAAATCCAGTAGGCGGCTAAAAATGGGTATAGCTCGTGAGGCGTCGGTACGATCTTTAATCCGCGGATGCTGCTCTACAATATTTGCGGACTCAATTTCAAGAAGTGCTCTTTGGATTTCTTCATCCACCAGTAATACTTGATGATTGCGTCTGGATTGATAAGGAATCAAACCATCCTCTCCAGGTGTACCATAGAATGAATTTCTGTCACACTCACAGAAGAGGTAAGCTAGCTGCTCGGCCTCTTTACCGATGGCTTCAATAACTTTTTCCCGCTCTTCGAAAGGTACAGCCTGCTGCGTATAAGCCTGGGTACTGTAGATACTATGGAATAAGCCCCCGATGCACACATCATCTGGATTTCCCCAGCTGAGGAGCAATTGGTAAGTTTGGTAAAGATGGTCATATAAGCTTTTTCCTGAATGGGTGAGATCCATGGCTCCTACTTCTTCAAGAACGACTTTGAACTTATCAGGTATCATGATCTCTCCCTTCCTTTTTCCTTTCGGATTGGATTTGCTTTAGCCACCATACTATTTAATTCTAACGTTGAAAATGAATCAAGAATGAACCATACAGCACGGATTTTCTCTCTCATGGGGAGCCATTGATGGAAGTTCTCATTATAATCCTATTGTAGAGCTTTTTTTCACCACCGGGAGGCACAGATGAAGGACTGGGATCTTTTAGGCGATAGTTTCGTCAAACTCTTTTCTTTGGGTTTTCTCTTTGCAATGGGAATAATCTGGAGCTGGGTTTCCTTCTTTCGAGTGGATACGGTGGTTGTTAAGGTTGAAATGCAAGAGCCCCTACATCAATTCTGTGTGAACGTTGATGCCCTCCATGGATGGCATGAATTTGAGTTCCCTCAACCCTATGGCCATGTCACCTACCTGGGAGGATCCTGGTCAGTGGATGCCGATGTTCTCTTTCCTGTGGGACCGGAAGGATACGAAGAATTATGGGAATCAGGACTTGAATTTCCCGGTCTGCGATTCACGGATTCCGCGCCTACTGGAGCTTTGTTGATTGAAGATCAGGAACGCGGCATAGTTTGGTTCCAAAGGCCAAAATGTCTCGCTAATTCCCAGCATAGGGTACGAATGCGAATCAATGAAATTGATGAGGATCTATTTGATAATCATGGTTCTCTGACAGTGTGCTTTGGTAAGAGAAGCGCACATTCCCACTGAACTTATAAAACATCTCAAAAAAGCCCTTACCAGGGATTTTCTTTACCCTAAATCAAGCTGACAACTCCATTCTACTGCGCTTTACGGCAAATCGCAGTAGAATGGAGATCGAATACAGGGTCTTAGAAACTGGCTCAAAAAGCAGAGAACTTCAGGGAAGGAAACCCTCATGAACTTTGATTTTAAATCAATCTCCTCAAATCGTAGTGCGCCTGTCTATCTCATTGCTGAGGTAGGCGTAAATCACAACGGAAATCTGGGGTTGGCGAAATCTATGGTTAGATCTGCCGCTGAGTGCGGTGCTCATGCCGTCAAGTTTCAAACTTTTACTGCTGAGGGACTTGTTACCAGGGGCACCCCAAAAGTTGAGTACCAGAAAAGCACCACATCCGATCAAGAGTCCCATTATGAAATGATCAAGAACCTGGAGATGCCCGAGAGCTTTTACCCAGAGTTGATAGAACTCTGCAATGAGCTCAAGGTGGACTTCTTGTCTACTCCTTATGATGTTCAAAGTGTGGATTTTCTGGAATCTCTAAATGTGGGGCTCTATAAAGCAGCTTCAGCCGATCTTGTAGATCATATCCTTCTTGAAAGAATCGCGAAAACTCTCAAACCAACCATCCTGTCCACGGGAATGGCAACACTTGGAGAAATTGAGGAGGCACTGGAAATCTTTCATAAGCAGGGTAATGAACAGGTCATTCTTCTACATTGTGTTTCCAATTATCCCTGTTCAATTTCCAGTTTAAATCTTCTCTCAATGCAGACACTATCCCATGCTTTTGGTTTTCCAGTCGGTTATTCAGACCACAGTGAGGGATCGCTGGCTGCCTCTATCTCTGTGGCTCTTGGGGCTGTTTTGGTAGAGAAGCACTTTACGACGGATAAAACACTGGCGGGCCCTGACCAGGCCGCCTCCTCTTCTCCCGAAGAATTCAGGGAACTCGTTTCCCAGGTACGCCTGGCCCAATCGGCACTGGGTTCCCCTGTCAAAGCATGTCAGGAAGAGGAACGACAGATGTCTTTTGTTTCTAGAAAGAGCCTTGTGACAAGCAGAGAACTTTCGGCAGACTCGATCATCCAAAGAGAAGATCTGACGGTTAAAAGGCCAGGTACAGGTCTGCGAAGCAAAGTCATGTCCGAGGTTATTGGTCGGCGCGTTCGACGGGATTTACCGGTGAATCATCTATTGGACTGGGGCGACTTTCAATAAGGGCTCAGTCACTCTTGCCCTGTGTCTTCCATTTCTTAAATTCGGAAAAAGGGATGCGTTTGATCTTTCCAAACTCATTCTTGATGGGGAATGTGGGCATCTTTCCCTCGATGAGCTCTAGTTGTGGGGTACTCGTTTTTCCATAGCGAGGAATGGCATGCTTAATCATCTCGGCCTTGTAGTCCATTTTCCTACCTGAGGACTTGGAAGGGTGGATTTTCTTATCGGTTACGACCACGGTTTTGGACCTTTTTTTTGTAGGCTTTTCCGCCAGACCAGAACTGAAACTACTTGTGTCCTCAGCAGGTTTGGGACTTGCGGACATTGCTTTCTGCTCGTCTTTCCTGCTCGTTTGTTCCATGGCCATATCGGCCTCTTCATCCATCATTCCCTCTAATTGTGCCTCCAGTTTGCTTTTAAGATTATTGGCTCTTGCAATAGCCCTGATGGGGATCTCTTCTTCCAGATCAGCAGACATGGCCCACATCATCTCACTGGTCCCTGAGTCGGGCTCCTCTTGCAGTTTGAGCATAAGGGGATGATGGCCACCAACCCCTGCCGGCCTCAAGATATAGGCCGTCTGCAGGTTTTGGGCTCGGTTTTGAATTTCCACACCAGCCTTGGATTCAACCACCATAATTTGAGTGTCCTTGGAGGAGACCTCTACACGAAATGCGGTACCCAGGACTCCTGCTACAGAAACCGGTGTTTGAACGCCAAATCGGGAGCCGTTTTTTTCGATGAAACAATTGATGGCTCCCCTGAAGACCTCCAACAGAACCTGAAACTTACTTTTAGATTGGGGTTCCGTAAGGATGATTTCAGTGTTTTCCTCTACAAAAAGATCTCCATGATTTTGGATCAAGAGATGAAGAAATGCACCAGGTGCTGTTCGAAGCTGGTCCAGTGGGTAAAGATTTAAAGCGGAATCTCCTGACTGAAGAATTCGTTCCTGGCTTGATTTGGCCTCTTTAAGGTATATAGATCCTGAAAAATCTGCCACCCGGGCGATGGGTTTTTCCAGGGCCATAGAAACGGAGTTGAAAAGGATCAAACTAAGGCAGGTAAGCATTCGGACCATAAGAACTCCTGAGCGCTGTATTTCACGAAATAGTTTCAGTGCGACTCGCTGGAATGTATCATCTTTAGTACCTAATATGAAAGAAAGCCTGCGGGTATCACGCTTGAGAGAGTTCACCCTACTCCCATTACAGGAGGAAAGCGACAATGAGCATTGAGAGAGTTTTAACCTGTGAGGGAGGAGTGGAGCTTTCCCGTCTTGTGTATGGTACATGGAGGTGGGATGCCGTCCCAGAGTTTCGTACGAAGTGGGGCAGAGAGATCGTTGAGTCCTGTCTTGACCTTGGCATCAGCAGTTTTGATCACGCTGATGTCTATGGAAATTTTCGTTGTGAGGAATATTTTGGGCTGGTCCTCAAGGAGTCTCCCGGTCTGCGGGATCGCATAGAAATCGTAACCAAATGCGGAATTCAATTTCCTTCCGATAGACGGCCGGGAGTTTATGCAAAGCATTACAACACCAGCTACGAGCACATTCTTGAGAGCGTAAACAATTCTCTGAGGAATTTTGGTACCGACTATGTGGATGTCTTGCTTATTCACCGACCAGATCCGCGCATGAATCCGTCGGAAACAGCCCGAGGACTTCAGGCAGTTGTAGACTCGGGAAAGGTTCGAGCCGTGGGGGTTTCCAATTTTCTACCCTGGCAACTGGATTCTCTGGCAAAATTCTTGAAAATTCCACTGGTGACTAACCAGGTTGAGCTAGGTGTTTTGCATCTGAAACCTTTTCACGACGGAACCATAGCTCAGTCCCAGAAACTTGGCTTCAGGGCCATGGCCTGGTCACCCCTGGGAGGTGGGCGACTTTTCAATGGGGATGATGAGCAGAGCTTACGGGTCTATGGAGTCTTGGATTCTCTGGCGCAGAAATATGACTCAACCCAGGGGCAGGTGGCTATGGCCTGGCTGCTCGATCATCCTGCTGGAGTGATTCCTTTGCTAGGTACCAATAAGGTCGAGAGAATTAAGGAGTTAGCGGAGAGCATCCAGGTAAAACTGGAGCTTCAAGACTGGTATACCATTTGGGAAGCATCCGCCGGAGTTGAACTTCCTTAGCATATGAGAAAATTCTATGTTTGTTCACTATTAGTTTTGATCCTGTTTCAGAATCTGCGATGGGCAGAAACTCTAGACACCACTATTTCTACTCCTGAATTTTCGATTCCGACGGCTGCTGATCTTACGCCCGAGTCAAATTGGGTCGTCCAATGGCTCACTTATTTCTACTTGAATCCTAAACCTGGGAAAGTCGGGGATGTATTGAAGACTCTGGACGAATTGGGTTGGCTGAATTCAGCCAATGGCAGCATTCTGGGCTTTCTAGCTACGCTGTTCAAGCATTATCCAGGATCCTACGAATCGGCTTTACAGAAATTTCAAGTACTTGCGATTAAGTCCAGGTTGGCCTTAATCAAGGCAGCCTGGCTGCAAGATCCAAAAAATTGCAGTGACATCATGCACAGATTTCAGTCTTCTTTGACTGAAGAAGAGAGAAGCATGATTCAGCGGCTCAAGGCGAAGTCTGCGCAAAATCTTTTAAGGGATGAGATCGATGTTCCCTCTAAACTTGATCAATTGTGGGGTGGTTTCTTTGTGACCGGTAAGCAAGAATACATCCGTCGTCTGGCCTCGGTATTAGATGATTATACCGAAGGAAACGCTTACAAGGATGAACAAGTGATTGCGAATGCTTCTCATTGGTCCTTGATTTCCAATTCAATTCAACATTTGCAGGTTTATGATCATATTGTGAACTTGTCCAAGAAGTGTATTCAGAAGGAAAAGTGTCTGAACTTATGGGACATTGCGGCCCGGTCTACGATTGAGAGATCCAGGATGAGTGATGACGATTTGTTGAGGAATGATTTTCCAGTCAAGTTTGAGATTCACCTTGAGAAAAGTAAAAGTAACAAATCCAGTTCCCTGGTTACTCTTGCTGAAGATTTTCTTTTTGGACGTGGGACCAAAAAGGATGTCACGAAGTCCATCGAACTTTTAGAAAGGGCCCATCGCCTGGGGAATGGAACGGCTTCTCTACGACTTGGAGAACTTTATAAGACTGGGGTCGGAAAGAAGAAGGATCTCAGGTTAGCGGTATCTTTTTTCACAACAGCCGCGCAGCGTGGATCGTCTCTGGGGAAACTGCAATTGGCAGTATGTAAATTTCTTGGAATCGGTGGCGAGAAGGCGGAACTTCAAGGTGTCGATTTAGCCAGGGAGGCCGCAGACGCAGGTCAGGTTTCGGCACAACAGTTGCTCGCTAGGATCTATACGAAAGACAAAATTGTGAAACAGGATTATGACCAGGCCGTTTACTGGCTTGAAAAGGCAGCGGTTGCCGGGAGTGCCAACGCGGCATTCTCCTTGTGGAAGGTTCTACACGCAAGAAAACCTGAAAAAATAGATTTGGCAGGGGCTCATCACTGGTTGGTAAGAGCAGCAAGTATGGGTCATCCAGGCGCATTAGTTCTATTGCGGGCAGAAACCTCAAAAGAGAGTCCTCGTTGGCAAAGTGAAAGTAGATCTGCTGCGGAAACTGGTGATGCTGAAAGTCAGTTTGACCTGGCCATGGAATATGTTCGGGGTAATAACAGAGAAAAGGATATTGGTGAGGCCATAAATTGGCTTAGAAAAGCAGCAGATCAGAATCATTTGATGGCCATGAATAATCTGGCTTACTTGTTGTCGCAGAGAGACGAGGAATTAGAGCATGCACTTGAGGTGGTTGATAAGGTCCTGAAAATTGAGCCTGATAGTCATCATACTTTAGACACAAAAGGCTGGATCCTCTACAAGATGGGAAAACTAGCTGAATCCCTGGAGTATATCAAGAAGGCTTGCGATTTAGACCCAGAGTCAGAATCAAATGATAAGGGTCGTCATCTGAGGATCATTCAAGAAGCAATCCGTATGAGTAACGAAGAAGAATAGAGACAGTGCTTTTGGTTCTATAAAGAGGTGGAGGAGATATGGCCTACGATGAGGGTATTGCTCATAGAATCTCGGAAGTGTTCTCTTCACGAACGGATGTGATCGAAAAGAAAATGTTTGGTGGCATCGCGTTCATGATTTCTGGTCACATGTGCTGTGGAGTTGTAGATGAACTTCTTATGGTGAGGGTAGGTCCGGAACAATACATCAAGGCATTGAAAAGACCTCATGCCAGAGAAATGAACTTCACAGGCAAGCCCATGAAGGGTTTTGTCTATGTCGATCAAGAAGGATTTGATTCTGACCAGGACTTAGAATCCTGGATAGAGATGGGTGAGAATTTCGTCTCGACACTCCCACCAAAAGCTTAAAGAAAGGTAGGCTGGATCATGATTGAAGTCAGATTCAGTCGCTGAGTTTCATTTTCAACCACTTTTCGTCAGCCAATTATTTTTTGCGCCAGGAGTTTTTGGGTCTAGATTTTCTTGTGAAGAGTTTATTGAGGACTCCTGCCAGTCGAATTCCGCCTTCAAGCATTCTCTTCTCGATTACGGGACGGATTTTTGAGCGGTAGGGATAGCTTAGTTTCTTATCACCGATATCATAGACTATATCAAGATAGGATCTTGATTCTCTTACCCATTGGTAGATGGATGCTTGCTGTAAGGACCGGATTTTCTTTCTGGGTAATTGGTTCAGGAATTGGGTGAATTCGGTAAAGGAGAGCTTTTCATCATTGACTAAATGTTCATCCCAGACTTTGTGTAGATTGGTATCCTCCCAGAACCATTTCACCTTGACCAGGTTAGCTCCATGGTCACCCGGTATCCCGGTATGTAGAGGCTGGTGGATGTCTCCGATGAGATGAACCAGCCATTTGAGAGCGATAATGCGATTTTCTCGACTTGTTTTAGGGGATGCAAGTTGCTTTTGAAATCCCAGGATCGCTTCTACAATGTCAGTTTTCTTATCAGCCGGCCGATCTTCATAATTCATTCCCTTAGGAATGTCCACGAAATGCCAGTCCAGGCTATGCTTCCAGGTTGGGTCGTCTCGAACATCGTCACCCCAATTGGAGACCTGGGCCAGGCTTTTACCATCAAGTAGTGAGTTCACAACTTCCAGTGCTTGTGAAGAAAGGTTCTGCTGGGCTATTTCTCCTACAACTCGATGCCCTGTTTTACCCCAGGCCCAGGTAAAATTCAGAGAAATACTAAGAAAGATACAGGTGCATAGATGCAGTTTATTCATCGCTGGTTACCCCTTTTTGGATTTCCTCAATTCTTTTTACAATGACATCAGGAATGGAGGACTTGATGCTTTTGCGGTAATTGTAGCTCACCAGTATTCCTTCACCCTCTGCTGCTACTTTCCCTAATTTTTCGCTGACGGCTCGATGAGACATGGTAAATCGATCTTCCTCAATGCGTGTGATCGATGAACCCACATGGACAATGTCAGGATAGGTTAGAGGGGCTTTAAATTTACAGCTTATTGAACCAAGAATCGGACCAATTCCGGTGAGTTCCAAATGGTCCAGCAGCTTTAGTTTTTCAAAATAGGAAATTCTGGCTGATTCAAAATATCGGAAATACGCCACATTATTCACGTGGGAGAAGGCATCCATCTCTCCCCAGGCTACCGAGATCTGGGTGATGACCGGGAAAGCGCTAAGCAATTTTTCTATTTCCTTGTTTTGCATTTCACCCATGATACACTTCCGGCATGCAAGAATCCCATGGTGAGTGTTTAGATCTCTCCAAGACCTCTGCACGCTTAACCACTGGAGAGGTGGTCCCCACTCTTCTTCAGTTGACCATACCCATGATCTGGGGACTCTTTTCCATCATTGGATTCAATCTCGCGGATACCTACTTTGTAGGGCAGCTTGGAAGCCTTGAACTCTCAGCACTTGGTTTTACGATACCAGTTGTGATGGTACTGGGTACATTGACCCTTGGGCTTGGCACTGGAACCGCGTCAGCCCTTGCCAGAGCCCTTGGGGAGGGTAACCCACGAAAAGCACGCAGACTCGCCACTGACAGCCTGGTTTTAGCTTTACTGATCGTCAGTGTTCTGGTGGTCGCGGGAATTCTTACCATAGAACCCTTGTTTAGAGCGCTGGGTGCCCCCGAGAGTGTTTTACCCCTCATAGAAGACTATATGAGTGTCTGGTATGTGGCCATGATCTTTTTAGTGATTCCGATGGTAGGAAATTCGATCATTCGCGCCACCGGAGACACAAAATTCCCCGGATTAATCATGACTTTTGCCGCTCTCATGAACTTTGTCCTGGACCCTTTTCTTATTTTTGGTTGGGCTGGATTACCTGCCCTTGGGGTCAAGGGCGCTGCCATTGCTACCCTTATTTCCAGGGTAGTCACCACGATTCCATCCCTCTATATCCTTTGTTATCGCGAAAAAATTCTCGACAGCCGACTTCCCCGCCTCTCTGAGCTGCTCAATTCCTTTAAGGAAATTCTCTATGTAGGAATTCCCGCCGCCGGCTCAAATATGATTCAGCCGATTACCGGTATGTTCATCACCTCTATGCTTGCCGGTTATGGACCCGAATCAGTGGCTGCGTTTGGTCTTGTTCAGCGCATGGAGTCCTTCGTCTTGATCATTGCCCTGGCCCTGGCTTCGGCTTTAGGTCCATTCCTCGGCCAGAACTGGGGTGCTGGGAAAAAAGAGAGAGTGGAGAAGGCTATCTGGGTATCCGTAAAATTTTGTCTTGTGTGGGGAGTCATTTCAGCAGCAGCCCTGGGCTTTTGTTCTGATTTTATTGTCAGGGCTTTTAGTGATGATCCCGCTATTTGTACCGTAGCGGTTTTATACCTTGTGCTGGTGCCCTGGACCTATGGTCTGGAATCAGTTCGTCTTATCGTGAATTCCGCTCTGAATGCCATTAGAAAACCCCTGCCGGCTACAGGACTCATGGTTTTAAGAATGTTTGGAATTTATATTCCCCTGGCCTGGACTCTTTCCAGTATTTATGGAATCCCCGGTATTTTCTGGGCTACCTGCCTGGCAAACCTGATCGTTGGATTATTGTCCCTGTTTACTCTCTGGCGAATCCTCAGGTCTACCTTTCCCGAGGAGAATAAAGGGGAGGTGTAATGGGGTCCGTCAAAGGTTTTGGATCCTGGTTGTTGGGTTTGAATCCCAATCGCTATCTGGCAACTCGATTTCTTTTTCTGAGGTCTTTTGGTTTCATCTATTTCATTGCCTTCCTCTCCCTGAGTGAGCAGGTATTACCTCTACTTGGAAGTGATGGTCTTTTGCCGGCGGTTCACTATTTGGATAGGCTTGAGGATGCTTACGGAGGCATCTGGCCTGCATTTTTCAAGAAACCCTCCCTGTTTCTATGGTATTGCAGCGATTCAATGCTGCAGGGACTTGCCTGGTTCGGCACCGTGCTATCCCTGGGGGTTGTCCTCGGCTTCGCTAACTCCCTGGTTCTCTTCCTTCTTTGGTTTCTTTATCTTTCCTTTGTACATATAGGCCAGGTTTTTTATGGATTTGGTTGGGAATCTATCGTTCTTGAAACCGGGTTTTTGTCCATTTTTCTGTGCCGAATCTGGAAGTTTGATCTCTTTGATCCTGACTCCCCTCCCCCGACCTGCGTAATGTGGCTTCTGCGCTGGGAATTATTTCGGATTATGTTTGGTGCTGGTCTCATCAAACTTCGTGGAGACGCCTGTTGGCCCGATCTCACCTGCCTCTTTTATCACTTTGAGACACAGCCCATTCCAAACCCGTTGAGCTGGTATTTCCACCATATGCCCCCGGAAATCCTCAAAGGTGGAGTGGCTTTTAATCATTTTGTAGAGTTAGTGGTCCCGTTTTTCTTTTTTGGCCCCAGAATCCTGCGTCATTTTGCCGGAAGTCTGACGCTTCTCTTTCAACTGGTCCTGATTTTGAGCGGAAATCTCTCCTGGCTAAACTGGCTTACAGCGATAATCTGTCTGTCTTGTTTTGATGATAGATTCTTATGTCATTTTCTTCCCCGTAAATTCAGGGAGATGGTTTCCTACTTGGAGCCTGGGGGATTGCGATGGCTCAATTTTCGAAAATGGCCCGCTTTGCTGCTGACTGTTCTGGTGATATGGCTGAGTCAAAAACCTGTAGAGAATATGTTCTCCAAACGACAGATCATGAACACAGCTTTTGATAGTCTGCATCTGGTGAATACTTATGGGGCGTTTGGAAGTATAGGAAAGGATCGTTTTGAAGTCATTCTCTCAGGTACCCGTGACCGGATTCCGCGCGCCGAGAGTGAATGGCTTGAGTATGAGTTTAAGTTTAAGCCCGGGAGAGTTGATCGGATACCCGGGATGGTGGCCCCTTACCATTACCGCCTGGACTGGCAGATCTGGTTTGCGGCAATGTCCTCCTATCAAAACAATCCCTGGCTTGTGCATTTGGTCTATAAGCTTTTGCGAGACAATCAAGGTGTTTTGCGCCTTTTAGGAGAGAATCCCTTTTCTGGTTCTCCCCCTAACTGGATTCGAGCAGATTTATACCAATACAAATTCACTGGACCCGGGGAGTCTCCACGGACCTGGTGGAAGAGATCAAGGGTAAAAGAATATCTCCCTCCCCTATCCCTCCAGAATCCCCCGTTTCTGAGGTTTTTGAAAACCTATGGATGGATTGGGAATGATATAATGAAACCGTGACGGCTAAGGGCAATCCGATTCCCCTCTACCAGGAAAAAAGATTCATGTATGTTGGACCGGCTCAGAGCAGGTTTTGGTTCTTTGCTCTACTAATACAGATACTGTTTTTTTGCGGCTGTGGAGGAGGCTTCCTACAGGGGATCAGCGAACGCTCCGCTACCCCTCCTGTTTCGACTACGGGACCGGGTTCTCAAGCTACCCTCAGTGTTTCCGTGGTAGATGGGCCGCTAAGTAACATACGCGTCAGGCTGGTCTCCTTAACGCGCGGTACTCTTGCCACGGGAAAATCAAACCTGGCCGGTGACAGCCAACTCTCGGTTTTTAAATCTGTGTTGCAGACTCTGCCCGCCGATGACCGTCTCTTCATTTATGCCGATTCAGTAGACTCTCAGTCCGCGGTTCATTTCCAGGATGGAAGTCTACGACTTCTGAAGGTAGGTCAGGCACGGCTCAAATCAATTCTTCCGCCGCTCTCGGTAATAAACGCTGTGAATACCACCGAATTGACAGCAGACCCTCAGATTCAGCGCTCCTCCCAGGTATCTCATTTTAGCAATGCCATCTCTCTTCTAACCGAGGCTCATTTGAAGGAAACCGGAGTCATCAGCGCACCCCTGCGGCCTGGAACAACCATAACATTGGATAATCTCCTACTGTTCAGCGCCAGTGTTTCACAAACTGTGTCCGCGATTAGTGGGGGAAGTCCGGTAGTCTTGGCCCGCTTCAAATTGGTGAGCATGGCCAATAAGGCTATTATTGAGGAAGAATTCACTTCTTTTCTGGATGGTGCTCCCGCGACTTCACTGGAAAGTTCAGATGAAATTTTGAGTCAACTGGCGGGTAATGGGTCTGGAGCGACAGCGCCTCTCTCCCTGAGTCAATTCTTTCAAAACTCCCTCTCCAGGCTCTCTGATAAAATTTCCGCCGATCTGAACTCCTCTGTTTTTTCCTCTACCCTCGCAAGTTCCCTTCCGCTTAGCAGTATTACCTCCCTGGGCAGTGCTGAACTTCTTCAAAACTCTACTCAAGATCTGGCTGGAGAGATAGAAACGCGGGTTACGGAGTCGGTTAGATCTAGTTTTTCGCTGACCAATTTCCAGGTTTTTGGATCAACAGGAAATATTTTGGCGTCAGCAAGTCTGGTAAATCCACTGAGCCAGCCCGTTAACCTGATTTTTGAGTATTCCATTGACGGCGGAGTCAATTTTTCCACTTCGACCAATATCTCTCCCGCTCTTACTGTGTTCAAGGGCTCAGCGCAAGTTGATTTCACCTGGTCGTCTCTCGCGGATACCCTGGTAGATACCACCGTGCTGGTAGTTCGTCTCAAGAGTCTTTATTCAGGTCTAGAGGCGACATCGGCAACCGTTGGTCCCCTGTCACTTTTCAATTTCCCAAATCGAGTCCCTATTTTGCAATCCGTCGTGATTTCGGGAGATTCAGGAAACCTCTCCCTGGGATTCGATCTGACTGACCAGGATAATGATCCCCTTTCTGTTTTATTCGAATATAGCCTAGATGGTGGTTCTACCTTTGCTGGGAGTGCCAACATCTCACCCTCTCTTCAAAATCTGAGTTCAGGGCAAAATCTCTCTTTCACCTGGAATTCTTCCGTAGATTTTCAAACGAATGAAACTTCTGTTTTGGTCCGCCTGACTCCTGGTGATCCTGAATCCTCCGGTATTCCCGTTTCGTCTTCAAGTTTCATAGTCTTTAACCGGCCCAATACAGCTCCGACTGTAGAAAATGTTCTCATCCAGGGCGATGCTGGAGATCTTCTTGTTTCCATGGATGTAGTGGATAATGAAGGCGATCTGGTTTCAGTTGGATTTGAGTACACAACCGATTCGGGAGTCACATTTCAAAATTCCCAGAACCTCTCACGATCCCTTAGTTCTCTTTCCCCCGCTGCCGGAGTGACCTTTGTATGGAGTTCTCTTGGGGACATCCAATTGGACTTGCCTATAGTCAGGCTGCGTTTGAGTCCGGTTGATTTCCATCTCCTGGGTGATCCACTGCTGACAAACCCGTTTTCGGTGAATAACCAGCCCAATCGGTCTCCAGTTTTAAGTAATTTAAGCCTTACTCCAAATGATGAAGATTTCGCTGTAAGTATCACGGTTCAGGACCTCGACGGTGATCCGGTGTCGATTTTATTTGAATACTCTACCGATAGCGGTGTCAATTTCAGCTCTACGACTCATATAACTCCTGAGAGCCTGGTTTTTTCCCCCGGTGTCGCTGGATGGACCTGGCGCTCCGGAGAGGATTTTTCGACAAATGAGACCTCGGTGCTGGTCAGGGTGACTCCAAACGATGGCTTCGTGGCCGGACCTTCCCTACTCTCAAGTCCGTTTTCAGCGCTGAATAATGATTTACCCACGGCCGTTGGAGCTAGTCTAAGCGGTACCTCCGGCGATCTCATCGTGAGTGTAGATCTGAGTGATGATGATCTCGATCTGCTTTCGCTTGGTTTTGAATACACCACAGATGGTGGGTCACAGTGGATCACAAGCACCGAAGTTGATCGTGCGCTAACAGGATTACCGGGAATATCAGGCACAACCTTTGTGTGGAACTCCTCGCAGAATTTTTCATCCAATGAAAGCGATGTTCAGATTCGCATCACTCCCTCTGACGGCAAGCAGGTAGGAACCTCTTCCACCTCTTCTTTATTTACCATTCTCAACAATAACCCGCCCATAGCCCAGGGTGTCAGTGCCAGCGGAACTTCAGGCGATTTACTGATCAGCGTGGACGTTCTTGATGCAGATGCAGATCTTGTATCCCTTAATTTTGAATATACAACTGATGCGGGAGTTGTTTGGATTTCCTCAACGAATCTGGATCGAACGCTGAATTCGCTCATTCCCCAGCTCGCTACCACATTTCTTTGGCAGTCTTCCCAGGATTTTCTCACGGATGAAACCACCGTGATGATTAGAACCACTCCTTCTGACGCTCAGTCCAGCGGAACCTCTTCCATCTCAAATCTTTTCTCGGTTTTGAATAATCACGAACCCATCGCCCAAAAAGCGACTGTCAGCGGTACTTCCGGAGACTTGCTTATCGGGGTGGATTTGATTGATGAGGATAGTGACCTGGTGTCTCTTAGCTTTGAATACTCTCTGAATTCAGGAGTGAGCTGGATTCTTTCCCAGAATCTTGATCGCTCACTCAGTTCACTAATCGCGCAAACTCTAACGACCTTTGTGTGGAATTCTTCCCAGGATTTTCTAACCGATGAAGCCTCAGTCCAGTTCAGGATAACCCCGTCTGACGGCAAGTCCTCTGGTACTTCAGCAGTATCCTCTTCCTTTGCGGTTTTCAACAATCACTTCCCCATCGCTCAAAATGCGACTGTGATCGGAACTTCAGATTCTATTCTTGTCAGTTTGGATTTAATCGACGTAGATCAGGACTTACTCTCGGTCACCTTTGAGTATTCGACAGACTCAGGCTCGGCATGGATTCTTTCCCAAAATCTTGATCGTT
Source organism: uncultured bacterium (assembly GCA_964539825.1). Lineage (GTDB taxonomy): Bacteria > Muiribacteriota > UBA6191 > UBA6191 > UBA6191 > CAZIKF01. The sequence continues at coordinate 31,198 of CAZIKF010000006.1, forward strand.
CTCTCACTTCGCTTCCAGCTTTAACCGGCACCACATTCTTGTGGTATAGCTCACTGGATTTTCGCACCGATGAAACCACCATGCAGATTCGATTGACTCCTTCGGATGGAAAATCGACAGGTACTTCGGCTATCACTACAGTTTTTTCGGTTTTCAACAATCATCTTCCCGTTTCTCAAAACCTCACGGTGAGTGGTACGTCCGAGTCTATTTTTATCAGCGTAGATCTTAGCGATGAAGATACGGATACCCTTTCACTGGGTTTTGAATACAGTATTGATGACGGGGGCCAGTGGACATCGTCCTTTAGCCAGGATCGCTCCTTACTGTCCCTGCCCCAGCAGACTTCCACCACATTCTTCTGGATATCTTCCCAGGACTTCACTACCGATGAAACCGGAGTGAGAATACGTGTGATTCCCACAGACTCCAAGTCCTTTGGAATACCCCTTACCTCCGATCAATTTTCAGTCTTCAATAATTATGAGCCAGTCGCTCACAGTCTTACGGTGACCGGAAGCACTACAGACATTCTCGTCGGGGTCTTTCTCTCAGACGCGAACCTGGAGCCTCTCACCATTACCTTTGAGTATAGTCTGGACGCAGGATTCAACTATACCCAGTCCACGAATCTCACACCGGTGCTAAGTTCTTATCCGGCTGAGCAGAATTCAACCTTCCTATGGAATTCCTCCCTTGAATTCACCACTGATGAAACCCAGGTTCAGCTCCGAATCACTCCATCTGACGGTAAGACTAGCGGAACTTCAGCCATATCAAGCGTTTTCTCTGTTCTCAATAACTTTGACCCGGTCGCTCAAAATTTGACTACCGTTGGAGCATCAGACGATATTCTCGTGAGTGTTGATCTCAGCGACGGGAATACGGATCTGCTCTCCCTTTCTTTTGAATACACTACGGACGCTAGCTCCTTTGTGTCTTCGCTCAATGTAACCCCCGCCCTCACCGGACTAAATCCACTGGCCGGAACCACTTTTTTATGGCGCTCGTCTTTTGATTTCACCAGTGATGAGCCCACTGTGCAGATTAGAGTTACGCCTTCAGATGGTAAAACGGAGGGTGTTTCAGCAACTTCGAGCCTTTTCTCTGTTCTCAACAATCATCTTCCGCTTTCTTCCAATTTGTCGCTCACTGGAACTTCGGGTGATCTCATTGTTAGTGTGGATCTGGCGGATGAAGACGGAGATCTTCTCACCCTGGATTTTGAGCATAGCCTCAATGATGGACTTTCGTGGAATGAAACCTCTGGTACCACCGCTCTCACCGGAGTGATCCCAGTGAATTCCAGCACATTTCCATGGCAGAGTTCCCAGGATTTCAGCGCCGATGAAACCGATGTTCGAATTCGACTGCGCGCAGAAGATGGCGAAGGCTTTGGAGCTTATACCACTTCTTCTGCGTACCAGGTACTCAACTCAAATAACACAGCACCTGTGATCAGCGATTTAAGATTCCGCGGTAATAGTGGAGCTATTGTGGTCGAGTTTAGTATATCGGATGCACAGTCCGATCCCATGTCTCTGCTGCTTGAGGTTAGTTCCGACTCAGGATCCAACTTTAGCACCTCTACGAATACTTCCCATAGTCTTCAAAGCGGATTAGACGGAACCTTCTCTAAATTTATCTGGCAGTCTTCCCGTGACTTTTCTTCAGATGAAAACGGTGTTGTACTAAGGGTAACTCCATCGGATTCCTTTAGAAGCGGAACCGGAATCACTACGGGTCCATTCTCAGTTTTCAATTCTGCCAATTATCCGAGTCAGACAAATCAAAATCCCCGGACCCTGATCGTTCCTTCTTTTCGAATTGATTCCATCGTTCCCGACCCTACAGATCCCAACAACCCCAACCCACAGAATGTTCTCGTACATTTTAACCGTGAGATAGACACCAGTTCATTTGACGCCATTGCGCCACTGACGTGGAATGGATCCAACACGGAGGCAATTCTCAATGATCCGGATACCTATTCAGCCGGAAAGTTTACGATCTTCAAAAATCTTACTTTCCAGGAAGTAAGAGAGCTTGAAGCCATAGTGGACAATTATATTACTGAGACCGTACCAAATACGGATGCCCTTACTACGGGATTCTCAGCGTTTACTCAAGACAAACTTGGCACTAATGGTGTAGCTAATAATCCCGGCACTGGGTTTTATAGGTTGACTACCTCACCATTTTGTTCCACCGGACCCGTAGCACAGTGCACCTCAAGAGTGATCCTCGGCGGATTGCTTAACCCTGCTTATTCTGCTGCAGATAGCTATACTTTCTTTTTTATGCCTTCGCTTAGCATTGCCAGAAGCGATGGTCTCACGGATTACAGTGGGAACTTCTTAGCCCATGCCGTCCAGGGTTACGGGGAAACCACCGTACCAATTGACGTTTATTTTCCATTGACTATGGGATCTATGCGCCAGCTTCACGCCCCCACCAGCAGCGACTTTGTATTCGATTCCCAGGGTTCTTTATTTATTCCTTCCAGTGCCGTCAAAACCGACATTAAGTCTATTCCAACAGAAGCGCTTAGTTCATTGGGTTTTGCTACGATCCCCAGTACATCTACGGTTCTGAGTCCACCGCCCACGGCCTACTATAGTCCCGAGTTACTATCAATGGATGCCTCAGAAGCATTGACCATTCGCCAGATCCTGTTTTCGGACGGAGACGCTGTGGTCAACGAAGCGTTGAATTACATTTCCGCCAAAAACAATGGAGCTTTATTTGAGCATGGTTCCGCCAAACTCGGACAATTACAATACAGACCTCCCTTTTCAGATCTTCCCAGTCCTGTGAGTACACGAAATCACATCATGCGCCCCATCATAATGAGCTCATCCGAGATTCTTTCCAGTCCGCCATTCAACGTAACCTCCATCTTTGTTGGTGAATCTTTCACCTTTTCGGTAATTGAATCCTTTACCGCCCAGGACTTCTCCATCCGCTACTGGCAAAAGGACGCCAGATTAACCTACCAGAACTTCTACCCTACCCTTTCCGTCACTTACGGGGATAACACAACCGTATTTACCGATGTCATGGAAATTCGGCGCTGGAGGTCGGTTACCCCGGTCATTTACCTTACGGGTTCTTCCACCTGGAGTCACGTACCGACGACAGGTACCACAACCGGGCTGGTAGAGGAGTTGGTTTCTTTATTTTCACGGGATGCCGGGATCATCGTTGTAGATGATGTGCGCTTTAAAAGTACCGGAGCACAAATCTTCAAAGAGGAAAACAAGGAAGTCATCGGCGCACTTGATATCGTAGATGGGTTTGAGTGGAATTCAGATAAGCTGCCGCGTTAGGCGGAATTCTTTTGAACCTTCATTTCCTGTGACATGGAAATCGCCAGGACAAGGGAACAAATCCCTGATAATGCTAACAGGGTCATCCCCTGCATAGGAGTCTTGAGTAGGAAGGATCCGATGGAAAAGTTCAGTCCGAAGAAGACTCCCATCCCCAGGACCCAATGAATCAGACCCCGACCAAGATTGGTGGGTGTAGAGCCGGGGATCGTTGCATAAATCCCCTTCCAGCCAAACCCCGGGGGTCGAACCCTTAATACAAACTCTCTAAGAGTATCCTCTTCATCTGCCTTAGTTAGAAATGTGGCAGTGAGCCAGCCTACTGTAGAGATGCAAACAGTTATGATGAGCTTGGTGCCGTAGGCTAATTCCGGGACTGCCATCTCAAGAGTTGTGGCGGTCACTCCGGAGAGGATCATTGCCGTGATTTCTGAAATGGCGTTCACCCTCCACCAGAACCATCGTAGAATCCAGGTTAGACCGGCTCCGCTGGCAAAGGTCAGAAGGAATTTCCAGGTTTTCCCAACGGATTCCAAATTCAGGGAAAGTATCACGGAGCCCGCCAGTAATGCGGCCATCACCAGCCGGGATATCAGGACGTAGTGTTCAGGGGATTTGTGCGGAGCGAAAAATCGACGGTACAGATCATTTACTACATAGGAGGCACCCAGGTTGAGGTGAGTATCTATGGTAGACATGAAGGCTCCGATCAGGCAAACCAATACGAAACCAAGCAGTCCTACCGGCAGGATCTTGGCCATCATGAGCGGGTATGCCATTTCCGGATCCTTTAGATCGGTGAGCAGAACCATGGAGCAAAGACCGGTGATGATCCAGGGCCAGACCTGGAAACAATAGGTAAGGAAGGTATAGAGTGCACTTCCCAGAATCGAGTGGTTTTCATCTTTGGCTGAGAGCATTCTCTGAATGTGTTTTCCACCGCCGTCAGCATACTTGTGGGCCCACCACTGAACCATTACGTATACGAGGAACAGCTCCAAAGGCAGGCTTGAATCCTTTGAGAAACCGGGAAAAAAGTCCAATGCACCCTTTGGTGCCGACGCTGCTGAGGGGAGGGCTGCGATGAGAGAATCGATCCCTCCGACGGCTTGGACTGACAAATAGGCAAGTAGAATGGATCCCGTTAGAGCCATGAAATATTGAATGAAATCCGTAAGCACCACTCCGTAAAATCCAGCGGCTACTGAATAGATAAAGACCAGGATCACCGTGACCCACAGGGCAGTTAGAATATCCAGACTGGTAACTCCCTGCAGCACCTTCCTGAGCGAAAGAAAGACCCAACCCATGATGAAGACATTGAATAGAATTCCGAAATACACTCCCTTCAATACCCTTAGCGCGGCTGCCGCTTTTCCGCTATAGCGCAGTTCTATGAGCTCGGCATCTGTAACTACCTGTGCCCGGTTCCAGAGTCTGGCAAAGAATAGTGTGACGAATATGGCTGATATAGCGCTCGCCCATAGAAACCAGACTCCCCCGATCCCCTCTTTGTAGAGAAAGCGAGTCACAGCCACCGGAGTATCGATGGAGAAATTGGTGGCAGCCATGGAGACACCAATGAGCCACCAGGGCATGGAACGACCTCCAAGAAAGAAATCTTCTACCGAATTGGAGGCCTTCTTTGTAAACCAGATTCCCGCCAGAAAAATAGCGCTCAGGTACACAGTCATGACCGCGTAGTCCAGGAAGGCTAATTCTCTCATTTGTATTTAGAAGTCGGGAGGAGGCCAGTCGACAGGCCACTGGAAGACTCCCGTATCTTTAACGGAGGGACGGGTCATGGGCAGGTAGCGGGTACGATGAACCCGATAGGCACGGAAGATTTCTTCAGCGTCACCCCTGCGGAATCGATAATGGCGGTCTCTGCGACCGCGGTAGTAGCGAAGTCCGCGAATCGGTTCGCTGTCTTTGTACTGGCCGGATAGTTCGGGCGGAGGGGTATAGATATATCCTTGAATTTTTACCTGTGAAGGGACCGGAAAGTAATGTCCTCGGATGCGTGCTGAAGGAATATGGAGGATCCCGTCAAGCGGACGTCTTCCCATGTTGGAGGAGTAGGACCGTTCTATTTTCAATCGAGCGGGAATATGGTCTCGAATCTCAAATTTTTTCCGTACTTCCGGCTGTAGATCAAATCTGACAGCAAGGGGAACTGAGCAAAGGAGAAAAAAGCAAAAGAGAGGGAGGATTTTTAGACACATAGACTTATCTATTCTAACAAGGAGAGTTCCCGCAAATTCCAGGCTAGATTTTGGAGTTCTACATTGTTTCAATACCCAAGGTTAGATTTGTTGAACCTGGGCAAAGATAACTCCGGAAACCCTTGAGATCCCACCTCTCCAGAGGATCATCCCTTCTAACTGAGCATAGAGTTGGTCAATTTGCTAAGATTCAAGCATGCAGCGTTTAAAGAAAATAGGCTCCATTGCACTAGGGTTCATCCTCTTCTTGGTTATGATAGAAATATGGCTGCAAGTAGCGTCTAACCTATTTCTAAGATTTCACAAATGGGAAAATGCATCCACTGCGCTGGAGAGCTTTGTCCCTGGTGCTAAACCAGCGAAAACCCTTTATTTCTTAGGCGATTCCTTCACCTACGGCGTAGGCGCATCCAAACCTGAAAAAAGCTATCCTGGTCAATTTTGCCAACTCCTGGCCGATCATGGCAATGAACTGCAGTGTAAGAATCTAGGCTTTCCGGGTACGAGCTCAAGAGATCATCTTCAGGCTATGGAAAAACTACCCAGGTCCAGCCTGATTTTTCTTCGAACGGGTAGCAACGACAGATGGAGCAGAGACGGCATTTACCAATTCAAATTTTTAGAAAAGGATTACCAAATCCGCCTGCTTAAACTTCTGGCGATAGCTCTCTCAAGGCTTAGTGTCAATTTCTTCAGTCCAAACCAAAAAAGAGAGTTACGCCTCAATCTAGAAAAGCAGGTAAGGAAAAATGGACATACCATCATCCTGTTGGATTATTCCTTTAACTTGCCTGTTTTTGACCAGAAATCCGATGATATTTACACCGTTGAGACCTATAGGATCCTGCTAAACAAGGGTGTTATCTCAGGTCCGTCCCTACCCACTCAGTTTCTATCGCCCGATATGAGTCATCCAAATGATCTGGGTTATGGGATCGAAGCCAGAGTGCTTTTTAACGAGATGTGTAATCTCGGAATTTTTAATCTGGATCCCTCAAAATCTATGCCTCTATTACCTACAGGAGAATCCTATTTTGAGTTGGAAGGAAACTATGCTGAGCTGAAGGCAGAGGTTGTCTCCCAAGAAACTATGGCTATAGATCGAGGAAAGCTGCGCACTTTATTGAGCCTGTCCCATCAACTGAAGTATGTTTCGAAAAGGGCTGATTTCTTTGAACAAGAGTACCAGGCTCTCGACAAGATCATTATTTACGGGTTCCATGATGTGCTCAAACTCAGGGAGAGCATTTACCAGTACAAGAACCTGAGCGAAGGTGTGATCAAGATTGGACTCAGTGAGATTGATGAGAAAAAATTACGAATTCGTATGGGATTATTGAAAAGTTTAACAGTGCCTACGGATCCCATTGAGATCAGACATTTAAGGGACTATGAAAAGATGTTTCACGACTACCGCAGCCCGGAAGGATCTATCGAAACCGGAAGTTTCAGGATCATGCCGGAACCACTTCCGCTACAATTTTGTCCGGCACTGGCTTCAAAATTGAAGATTAAACCTGATGAAATGGGGATTCAATCTGACTGGAAAAGAATTTTCAACCGTGAAATCGAAGATGAGAATTTCAAGTCCATTCTTCCCGAGAACTGTCTTTAAAATATCTTTTTGAATCATGCTGAGTGTGCGATCCTGAGGTCTAGATGAGCGGATTTTTTAGCTTTGAAGTCATTATTGCAGTTCTGGTTGGAATTTCTGCTATCTGCTGCATTGTTGGTCAGGAAAGAGAGAATAGCCCGGTTGTTTTTCTCTTCAAACCGCTGACCATGATTTTCATCCTCATTTACTTGTTTTCGAGCGTTTCCACCTGGGACTCCTACGCCTGGCTTCTTTTTGCTGGCCTCTTTGTCTCGATGGTGGGAGATGTATTTCTAATGCTCCCTGAGGATCATTTTCTGCAAGGGTTGGTCTCTTTTTTAATAGCCCACTTACTTTATCTTGGTGCCTTCTATGTTCGTGGTGGATTTAGTGCCACGGTTGAGCTTTGGATCCCTTTGCTGATGTATACACTGGCGATGTTATGGATGCTGCTTCCCAGGGCTGGAGGTCTAAAGATTCCTGTTTTGATCTATGTTGTGGTGCTTTTCTTGATGGGTTGGCAGGCTCTTGAGTTATGGTCGTTTTCTGCAAATAAAGGAATATACACATGCGTGGGGGGACTGCTGTTTATGGTTTCTGATTCCGCTTTAGGCTGGAATAGGTTTCGGGGTCCCTTTCCCTTTTCTTCTCTGGTGGTACTGGGCACTTATTTCCCGGCCCAATTTTTCCTTGCCTCATCTATTTGATTCTTAAAATCTAACCCGGAAGAAAGTGTACCTCCAGGTACAGGAAAGCTAAAGATCGGGGTGTCCGGTAGAGGATTTCCATGTATAATTAAAATTCGGGAGCAAATTAGTACGAGAGCATGGGAAAGCTTTAAGCAGGAGGAGTGCATGTATCTTTGGGATGTTCATGCATTGGCGCGCCGTTTCCGCGAGAACCGCGTCAACGAGTGGGATAAGTTTCGTTATTACCTTTTGATCATCATTCTTGGTTCCTTAATCCAAGGATTGGCACCACCAGATCTTCAGTATGCCCCTTTCCGGGCAATTCAGGAGTCGATGGCGGTTGCGGTCATCTCAATAGTGGGCGCGTGGTGCTGCTACCTTGCGAACTATAAGGGGGACAACCGGGACTTCATAGGAAGGATTTTGTGCATGGGGCTGCCGATTACCATCAGGCTCCTGGTCTATGGATTGCTTTTTTTCTTGTGTTTGGATGCTGCGATGAAAGGAATTCCGGCTCTTTCATTTTCTTTTCAGACCTATGGTTTTTTACAAAGTATTTCAGTGGTGGCGATGACTTCCCTAACCTATATCTGGCTTTACTATAAAATGCGTTTAGCCTCCGGTGCAGATCGTTAAGCTGGAATTACCCAAAGAGATTTTGCCTATAGGGATTGTCAAAACACGCTTATGTTCCCATAATTGGTTCCCAATTAACCCGGTTGCCGATTATTGAATTTTTGTGGATAAAATTTTCCCGGCCCCTTAATTCACTCATCGCGGGTATGTTTGGAGGAATGAATGAACATGGTTCGATTCTTGATATTTCCCTTGATTTTCCTTGGTACCTGTTTGCAGTCTTTCGGGTTTGATGATCAGTCGGGCCTTCTGGACAGACCATTCTTTGATCGCATCATGAAGCTTCAGACCATGAATTGGTATACCGATTCAACTGAAGCGGAGATCAAGAGAAAATACCCGGGAGCTTGGATAGACAAAACTCCGAAATACAAAATTCGCTATTTCTATGTTGCTGATGAAGCCACCAAGCGCCAGTTTCTGGCTTTCAGGTGGACGGCCAATCTGATGAATGCCTGGGTTGATATCAATTTGCGCCGGGTCTACGATCCCGCCTTGGATACCTATGTGCATAACGGTGCTAATTTAGCGGCTAAAGAAGTGATGGGAAGGGTTGCTGCTAAATTGAAGCCAGGCTATGACCTGATCATTACTGGTCATTCCATGGGAGGGTCCATTGCTGTGCTATTAGCTATGCATTTGACCAAGGCCGGTTATCCCTTAAAGCAACTGGTCACTTTTGGTCAATTTCGCATTACAAACAGAGCGGGAACCATGAAGTGGAGGCATCTTCCCTTCATCAGGGTTGCCGCTAAATATGATTTTGTAACCTGGCTTTCTCCCAGTTGGCTCACCGGGTATTACCATTTTGGAAATACTTTGAAACTAATTGGCGATTCAGAGTACTTATTTCTAGTCCCGGGACAAGGCAATTTGGTGGATAATACCCCAGGTTCGCATCCTTCCGATGTGATGGATGCCTGGAATAAAATTCGAGCAGTCGCGGAGGACTGGGAAGAAGGTCAAGAGGTCCCGGAATTAAATGTCAGTATTTGGGGACCTGGGCATGACATTAATAACTACATACGTAAACTTGCGGTGATCGCGGGAGGGTTTCCCGAAACCGGCTCTACTAAGAAGTAGATTTCGTTTCACCCCATTTAAAGTCCGAACGGTCTCGACCATCAGGCGAGAACCGGATTGTGGGCTTGGGGCATCAAGAATCATCGCACTAAATAGAAAGGTCTTGATCCTATGAGACAGGAACCTGAATATCTCGTCATTGGCAGCGGCCGTCTTGCGCGTCACCTAGTTTATTACCTCTCTGAGAAGGGTGCACGTCTTTGGTTTTACTCTCGTTCTGAATTAGGAGAACTGGAGAACAGGGGCACAAGGGTGCACACAATCAAAGAAGCCCCAACTCGTGCTATTCGACTCCTGTTGCTCAGAGATGATGTGCTTATTTCTTTCACAAGGGAGCACAAAAAGGAATTGAGCAAAGCTCCAGTAATTCAATTCTCCGGGTCTCTGAGTATCCAGGAGTTTCCTGTTAGTGTTAGCTCCTTTCATCCTTTGTTTACCTTTCCATCTGAGCTTTATCCCTTTCAGAGATATTCCTCGATTCCCTTTGTCATCGAGAATGGAAGTCTGGAGTTTCACGAGGTTTTTCCCTTCCTTGAAAATCCTGTTCATTTCCTCGCGACAGAGCAAAAGCTGAAGTATCACGCGCTAACCAGTTCGGTAAGCAATTTCCTCTCCGTGATCATTCAGCAATTTTTCAAAGAACGGGAGGACATGAACCTTTCTGTACCGGCAGGATATTTCGAGAACATAGCCACCCAGGCTCTCACCAATGCCTTTGCCTCCCCAAAAACCTGTCTGACGGGTCCTATCGCACGAGGGGATAGTCACCTGGTAGAAAAACATCTCGGAGTGCTTGAAGGTACAGGATTAAACCAGATTTACCAGGGAATCCTGAAGTCCATGATGCCTCATTTATCCAGGGAAATGACTCAACTGGTAGGAGAGCGCTCATGAATGTACTTGAATTCATCAAACGCAAGCAGAGCGCAAAACCCATCACCATGGTTACTGCTTATGATTATTTCAGCGCAAGAACGGTTCAGAGCGCGGGTGTGGACTGCATTTTGGTGGGAGATTCCGCCGGAATGGTGATTCATGGCGATAAGGATACTCTCCAAATGGATCCGGAGATTATGACTTTGCACACCAGGGCAGTTCGCAAAGGAGCCCCGGACACATTTATTGTAAGTGACATGCCTTTTTTATCCCATAGGAAGGGTTTGGACTTCGCTGTTGAGACTGCCGGAGAATTGATTCGTGCAGGTGCTAACGCGGTTAAGCTGGAAGGTGCCAGGGGAGTTCTTGATCTGGTAAAGCACCTTGTTGAATCGGGAATTCCGGTAATGGGCCATCTCGGTCTAACTCCACAGAGCATCCACCAGCTAGGTGGGTACAAAGTACAGGGTCGCAGTAATTCTCAGCAGCAGGCATTACGAACCCAGGCCCTGGAATTACAGTCCCAGGGTTGCTTTTCACTCGTGCTGGAGTGTGTTCCCGCCGAGTTAGCCCTGGAAGTTTCCGCGGAGTTAACCATTCCTGTAATTGGTATCGGTTGTGGGAATGGGACTGATGGACAGGTTCTGGTCTGGCATGATCTGCTTGGATGCTTTTCAGATTTCAAGCCAAAATTCGTTCGCCGTTTCGCAAATCTCAGTGATGTGGCGGTGGAAGGTCTAAGGCTCTTCGTGAGTGAGGTCAAAGAGGGAACCTTTCCTTCCCAAGAAGAGAGTTACAAATAGAAGGAAGGTGATCACGTGGAAGTTTTTCGATCACTCGGCTCGGTTCGAAGTTATATTAAAAAATGCAGGCTCAGTGGGGAGAGTATAGGGTTCGTACCAACAATGGGCTGTCTCCACCAGGGCCATCTTTCCCTTGTGGAGAAATCCAACCTTCAAGATAACAGGACCATCGCATCGATCTTCATCAACCCACTGCAATTCGTCAAGGGAGAGGATTTCGAGCGTTACCCGCGAACCGAGTCCGAAGATTTGGAAAGATTAAGTCATAGCGGGGTAGATATGGTGTTCCTACCCGAAGAATCCATGATCTATCCAGCTGGCAAGGTACTTACTATTGCTGAAGGTAAGATCTCTAAAATCCTTTGTGGTTTCCATCGTCCTGGTCATTTTGATGGAGTGCTTCAGGTTGTACTCAAGCTCTTGAACCTGGTTCAGTGCGACAGGATTTATCTTGGCCAAAAGGATTATCAGCAATGGCTTTTGATTAAGCTCATGGTGGAAGAGCTTTTCCTGGAAACCGAGGTGATTCCCTGCCCCATTATCAGGGAGTCTGACGGGCTTGCGATGAGCTCTAGGAACCGCTATCTAAGTGAGTCACAGCGGTGCCTTGCGGCACAGTTTCCAAAGTTGCTAAAGAAGTTTCATGATTACTCGGGCAGTACAAGCACGGCAAGCGCCGAGGAATTCATTTTTAAAGATCTTCAGAAGAAGGGATTTGAAGTGGATTACGTACGAATCTTGAACTCCCGGGACCTCTCGGATTCAGAAGATTTTAGTATTCCCGGGAATCTTCGCATTCTGGGAGCAGTTCGCCTGGGAAAGACCAGGCTTATCGATAACATGGCATGGGGTGAACAATGAAAGAAAACCCTAAAAAGATCCTATTGATCATTTCAGGCAGCATTGCCGCGGTAAAAAGCCTTGAACTGGTCTCTGAAGTGAGGAAAATGGGGCACGAAATTCGCTGCGTCCTCACTCCTGGCGGAGAGAAGTTTGTAACTCCCCTTTCCCTGGAAGCGCTATCCCATCAAAAGGTTTTGCGAGACGAATTTGAGGAGGGACAGCTCTATGAGCATCTGGATCTACCAAAATGGGCAGATCTCATTCTCTACTGTCCAGCCAGTGCCAACCTGATTTCCAGGCTCGCGCAAGGCCTCGGTTCAGACCTGGCTTCATTAGTGTTTCTGGCGGATAACTTGAAGACTCCCACATTGCTGTTTCCAGCCATGAATTCAAATATGTTCCAACATCCGCTGGTTCAAAAAAATCTCAACGTTCTGAGGGAATGCTCAGTGAAAATCGTAGGACCTGCCGAGGGAATTCTGGCTTGCGGTGAAGAAGGACCCGGGCGACTCTTGGAAGTATCCCAAATCCTGGATGAAATTGCGGAGTTTCTTTGAAGATCCTGGTTAGTTATGGTCCTGTGGCGGTACCCGTGGATTCCATGCGATTGATTACCAATCGATCTACCGGTTCCACGGGAGAGTTCCTTTGCAAAGGCCTGCGAAAGCTTGGCTTTGAAATCGTAGTGCTACGTGCGAAAACGTGTCCACCTCTTCAAGTTGAGGGCATAGAGGAGATTCCCTTCGAAACTTTTGAGCCATTCAGAACCCTATTGCGCGAGCAGCTTGGTAAACATGAATTTTGGGGTGTGATTCATCTCGCGGCGGTAGCGGATTACTCGGTTGATCGAATCGAGTTTGGAGATAAAAGGATTGAGGGATCCAAGCTCTTGAACTCAAAATTAGATTCCTCCGACGCACCCGTGATTTATCTCAAGTCCAATGAGAAACTTCTGGGAAGAATCCGAGAATGGAGTCGAAATCCTCATTCCATTATTGTGGGATTTAAGTATACCGTCGAAGAAGATTCTTCCAAGATTCCCGCCATGCTTTCAGGTGGGAGGGTGGATTTCGTGGTCCATAATTGGTGTACTGGAATTGAGGGATCCCGGCATGAGTTCAAGATTTATAGTCGAGATGAGAAGCAAGTAGAATCAGGTGCTTCAAAGGGAGATTTGGTAAACCAATTAGGTAGTTTGATGGGGAGGGAGAAGTTGTGATATTGACACTAGATGTAGGAAATACACAGATACACGGCGGAGTATTTCTCGGTGAGAAGCTTCTCAGAACCTTCCGTTTTAAAACCGATATCAATGGGACCTCTGATGAAATCGGATTATTCCTCCAGTCCTTTCTTCAAACCTGGGGATTAGACAGCGAGACAGTCAACCAGGTTGCGATCTGCAGTGTAGTCCCCATTCTGCACCATACTCTTCGAGTTGCTTGTGTTAAGTATTTCGACAGGGAACCTTTTGTGATTGAACCTGGAGTGAAGACAGGATTGAAAATTCGTTATCGAAATCCAGCGGAAGTCGGTGCAGACCGCATTGTAAATGCCGCTTACGCGGCCCATCTTTTTCCAGAAAAGAACCTTGTTATCGTAGATTTGGGAACCGCTACCACCTTCTGTCTTGTTGACCGACATCGTGATTACCTGGGAGGTATGATCCTTCCTGGTGTCAAAACCTCTCAGGCATCCTTAGTCACCAAAGGAGCCAGGCTGCCCTCCTTTCCCATCCTTAAGCCGGAAGAACTCGTGGGTAGATCCACAGTGGAGAGTTTACAGTCCGGTTTGTACTTTGGGCAGGTGGGTGCTATTCGGTATATGCTCGAGCAGATCAAGGACAGTGTTTATGAACCCAAACATCCTCCTATGGTGTTAGGAACTGGCGGTTTTTGTAATCTTCTCGCCGATGATCTTCCCCTACATGATCAGTATCCTGATTTGACCTTAAGCGGGCTCAAGTTTCTTCTTGAAAAGAATCTTTATTGAGAGAAGAGAAAGAAAAATGTTGGACTCTATTGTGGATTCTGAATCTGAAGGATTTCCCACGTGAAGAGTTGCTGAAATCCAAGGGCCTGAATGACCTCACGAAGGATTTCCCTCCCCTCACCTATTCTAATTCTCAGGATCGAAAATCGCTCTAGCGCGACCTCAACCGCACTGGCTCTAATCTCAGGCAAACCTTCCAGAAGAGTAATTTCTCCCAGGCTCTCTGAGATTTCATAAAGATGAAAGAGGACTTTTCCATTCTGGGAGAAGCTGAAACCCTGGGAAGGAATACCAGGGATTGAAGGCGCTTCTAAGGATTGGGTATTCTGAACTGCTTCGACTTCAGGACTCCCTGGTTCTCGACTCTTGGCTTTCTCTCCCTGGTAGCACTCCCGGTGAAGGTACCAATCCTCAAATCGTTCGAATTCTCCGATGGGCTTTCTATCGATCAGCAGCCGTTGTATGTGCTCACTCCACTCATGCTTATAGGGAGGTAGTTTTTCCGCGATGGGTGTCATGAGACCGGTTAGCGGAAAGGGAACACAGAGTATGTGAGTAAAGAGATGATGATAGATGAGAATTTGATCAGGATGATGCTGTGTAAAGGAGTTGGAGCTGCAAAGAATTCGAGCCGGGTTTTCTAACTGCTCTTTTTCACAGAAGAGGTATTGAGCGAAGTGCTCAAATACAGGTAAAAATTGCCTTTTTGATTCAGCATTTAACGAGCTGAACTTTTCTGCCTGGGTCATAGGTGCCAGGATACTATGAATGATCGGGTAAAGCGCATGGATACCTATGTGGTGTGAACCGAATCTTTAAGGGAGTGAAGGAATAGGAACCTGAGGGTGGCAAACTGAAGATCGGTGCCAACATGATTCGGTACCAACGAGATGGTCAGTCCATCGAAAATCAATTGGATGATTCTATGAAATAAGCGCAACCTGTGAGGGTGCATTTACGTACTGAATGAAATGGGGTTTCTTTGAGAGGGTCAAGCCTATGCGATTTTCCATCTTGAAAAAGATAATATTTCTTGGTTTTTTGGGGCTTTTTGCGCTACTGGGAACAGGTTGTCAGCAAGGTGGTGGAGACGCCGAAACTCAGGCTGAGGATCTGGAGGCATTTCTTTCTGATAACTCTTCCAGCAGACCCCAGGTAGAGCAGGAACCATTCGTTCCCCCTGAAACCGCGGACCCTTACCGGGTGGATGATCACACTGGAGGGGCTATTCATCCCACACCTCATCTTCCTTCTACTGAGGAGGGATCTTCCACAGGAGGTTCGGAATCTGACCGACCTGCCTCTGAAGACACCGGCAGTGCTGAAGATGGAGAAAAGGATAAAACAAAGAAGAAAAAGGGTGGATTCCTAAGCGGCTTCAAATCTTTCTTTAGCGGGAAGAAAAAGAATGTTGAACCTGAACCTGAAGTAGATGAGGAAGATGTTCCAGATATCTCCGGACTTGAAGTAGGTGACTCTGAAGGTGAAGAGGAAGAGGAACCTGCTCCAGCCGAGCCTGTTCCAAGTTCCGCACCTGCCTACCAGATTGATTTTACACAGAGCTTTTCTTCTCCAGCAGAAGACGTTCTAGACGACATGGGTTTTGAGGTTCCCAGCATTTTCATTAGTGATATCGATGCCAGGTTCGCTGCTGGAGCAATGCTAGTGGGAAGGTTTAGCAAGGGATATTTCGGACTTCGTAAGAAGCAGATCACCGAAATTCCCGAGGAAAAAAGGCGTGCTCTAAAGAGGATGAAGTTGTCCTGGGGAATAGCCAAGTATCCACCTGGTGAAGATTGGAATAATTCCAAGAAGCGCAGAAATTCAGTTGCAATCATCGTTTCCTTCGGAAAGAAGACAAGCGCGGGTGTTCCCTATTTTCTTGGATTTTCGTTGACTCAAACCGGTGAGATCGGAAGGTATTTCCGCCCATCACGTTACGGTGATGTGGGAAGATATGTAACACTGGCCCAACCAGCAGCTAAAGTTTTCCTAGAGTCCGATGTAGACTTAAAACAGCATTTTCATGCGGCTTTCGGAAGCAGCGTCCCCTATCCAGGAGTTAGCGGCCTGGCAATTGAAGTAGATACTAGAGGGATGTCCGGCGTAGGCGGAATAAAGAAGATTCAATTCTTTGAGTGAACCGAGAACCGAGACTTTGGGGATTGTAGAGCGTCTATAGCCTTCGCCTGTCGGCGGTTCCCTCTTC
>CAZIKF010000006.1:47576-133451 GCA_964539825.1 uncultured bacterium
GACTTTGGGGATTGTAGAGCGTCTATAGCCTTCGCCTGTCGGCGGTTCCCTCTTCGAACGATGCTTGGGCATCGCCCTTCATCCCGAACCACCAACAGACTCGCCTCTGAACACTCTACAAACCCCAAAGTCTCGGCCCTCGATTCACATCCCTGTTTGGTCTCTTTACGACTCGTTGCTTCGCATCTCGTCATTCCGGACTCCGATTCCCAATGTCATTCAGTTAAGCCTAAATTAGTAGCCGACATAGATTATCTGTCATCTTCTGGCTTGACCAGGAGATCCATATAGAAAATTCTTTCCCATTTGTTTATGTGGATAATTATAGCTATAATTATATGTAGAGGTATCTATGAAAACTGTTCAAATGACTTTAGACGAAGAATTGATTAAAGCCGTGGACCACATGGTCAAAAAGCTCAAAACCAACCGCTCTGCGTTTACGCGCCAGGCTCTGCATGAGGCACTGGAACGATTGAGAATTCGTGAGCTTGAAGAGCAGCATAGATTGGGATATGAAAAGTTTCCGAAAACTGAATCCGAATTTGGCAATTGGGAGTCAGAGCGAATTTGGGGTGATGAGTGAAACGAGGTGATATCAGGTGGTACCGATTTCAACCTCCAGATAAAAAACGCCCAGTTTTGATCTTAACCAGGAATTCAATCATTCAATACATGAATGAAGTTACGGTGGCACCTTTGACAACAACAATCAGAGCGATTCCCAGCGAGGTTATAGTAGGTGTTCAAGAAGGTCTCAAAAAAAAATGTGCGATTAACTGTGACCATTTACAGACAGTAAGTAAAGTCCAGATTGGAGATCTAATTACTTCACTTCCTAACAGTAAACTAGAGCAAGTCACAGACGCGATTCGGTTCGCTCTGGACCTTTAGTGAACCGAGATTGGCAAATTTCGGGCCACTTGGACGGCTGCAAAGCTCGATACTCTGCTCATATCCGGTACTACCCAGCGTAAAGTTGGTTCCGAAAGACAGTGATGCGAGAGCCGGTGCGTGGTATGGGGTCGGGTGGTGAGAAGTGGTGAAGGTTGGTGGTTCGTGCGAAAGAGGTAGTTGTTCTACCTCTGACAAGGGAACCGTCAAGACTCACTACTTATTGCCGCACTACCTCATGCCTAAGCACCGGTTCTCGCATCAATAAAAATCTTGACAACTATTTTAAGTGTGGTACTATCTCTTTTCTTCAGTTTCTTCGGAATCTGAAGTGGGGCAAGAGGAAATGCCGCAGTTAGGAGGGCCTTTCGGGGTTTTCCAGAACTACACCAGATCTTTCTCTAGCTCATAGAAACCCTTCCAGAAATGGGAGGGTTTTTCTTTTTAAGGCGATTAGGGCTTCTGGGGTCACTTTTGAGTCGCAAGTGTTCCATTTGGGTTTTATTGGAACGTTTTTGCCTGTTTCCTTTGTTGATAAATTGGGATCTCCTTAGAAGTTGAGGGGCGCTTGGGGTAAAAAGTGTTCCACGTGTTCCAATATGTGTAATTATTTGTAACATTTGTTCCATTCTCAGCCTCAAATTGAAACAAAAAGTCCGATTTTTCGTAGAAAATCCTCCTTTTAAGCAGGCACGCTTTTTTCAACTGTATTGGCGAAAGGCAAACCGGCCTTTCAGACTGTTTCAATCTTTACCTCGTACCTCAGAAGGGAGGCACCATGACTACACTTAAGACTCTGATTCTCATGACCATCGCAACTGCTACTGGATTTGCACACGACATTACCATTCCCGCTATTGCGGATAAGAACGTGGCAAGCTTTACTTATGTAGATTCCATCGATATGGTTTTTGACGGGAAGATGGAATTGTATTTGAGAGTACAGGGACGCAAGTGTCTCAAGATCATGGACGACGACTTTTGTGATTTCCTGGATCAGGACTTCTCTCTTCCTAAAGGCGTTCAGGGACAAAAAATAATGACTCCCGAAGGTAAAGAAGAATTCCAGGTAAGTTTAGTCACTGAAGACAACGAGATTTACATTGGTTTTCAGAGCGATGATCTGGTTTATGGGGGAATCGTTGAATTGAACCCGAATGTGTCACTGTACTATGACGAAAAAGGTGAAGTTCCTACCATCGGATTTGATTGGGTACTTCTCAAGAAGGGCCCTACCAAGAAGGTATTCAAGAGGATGGACAGATTTCAACGCCTCTACAGGCATCTGAATTAACAACAGTCTGAAAAAGCCCGCCGGTACTTATCGGTGGGCTTTTTTTGTTGGAGGGGGCCGGGGGATCAAGAAATATATTTTCTACAAGTCTAGCAATATTGATTAAAGGGTATTAACGGTTCAGAACTATAGGTCGACAGACAGTATTCAAAAATTTCTTTTATGGAAACCAGCCAAACGACCGATAGTTGATATATAAGGATGTGAGGGATGAACCATGGATAAAATTAAAGTCTATTTAGAAGAAGAAGACTCTGAAAAGGTTTTTGTGGGTATTCGTAAGAACGAAAAGCTCACACAGATTTCAATGATGGTTGTAAAACAGTATTTACAAGACTTTCAGCCATATTTTCTGGCTCGCGATGAAGGCAATCAGCCACGTCTGTCCTCTCCAGGGGTTCTTGATGGCTTGCTGAAAATTCGGGAGCTTTATGAAAAGGGCTGGGACCGGGACGAGATTCTTTTCGCCTTGCTCAATTCAGTTAGAGCCGGACGAGATCTTGCTCTTGAAGATGTAAGGCTGGAATCCTTCAAGGAAAAGAAGATAGCTTAGGAGTCTGTCGGAGAATTGAGTTTGTAACGAGAGCGAGCGAAAAATTCAGGATCAAGGCGGAGGCAATAAAATCGCCGAAGGTGTGCTTGAAGCACATTGAGAGCGAATTTACTGGTGACAACGCCGAGCCTGCTTTTTGCAAGGCAATACTCTGACAGGCTCCCAGGCTGTCTTGAAAGTCTTCATCATTGATCCCTTGCTGTTAAGGATTGTTCTTCAACTGAATTTATTCTCTTTTTTTCGACGACTCTTTTACAGAGAAAAAAAGTTCCTCGAACCGTCTCCCAGTACTCAGCCAAAAAGAAGGGAATGTTTCGAGTAGGGGCTTCGATCCCATCTCTCATAATCTCCCTTAGATGACCGGGGACACCGAGAAGAAGATCGGTTTCGGTTATTGGATAAACCTCAAAGTCTTCAAGATCAATTCCTAATTCCTCCAAATATTTTTCCAATGCTCGGATATAAGGATCCTGAGCAGTGAAGACTTTCATGATATAGGGTTTTAGAAAACGGACGATTCGATTTACCTGGGTATCATCGCCAGCTCGAAGCCAGGTAATTGATTTCCAGCCCCAGGAAGGAGTCCAACAGAACATATCAATTGCGCATTGGATCCCCTGGTTCTCCATGAAGCGGATAAACTCCGAGGCTTCTAGTTCTTCAGTTTCCATGAATCTCAGAATTCTTTTGGAAAGGCTCTTATAACTAAGATGGGGCTTTTTAGACTCATCTTTAACTTCCTTTGAAACTGAGGAACGAATGAGGAAGAAAAGGAGATAGGCAAGGCCGAAAAGAAGGGCCCAAACCACGATGGCCGCAAACCAGGATTCGTCGTTGTAGATTCGAAAGCTGCCTGAGAGATCCTTCCAATTCGGCATAGATGCTTCCCCTTAATTTCCTTACTTCCATTATACCGAAAAGCAAACAGTGTGCCTGTTTGTAAGTTCATGGCCAAAATATGACATCTTGTCAGGTACTGGGGGAGTAGGGAGTAGAGCCAAACCAGGAAACTAGTTGAGATCGCAGACTTCACTCAATTGGCAAGACTCTTGCATAGCAAAGAATATAAAAAGGTACTCTTATGGCTAAAATCAATGATTATTCCCATGTGATACGTCTTTTCATTCTCCTACTGATCATAGGAGTTACCCTTCTAGTTCTTCGAAATAGGTACATTCCAGGAACATTTGGACAATACGGAACCTATCGGGGCGCAAGTGTTGAAGAGATTCGAGCCTCCAAGAAGAAATTTATAGGATCCCAAATGTGCAAGATGTGCCACTCGGATGCATGGGAGTTGTGGGATTCTCAAGCGCATAAAAACGTCAGTTGCGAAACGTGCCATGGTTCTGCCTATAAACATGTGAGTATGGATTCAAAAGTAGAGCCCAAATTATCAATTCCTAAGAATGCAGATTTTCTAAAGGGAAATTCTCATAAACTTTGTGTGAGCTGCCATGAGAAAAATCCTGGACGACCAGAATCCCATCCCCAGGTAAATGTGAAGGAACATCTGGACAGGCTGGGGATGGACCCTGATTCCGAGATGTATCAGAACGTTTTCAATTGTGTGCAGTGTCACAAAGGTCATAAGCCAGCCATGTTTTAATAAATTGAGTTCGGAGGGACATCATGAAGCGAAGAGAGTTTCTGGAAAAATGCGCGAAGGCAGCTACCGGGGCTGGACTCATGTTTTCAGGTGTGGCTGTGAATGTTTCTGCATCTGCTGGACTCTCGAAGAGTTCCAAAAAACTCATTAACCAAGATGGATACGACTGGAACAAGCACTACTATGGAATGGTAGTAAACCCGGACAAGTGTATTGGCTGCTACTCATGTATGAGGGCCTGCAGCGATGAGAATGATGTACAGGACCGGGGATTTAGAACCTGGGTTGAGAGATACACAATCACGAAAGATGACAAGGTAATCATTGAGAGTCCGAAGACTCGCGATCAAAGCACTGACAAAGATGATTATTTTCAGCTACCCCCTTCCAAGGAGCCAAATATAGAAAGGCAGTTCTTCGTGCCGAAACTATGCAACCATTGTACGGACGCGCCATGTACCCAGGTTTGCCCTGTGGGTGCGACCTACAAGACTAATGATGGAGTGGTTCTCATTGATCATCCAAGCTGTGTGGGTTGTGGTTATTGTATCCAGTCCTGTCCTTATGGTGCTCGGTTCTGGGATACGAATTACCTGTGCGCCAACAAGTGCTCCTTCTGTTATCACCGTGTTACCAAGGGATTAAATCCTGCGTGTGTAGATGCATGCCCCACAGGGGCGAGAGTATTTGGAGATCTCAAAGATCCTGAATCAGCGGTTGTTAAGGCAATTCGTGAGGGAGGCGCAAAAGGGCTGAAACGATCCCTGGGAACGAAACCAAAGGTCTTCTATAAAAACCTCTCCCAGGAGGTTGTCTGATGGAATATCTCAACTACGTGTTCCCCAACGAGCATGTTGAATGGGGACTTATGATTGTCGCATATCCCTATATCACGGGCCTGGTGGCGGGGGCATTCATCCTTTCATCACTCTACCACCTGTTTGGTGCTAAAGAATTGAAACCAGTTGGTCGTCTATCTGTCTTGTGCGCACTTGGTTTTGGCGCATTCGCTACCCTCCCTCTTCTTTTACATCTTGGTCATCCAACCAGGTCTTTTTTCATCATGATCCGACCCAACTTGAATTCAGCGATGTCGGGCTTTGGATTTATCTATGGAAGCTATATGGTCTTGCTGGTCCTGGAGATATGGTTTCTCTTTAGAGCCGAAATCGTCAACTGGGCAAAAAGCTCCCCATTTGGATTCATTCGTTTTTTTTGTCGAGTCCTGGCGCTCAACGTGTTGGAACTCACTCCCGGTGCACTGCGTCTAGATCATAAAATGGCAAAGATTCTCACGGCAGTCGGGATTCCCATGGCCTGTGTACTACACGGCTATGTCGGGTTTATATTTGGCTCTCTTAAGGCTAATCCCTGGTGGTCCAGTCCTCTCATACCTATCATTTTTCTCTTATCAGCGATCGTATCTGGGATCGCTGGTGTAGCTTTGATCTATTGGATCTGGTGTTTTCTTCGCAGGGTCACGCCTGACCAGCGATGTCTCATGTCAATGGCGAAATATCTCTTTGGATTTCTAATCATCGACGTCACTTTGGAATTACTGGAGATCATCCACAAGGCTTACGAGGGGAAAGAAGAATGGGAGATGGTCTGGCACTTGATGACCGAAACGCTGGGTGACTCAATGATCTGGATTCAGTTCGTGATTGGAAGCGCTGTACCGCTAGTTCTGCTTGGATTGTTACTTCTGTTTCGACCCGGTGCCAGATTAAGCACCTTCATGCTCTTAATTTCAGCTATTCTTGCCAATGTGCAGGTTTTGTCCATGCGCTTTAATGTCGTGATTGGCGGACAGTTACTCTCTAAGAGCGGGGTTGGATTTCATGACTTCAACTTTCATATTTGGGGACGGGAAGGTCTGATAGCTTGCCTGGTGATTGGGCTCATGTGTGCACTTCTTGTTAGCACCCTAATAAAGATTTTCAACTCGACTCTTGCTAACGATGCGATAAGTTAAGCAGTATCTCTAAGCCAGAGTCTTTTGTAGCCGATCGCAGTAAAAGGTAATTCTTCGACAGGCTCCTAGGAATCCAGAAGATTTTCAAGTTGGCTTGCCCGGTCTGTATGACGACCGAAGTATCCTTTGCTGAGTTCCCCTATTGTGCATGATTTTAGATAGCGCTGAATGGATTCGCGTAGGGGTTTAAAGGATTGATGCATGGGACAAGGGTTATCATCTAAACACTGCTCAAGTCCAAGAATGCAGGAAGTGTAGTTTTCTTCACCGTCAATGATGCAGACAATATCCCAGAGTGTAATTTTATTGGCTTCACGGGAAAGATAGAATCCCCCGGATGGTCCGCGTACGGATTTAAGTACACGTGCCCTGGTTAAGTCTCTCATTATTTTGGATAGAAACGAAGGTGAGATCGGCTCTATGGATGCGATTTGTTTAACCTGAAAGAAGGTACCATGTGGGCGGAGTCCCATTATGGTCAGGGCTCTAACAGCGTATTCTGCGGTTTTTGAGTAAAGCATGAGGTATTTTATGTTTTTGGTGGGTGGATGGAAAGGGACTTCTGATCCGTTGGTAAAAAAATTTTACTTAATTAATACGCGAAAATAAGATAATAAGGTATTAATGTACTAATAAACAAAATTAGGGACAAGTCTAAAACTTTCTATTTTAGTCTATTTTTTCTGTTTAACCCGGAATCAAGTGCAGATCTACTCCTCTATCGAATCCCAAGATTGCGACTCAGAGGTGTAGTGAAAGGATGTTTTAGCAAGGAAACATAAAGATCTTTAAAGAGTGCTTATTCTTTAGAAAAAGATCACTTTTTTGTCTGTTTTGTAGAACTGGAATTCTGATCCAACAAACGATTAATTACAGGCTCAATTTTAGAAATAGGTGTCTGAGGTGCAAAACGTGCAAGTACACTGCCTCTTTGATCTACCAAAAATTTAGTAAAATTCCATTTGATGGTTGGAGTACCAAAAATACCGGGTTGTTCCTTTTTCAAATATTTATAAAGAGGATGTGTGCCAGGGCCATTCACTTCAATTTTTTCAAACAATGGGAAAGATACTGAGAAGTTCATTTCGCAAAAGTATTGAATGGCCAAATTATCGGCAGGTTCCTGCTCACGAAACTGGTTACAGGGAAATCCAAGAACTTGAAATCCTCTCTCCGAATGACTCTGAAACAACGATTCAAGTCCCGTATACTGTTTTGTAAACATACATTTACTAGCAGTGTTCACGATGAGTAAGACCTGTGCCTCAAAATCAGAAAGAGACTTCTCTTCACCACTAATTAGATTAGTCTTAAAACTATAAATCGGGGCAGTAGAAACGGAATCTTTAGAACACATGATCAGGCACTCTTCCAGGGAAGCTCTATTATATACTGTTCACAGCGCTAAGTTCATGAGAATCATGAATCCCTGATCTTTTGAACCTCTTCCCATCAAATAACCATTGTAAGGAATCCTTGAGCTTGAGACACTCATCCAGGGAAAGACTCGTGAAAAGATAAGATTTAGATTCGAAAGGAAAACGATGAACAAAGTGAGATCCGGGGTAACGCTGTCAGCCTTACGCAGGCTTCAACAGTACCCAAGATTACTATTTGGTAAAAAAAACCTATCCCCTTCCTATCCTGAAAAGCCGGTAGTTGATGACAACTTTGAATCTAATGTTAAGGATTTATACATCATTGGTGATGTGTCCGGAACACCTCTGATTAAGATGACTATGAACCAGGGATTTGACCTGGCCAATCTCCTCCATCGGGAAATTCAGTCTAAAGGACAAACCCTGGATCCAGATGCCTATGAAGTGTTAGTCATAGGGGCTGGATGCGCTGGATTGGGAGCGCTCAGGCAATTACAAAAGCTAGGCATTCGATCTCTTTGTATTGAATCCAACAGGAGTCTCCATCCTATTCGTAATTTTACCAGGGGAAAACCAATCTATCTCGAGCCCCTGGATCTCGAATTTAAAGACGATTGGGGACTTACAGAGGGAACTCGAGAAACCGTACTGGAACAGACTCAAACTGTGATTGAGTCTGAAGGTCTCCCGATCCATGAATTCGAAAAAGTCACGGGAGTGGAGCGCAAGGGAAGCCTATTTGAGATCAAAAGTGATAAAGGAAGCTATAAGGCGCGCTATGTTGTGCTCTCTATCGGAAAATCTGGGAATCCACGCAAAGCCGGGGTTCCTGGAGAACTTGAGAATCCTCAAAAGATTTTTCATCGACTCATTGACCCTGCGGATCATGTAGAGCAGGACATCCTAATCTATGGCGGAGGTGATGTAGCACTTGAAGCGGCCATAGCTCTATGCGCAAACAACCGTGTCACCCTTGCCACCATTGATAAAGAATTTATTTTTCCAAAAAAACGAAACGTAGATCAGTTGATGTCCCTGGCTGAGCAGGGACGCCTTAGCGTTCACCTGGACACCAAATTACTCGCCGTAGGAGAAAAGGAGGTAGGTATTTCGGTAGCCAATGGCGAGTCCACTAAACTGAAGAATGATGCGGTCTTTGAAATGATCGGAGCAGAGTTGCCGCTGCCCTTCCTCAAAAAGCTTGGACTCCGACTGCAATCGGATTGGACAGTCCTCAGGAAAGTAGCGATGTTAGTTTGTTTCATAGGCATTTACCTGCTTTATGGCTGGAAAAAGGGATTTTGGCCGTTTTCTTATGCGCAGGGCATCTCACAGCTGCCGGGAATTCTCTCTCATCCTTCATTTTGGTATAGCGCTCTCTACACCTTTTTGATGGCCTTTTTTGGGATGAAGGCCATGAAAAGGTGGAACCGGGGAGGGAAGGATACCTATCAGACCTTTCGATTCCTAAGCCTGATTACCTTCCAGATCCTCAGTTTTGTTGGGATTGAAATCATCCTGGCAATCCTCACCCCTAAGTATTGGTGGAGATTTTATGGAATCAATAATCCATTTCCCCTTCTTTTTGACACCTTTTTCAACTGGAGTGCTAGCGATCCTTCCCTGGTCAAATGGAGCCTGATCGGAGCATGTTTCACGGTCACTTTCGTCATCATACCCATCGCAGTTCGCTACCATGGAAAGCGATTTTGTACCTGGATCTGCGGCTGTGGAGGTCTGGCTGAGACCTTCGGTGATCGATGGCGGCACTTATCTCACAAGGGAGTCAGAGCTGAGAAATGGGAAATTGTCGGAGACATACTCATGTTCTGGGTTTTTACTTCAGCTCTTGTGATTTTGATTCTATACGGAGGAAATACAGCATCAGCGGGATGGTGGCACCAGGGCTATGCCCTGCTGGCAGATTTCTGGATGATCGCGGTCATTCCCGTCGCTCTCTATCCCTTTTTCGGTGGAAAGGTCTGGTGCCGCTTCTGGTGTCCCTTAGCCAAGTATATGCAGGTTCTTTCCAGATGGTACGGAACACTTCAGATCAGTTCCAATGAGAAATGTATTTCTTGTACTCAGTGTTCCTCTTTTTGTGAGGTCGGGGTAGATGTGATGAATTTTGCCAAAAACCAACAGTCATTTGACAACCGAAATTCTTCCTGTATTCACTGTGGAATCTGTATTTCAGTTTGTCCCATGGATGTACTGAGCTTCAATAACGATGCCAGGAATGAAAAGTAGCTAGGGAAGCCAAGATTTCATTAAATCCATGCCAGCGGTCGAATACTTCTTGAATTGAGCAATATTCGAGGTCTTTTTAAGAATTTTCAGGAATTGGGAAGGTCTGAAATAGAATTCTCTATAGAACCTTGATGTGTGTTCATGCATTTCCCGCAGGGAAAATTTTGTCCCGGGAAGGTGCATATCATGATCGAGAGAATCGCTTTCGATCACGGTTTTCCAAGGATCCATTCCAGCTTCCTGAACCAATCGGTTATAGACCGGGGTGCCGGGTACAGGCCAGTAAGGTGAGATCTGAACGAAATCAAAGGGAGCTGATCCGATGAATTCCAGGGTATTTTTCAGCGAATCTTCATCCTCTCCGGGAAGTCCTAGAATAAAGAATCCTGTGATGCCTATCCCTTCCTCATGGGTAGCTTTCAGAACATCCCGAATATGGTCTATTCCGCCCTGGTATTTATTTACCCCGCGCAGAACGTCTTCATCTCCTGATTCGATTCCATACCCAATCCAGGAACAATTCGATCTGGCCATTGCTTTGAGCTGTTCCCGTTCTACTTTGTCCACGCGCACGCGGCAGGACCAGCGAATGCTCAGATTTCGCTTCGCGTATAAGTCAGCTATCTCAAAAACTCTCTCGGGTGGTAGAAGGAAGTTAGCATCGAAGTAATCAATTTCCCTGTATCCCAGTTCTCGCTCACATACTTCGAGTTCATTGACGATGTCCTCCGCGCTTCGCGGATGAACCGGAGTGAGTCGGTTAGAGCAGTAATCACATCCATAGGGACATCCAAACACTGACATACCGGCGGTAAAAGGTCTCAGCTCCGATAGAGTGGAGAAGTATAGATTTTTATCCGGTAGAATTTCGCGGGCAGGCAGTGGGAGTACAACGTCTTTTGGATGAGCTAGTTTCGCATTGTTGTAGACCTGACCTTCATAATTTACACAGGTGCCCGCTACCTTCCACCATTCCAGTTTGTCCAGGTAGGCACGGGTCCATTCCACAACGCAGGTTTCCGCAGGAGAATGGAAAACGGCCTTGACCTCTGGCAATGAAGCGATCTCGGCGGGATAATTTCTAGCACCTACCCCACCCACCAGGATGGGGGCATCAAAGCGTTTATGGAAGGCTCTCAGCCACTCTTTGAGATATAGAAAATCAAGATTTACAGCGGTGAAACAAAGGAAGTCAAATTCCTTGGTTGAAGCCTGCTTTAAGGCCTCATCCATCGGAAGCGACAAGGCATGACAATCAAGTAGCTCTACTTCGGCCCCATGAGCCTTTAGCCAGGCACCCAGGTAAAGCAGGTTAATCGGTGGAATAATCCCAAGATTCTTGAGGTTCTTCATGTATGCGAAGGTATCGGTGTAAAACCCGAAGGAGTGAAATACAAGTAAATATTTGGTTCCACTTAAAGAGTCTGGTTTTAGATTCGTTGCCATCTTTAACCTCCGTCTACCGTCTGTCAGAACCTTTAGCCCAACAGTCGTATTTCTTCTTCTACCCGTTTGGCTTTTGGGCCTGACGATCTTCCAAATTTAAAACCCGTATTTACCGGGCTGCGGCTACCGTCAATGAGACTTTCAAGGACGGGATTTACAGCGGGCTCCATCCAAAGTTCGCGAATGTACTCCTGGATTTCTTCGTCCGCTGTTGAGAAAGTGATCGGAACTTCACTCTCCAGGCAATTAGGCGTTAGTTCCACCGGAATTTCTTTGGAAAATTGAGTTTGAATCTGTCTCTCTAGCTGTTTGCTGAGCGTGAAAAGAAATCCATTCAGCCATTCTTCAGTGAGTTCAAAGCGTGACATGATTCCAAATCCAAGATGATCCTGAATATATCTTTTTGTCAGGAAGTTTTTGAGACTGAATCGAGCCTGAATAAGCTCACTGATTGTTAATCTACACAGGTAAAGATGGTTTTCGAGAGCACGATCATCATTGTAGTCAATGAGCATTTCCTCTTCGATTCGAAAGCGATTTTGACGTAGGGAATACTCCTCAAGGTTCTTGCGTTCATAGAGTCCGCTTTCTCTCAGGTACTCAGAGAGCGCTCGGAATCCGTTCTGTATCGCGCCGGTCAGGCGCAAGGTAGATTCCTGGGCTGAAATTTCACGCTCCATCCATTGAAGATCCCGGTACCTTCCTGACATGAAGTTCCAGACCATTCGGTTGGTGTAGGAATAAAAATCCCAAAGGGACTTGATATCAAAGACCTCGTAGCTGCCAAATCCGTCGTATTGGCCCACATAGAGGAGTCTTAATATCTGGTATTCATGATGGGTATAGGAATTGATAAGGTTGACCTTATCCTCCAGGTGGTTTTCATTTTCTTCTGTGACAAGATGATCAAGCAGGTAGGCCTGTCTTGACAAAACGTCGCTGCCGGGAGAATAAAAGGGGTCAATAAAGCCATGCGTGTCACCTACAATTGCCCAGCGATCCTTGGAGCAGAAAAACTCTCTTTTAAAGGACAAACTGGGATGAGATTGGAAATCAAGGATCTCGGCCTCGCCCAGGAGCTCCCCTACGAAGGGATGAGCCATTAGGAAGGCCTCAAAATCTTCCTGTTTAGTGAGATCCTTATCAAGAATATCCTTATCATAGACAATACCCCAACTCACCACCCCCCTATCGATAGGAATGGCCCAGATCCAGAACCCCCGGCCCATGAAGTGATTGGTGGATAGATATCGGCTGGTATGTCCTACCCTACCTCGCCACTGATCATCCCCCAGGGTGTCAATATCCTTAACATTTCTATACCTCCCCCACGCCCCTGCTGTGTGATGATCAGGATCAGGCGACGCTGGTGACAGTTTGTCAAAATAGGGGGCGGCGGCACAGGTTCTACCTGAGGAATTGATGATCCACCTTGCTTTAACCGGGTGCATCATACCGTCCTGGCAATATTCCACAGAATGCATTTTCTCTGTTGGATTGATTGCCACGGAACGTACCTGGGCACCTGTCTTTGTTTCAATTCCTATCCTCGCATTAAGTTCCCACAAGTCCTTATCAAGTCGGGCACGATCCACTTGAAAGGTTGGAAAAATGGGGAGAATATTGGAGCCTATTTCGCTACAGCGGGTTGGATCGAATTCAGAGTGAGAGTTTGTGAAAAAATACCTGAGACCATTCTTTGGCAGGTGGTTGAGATAACAATAGGTTGAAAGGCCAAGGTCACGAATCATAAAGAAACCAGCTACACCTACCGTGGACTCACCCGGGTTCCAATGGGTGGTTTCATTTTTTTCGAGCACCAGAATCTTCAGTTCAGGATGACGCTTTTTTAGATAACGGCTCATCAGTCCGGAGGACAGTCCACCTCCTAAAAACACCAGGTCAAAATCATGGCTCCCCTTGTCTTGACTCATACTGATCTCCCTTCAAAGTCCTTGAGCTCTTAAATCGCCCCTGTCTTATGTTTCTCTTTCCATAGTATTGCCCTGTGCATCAGTTCAGTTCCGTTTTTCAGGGAAAGCTTTTCTTTGATACGTGCTCGATAGGTCTCTACGGTCTTGATACTTAACTTTAGTTCCCTGGCAATATTACCCGTACTGATTCCTTTGCCAATCCCTTCAAAAACCTGAAGTTCACGCTTGGTCAGCGACTGCATTCTTTCTTCCCAGGGTTGACTTCTCCGATGAAATAGATTAGCGACCACAGAGTCAATCAATCCTTCTTTGAGGTAGATTTTACCCTTTGATATTTCTTGAATCGCTTCCAGGATTTTTTCGATAGCAACATCCTTGGTGATGTATCCGCTCGCGCCTGCCCGAATAGCGCGAGCTGCATGAGTTTCCTCAGAGTACATGGAGAGAACCAATACCTTAATCTGCGGGTGGTTATCCCGAAGGTGAAGCAATACGTCAATTCCGTCCATTCCCTGCAAAGATAGATCGAGAATCACCAGATCCGGTTTGAAACCGGGAATTTCCTCCAGTGCTATTTCTCCAGACTCAGATTTACCGCAGAGTTCAAGACCCTTCTGTCTTCCAAGGTAATCTACCAATCCCTGCCGAACCACAGGATGATCATCAATGACATAGACCTTTAATGGATTGGCACTTCGCATACGATTCTGGTTCCCTTTGGCACCATACTTAAAACGTCCAGCCGACCGCCCAGCAGGTTGGTACGGTAGCGCATCACTGATAATCCTAATCCCTTTGATTTTTGTTTACTGCAAAATCCATTCCCATCATCACTTACCTGGAGAAACCATTGATTATTCTTGGATTTGAGCTGGATACAGATCTCGGTTCCTCCGCTATGTTTCGCCGCGTTTCGGGTCGCTTCCTGGGCGATTCGAAATAGATGGTTGACCAATGTGCTGTCGGTGGGTTCATCAGAAGCATCGCACTCAAATCTACATCGAATTTCGAAGACTTCAGTAATGGTTTTACTAAAATGTCTTAGAGCTTGATAAATCCCCTCTTCATCAAGTCGAACCAGGGTTAGGCAGCGGGCAAACTCACGAACCTTTCCAACAGTTTCACTTATAGAGGTGGCAATTTGCTGTAACTCATCTGCTTCCGGTCTACCACCTTCACGCAGACGCTCCTCAAGAATTTTTGATTTCAGGGCTATAGCGAGCAGATCCTGACCAAGAACATCATGTAGATCGAGTCCTACTCTCAACTGGTCTCGTTCACTGATTTCCAAAACCTCGCGTTCGGTTCTCAACTGCTGGGTAATATCGTTGAGAACAAAGACGGCGCCCGAGACTCGGTTGGGTTCTTCGAAGAGGGGCGCTGCGTGTAAGCTAACATCTAGAATTTCCTCATTACGGGTGCGGATTTTGACCTTTTGGTCCATAATCTGGTGCCCCTTTAGAGTTGATTCAATGATCTTTTGAATCGAATCAGAACCCACCAAAATATCATCGGGTACCAACCGAACTCCATCGATACACCCATCCAACCCTAACATTTGCCTTGCTGCTGTATTCCACAATGTAATGGTCCCCCCGGCATCAATCCCAAGAATTGCCAGGGGAGATGCCTGAATCAAGGCGTTGAGGGTGTCATTGGTTTCCGCAAGGAGAGCCTGGGCATGAACTCTCTCAGAGATATCAGTCAGAACGGCAATGAATCGATATCTCTCTTTTCCATGAGGTACGGGAACTATGGTAGTTTTCGTCCAGTAGAAGGTGCCTTCTTTGGTTTTATTGCGGATTTCTCCGTGCCAGGTCCGACCACTTTTTACGGTATCCCACAATTCGGAAAAAAACTCCCTTGGGTGATAGCCGGAATTTAAGATTCTTGGATTCTTCCCTAAAAGTTCAGCACGGCCATATCCGCTAATTTCACAGAATTTGTTGTTCACATAGAGTATGCGGCCTTCGAAGTCCGTCATTGCCATCGTAGCGTGTTGATTCATCGCGGAGACAAGGGACAATAGATGATCTGTTGAATTTTCGTCCGGCGACTCAATTAACAAAGGATTCTTGTGGTCGGAGTCTTCAAGACTAAACTCGTCTCCCACAACAGAGGCCATCAGGTCTCTTCTTTCTTTGGAACTGACCCAAGCGGACAGTAATCGACGATTCCGCTAATGGGGCAGTTTTCCAGGGCTTCATGGAGCTTTTCATGCTCTTCATTGGTCAGCGGTTGATGTTGAACAAATGAACGTCCCTCTTCATCAATTGCGAAAACACCCGGCAAAAGATTGAGGCATAGCTCGCAGCGAGCGCATTCAGAGGAAGTGGCGTAGCGTCCCGGGGTGGTCTTTTTATTTGGTGTAATGTCTTTTCCCATGCTCTCATCTCCAAAAAAATATCAGCCAATTTATTGGTGACAAATCAACACCATGTTAATATTGATTATAAGATAACTTTATCCGTTTATCTAGTAGGTGTAATGCTTTCACTTACTTCTTATTGGATTTCCTGCGAGGAGAGATCTTATGGATCAACAGCTAAAATTGCAAAACCATCTACGAAGGATTCGCAATGACTTCGCCTTTCACTGGAAATTCGATCACACCTACCGAAACTATCGCCCTGAGCATGGGCTAGATAATTGGAAGGCCTATGATCAGTTCACCATCGCTTTTACATCGCTGAACCTCAAATATGTTTTTGAAGAACCGCTCTTGCTCAATGCCTTTAAGCAGGACTGGCAAGATCATGTTCCGGCTATGTATGAACGGCTGATGGATTGGACTTATGGGTGCTCCCAGGTATTGCGCTTCTTTCCGCCCCGCTTTTTCCGTCATGCGGAATTGATCCATGGAACGATGAGTGTTTACTCAGAACGGCTGCGAATCATGGCTCTGCTCAATTTTATGTTTAATGAAATTCGGCCGGTTGATCAATTCGAGGAATACCAGCCTTTACATGTGGAGGCCTATTTCCTCAAGGAGGAAAACAAACTACAAAGAGTTGACCAGTTGGTTTTCTTTTTGGTTCAGGAAGCCTTCGTGCAAAAGGAACTGTTTGATACTCTGCGGACTGGTTTAGTGAATCAGGATTCTATTCAGGCCATCGAATTATCCAAGATTGTAAAGCACTTTCATGAACAGGTTGAATTCTACACACGTTCGCTGCACAAGCTCTGGGAACTTGATCAGGAACTCAAGAAGACCTGGACATGTAAAGATCTTCCAAGGCTTCACTATCTCGAAAGATTTCCAAATTTCGCACGGCTTGCTTCCCAGTTCAGAGAGTTCGACGATGAAATTTTGGACCGCCTACAGGAAAGCTTTCAGATCGCATGTAGAGAATTTGGGCTCGGAGCTCTTGAGCATGACAAAATCGAGTTTTCAAGGGATTTCGAACTCGAAGAAAAGGAAAAAGCTGAGTATGCCGGCCTTGTTTCCGGTGTTCTTAAGAAATTTCAGGGTAGTATTACTGACGCCCTCGATGCCCATGGAGCTGAGAATGATCAACTGTTAAAAAAGTCTAAGGACAAACTACTCAAGGAATCATTTCAGGATCTCTTTCGATCTCAGAATTATAAGGAACAGTTTCAAACCGGCGTTTTCGAAGCCTATACCACTGAAATGGATAGAATACAGTGGCATCTACAGGATGTCCTGGCACTCATTGAGAGTACTCCCATTGAAACGCTCACCGATAATGACTATCAACTTCTTGATGTGGTTAAGGAAATCGCTTTTTGTGAGGGGTTCTCCTACACCATCGGCTGTCAGAACGCATATCACGTCAACCACATGAATCCCTTTGCCATGTGGAACACAAACCAATGTCACGAAGAACTCAAACACTACCACGCGGTCAGGGCCTTGCTAAACAAGGCGGGGATTCAAACACGCAACCTTGATGAAGAATTCTTAGCGTCCACTTTCGAGGTCCCGACACCGGAGGCATACCATGATCAATACACAGTCTTCATGGTGAATTTCCTGGGAGAGATCCATAACATGAGAGCGTATTGGCTCCTGCATGAGGCTTTTGACAATGAAGTGATTCGTAAAGTCTTGGAATGGATTTTCAACGATGAAGTGGTACACAAGAAAATCTTTGGACTCCATTTTAACTATCTCACCAAGATCGATTCCACCTGGGAGAAGAACACCTACGAGTGTATTCTCGATCATGGATTGGGAATACACCAGGCTATGCGCTGTCCCCGGTTTAAGGAATTAATGGTTAAGATCGGCCGCTATTACGCCAAATCAGGGAAGACCACCGCCCTGGACTTCCTAAATAAGAGTTTTCGAGCCCAGTACCTGGAACTCAAGGGGCTATTTCACGAAGACCTGTTTCAGCTCGCCGAACATGATTTTCGAAAACAGCACCTTAAAGCCTATTTGTTCTGAACTCTGAAGCCAGGGATAGGTTTGACCTAAACTTCACTGGCAACGAGAGCCCCTGTTTTGCAGGAGGCCGCGCAGTCCCCACAACCGGTGCAGGATGTATGGAGCGGGTCCTGTAAAGCAAAGAAGGGATAGTGGAGTTCCGAGGGCTTTCTTTCAATTACACCTGTGACCGAACAACTTGTCACACAACGATCACATCGGGCGCAGGGAGATGGATCATAGGAAAGATATTCAAAGGACCGGATTCTTTCCCCGGGAGCATTGTGGGAGATATTTAGAGGAACCCCCTCTTCCTGTGCTACTTTGCATAACTGGCAAATTCGGCGGTCACAAGTATCGTGTTCTTTGAGCATCAGCCGCAGGTTCATTTGACGGGACTTTTGAACAAGATTGGTTTCCACCTTTATTTCCATACCCGGTTGAACGAGGGTAGAGCAAGCTGGTACCAGACGATCCATACCCTTTACACCTACCGAGCAGAGTCTGCAGACAGAAGGTGACTTTTGTCCCTTTGAGTGGCACCAGGTTAAGATAGATCCTCCACTATCGCGAATCGCTTGAACTAGCGTAGTACCGGGCGAAACAAGAACTTCTTTTTCATCGATCTGAATTTGAAACTTCTTCATCATCTTACCTCCTGGGAAGTTGGTTCCTGTCTGCACCGCCTGGAATTTAGTCCCCTGAGATGAAACACAATCTCTTCCGGCCAATGGCGAAGAATGGAGTGAATCTGGGCTGGAGCGCTGCGTCCCAAACCACAGGCTGATGTGAGCTGCAGTACGGACTTAAGATCCTGAATGTTTAAGAACTGGTCAGAATCCACTTCTCCTCTACACAAGGCTGCCCAACTTTCCGCCAGTTCACTCAGTCCTACTCTACATGGAGTACAGCGCCCACAGGACTCGGCGGCAAGAAACTCCAGATCGCGCAGGGACTCCTCGACCACACAGGTGCCTGGTGGCAGCACTCGGAAGGATCCGGTCCCTATCGTGGCATCCATCTTTGATAGCTTATCCGGGTCGTACGGAACAGCACCCAGGCTTGAAGGAATCATCACGCCCCCTACCCCTGCCAGAATATAACCGCTGGGCTGCCCACCATTAAGCTCCCCTCCAGCTATCTTCGCGAGTTGATTCAACAGGGTTCCTTTTTTTACTTCATATACTCCCGGTGAATTCACCGCTCCTGAGATACTCACGAGGTAGGATTGATCTCCTCCTTCGCAGGAGTTCGATAACAACAAAGGGAGCCAGGATAGCGTTTCCAGATTCTGAACCACAGTTGGAATTGCGTGCAAACCCTGCTCAGTTGGATGAGGAGGCCTTTCCTGAGCCTGTGCATACGAGTGCTCCAGAAAGTGGATCAATGCGCTTTCTTCGCCGCAGATATAGCTTCCATCCCCTCTTCTCATCTCAAATTGAAATTCTACCCCGGGGATTTGATTGAGGTTCCTGAGAGCTACCGCAAGAGATCTTCTCTCTTTTGTCATTTCAGGGCTTAGAACCACGAGAGTTTTGCGGGCTTTAAGGCTCATGGCCGCGATGGCTATGCTTTCCGCGACAACTTCAATATGATTTTGCATCAGGTAACGATCTTTGAAAGTAAAGGGATCTCCCTCCTGCGCATTTACAATGAGATAGGGTTCTAAGCCAGATCGAAGAGCGCTCTCCCATTTCTTCCAAACAGGAAAATGGCCTCCCCCCCTTCCTGTGTGTCCAAGTTTCTTTAAACGGCCTGGTACTTTCTCCAACTCACCGCTTGATATCAACGACTTTATACAACTGAACTCACCTTTTTTCTGGTAGGTTTCAAAGCTGGGACAACTACCCGATGTTGGTGTAAAAACTTCGGATACGAATCCACTTGATTCATGTTCCTGAAGCGGTTCGGAATCATTTGAGTCCCGGAGCGGTACCAGTTTGATAGCTACCCGGTCCAGTAAGGGTCTGGCGAAATTCATCACAAGTATCCCATACATCTCTACCCCGGGAATCTGAGTGTACTTGCGGCCCATCACTCCCAGGAATGCCGCACCAAGGCCGAAAAGGACACTTCCGATCCTAGTCCTGGGAGTGGTACTGGGATCGGTGAGAAAAAAGACAGCGCAAAGTAGAGTTGGGCCCCCGATTAAATAAAGAGCCGGGTTAGAAACCCAGGGAGCGTGACCGAGG
Organism: uncultured bacterium; assembly: GCA_964539825.1. Classification (GTDB taxonomy): domain Bacteria; phylum Muiribacteriota; class UBA6191; order UBA6191; family UBA6191; genus CAZIKF01. The sequence continues at coordinate 67,493 of CAZIKF010000006.1, forward strand.
GAAAGATTGGTTTCTGGAAGGAGAAATACAAATAGCGGGACGGAGAGAATCATACTCAGGCAGGCCTCACGCTTTAGGACCACATAGCGCAGTAAAAAGAAACCGCACAGAATTAGAGCCAGAGCGCTGGTATCGCCAATGGAACCCGGTGTGAAGCCAAGGAAGGAATCTAGAAGACCGGGGCGAAAGAGTCCCCCTTCATCTTTGAACAATACACTTGCTCCTGAAACAAGATCCACATCACGAGCAGCCGATAGTCCCTGGGAGCGTGGATCAATACTTTCTAGAATTGCGATAAATCCTCGTCCAAGGAGTGCCGGGTTAAAGGGATTAGCATGAAACCACTTAAACGCTAGCTTAGCGGGCATTTCCGCCACGATGACTCCCGCGATCACCATATAGATGGGGATTTGATCGGTAACGGTCATGCCAATCAATAGTCCGGTGATAATTGTACCGGGATTAAACCAATGGCAAGGCCTTGAATCCATCAAGCGCGGCAAAACTGATGTAAGTACCGCCACGCTGACGGCGACCAACAGAATCAGCGCGGCCCTTGGTCCAAAGTGTACGATGCCAAAAAGGCAGGGGATCAATAGGAGAATCACCGTGCACCACTTGGCTCCCAGCATAGACCTGATGTCTCGAATCCGAGTCTCAAGGCTCCCCTGGAGAAATTTCAATCTACTTAGTTGGCCGATGAAGCCTGTCTTAATTCCGGCCATCGGTGTAAAAGATTCTTGGCATTTTGATTCCACTGGGATACCTCCTTTCGTGAATGACATTGGTAACAGGATCCGAGGGAATCCTGATGACAGAAAATACAACTTCCCGAGTCAGCCTGTCCTGAGAGGATGTGAAGTTTGAGGCCGTCTCCGAGGCCCTGGGGGTTTCTAAAACCTTCGATATGAGAGTCCGGTGCATGGGAATGACAGTCCCTACAGGAAGATGCCGCATGGCAGGTAAAGCACTTTCCACCCGCTTCTCCTCGCTCAACACCATGTTCGAATTCTCGAAAAGACCTGGAGTGGTAATCAGGGTGAGACCAGGTTGAGCTCTTAGAATCAGCCAGTTCCTGCCCCTCTTCATGACAACTGGCGCATTCGCCTACCGTCCAACTTTTATTTGCTAAATCCCTCTCAGACTGATTCAAACCCATCCCAGGGGTCACCATCCATGTTAGCAATGATCCAACCAGAACCAGGGCACTTAAGGTTGCCAGAGTCTTCAAAAATTTCCGGGTCATCAGGGAAGCTCCCCGGTATAGGCGCAGCGAAATCCAATTTCAAAGGACCTGTATCCGGCCCGCCTCAATTGGCGACTCTTAGTGCTTACTTCAGTGGGATTAGATCGTGAGCTTCCTCCCGCTACAAAGCCGTCAAGGGTCCACTCTGCAACATTTCCGGCCATTTGAAGTACCTCGTCCGCGGTTTGACCCTCCTTAAAGGATTCCACAGGCGCGGAATAGATAAAGCCGTCCTTTTCTCCCCATTTCTCTCCCCCTGTGTTTGCCTTCCTGTAGTCCCATTGGTCTCCCCATGGCCAATGGCTATCTCGTGTGGACTGAGCCGCCTGTTCCCATTGCCTCGATGTGGGTAAATGTTTACCTGCCCAAAGGGCATAGGCATAAGCATCCCACCAGTCCACTCCCACCACGGGATGATCATCGTGTCTAAAAGTATTCTCCTGAAATGGGGCGAGCTTTGATGAACTGGATTCGCGAAAGAGTTTAGAGCGAAACTCCTTCCAGTAAAGCGGGGTATGATCCTTTTCAGCGGGTTCTGATGAATGACAAAAACGATGGGTTCGGGCACTATCACTCAAAAGAAAGCTGCGGTATTGTTTGTTGCTAACCTCGGTGCGGTCAATCCAGGTCTTTTCTGAGGAATGTCCGCCGGGCTGGGAGGAAACCTGCCTGAGTTTTGGACTTGAGCTCTCTAATTTCGAAGAGGCAATTGATTTCCAATCCGCATGAGGGATGGGGAAGGTTTTGGGTCGATGGATCTTCGTTGCTGAAACCTTTCTGGGAGCAGGACTTTCCTGCTTTGAAATCGGCTGTACTCTCTTAGAAAATCCGCTGCTCCGATATACTTCTCCGCGGTGGTCAATGAGCAGACCTTCTACATTCGGCAGTGTCTCAATCCATTTGAGCCCTTGATTGGAGCCCATGACAAAGGCAGCGGTCGCGTAAGCATCTGCTCGAATGGGATCTTCACTGAGGATGGTGACGCTGCGTAGATCCGATGAGGGATAACCCGTACGAGGATCAAGAATATGTCCGTAGCGTTTTTGATTTCTAACTACAAAACGTTTTGAATCAGAGGAGGTGGCCACTGAGAGATCGCTGACCAGAAACCTTTCAAGAAATGGACCCTCATTGCGTGGATCCTCGATTTCCACTATCCAGGGTCCTAAGTACTTTTTGCCTAGCAAATACAGATCTCCACCGGCATCGATCGCGGCTCGCGAGATTCCTTTTCTCTTCAGAAGGTCTAAAATCTTTTTACAGGCGTAGCCTTTGCCTATCCCTCCCAGGTTGATTTTCATCTCCTTTTTTGAAAGATAAGCGGAGGATTTTTCTTTGTTAAGATGTAGTAATAAACTGTTCACCAGTTGGAGTTTGTCATCAATCTGCCTCTGAGTGGGCAGGGGGTCATACCGATTTGCGAAGGGCCACAGGTCCCAAACTGGTCCGATGGTTATGTCAAAGGCTCCCTCGGTTTCACGATGAATTGTTTTAGATAGTTTCAGGAGTTCAAGAACAGGTCCAGAGATCTTTACAGGACTAATTCCAGCCTTATTGTTGATCTTGCTTACCTCCGATGCAGGAACCCAGGAACTGATTCTCTTTTCAAGGCTCTTCAGAAGAAGATCAATTTCAGCGATGGCCGCAGCAGCTTTCTGAAGAGTGGTGTCCAGTTTGATCTGAAAGAGGGTTCCCATGCGCTGAAATTCGCAGCTAATCAGTCCATCTCGTGATTTCAAAATAGGAAGCCTGTCCAGGAGTACGATCCCTGTTTCACCTTCTGTGGACTGAGGGATTTCGCCCTCAGGCTGATAGCTTAGCCATCCCCACAGGAGCACCACTGTCATCACTGTGATGAAGAAGATCCAGGAAGTGGGTAGAGATCGAAAGTTCATCTTCATGGCTCCAGGGTTACAGCGCAGCGAAAGCCAATGTCGTTGAACCACTCATCGGGGTTTTGGGCTCCCCTGCGACTACTTCGATAGTGATCCTCAACCCTGGAGAAGAAACCTGCTCCCCGAACGACTTTTCGGGTACTGCGTTCATTACCTGCGCCTGCCTTTGCGTCGAGGAATCGCTGCTCTGGCTTGGAATTACTGGCTGGTCCGCGAGGATTCTGCGCTATTGATTTCACCGAGAGGGTCCGGTAAACAAATCGATCATACCAGTCGGCGGTCCATTCCCTTAAACTACCGCCAAGATCACGAACTCCAAAAGGACTGATGTCTGGAGGTGAGGGGTTGGGGGGAGCCAATGGAAGGGTGTACAAGTCCGTCTGGCGGGTCAGTCGGGGTGGTTTACTTCCCCATGGAAACAGACCTGTGCCGGTAGCGGCCTCCCACTCGGCCTCGGTAGGAAGTCTACGCCTGGCCCAGATAGTATAAGCCCTGGCATCATGAAAGGTGACGTAGCGAACCGACAATTCCCCTCCTCCTTTTGGAAAACCACGCTTCCATGGTCCTTGGACCTTGTAGCCTGATTCCGCGAGAAACTTCGCAAATTGGAAATTGGAAACTTCCTCACGGTCAATCAGGAATGCACTGAGCTCAACGCGTACCCTGGGGGCCTCATCATAGCGCCCTTTGTCGCTGCCGATTTCGTATACTCCGGCGGGTATACGCACTAACTGGGCACCATCTACTTCAGAGATGTATTCCAATTCTCCCCGGGCTATAATGCCCCAGGGTAGTGAGAAGGTCTGCCAGCTTGATGTGCATAGCAATAGAGTAAAGAGTAGAATCTTCATTGGATTGCCTTCATGAAATTGACCAGGTCTTCAATCTGGCGCACGGTGAGGTGGGAAGTCCCCCCGTGAGTGTCAAATACCTGGTCTGGTTCATCAAGAGGGCCATCGGATTTGCGACGGGTAAGCTCATTGAATCCGATTTCTTTGCGGTCCTTGCGCACGATTTCTGGACCCTGGTAAAGGGGGTAACGAAAAGTTCTCAGTGCTGGGTGATTGGGAGTGCAAATGACTTCCCTGAGCGAACGGCTTCGGCCATGATGGAGAAAAACAGGTGGACGATCAAAAATTCCACGCAATTGCATTGTAGTAAAAGTACCTTCCTCCTTCTCAACCCTGCCCCGGTCCTCGATCTCCATATCGAATTTACGTCCATTGGCGATTTCCATAGCACGGACACTGACCAGGGTATAGGAGGCATCCCTACGGGTGATCGTGGTAAGGGACGGTAGAGCCTTGCGTTCATTATGTGTCAGGTCAGAGTCTTTGCTCGTAAATTCAGGAAGGGTGTGGCAGACACCACACATTACAGTGGCCGAGTGGAATAACCGCTTTCCTCTCTGCACCGATGGATTTTCCTGATCGAAAGGATTAGGAACCAGGTGAGGGGTATTTCCCATCCAGGCCCCCACATAGCGGTATAAATCAAGCAGTGTGTGAGCTTCCCCAAAATACTTCAGGGATTGGACCCGTAAAAATTCATTACGCCGCTCTTCGAGATCATACCAGGCTTCTCCCAGGCTCCTTACTTCTACGCGCTCCTTGAGTTCTTCATGCATGAGGTGCCGTTCTTCGGCTGGAATCGGAGATTTCAGAGCGGAGTAATCAGCCGTCCAGACTTCACGGTCAAAATCTATGGAACTTGCTGGTTCATTGATGTCGGCCCCCTGTCCTTCACCGATGAGATGGGTTCCTTCAAAGTAAAAGGGCTGGATGGCAAAGAGATTGCGCATTTGTGGAATACCAAGGGTTCCTCCAGGGGTAAGATGCCCCTGTTGATCCTGCCCCACGGTTTCGGCGGCTCCCCAGCCCCTTCCGTCCCCGGTATCCCTGTAGTGGCAATGCAAACAGGATGTATCTCCATCTGAAGTAAAGACTGAGCTGTGCACCACCAACTCCCCCTTTTCCGCATCTGTATCGAGCACAGGTCTTTTAAGATTACCGACAATCACGTCTTCACGCTCGCCCGTCTTTAGATCAATAAACGAAACAGTTTCAGAGAGTTGATTGGCGCAAAACAAGAGCCCTTCGGAGGAGGTGCCCTGCACACCAAGAGCCAGCCCCATAGGTCTGAGCCCTGTGCTGAAGCTTCTGACTGGTTCTAAAAGATTGGAAGGCTCGCGGATTCCCCAATGGATTTTCCACTGAATTACTTCAAAGGTGCCAGCCATGGAAACATAGAGATATTCTCCGTCGCTCACGCTCCACTCAGGAAAGGCTCCGGGAACCCGCTGCAGTTGGGGAGGAATATCTCCCTTGATGTCACCTACCGTTGCCTCAGCTGAGTCAGAGGTATATCGAACCCAATCAGGATGGGCTTCATAAGTGTTCGCCAGGAGAATATATTCAAGATTTTCAGCGGACTCCCGCTCAGGAATCTTCAGTCTGTCGAGGTCAATGGCTATTAGATCATTCTGAATATCGCGCATTTTGAAATTCCAGGTCCCATCCACAGCGTCAAAGGATCCCATCACAAACTGCTTCTCCAGCGGCAGAGCATCTGTAGTTTCCGGATCTCGAAGTACTGTAAACTGGGCGGCGGAATTTTGCTTATTCCAGGTTTCAGCACCGAGAGGATCCCTGGATTTCGGTGCCCCAAAACCCACTCCAAGGCTCAATGCTACCAATAGATTTCCATCACCTTCAGGATGGGAAACAACCTCAATATGACTTGCCAGGTTTTGTAGAAAGATCCCCCCGGCTTCACGGTGGGTTCTCAGATCGATGACCGAGAGATCCTGTGTTCCGGTATTGCCTATGAATAAGTGATTTTCGTCCGGGCTCAGGGCTAAGTCCTTGGGATGGCTCCCTGGATTGGAAACTGGAATTCCGGGTCCTCCTTCTCCATTTTTAATCCAGCGAACCAGATCTAAGAGTGCTGGCTCCCCCTCTTGAAACAAAACACCTCCTGGATGAAACTCGGTTCTTTTCTTTTGATCTCCATAGCCACCCATTCCACTGGATACAACGGCCTTCAGGAGCGGGCTTTCCATAGGTCTTCCTCCGACGGAGTTTTCAATAGCCGAGAGAAAATTCTCCACGGGATCTGCCCCACAGAGGAATCCACCAGCCGATTCCCTATGACAACTGGCACAGCGTGCTCTCAGAATGGAGTTGAGACCTCCCCTTTTGGTTTGATTCATTTCCTGGACTCTTTGAGCGCTGTGTCCAAGATTTTTCAGTCGGGATTTCTCTACCTCAGATAAGGAGGATTTACCCAGAAACTCTGCTTCTGAGAATCCACCCTGGATTTCAACGGCTCCCAGTAAGTTTCCATCCTTTTGAATGAGACGAAGAACCAAAACTTGATCCAGGTATCGATTGGCTACATAGGCAGTAGTTCCGTCTTTTGTGAAGACAATCCCCTGGCAGTAATAATCGAGAGGAATTTCACCGCTTACCTCATCACGCGTGGTATCAATCACAGTGGCGTAATTTGAGAATTCATTGATCACTACCAGGAACCTGCCGGCGGGATGAAGTACACTCATGTAGGGCCGGCTTCCCACCTCAATCTTTTTGATCAGTTTTCGAGAACCAACATCAATGACGGCAATCTGCTTTCCAGGGAAAGCTTCAGTTCCAGCCAGGGTTACATAGAGTTTTTCGCCCTTCGGTCCCAGGCAAGGGCGCTCGGGACGATCACGATGAGGCTGGGGTTCCGGGTAGGGATGATTACTAGGAACCGGATTTAGATCCCTGCGCTGGAATGGCTGCTTATATCTCCATACAGGGCTGGTAAGCTTATCAAATGGCGTACCCAGGTACTCTTTCGCCGGGGAGGTAGAATCTCTGAGATAGGCAAGAGAAGAATGAAAACTCCCTGAGAGATACAGCAATCCCAGAAGGCACGAGAAAACCCCTAAGACCCATTTCATGGCAGCCTACCTTCAGCACCATCAGAAAAGGCGGCACCAAGGTCGATCCATCTGGCGAAAACAAGGATTTGATCATGGCTAAGAGGGTTCCCCTCAGGATGCCTGACTCCGGGTTTTTTCAACACTCCTTCAGCCATTAATTCCTCACCGCTCAGAATCTCCATCAGGTAACTCTCCGAGGAAAGGGATTCCCGTTCGTTGATATAGAGCTTGGCTGACTGGTTTGGGCTATTGGGATCAGCAAGCTGGTGAAGGTTTTCGTAGGAAACGGTGAAATGCTTCGTGGGCCATCCGACCAGGCTAAGACCGGCAGCGGGATTCTTTGTGCCATGGCAGGAAACACATTTCTGGTCAAGCAGGGGTTGAATATCTTTACGATAGTCTATCCGCAGCGAAGTGTTTTTCTGAGAATTTGAGGGTAATCTTTGTGTACCCAGTACAGGATCCCATGTTGCCATGACCCTTGAACCCGCCGAAACAAGATCCGGTGCCCCTACCCCATCGGAACCTTTACCCGTCAGCGCCCCGTGACACCCGGAACAGCGTAGCGGAAAAATAGAGCGAGGGATAGAAAAGGTAAGTTTTTCTCCAGGGTGAACATAAAACCAGCGATTCATGGAATGGACCGCCATACGATTCTCATCCAGTCCCTGCATAATTAGCGGGACTTTCGAGGGAACCTGGGCATAAAAGGATCCATCTTGTTCCAGTGGAATTTCGGTGACGATCTCCTTAGGTGTATGTATTCCCAGACCCAGAACAGTAGAAAAGGGATCATCATTGGCATTTGCAACCGGGGAAGGTACTTCTCGAAGAGGTTGTTGCTTCAGGATTCTGACATACTTGAGCGCTCCTCTTTTTCTACCAACTCTACCTGGAGTACCCTGTCCGATGCTGCGAAATATTTTCTCCCCCATTGGCGCAAAGGTTGTAAGAAAGGATTCAAGCAGGGGATAGTCATAGCACTGAACCTCCCCCCAGGTAGACTTATCCACCCTTAGAGACCCAGATTTAAAACTGGGCTTTATACCCTTGGGGAGTGTGGCGAACTTTTGTTTAAGTCGGGATTTTTCCCTCCGGCGGACCATGATCGGGCGCGGATGAATCTCACTCCAGCGCTCAGAGGATGCCCCGTGAACCTTTGTTAGAGAGAATGGGCCCACACTGCGCCCATCCTTAGATTGCAGGGACTCTTTAAATTTCACCCGGTAGAGATCCCAGTTGGGATCGGAATGTTTATCCAGATGATCAAGAGGCTGGTTTGTATGGGCCACAAGTATGGTTCCGTCAGGAAGAGGATAGGGATCCCTGAAGGATCCGCCCGGGGAAAACCCCGTATGGGTCACGGCCTTATTTCCGGTTTCTGGAAGAAGACTTAGCTGCACGGGAAGATAGCGCGGTGAGGAAGAAGCGCTCTTGAAATCTGAATCGCCGGAAAATGGGATGAAATCTAGTGGATTGTCTGGCTCGATTCCTACTCCGAGACCATGATCGACCAGCATTATCGCACCCCCTCCCGTCCAGTTACGCGGATCTAAGGCAATGCGAACCTCAAGTCCCTGGGGAAGCTCCCTGGAGTCGCAGAAAATAGGGTACCTGGATCGATTTCCGCCCTGGATGTGATAGTCGAATCCCCCTGCATGGACACGATAAATGGCGGTGTTAAACACTGGTAGATCACCCTGGTAGCTAATGTTTCGCAAGCTGCTGAACATGACCTCTCCATTGGTTCGCATGGAGGGTCTTCTCTCCTGGGATGAGGTGTAGGTCATTTGATGGTTGGTGTTGAGAAAAGAGTCTCTGGCCCTCGCAGAGCCAGGAATGAAGGACCAAATATCGTAACCGGGTAAGACGGAAGCCTCCCGGCTCTCAATTACGTAGAGGGAATGGGCATCTGGCGCCATGGGCAGTGGGCGGTCCAGCTTAAGGATTGAGCCTACCTGGCTCTTAGGATCTCTTCGATGGTCGATGATCTTACGCCATTGCCCGGCCAGTGGCCCCGCTGCGAAGTAGAGTCTGAATCCATTCCAGGTTCCCGCTGCCTCTGAACGCTGAACATCGACAATCTCATCCAGCGTACCCCCATCGGGTTCTCCTGGGTATCCCCACGGCAGTGAGGGAGTAAAATCTCCACCGGAATTGGAGGCATAGGCAATCATCACATCATCAAGGTGCTTCCCGGAGGGGTCTTTGGGTCCCGGAATATAAATTGGATCCAGGTGGTGAATAAGCTGATCCCCGGCCTTCTGTTTGGATTCAAAACTAACTTGCCTGGGAGTGGATAAGGTTTTCAGCTCTTCATCAAGTTCAACTTCATATAGTCGGAATCCCGAAGAGGGTTCGGTCCGCATTGAAAAGACGATCTTCCTGGCATCGTAACGAACATCCATCGCTTGAATATGCACCTTTTTCCCCGCATCCATATAGCCGGTAAGATTTCTGGGAAGACCTCTATCAAGGTTAGGCGCTTCCCCCATCTCAAGAACATAGATGTCAGAAGAAGGCCAGAAAATGTCTGGATCAAAGAATCTCTGGGGTTGGTGGAGAGGACCGCGTATGAAAGCGATTCCCCTGAGTTTACCAAGTTGATCGAGGGGAATTTTCTTGGAGTTTGACCGTAATTTACTGCTTAATGCCCTTCTTTCCAGTTTGATCCAATCCAGCAGCGTCTTTACATCGGGGTCCTCATAGGACTCAAAAAATTGTGTATTCCCTCCCCGTTGATGAACCCCTCCTTCTGAAATAGGGAGATTCTTAACGATAAGCCGGCTTAGTTTAGGATCTCCGCTGAGATTAACGTGATGCACAGTCTTACCCAGAACTCGCTTGTGATTTTCCAATACCATACTTCTTGAGAATCCAGCAGTGACTCCCCTTGCTGAATCCGTTCTGGGTAAAGGGGGTATGAGCTTCAGTTCATTAAATGTCTCAGGTCCATGACACGAGGGAAGGAAACACCCGTTTCGAACAAGAACCCCCAGAACATGATCTTTAAAGAACCTGACCTCCTCAGGAAGAGGTTTGTGCTTGTTTGGAATAGATCCGTTTTCTTTGGCGATCCACCTGTGAAGTACCTGGTAATCAGGATCTTGATCTGAAGTGAATACATCAATTCCCCGGTGAGGCTTTCCCCCGAACTCCTGGCTTAGCGGATAGCGTAGAAGCGTACTGAAGGATGGGTCCTCTCCGTATTCAATTTTCCCACCCTTGTGTGAAGGATTTCGAAGATTCTTGTAGAGAAGACCCAGGTAATGTTTGGAGTCGGGAATTATCCCTGATTTCAGGTCAAAGGGAAAATAGAATTGCTCCGATTTTTCACCCTTGTTGATAAGAGCGTTATAATCATCTTCTTTGATTCCATGACAGGCAACTGCGCATCGATTCTCAAGTACCGGGATGACCCGCGACTTAAAGTAGGTGAAATTGGTTTGTAGTGGATCGGATTTATCAATGAGGGCGAAGACCCTGTCCTGGCGGAAATGAGAAAGCGCCATAGACGCGATCACACAGATAAGGATAAATGGCGCTATTCGAAGAGATACGTGCATATATGTGCTGGTTTACACTTGAGATATTAGTGAAAAAGACGGTCGAGAACAATCGGGTAAATCAGTAGTGTGAAGTGGGGGCTTCCACTACTGTTGAAATTGCCTTAGAATAAAAAATGCAGATCTATACGACAATAAGGTCCACTTAACCTATAATGAGTTCAGTGAAATTTCCTTCCTGGTGTACCCCGGCTTTTGCTCTCCTTGTAACCGCTGGCCTCTATTTTCTGGCCAAGGACTCTCCTCTTTCAGCTCAAATGCGATCAGAGTTAGCCTCTGGCTTTCAGTTCAAGCAGTTTCCGGTAGGTCCTCCTGGGGATTTTTCGCAGAAAGTCCGCGCTGTCAATGGTAGCTTGGAGACAGTTAATGCCTGGGTCTCTTCCATAGGTTCATCAGTAGCTGTAGGCGATCTCGATGGAGACGGACTTTCCAATGATGTTTGCCTGGTAGACCCTCGAACAGACCTTGTACACCTTTTCCCTGTACCAGGGCATCCAAGTCCCTGGCAATCCCTCAATATAGGGAGTGTATCGGAACAAACCAGAGCTATCGTTGCCACCTTTGGGTGCCGCATGGCCGATCTCAATGAGGACGGCAGAACCGATCTTCTAATTTATTTTGGGGGTCGTCCTCCAGTTGTATATCTCCAACATAGCCCCCTGGAATTTGTCCGCCGGGAGATTCTCCAATACGATGGATGGAATTCATGGGTCACCACTAATGCCGTTCTTGCCGATCTGGATGGAGATAGCCACCTTGATATTGTGCTGGGCTGTTACTTCCAAGATGATCCATCGATTCTTGATAGAGAGGACCAACAGAGCATTACAGCCATGCCCGAATCGATGTCCAGGGCATTTAATGGAGGGAAGACACGGATCCTGAGGTGGATTGAGGCTGATAAAGACTCACCGTCCGTTCGCTATGAGGAAGTGGATCTCAAACTCTCGGATGAGGTTAGCCAGGGTTGGACACTTGGACTTGCGGCCGCCGATCTCAATGGTGATTTGCTGCCTGAAATATACCTGGCCAATGACTTTGGACCGGACCGCTTATTGGTCAATGAATCGAGCCCAGGCTCCATAAAATTTCGTCTGGCCAAAGCTCATAGATCCCCTGCCACACCTCCTTCTTATTCACTGGGCTGGGACTCCTTTAAAGGTATGGGGGCTGAGTTTGGAGATGTGAATCAGGACGGGATGCTGGATATCTATGTGAGTAATGTTGGTGAATACGAGTTTATGGAGGGACACTTTCTCTATCTGAGTAATGGAGATTCCTCTTTATTAAATAAGGGCATTGCCCCATACGACAACGTGGGTATGAAGGTGAACTTGCATAAGTCAGGCTGGGGATGGGGAGTTCGACTGGCTGATTTTAATAATGATGGTGAGTTAGAAGCCCTGCAGGGGACGGGATTCTTCCAGGGTGAAATTGATCAATGGCCTGAATTTCAGGAACTGGCCTTTTGTTCTGATTCCCTCATGCATATGGTTTCTATGTGGCCGCGGTTTGGTCTGGGAGATGATGTTGCCGGAAGGCAATCCAATCCCTTCCACGTACTCTATCAGGGAGTCTACTACGATCTTTCCAAAGAGTTGAACATGGACAGTCCTACACTGGGTCGAGGTATCGCCACCTCAGATGTGGATGGGGATGGAGATCTAGATTACGTACTCTCCAACCAATGGAGTTCGTCCATGTTTTATCGCAATGACTGCCCTGACTGCGGTGATTTTCTTTCTTTGAATCTGCGCCTTCCTCTTGAAGGTGTTGGGTTCGAGACTCGTAAATTGGAGGGTTTTCCCACCGGATTAATTCCTTCAAGAACAGCCTTTGGCGCAGTGGCTATTCTTGATCGCGGTAACGGGAATAAAAGTATCGCGTATGTAGATGGGGGCAGCGGACACTCCGGTCAGAAGAGTCCCCAGGTTCACTTTGGACTCGGTAAGTCTAGTCATGGTAAGGATTTGAAAGTACAGCTCAATTGGAGGGACACTAAGGGTAAAGTCCATCAGAAGGATATGCTTTTTAGACCGGGGGCACATACCGTCTACCTTGGAGACCTGAAGGAGAGTTCATGAACGAAGCTGAAGCCAGGAGAGTTCATGCCTTGAAGCGATTCGCCGTAGCCTTGACCCTATTTGTAATTGTAGGGCGGGAGTTTCTGGGCCTGGAAGGTTCCTGGCTTCAAGCTGTGGTTTCAGTAGGAACAGGTCTGGCCGTCGTCTGCCTGATGGAAACAGCAGCGGCCTTTTTCCAAAATCGAAAAAATACCCTACTAAGGTCTAAAAAGGATGCCTTCTTTCTTCTGCTTCCGGCTTATATCGCCCCCACATCCATATCTTTCCTTCTGTATTCCGGTGATGCGCTTGCACCCTTTGCCCTCGGCGCCGGTTCGGCGATGTGCTCCAAGTATATTTTCAGAGCACCATTCTATGGACGCTACCGCCATGTGCTCAATCCAGCGTGCCTGGGAATTTGTGTAGCTCTGTACCTGTTGCCTAATACCGGGGTAGCCCCGCCCTACCAGTACATCGAGAATCTTGGAAGCCCTGGAGAGGTTATTCTCATCCTGTTCATACTCTATGCCGGGTTTTTCATCAATACCGTGTTCACCGATAGGATTTTTGTCTTTTATGGTTTTGTAGGTGGCTTTTTTCTGCAAGCCCTCTTTCGCGCTATTCTACAGGACACTTCTTTTCTCGCGAATCTTGTCCCAATGACTGGAACCGCGTTCATTCTATTTGCCTTTTACATGGTCACAGACCCTGCCACTTCGCCCCTCAAGCGAGGAAACCAGCTCATTTTTGGGTTGGCTAACGCAGCCATGTACGGAATCCTGCAGTACTACAATGTGGTCTATGGATTGTTTTATGCCTTAACTATAGTCTGTGCCCTGCGCGGACTCTGGTGGTACTGGGTATCCTGGCAGCATGCCAGGGAAAATGAACCCGAGCTGGCAGTAGCCGCTTAGCTCTGCTCAGTTAAGAAAAGCGCTTCGCAGGAATCCCAATATTTCAGGTCAGCGCAAAGACCTCTCAGCCGAATCAATAAAATCTGATCGCTCTCTTTTTCTGGTCAATCTGTCATGCAATGTAGAACTGTCAACCTTATAAGAGAACTATTTAATCTATAATGTACTATTAATCTATATTTACATCTTTATTTTGTTTGGCACAGTTATTGCTCGTTAGTTCGCCGTACACTAAAGCACCGTAAACGCAGCATTAGTAATCAGATGAAAGAGGAGTTCCGTGTACCGAATCAAGATCGGATTCTTTAGACTCAAGCCCGTTTTATTCGGCGTTATTCTACTTTTCCAGCTAGCAGTCGGCGAATCGGATGCAGCTGAACAGAAGGTCGGATCCGATACCATTTCCTACGAAGGGTACACCAGGTTTCAGTTTCGTTCGCGATGGGGTGGAGGCGATAAAGATCGAGATCTTTACCAGAGCTTGTTCCTTGACATCAAGCCTGAAGATCAGCAAGAGCCGGACTGGAATTTCACAGCCCTGGGTCACCTCTCAAAGGACCTGGATGTTGGACAGGGATTTTCCGAATTTCACGACGTTTACAATAGTTACCGTGATAGTACCGATACACGACTTTACTTCGGTTACCTCGATATCAACAATCTTGGCTTTGTTAACAAAGATTCCCGCGTAAAACGAATTCGATTGGGTAGACAGGATCTACTCGGAACCGGTCAGTTATTGCAGTTCGACGGAATTAGGCTTGATTCCAGGATCTTCAAGGAAGAGAGCCGTAGAATTCAGCTATCCGTATATGGCGGTGATCCCGTTGACTATTACAATTCTGATGCGAGTGATTCCCTCTTCGGTGTGATTCTCCAGTCAAGACCAAAAGATAAACTCAGGCTTCGCTTGGACTGGGTTGAAGTGGAAGACAAACACAATCGGGCAAATAATTTCTGGCCCGGAGTTCAGGTGGACAACAAAGATGACTTTCTTGCCTTCAGCACCTGGTATTCGGGTTGGAAGAACTTCAAGTTACATAGCAGATACACCCTGCTTGAATCAGATGTGAAAAAGCTGCATCTTCGAGGATCCTACTCCCGCCCTGATCGTGACCTGATTGCCAGCGTGAGCTACTCCCAGCTCAACAATTCAATCCTTCAGTACTCCAATGATTTTGATCCATTTTTCACCACACTCTCGGCCTTGAGACCCTATCACCATACGCAGGTCAATCTTTGGAAAGGACTGAGTGAGAATCGCTCCATCGATGCTGGGGTATCGCTGCGCCTGCTAAGGGATAGTTCAGATGACAGTTTATACAATCATGACTTCAAGACTTTTTATCTGAGCCACAATACCACCGGTTTGCGGGACGGCAAAGTAGACCTGACCCTGACTATGAATTATTGGTCGGCCAGTGGACGAAATGACATGATCACCTATGGCGGACAGGTTGACTATCACGATAACGGTGACTGGAAGTACAGCGGCGGGATCTACTATGACCTGTATAAATACAACGACATCGTGGCGGTTAGCAACAGTACAGTTGGAGCAAACTTTAACACCGTGGCGGAAAAAGAAGATATCTACACCTACTTTGTAGAGGCAAAATGGAAACGCAGTGCTCATCGACACCTTAGCTTCAAGTTTGAGTATGAAGCTGGTCAGTTTAGTAGCTACAAAACAGTGAGGGTTGGCTACACATATAGATTCTAGGAAAAATAATGCCTAATACATTGCTTTTCATATTACTGGTTTTGATAATGCCGGCTTCAGGGTGGGCTGAAGAAGCCAGGCTTGACTTCAACCACAAAAAACACCTCGCATTCAATATTGGGTGCGGTGAATGCCACACAAATTTTGTTAAGGGAATGAAGGCTGGAATGCCTTCTAAATCCACTTGTTTTAAGTGTCACAAGAATAGTGAACCTCTCAAGAAACTTCTCAGGGGATACTTCTCTAAAGACGGTCAATTCATCGAGAGTGAGAGAAAATCTAAGCAAAGCATTCTTGTACCGCACAAGAAGCATACATTTGCCGGGGTCTCCTGCACAGTCTGTCACCAGGGCATCAAAGAGAACACGAGTATCTTCCAACTAAAGAGGGCGGAGCATAGCACCTGCTATAGATGCCATGAAGCCAAGAAAAATGACTGCGCCATGTGTCACCAGGGCGGCACTGGCGGCAAGCTGATGCCGGAGAACCATAAGAAAAATTGGAAGAAATTCCATGGACAGGCCGCCAGCGACGGCGGTCACGATCTCTCAAAAAATGAGTGTATGAAGTGCCATACCAAGAACAGCTGCACTCAATGTCATCAACAGGAAGCCCCGCGAAATCACACCAATTTTTGGCGGCAGACCGGGCATGGCAAGCACATGAAGGTGGACCGAGTACAGTGTATGACCTGTCACCAAACCAACTCTTGCAATAAATGTC
Organism: uncultured bacterium; assembly: GCA_964539825.1. Taxonomy (GTDB): domain Bacteria; phylum Muiribacteriota; class UBA6191; order UBA6191; family UBA6191; genus CAZIKF01. Next base: position 83,551 of record CAZIKF010000006.1, read on the forward strand.
ATCAGGAGACGCGGCCACGCTCTCACCGGGGCAACTGGGGCAGCCGAACCAACCGGCACTGCATTAGTTGTCACCTGCAGGATGACCAGTCTTCCTGTACCACTTGCCATCGCGCAATGCCAAGCCATCTGAATGCTACACCTATTCCAGGTAACCCTGCACATGTCACCGCGTCAAGTAGCGACTGCCGCACCTGTCACGTGCCGTTTAAGACTCATATCGATAACGGAGATGATTGTCGTTTTTGTCATAAATAAATTTTGTTCCGGAGGATGATCATGAATAACAAAAATATTAAGATCCAGAATGAGTACAAGGGTTGGTTCCGTGCAGGAATTCTTCTTCTTGCCGGCCTCGGTGGATTACTCTTTCTACCGGGATGCGGAGGTGGGGGCGGAAGTGATGTTGCCGTCACTGCCGCGGGGGTTCTATCAGGGAAGGTAACCTCTATGGCAGGCTTTGATACCCGTAGTAATGGGGTACTGCTGCCCGTCGCAAATGCAACCATCTATCTGATTCCGGCAGATAAGGTACTTACCACGAATCTAACAGCAGCCGGGGTTTTGGATGGGAGTAGCGAGGATTTTGACGAACCCCTGGAAGACGCTGTCAGGGCCAATGCCACCGCAGCGGAAAAGTTCCCCTCCACGGTTACCGCTGATGACGGCTCCTATTCCATTTCCAATTTACCTACCAGTAAATTCTTTGTCTATGTTGATCCTCCCGCTCCATTTCTTCCTGGTGGTGATGCCTGTCGTATTTCACGAGACTTACCGGGCACCCTTGATATCGGTGTTTCTGGAATGCCGCCTACCACAGCGACTTACACTGGTTCAGCACGATGTGTTGGCTGCCATAGAAGTACCCATGCCGGACACAAGTACACGGCCCATAAGCTCGGGATTTCCGTACCCAATAGTCCCGATACGACCTGGAGATCACAGCAGAACTTTCCAGACTTCGACCTGGGTCTAGCAGCCTTTCTCTCGGCTGCGGTTTATAACCCGGCGACAGCTACCATTTTGTCCTTTGGAGATTATGATGGTTCCAAGGGATTTGATGACTTTGACGTATACCTCAAGCCGACTGGTGCTGGAGGTGCCCCTCCGGCACAAGTAGCGGTAGAGAAAGGAGAATTACATCTCTGGAAAAACACAACAACCAATGAATACACGATCACAATCGTAAACACAGCCGACCCAACGGACCCAAATTCCCCCGCGCATTTACCGGTAGGTTTAACCTATGGCGGTACAGTTTACAAGCAGCGTTATCTTGTGAAAGTGAATAACCTGGACGCCGCCAGGACTGGAGTGTACCCCCTTCTACAGTTCCAGTCTTATCCTGGTATCTCTGATGGGACAGACTCGAACTATGATCGGGGTAGGGCAACCTATCGTGACTATCACCTTGATTGGTACTATGACGGAAATACGAATCTCATAAAGGCACCTTCAGCCTCGAAAAACTTCGGCGGTACCTGCGCCGGCTGCCATATGCCCGGTATGAAAAATCTTGGTCCCAACGCGGCTGGAGAAGCTATTGTAAAAGGGATTGAAGATGACGGCTCCATTCAGCGCTTTCCGAATCCTGGTGTAGCCCAGGGCTGGGGAACCTATGACTGGGATGGAAACGGATTTAAGGAAGAGTCCAATGTAGGCTGTGAGAGCTGTCACGGCGCTGGTTCAGCCCATGTAGGCGGCGATCACCTGGGAAGAGATATCGTCTCGCCTGGAAGATTGACGCCCTCCAGGGAAACCATGATCTGCGGTTCCTGCCATGACCGGGGTACCGGTAAGGGTAATGCTGGCCACGCCAGCGATGTTCTCTATGCCAAGTCCTCGGTGAGCCCAACCGATCCGCTTAGTGATATGATGTTTGTGCCTGGACTTAGCCGGGCGGAAGTGGTGACCAACTACATGACACGCAAGGGTCCCAGTATCAGTCACTTCCATGCCGATGAAACTCATTCGGTGAAACATCACCAACAGTATTCGGATTTGCTCAAGTCGAAACACTACCGAAATGACCGACAACTGGTCACCTGTTCTGACTGTCATGATCTTCATGCTAAAAAGTCCCTGGCAGGTGCGGCTGAGAATCCACACAACCTCACGGAGAGCGCAAGCTCACTGGACGACCCACTTTGCGCGAAGTGTCATGCTATTGATAAGGTTGCCCACATGTTGGCCAGAACTGGTGCCACCCATGCGGGGACTCAAACCAATTGTATCGCTTGCCATATGCCCAGAACAGCTAAAACAGGTGCTGGTGTACCCGGACTATCCTTTGAAGGCGCCGGGGCTAAGGATGCAACGAACGCTTACTGGAACAATGACATCAGCTCCCATGTCTATGATTTTATACCTAAATCAGCGGTTGGGGTGACCGGAGTCAATCCAGGAAGCGCTATGCCGGCAGCCTATACCAATGCCTGTGGAACTTGCCATGATCCGAGTCCTCTTAAGGCTCAGATACCAGTTCCTTCCCAACAGCAGGTTCAATAGAGTCACGGCATACTTTTTTATGAAGCCCTCAGAACTTCTCTGAGGGCTTCACATGAAAGTACTTCAGCGGGATTCTCTGGTACAAGATCAACAGAGTGGAGAAAACCCCGAAAAGAATAAAGCACTGAACAATAATCGCCATATCAAGAGAAGTGTTTTTACCAGCCAATCCAACGATAGGTGCTCCCAGGGCAAATACCAGTCTCCCCATCAGACCTGCGATAGAGAGTACGGTAGCGCGCTTGTCCCTGAAGGTGTAGGACAAGATCCACTGGTTTAGAACTGGTGCCATGAATCCCCTGTTGGTCTGCTGTCCCAGGATAAAGAGAAAACTCCAGGGGGCTTTGATGAGTACTAGCAAGGGAAGGCAAAGGAGTTGTAGAGCCATCATCAGTGTAATTGTTTTGGCGCGGCCCAACCTCGCCGCGATTCCAGCCGCCCTGCGGCTAATGAAGGCTGCATAAAGATTGAATAGCGCAAATACCATCCCAAAGGCCCAGATGGGCAGACCGCAAGCCTGCATGTAGGGTTGATACAGCCACAACATCCAGGTAGCGCTTCCCGAAATGATGGCGAAAAAGAGTAAAAACCAGCGAACCAGTCGGTGTTTGAGAACAAATTTCTTGGAATCACTAACCAGGGTCCAATAGCGGGAGGCCAGGGAACCCACCTCCCCTTCCACCATATGAACTTCTCTAAAGCGTGTCGCGAGGAAAGTCCCTAGCAGTGGACCCAGAATACTCATAGCCATGGCAAGTCTCAGGGAATAACTGCCTACGAGTCCCCCTACCAGGGCGCAAATCGCGAAGGATATTAGCTGGTGGGAAGTGGCCAACCCTTCGCGAGCGGCATATTCACTCTCTCTTCCCAGCTGTTTTAGACTGTCATAGAGTAGGGCCGCCGATGCACCGCTCAAGAGAGACATACCAACCGCAAGCAAAAGTTCAGCGCTGAGAAACAAAGCAAAGCCGGAACTACAGGCGTAGAGGGTACAGCCGGCCAGATTAAAAAGATTACCAAAAATCAGGCTCTTTCTTTTACCCATCAGATCGGCAACCATCCCAGTGGGCACTTCCAGAAGCACAATCGCTATGGCGAAGATTCCCTGCAGGAGGTAGATATCAAAGGTGTTTAGTCCATTCTTCTCCCAGAAGAGCACAATAATTGGGACCATGAATGGGGTAAAGCAGAGCCTCGTATACCAGGGATAGATCGAGAGATTCCTCTCAAGATAAGATGGGTTTTGTTTATCAGAAGCCATTCCTCTAAGCTTCCTTCCTTATGAATTGAACCTTAGAGACAAATTGACATATTGTTTCCTGGCCCCCTGGTAGAGAGTCAGGAAAGCTGGAAAAAGTCTGAAATCTTTGTCTCATAAATAATCACCCGGTCTGGGTTTCAATCTATAGGAAAAGTGGAAATTAAGAAATCCGGTCATTTTACAGGGGACCCGAAGGCCCCACCTTTCATTGGTATGATACTTGCTTCATTTCAATTTAGATGATTGTAAAGATGAAAGTTGGTGTACGGTGGTCGTAATCAAGAGATTTCGATTTTGCAGCCTATTCTTAATGGTTCTATTGATCACAGGTACAGTCTTCGCGGGAGCTGGCAAATCTGCTGCGAAGACCAAGTCAAAGGACGACCTATATATTGACAATAAATTTTGTATCCAATGTCATAAAGAAGCGGAACAGGGCTATCTAAAGAGCCCCCATTCGGATGTAAAAAACGCCGGGAGTCCCGCGAATGAACTTGGTTGTCAGTCTTGCCACGGTCCCGGTAAAGAACATGCGAAATCCTTTGGTGCGGTACCTATTCGCCTCTCAAAGAAGTCGGCACTTAAGCCCGCGGAAAAGGACCAGTCCTGTCTACAGTGTCACAACAAAACAACACTCCTTGCGAAATGGAATTCATCGATTCACAGCAAAAAAGGAGGTACCTGCATTGACTGCCATAATATTCATAAGGGATTCCCCAAGGGCCTGCGAGAGGCCACAACACCGAAGCTATGCAGCTCCTGCCATACTTCCTTTCAAGACAAAAAGAAACTGGTCAAGCACACCATGGGTATACCCAAGTGCACCTCTTGCCATAATCCACACGCCAATTAAGTTTTAGAGATTCAAGTCCCATTTGGACACTTGCTCGCGCTAAGATGGTCCGGTGATGCGAAATTTTTTTCGTACCCTTCTACCTGTCTTGCCAGGAATCCTCTGTCTCTGTACTTTCTCAGGATTCTGTGGGAGTCCATCTCACCCTTCAGGTTTTGAAGTTACCAGGGAGGGTATTGCCAATCATGGCACTATCTTTCTTGGACACAGGGGAGTAGTGAGAATTCCCCGGTGCACGAGCCGGCTGGTTTCCTCACATTTTGCCATACCCTTGGAATGCCTTTTCTCAATTCATGGGATGCAATTCCCTGGCACCAAGCATAGCGGACCCATCGCCGCCACACTTGAGATCATCTTTCCATCCGACTATAAGCACCAGGAATTCCTGTTTTCCTATTCATCCTCTCTTAAACATGGACTGCACACTCCCAAAGTTCTCTCCTCAGTGGGACTCCCGCGAGGCCAATGGACCACGATGACAATATGGTTACCGGCATTTAAACCATCCCATGGTAAGGGTGAGGACTTTGGATTTGGACAGATCGATTGGGGATATGGCTACCTTGATTTCTGTTTGGATCAGAAAACTGAATACAAAGCTCGTGAATTATTGGAAAACGAGCGAAATGCTCTCTTGAACTGCAAGAAGTTTCGTTTTAACAGGCAAAAGGGAATTTATCTACGTTCCCTGAAACTCACAAAACCCGAACATCTTTCTACCAAGGAAACAGAAAACCTGCTCACAGTCCTCTACCCTTCCCTCTTCGATACGACCTGGAGCCGAAGTCTACTTTATTTTCTGGGAGGAGGTTTCCTTCTAGGTTTGCTTTTGCGTCTCTCCCGCCGCGTCAGTCTCCAATTTTTACTTGGCTTCTTAATCCCCTTTCTACCATTACTCGCATTTCTACTCATCGAGGGAGAGGAGTACCTGTCTACCCTGAGAAACTCTAGCATTGCTTCCATCCGAAAGGACATGGAAAGAGACTTTCAAGTGATCGAGTCATTAGCTCAACAATGCGGTCAGGAATATATTTCCAAATTTAAGGAGTATTCAAAGAAGGTTCAAAAATTCATTGCGGACAAAAGCTATAACGAGGAAGGTGTCCCTCTGGACTTCGTTGAATTGGAAGAATTCAAGGAAAGGATAAAGGCGGCAAAACCAGGCAAGGAGACCGCGCAAATCTATCAAGAAATGATCTTGAAACTCCTTGAGAAGATTCGAGAAGCCTATCCGGCTGGTCACAAATTGGTGAGACATTACGAAAAACGATATGCAACGTCCCTGACCTTATCTCCAGAAAATGCCGGATCCAGGATCAAGGATGATGCTGACTCCTATGCCGAGCGAGCTGATGCCCTGGTCGTATTTCGAAACACGATCTCTTGGAGTCTATGTCTGTCTATGACATATTACCAATGGTTCTATGCATTATGCCCATGATCGGGGCTTTGGTGTGGGCGGCGACGACCTGGTCACCTCTGCCGCAACCCTGCAGTTGCTCAAGGAGTTAGCGGGGATTCCATCTTCAAGCCTGGAGACCATCTCTGAGATCACCTCAAAACTAGGCTTTTCTCTTAAAACGATGGACCAATACCTCAATCTCCCGTTCAGCCCGGCCATCTTTAGCACAGGAACCAGGGGGACCTTCGCTCATCGACGCTTCTGGACCCATTTTATGGATAAGAGAACAGGGCCCTGGGTGATCACGGCGGAGGCGGAAGCGGGTTCTATGCTTCTGGGTCTTCCGGAGAAGATTCAGTCTTACCAGGGTCAGAATTCTTCCCCTTCCGGCCGTTTTGAGTACTTGTTCCTGGGTCAGTTAATCGGAACGGGCGGTGATGCCCAACACTATTATGATTTTCCTCTGAGAAATCAGAATGATCCTTACCTGAGCATGGCTTGCGCCCTGTCCAGAGTTCAAGACGGTAAGATCTTCCAGGGAGCTATATCTGAGAAGGGAGTTAAGCTGATGCTAGGAGGGAATTTTTCTCATGTACCTGCCTATGCGCTGGCACTTTCAAAAAATGTTTCCCCACACTTTCTTAGGCTAAAGAATAGACTCAACACTCTTTATGTTGCCCTGATTACAGTTTTCCTGCTGCTCATCGCAGTCTCAGCCACTGTTTCTTCCCGAGTGACCCTCCCTCTCAAACGGCTTGAAGAGGGTTTGAAGCGAATTGAAAAGGGCGACTTGAGCAGAGAAGTGCTGGTTCCGGGAAGAGATGAATTCCAGCATCTGACCCAGCGTTTTAACTCCTTACTTCACTTTCTGAGGGAAAAGGAGGAGATCACCGGATTTCTTTCCCAGGGAACCGCAGAACATATCGTTTCCACCAGGGGAGAGAGTTCAAGAGAGGAAGCATGTGTGATATTTGCCGGATTGCTTGAGCAGGAAGAAAGCACTGAATCAGTAGATGAGACCGCGCGTAATCTACAGGCCTTTGTGTCACTGGTCCAGGATTGTGTTTTTGAACATGGTGGACGCATAGATAAGTTCACCGGGACAGCATGCCTGGGACTCTTTACCGCAGAGAAGGTTCAGTCACAGCCCTTACAAGTCACAGCTGATTTACTAAAACGGCTTAGGTCTTTTAACACGAGATTTGAATCACTTGGTAAGTCGCCTTTGAGAGTAGGGATCGGGCTTGCCACCGGTGCGGTGGTCCTGGGACATGTGGGTTCTGAGCAACGGAAAGATTTTACCTGCATCGGAAATACGGTGAATTTGGCCGCCAGACTCGAGAATCTTGCAATGAAGTCCCCTTCGCTTGTAACAGCCTATGTGGATGAAAGAACCCAAGAACTGAACCCTGCTAGTGAGGAATTTTCCTATCAAGAATTGGACCCTGTAAAAATTAAGGGAAAACGGGAACTTCAAAAGGTCTATGAACTCATTGTCTGATCAGAGCAAGTTTACTCTATTGAAGTGGGTCCACTTCGCTCTTGGCACCTTAGTTGGTATGCTATTGCTAGGACTAATTCTATGGCTGCTTCATTCACAGCATGTCATAGAGCAGAAGTCAGCCAGTGAAGATCCCTATTTTCGCCAGGTAAAGGCTACACTTCATTCCCTTGAAACCTGGAATTCTCTGTCATCTGAAAAACAAACTGATGCATTGGAAACAGGATTCACACCCTATATCCGCACCGTTATTTCAGCACTTAGAGAAAATCAGGTTGGGTTGATTAAAGACAAGCAAAGACCCCTTTCAGATATCAGCGCGATCCACATTGCAAAACGATCAAGGAGGATCTATTTCGCTGGTTCCCAGTTCAAGGATCTTCTCAAACCGGGATGGAGCAAACATCTCTTTCTTGGTCTTCATCACGGGGGTAGGGTTTTTCAAAGAAAGATTACCCATTTCTATCCCCGTTCCATCGGATTAGAAGACTTTCGATCTTATCGGGATTCATTTCAGATCTTTCGTTCGAAGGAGCGATATCTGGCCTGGTACCTGGGATTTATGGGTGAATATACCTTTGTTATCCTGGTGGATTTCGACCGCCTTACGGGCACAAGGCTCACCAATCTCATTTCGCGGATCATAAGCAGCGAGACTCTCGGCTCAGAGCAAGACCAAACTCAGGGTCCATGGAATCTTGCCCGTTCGAATTGGTATTGGACTCTCCTTGCCCTGTTGGCCTGGGGTTGGATTTGTAACCGAGGATGGACACTGTACCTTGGTGGACGGTTTTCATTCCGCCTGATTTTGATATTTCTTCTCTTTCTAGTTCTGCTGGACGGAATGTTGATTTCTCTTTTTCGAGAAATGCGTCTCAACAAGGAAGTCCAGGTTCGTGAGAACCTGGAGTCACGCTGGAGACTGTCGATGCAGAAAGTGGAAAAAGGATTTGATCCTTTTTTACAGCAAATCGCTTCCGGGCTCTCAAAAACACTAAAGAGTGGAAAGGAGCTTGATGAATCGTCAATTCCTGATTTCTTGATCTTATTTGCTACAGATCGTCAGGCGAGAACTCAAACCTACAACGGTAAACTCGATCCAATGACTCATGATCTAATGCTCCTTAGTACCGCACAGTTGATTCCTACGGTTGCGGATGCGCAAATCCATGATGTTAAGGCTTTGCAGAAGAGATTCTTTCAAAAAAAGGCTACCCAGGTTGAGTTTAGAAAAAAATTGATTGATAAAGTTTCCGAAGAATTGGTTCGATTCGGAAAGGGTGCATTTCATCACATTGAGATACTGTCTTCAGGCTTATATCTACTTTGGGAACACTCAGGCGTTGGTGAATCATTCCGAATCTATGCGGCTCGCGGAAGAAAGAAGAATACCTTAAAAGCATACTTCGAAACCCTGGCCAGGTCTAAATTAGAGGGGATCAACTCTGAAATGGTTCGCGCTATTCTTCAAGACGGAACTATCTTGGATATTGGAGCCGCTGGCGAATCTAAGGCTCAATATCCAACAGACATACTACATAAACTGAAATCAACCCCAAACCAATTTCAAATCCTGAGATGGAGGGGAAAGTCCTTCTTTGCTCTGCAGACCAGTTCCAAGAGCCTGGGTGGTTTTGATCTTCTCTATTTGCTGCCAGAGTCAAAAGCCCTTGCAGCCATTTCTCTTATGGATTCGAGGTTTTTCTGGTTTCAAGCTCTCACACTCCTTCTTGCCCTGGTAAGTTGTTCTCTTCTCCTGCGCATGGTGCAAAATCCCCTGGGGCTTTTAAATGAAGGATTTCAAAGAGCACAGAAGGAGGATCTTGAGTTTGATCTACAAGCTGCCGGGCGAAATGAAATATCCAGTGTACTGAGGGGTTTCAATTCCATGCTCACGGAGCTCAAGAGACGTAAAAAACTCCTCCCCTTTATTCCTCATGAGATCCTGAAGCTTTTTAAAAAGGATTCAGGGGGTTACGAGAGCAGAATCAGTGATGAGGCCGTGGTGGTATTTTCGGACATTAGATCCTTCACTTCCATCTCTGAAACCTATGAACCCGAAGAGATTGTTTCCATGCTCAATGAGTACTTCTCCATCTGGCAGCGTCGAGTAGGCAAGTATTCAGGAGTAATCGAAAAATTTATCGGGGATGCCGTCGTGGTTGTTTTCTTCAAACAAAACTCTCACTCATTTATGCAAGAGGCTGTACAAACATCCATTGAAGTTATGTCGGAACTACAAGAATTCAACGCGGCTCGCAAAGAGGCTGGAAAGTTTACCATTCAAAACGGAATTGGTATCTGTTCGGGCACGGTTAGCCTGGGTATCCTCGGAACCGAAAGAAAGAGGCATTTTCACGCCCGGGGAAAAGCTGTTGAACGTGCGGAGGAACTGGAAGCGGAGTCCAAAAATGGTAGATTTACCCGTATTCTTACCGATAAGACAGTCTACGAGGCGGTCCGCTTCCAATATGATCTCGAGCCTCATCAAGATAGATCAGAAGCGGAGCCTATTTTTGAACTCAGTTCTCTTTAACTCTACTGAATTACAGCCCCATAGGCATTGAGTTGGTAAATCACGATAGGTCCCGCGATATTGGCCAGGATGTTCTCAGCGGTCTTGCGATCAAATTCTTCTCCCTTTTCCTCAGCCAGGTGTTCAAAGTAAGCCGCTGCCTTTTCTGGTGTAAACTCAATTGCCTTGAGCATACCCCTGGTCGTGACCCTCTTTCCGACTGAACTGAGTGGGAAAACAATGTCTCCGTCCTTGACCTTAACTCTCAGGGATTGAGCTCCCTTATCCCCTTTAAGCCTGAGCCAGCAGCCAGCCTTGGGACATACATCCGTCACAGGTCCTGAGATCGTGACCTCTTTACTCATATACTTCTTGGGATTGGCAAGAATTTCAGAAAGAGAGACGGCCTTACTCGGTCTTGCCCCTCTCCCGTACTCTCCAATTGCGTTTTTCTTATTGAGCCGTTTTCCAATTGAATTAGCGGCCCCCTTTTCCATATGGCTGCTGGAGGCAAAAAGTAAGGATGCCGTACCCACCAGAACAAATACCAAAATAAATTTCATTTTTATCATTAGATCCTCCCAATAAAGTTAGGGCTTTATTCCAACCTGCTGGAATGCCACCAATTAAAGGTACTTAGAGACCAAAGTCAATAGTTATTGGGCATAAAACCAAATCAAGTCTTTCATGCTAGAGTATCCCTATGGTTTCTGAGCCCGAACAGGGAGTCCTTTCCGAATTGTTGGGGTCGATTAGAGCACATTCTCGCTCAACGATTCTTCCACTCTTCCTGTTTTGCTTAACCTGGAAATTCTACCCTCATCCATCGATTGGCACCTTTGCCTCAGTCCTGCCCCCAGTTGTAACGGTCTATTTTGCCTTGTTGACAAAAAATGTCTATTTGTCACTCTTCGCCGGAGTTTTTAGCGGATCTTTTCTACTCATGGAAGGTGCGTTTATCCAGGGAGTTATGGACGCGTTTCGCAAGATGCTCGCTGTCCTCATTGGTGATCCTCTCAATCTTTCCTTTGAGGCTTTACCGTTGGATAACTTAAAAATTATTGCCTTTGCCTACCTCCTTGGGGGAATGATCATGATCTGTACCGCCAATGGTGGTATGGAAGGACTGATGAATGTGTTTTCCCGCTTCGCCAAAAGCCGAAAAAGGGCACAATTCTCAACCTGGCTCATGGGACTGATCGTGTTCTTTGACGACTACACCAATTGTCTTTTGGTAGGCAATACCATGAGACCTATCACGGACCGCTTTAAAATTTCCCGCGAAAAGCTGTCCTATATAGTGGATTCCACCGCCGCTCCCATCGCAACCATCGCTCCTGTTTCCACATGGGTTGGCTATGAACTGGGACTGCTTGGTTCCGCTCTTGAAAAATACCCGGCACTGGGTGAATGGAATGCCTTTTCCCTGTTTTTAAATAGCATCCCTTTTAGCTATTACGCCTTTTTCAGCCTTTTCTTTATCGGGCTTCTCATTTTCTGGGGAATTGAGTTTGGACCTATGTTTCACGCCGAGACAGCATCGACCTCGAAAGAAAGTGATCCGTCTGCATTCCACGCCCAAACAAGCTCACATTGGCTGCATGCCGTGGGTCCTGTATTGATGGTTATTCTGGCGACTTTGTTGATGTTGTATCTTACGGGTAGACAGACAATGATTGCCCAGGACCTGGATGTCACAAGATCCGGTCTGGCATCGATCCTTATCTCAGGAAATTCCTCAACATCACTATTCACCGGGGCTCTGCTAGGATGTGTACTGGCCATCTTGATCAGTGTTCAATCTGGCTGCTTATCTGCCCGAGATTGTTTCGCCTGTCTGCGTGAGGGCGGGAAGAAAATGCTGGCTCCAACCCTTGTTCTTTGCCTGAGCTGGAGTCTTGGATCGGTTTGTCATGAACTGAAAACTGGAGATTTCGTATCTCTTATGGTGCAGCAGCATCTCCCTGATTTCTGGCTGCCGATTCTGGTATTTCTCACCTCAGCCCTGATCTCCTTTGCTACGGGAACTTCCTGGGGCTGTATGGCTATCATGGTTCCAGTGGTATTGGGCATCACAGCTATCCATTCACCTCAAAACCTACACCTCTTATTGGGCTGTGTTTCAGCGATCCTTGGGGGGGCGTCCTTTGGGGACCATTGCTCCCCAATTTCTGACACCACCGTACTCTCCTCCATGGCAGCCCAGGTTGACCACCTATCCCATGTGAGAACCCAGATCCCATACGCTTGTTTCGTGGGGGTATGTGTTGTTTTCGCCTATAGTCTCAACTCCCTGTTCAACTCCGGACCCTGGCCAGGTCTGATCGGGGGGCTGATTCTCCTGGTTGGGGCAACTAGACTGATAGGAAGGAGGGTTGGTTGAAATCAGCGGTCAAAATGAAATACGAACCATTGTTCGCTATCGGGTTCTGCACTAGGCATAGCCTCATCACACCCGTGTTCTTTAGCGTGAGCGGTCTTGAGCTTCTCAGCCTCTTCTATTGAGGATGCCTCCCCAATAATCTCCCAGTTTTCCATCTCAGGATGAAGGCTTTCCCAATTCCTGCGTTTAGACCACGGATCACTTGTAATGCCAACGACACAGCTCATAGACTCCCCTGGAACTCGTACTCAAAACAATGTCAGAAACCATAGCTCATTACCCGTAATATTGGCAATAAAATCAATAGGCCTTGACGATTCGAGCTAAATCTCTAATTATAGTGGACTACCTCTAGAAATCATCATGAAGTATCTCAGTTTCGCGGCCCTCCTTTTATCCATTATTTCAAGTGCACTTAGCGCTCAGAGCCATGATCAAACCGCGATTTTCCAGCAACTTTATGAACTAGAGGATCTCAACCTTAAGCAAAGGCTTCTTCAGGAACAGTGGGACCCCTGCTCGAGGACTTTTAACCCCGGAAAGAAAGTTCGCTGGAATCATTTGAGGTCCCTCCTGGTATCAAAACTTGGTAGACCCCGGCATGGTGGTCACGATGTGGTCGCTACCCAGTTTATGGATGTGAAGATTCGAGCCAATTTCTCCTATGGTTTGTTCAGTAAGGATATTGAAGACGAGCCGGTCGAAGTTTTCATCGCGAATCAAAGATGCCAATGGTATGTAAAAACAGCGGGTAAGACTGATTCAGATGGCAGGTTTGAAGCGAACCTGGGGCGTCTTCCGACGGGAAAATATCCTATAAAGGTGGTTTTAAAGCCTAACTCAACTGTAGCCACACTTCTGATCACCGTACTTGAAAGAGGAACCAAAACAGCGGTTTTTGATATTGATGGGACCCTTACTACCTCGGATGGCGAATTGATCCATGAAATCATCTCGCGGGTGTTTAAGGGAGACTATGTGCCTAAAATGCGCGATGGCGCTGTTGACGCTGTGAATCTCATGGAGTCAAAGGGATATGAACTTGTATACCTCACCGGTAGACCCTATCCACTGCATCGAGTTACGAAGTCGTGGCTCCTTTCAAAATCATTTCCCCGTGGAAGTCTGATTCTGACCAATTCCAATTCTCAATCAGTACCCAACAAGAAAGGAGTAGGCACCTTTAAGGCCAAACGTATCAAGGAAATCAAGGCTTCGAAAATCAATGTTGATCACGCTTTTGGTAACGCCCTCACCGATATCTATGCCTACGATCAAGCCCAGGTATCCAAGCACAAAACCCACATTGTAGGAAAACATGCCGGTAAAGAGAATACTTCAGCGATAGCTGGGTACGCGCAGTACCTGAAAAAATTGGAATCCCTGCCTTCCGTCAACCAACATTAAATTTTTTAGTAGAACTAATCAGCGTCCGGTGGTTGTTTGAACTTCCAGGGCAAAGTCTTCATTCAATGGTGCTGCATTTTTAGCCCTGAGGCGTCTGATATCCCCCCGCGATAATCCAAATTCCAATGCTTTTCGTATGGCATTTTCAAATTGCGGAACCAGTTTAGTTTGTAGGTTGACCCAATGGGAGACTATCGCGGGATCATTAAGGTGGCAGATCATTCCCCTTTTGGGAAGATTCTCATCAGGCGGAAGAAGGTCTACGCTCTGCTTAGCTGAATTCTCATCGAGCTTAAATACAAGTTTGGCACCCACCATATCTTCAATCAGACTCTCGTTAGATTTCAACTCCTTGAATAGTCTGTAGTTCTCATTTGCATCCCCGCAAATACTTTCAAATCGGCAAAATGGACGAGCCCTCATGCTCAGGATGAACTGAGTATTGTGAGGAAGCTTATTGTCTTTCCTCGCCAGGTATACCGATGACAGACCTTCAGGAATATCTTTAAACAGGCTATTCGCACTACCCATGGAATTTTTAAAAAGCTTCCAATAGGCGACCTGGGCTAGATGTCCAGGAGATCCGGAAAGATCCATAGGTGTGGACTTGGCGATTTCCTCGGCTGTGGAAATTAAAGTAACCCCAGTCGACTTGAGTCCCGAATCCATATAGGAGGACAATTGAGAAATTTTGGCTTCGCCCAGAATCTCATCCTTGATTACACTGAGCACCCTGCTCATTTCAATCACTTTGTTTCTTTGCCATTTTCTAGTCCATACAATCTTAAAAAGGGCTTGTTCCCAGGGTTCATCAAAATCAACTTCATGGGTCTCCCTGACGATATCCAGGGCCTTGCTTACATCTTCGCTAAATCCTTCCCCTCTTGTTGCCTTAAGAGCAAAATCATCATCCCATTCAGGAAACAAAGGATTCATCATGAGAAGTTCATAAACCTTTGGAAAACTGATCTGGATACACACAAGGGATAATAGAATTGCTTTTTGAAGGGAGTCTTGCCCTTCCTGGGAAACAGATCGATGATATAAATTTATCAGGGAAATTGAATTTGCCAATCTCTTAAGGGACCTCGGATTAGACCCAATGGTGAGTCTTATGACCCTTGAGATTCCAGTTAGTCCGCTTAATTCTTCAGAATCCAAAAAGGACGTCTTCCCAAGCAGCGAATAGACATAATTGTCCAGGTCATATGCTGCCATGGGCATAGAAAAAGGCAGTTGAATGAGCTTGTCAAAAAAGGCTCGAAACTGCCATTCATTCTCGTCATTAAGCTCGCCAAATCTATCCCTCAGCCCCTTTATAACGACCTGGTAGTCCACGGCCAGAATAAATACGCAGTTCTTGAGGGAAAAAGTATTTTTTAGAAGTTCCAGGATCTGAATCGCGACTGAGGGATCGATTCGGTCCAGGTCATCAATCATCACGACGAAGCGCCTTACCAGGTTCTTATCACTCCTGATGACGGACCCGAGGGAGTTAGAGAGCATTAATCTCAAACTCTTTACCTGGTTGGAACTTGTGAACTTGTCAGAACCAAGATCCTTTAACAGCTGGGTCGCCTTATTGGCACCCTCCCGCCCTTCTTCAAAGCTGCCAATTTCTCTGATGATCTCTGCGAGTACGGAAATCAGACACTCCTTTGGAGACTTCAGCAGAGAATGCTCCCAGGTATTGATCCAAATAGTCTTACAAAGTTCAGATCCTGTGAGTCTCTTTTCTGAAGACTGAAAACGAAATTCTGTCTCACTGATCGCTTCACAGACCATGTGAAGTAGAGAGGTTTTACCGCTTCCGCATTCGCCCTGAATCCCAATTGTCAGGGGTGTTTCACAATGAATAGCGAAATGGGCTAACGCATCTGCGTATGTGCTGGTATTGAGCGTATCCGATTGCCGAGTCTGGTTTGGTTCATCTACGGTGGAGATTAGTGAAGCCATCTCACTCCCTTCTAGGCACACTTGTATCTGAGTTTACCCGCACCCATGTTTAGATGACAAGGAAACTCAGGGGAAAGACGATTAACTTCGACTTCTAGCTTGACTCAGGTCCTGATTTCAAGGTGAAATCCACTATAAGAATCGACATTCACATAACATACCCAACGGGAGTGAAATATGGCACCAAGGCGAATCATCATCATGGGAGCTGCTGGTCGAGACTTTCATAACTTTAACTGCTGTTTTCGAGACGACTCGAAATTTGAGGTTGTTGCGTTCACAGCCACGCAAATTCCGGATATCGAAGGCCGGCGCTACCCTCCTGAACTTGCTGGAAAGCTGTATCCAGAGGGCATTCCAATCGTAGAGGAGGCTCAGCTTTCCTCGCTTATCCGAAAACTGGAAGTGGATGAAGTAGTCTTTTCCTACAGCGATGTTTCCCATACCTACGTGATGAACCGCTGCTCCCTGGTCAATGCATGCGGCGCGGACTTTCGAATCCTGGGACCCGCCAAGACCTCTATAAAGTCCGATATCCCTGTTGTTTCCGTATGTGCGGTGCGTACGGGTTGCGGTAAATCTCAAACCACGCGCTATGTTTATCAACTTTTGCGTGAAATGGGTAAGAAAGTGGTCGCGATCCGTCACCCCATGCCCTACGGAGATCTGAATGCCCAGAGGGTCCAACGCTTTGCCACGTTGGAAGATCTTGAGGAAAATTCATGTACGATTGAGGAGATGGAGGAGTATGAGCATCATATTGCTGATGGAAATGTAGTTTATGCCGGCGTGGATTATGCGGCGATATTGAGCGAGGTAAGCAGAATAGATGCTCCCGATGTCATTCTCTTTGACGGTGGAAACAATGATCTTCCATTTTATGACGCTGATTTGAAAATTGTCGTTGTTGATCCCTTAAGGGCTGGTCATGAAACCCGATATCACCCGGGAGAAACTAACCTCAGAATGGCTGATGTTGTAGTCATCAACAAAATGGATTCAGCCAGCTCAGAACAACTGGCAATCCTGGCTGAGAATATTCGGCAGCTTGCTCCAGAAGCACTGGTAGTAGAGGCGGATTCCTCTCTGACCCTCGATGGGGAAATTCAGGGAAAGAGCGTACTTGTGGTAGAAGATGGCCCAACCCTGACACACGGGGAAATGACCATCGGCGCTGCTTCTGTTGCTGCCCGACGATTCGGTGCACTCGAAGTCGCTGACCCTCGCCCCCAGGCTGTTGGAAAGATTCGTGAGACCTATGAGATTTATCCAAACATCGGCGCTGGAATTCTTCCTGCCATGGGTTACTCAGAGCAGCAGAGAAAAGACCTTGAGACCACCATCAATACTACAAAAGCAGACCTCGTACTAAGCGGAACACCTATCGATCTCGGAAGAATTGTGAATTCCAATAAACCCATTGTGCGGGTTCGCTATGACCTCAATCCTCATAAGAGTTCTGCTGAAATTCTGCCCAGGGCTCTGAAAACCATACTCTTTTCTTGAATTAGCCAGGTACTGTTATGGGCAGCATACAGAGTACAGATACCGTTCTCATGGTTCCCCCCAGTGATTTCGGATTCAATGAGCAGACCGCCCTCGATAACGAATTTCAAACCCGCTCCACTCTAAGCTCCACGGAGATTAATCGCAGGGCAAATCAAGAGTTTCAGGAAATGGTACGGACACTGCGCCGCGCGGGCGTTCGAGTTCTGATCCTGGACAAGCCGCCTGCAAAGGAAGTCCATACTCCTGACGCTGTCTTTCCTAATAACTGGTTTTCCACGGAAGTGAATGGAGCTGTGCTTATCTACCCGATGGCCGTCGAGAATCGAAGATCGGAAATACGGCCCGCTGATCTGCGCTTCGTTCTTGAGAATAATGGATTTCAGGTAGGGGAAATCATAAAAGTTGGAAAAAATGACGGACTTGAGGGTTTCTTGGAGGGTACTGGGAGCCTTGTGATTGACCACATCGGTAGAAAAATATACGCTGCTGGATCCAAAAGATGTCATCCCAGCCAATTTCAGAATTTTCTGAAATCTCGGTCCTACGATGGAGTTTTCTTTGAGACCCGAAGCACCTCGAACAATCCAATTTATCATACCAATGTGATCATGAGTATTGGCACTCATTTCGCTGTAATCTGTGACCAATGTATTCCAGATTCCACCCAACGAGAAGAAGTATTGGACTCCCTTCATTCAAGAGAAATCATTAAGATTTCCACACAGCAGATGGAACAGTCCTATTGCGGTAATATACTGGAGCTGAAGACCCTCAGGGGTAATCCTGTAATTCTAATGTCTCGAAGAGCACGTGAAGGCTACAATGAGTCCCAGCTTGGACAACTTAAAGGTCATGGCGAAATTCTTGAGGTGGATATACCCACGATTGAGCAGGTAGGAGGAGGGAGTTCAAGGTGTATGGTAGCAGAGATTTTTTTAAGGAGAGGACTAAGCAATGAAGGAAATTCTTGAGATTAGAGACCATGTTGAGACCCACTGGGTCGGTGATGGCTTTCCTGTAAGAACTTACTTTTCCTACCAGAAAGATAATGAACTCTGTTCTCCATTTCTGCTGCTTGATTATGCCGGACCTCATGAGTTTACTCCCACAGATAAACGGCGTGGAGTAGGAGAACATCCCCATCGCGGTTTCGAGACTGTGTCTATCATCTACCAGGGGGAGCTGGAACACCGAGATTCCGGAGGAAAAAATGAGGGAATTCTTCGGGCTGGTGATGTGCAATGGATGACGGCTGGTTGTGGAGTTGTACACGAAGAATTTCACTCCCAGGATTTCTCTGCTAAGGGAGGAACCCTTGAAATGGTCCAATTATGGATTAATCTTCCCGCATCAAAGAAGATGTCCTCACCGCGATACCAGGAGATCAGTTCCAAGCATATCCCAGAGGTTGGCATTGATTCGGGATCAATCCGGGTGATAGCTGGTGAATTTGAAGGCATTAAGGGACCTGCGGAGACATTTACCAGGCTGCATCTATGGGATCTTAGCCTCTCCAAAGGCTCTTTAGAACTAAGTCTGCGCGATGGAAATTCTTCCATTCTTCTCATACTTCGAGGTAGAGCTCTTTTGAATGGAAAGGAGATTCTGAATCCTGGGGAACTCGCTATCTTGGATCATAAAAAGGCAGGAGTAATCCTGGAGGTGGAAGAGAGCCTCAAAGCCCTTGTCCTTAGCGGAGAGCCTATTGAGGAACCAGTAGTTGGTTATGGACCGTTTGTGATGAGTACCGAACAGGAAATTTTTCAAGCGGTACAGGATTATAGAAATGGTCGCATGGGAAAGTTAGAAAGCAAGAAATGATCAATCATCCCCTGGTCTTCTCAAACTTTTCCAGGGAGTATCGGGAATACACGGGTTCCAGGTCTCGGAGATTTTCCGGCAGTTGATCTTCTTCGCCATCAGGAATTAGATGCCAGGGGGACGATTCACAAATTCCTTTTTTTCTTAAGATCCCGTCATGGATTTGATCCCCTCTATAGACTTCCTCCGGTGTATGGGAATGGTTCATGGATTCTGGCCTGCTCTGGTTATAAAAAGCCACCCAGTCCTCCACTATCTTAAGTAGGGAGTTCTCAGAACTCTCTTCCTTTGCCTCGATCCTTGAATCCTTTATGGATCGCCAGAATTTTTCTATCAGAACTGAACCCTTGACCTTCTTGTTTTGATCAATCGAAATTTTGATTCTCTTCTTTTCCAGATTGCCAAGGAATAGTTCCGTCGTGCACAAGGACTCCTCATAAGCGTGGAAAATTTCCGGGCTTCCATAATGGGTGAGAGCTTTATTTAGAGCCTGGACATAAAACATGGGTTCAATACGATACGAATGCTCCCAGGAGAGGATTTTCTTTGAGTAACAGTCGCGTATAGCTACCACATAGATCCAGCCTCCCTTTAGGCGGATGTGGGTTATATCAGAAGTCCAAACCTGGTTGGGATGATCAAGGGCGATTCCCTCAACGAGATCGGAATACTTCCTTGTAATCCATTTTGACCCTCCTGAAATCTGCCTTGGTTTGATCGAATGTAATCCCAATTCACTCATGATGCGTCTGACCCTTTTGTGATTGATGATCAGTCCGTGCTCTTCGCGAATCAGTTCCGTGACTCGACGATAGCCGAGGTAAGGCGCATGTTCAAAAATCTCCATGACCAATTCCACGAGCTGCTCATTGAGATCACTCATCTGGCGAGGTTTATATAGGATGGATGAGCGATTGACTTCCAAGAATCGACATTGTTTGCGAACAGATAGATCTGGATGATCTAATTCAATGAGCTTTTTTCGCTCTTTGTGAGAAAGGGATCGAGTTTTTTTTTTAGAAACTCATTTTCTTCTTCTAGACGAGCCAATTTCCTGGTGGTCGCGGAAGTTGATTTTTTTTGCTCGGCATTTTCATCAGAATTCTCTGGGGAAAACAAGAGAGGGGCATTTTCTAAGAGTTGAGCCTTCCACGAACGGATCAGATTTCTATGAAGGCTGTGTTCCTCCGACAACTCAGCTATCGAGGCGCCAGACTTTAAGGATTCTAATGCTACTTTCGCTTTAAAAAGGGAATCGAACCTACGTCTTCTCTTAGTCATCTTTCCCGAAGTACTCCCTCACACGGCCCGGCTCCCAGAGCTGTATAAAAATCGACCGGGTTTTCTTACCCGTCTGACCTTTAGTTTACAAGAATGCTTGTTTTCAATCAAGAAACTTTGTTGATAGGCCCAGAGGAAAATGAAATAAAAGGAGGGAGTTTCGCACAGCTAAAGAATAGTGGTCGTAAAAATTCAAGCTCTGGTCTGGCGGCGAAGTCGTTCGCTCAGGGCTTGCTGACTAATTCCTAGAAACTTTGCGGCACGTGTCTGATTGCCATCAGATCGCTTCATGGCCTCATCTATGAGTGCTTTTGTTACCTGGGAAATGGTAGGCAGATCTTTGGAAGAGAAGGTTATTAACTTTGATTTATCCAATGCTGCCGAATCTTTCTTGGCTGAATTTTGCTGGATCCAATGCTGGATCGATTTTGAAATCGAACGCCCTTCTTTAGATTGAGCAACACAGTGGTAGATCATGGCCCTCAATTCAGAGAGGTTTCCAGGGAAAGAATATTTAGCGCATTCTTTCCTGAACTCAGTAGGAATAGAAATTGGATCAATCCTGTTTTCCTCATATGCTACCTGGAAGAAAAAATTTGAAAGCCTTCCCAGGTCCCCCATCCGATCTCTGTGAGGATGAAGGTGAATGTGGTAGGGCGAGATTCCACACAAAAAGTCATGCGGCACATTTTTATGATTCATGAGCTCATCTAAGGATAAGGTACTGAGGAAGACCAGCCTCAGATCAAATCCCATCCATGTGGAGCAGCTATAAGAAAAGGAGGGATCCAGGAAATTAGCCAGGGCACTAAGTTGGTTTTTAGCTAAAGTCTCAAAATCCGGGATGATCAGGAAAGCGGGACAATCCTCCTCACAGTCATGTTTGTCCAGGTATTTACGTATTTCCTGGATTAATAAACCTGATGCTACACTTCCTTCTGGAGAGATGAGGGCATAGGGAAGAATACAACAGGCCTTCTTCACACCCATCAAACTGCGGCACAAAAAGGTTTTGCCGGTTCCCGTCTCGCCAGTTATCAAAAAGCAATTCCTTTCTTCAAAGTGATCCTTGAAACTTCCTATGGATCGGAGCAGCTCATCGTTATCAGTGCAGAAAACACTAGAGAGATTAAGCTTAGAGGTATTGCTTTGGTACTTAACTGGCTGTGGCATCACTCACTTCTACTTTTGGTCAAGAATAAACCAGACTGACCCTGGACGCAAGACCAATTGAATGGGAATAGAGAGTGCTAAGGCTTCAATTTTCAGTACCCTTTACAAGGCACAAGGAATCAAACTAAAACTGAATGGATCGAAGTTTCGCGTTCAGAGGGTACTTCACTCCACTTTGGATTTTGGAAATCCGGGCGCGCAGACTGTTAAAGTAAGCATGCAGACTATGGGCAGCCGTGAAGTTTCCCCCATCAATAAAACTATAGTAAAGGCTTGTGGAATTGGTAAGGTCACGG
Source organism: uncultured bacterium (assembly GCA_964539825.1). Classification (GTDB taxonomy): domain Bacteria; phylum Muiribacteriota; class UBA6191; order UBA6191; family UBA6191; genus CAZIKF01. Next base: position 105,416 of record CAZIKF010000006.1, read on the forward strand.
GTAGAAGGCTGTGATCTGGCTGAACTGGACGGCCCGCCAAACCTGTACTGAAATCCTATTTTGATCTGGCGATCCTCTGGTGCCCTATCCCACTCTTCTTGAAGATAACGGGGATAATAGCGATTAGCCTTCAATAGAATTTCACGACCAAAGTGAGCGTAATTAAAAGGCGGGAGCATATTAACCACATCCCCTTCAATCACTACCCTCGATAGATTCAGTGATTGAAGTTCTTTCGCTCCATCATTGTCTGTCACTCTTGGCTGGGCATAGTTGATCACTTCGACATCGTAGTCCTGGTTGTCCAGGTAGGCACCAATAATGGTAGCAATCGCAGCTCCCATGGAATGGCCGGTCAGAATAATCTCGTACTCTTTCTCAAGGAAAGGAAGAATCTGCTCATGAATATCTTGACTCATGCTGAGAAAACCAGTGTGAATCTTATGTTGAAACCAGGAATTTTCCTTCATCCAGAACTGAAGGTTCATGGCCCAATTCTTGAGATTAGCGGTTCCCCGGATTGAGATGATGATTCTTCGTTTGTCATCATTCTTGTGCACAAAAAACTTTGAATTGGTTTTCTTGGTCACAGATACAAAAGCACCTGGAAACTCAGCTAAAATTTGCTCCCGGTCTTTACGAACCAGAAAGGCTACTCGGGAGAAATAGATATATCTCAACAGGTCTTTGACCTCACGTCGGGACCTATCCTCCGCAGGGGAACTTCCTTGTTCTGAGTCATCTAAGTAATCCTCGATCAGATCTTCATAGAGATCGGGAGACAAGGACTCCTGAGCAGGGTATGACAGCAGGAAAATGCAAAGGAAAAGAAGTATAGCAAAGCGATCAAGCATCATTCATCCTACGAAAAACCGCGAAGATAGTTGGAATAAACCCGACAAAAAGCTGCAAAGTTTCATCCTGGTCCTCATCCAACCGATGAAAAGAACAAGATGGCTGAAACTTACAAGTCTACGACCCTTGTCCATGTGGCATTGGATTTTACAGGTGATCCTATACCTGTAGGACGATTGGCTTCCAGAAGGAATCAGATTTTTTTTGAGTACGACCCCGAGTTTCTTGAAAGGGAAATGGAAATATCCCCTCTCCAAATGCCTTTAAGGGAAGGCAGCCACTTTATCGAACCCTCAACTTTCGGAGGATTGCCTGGCGTATTCCAGGACAGTTTGCCAGGTGGCTGGAGTCAAATTCTCTTCGATCGAAGCCTGCGTTCAAAAGGAATTGAGCCAGATCAATTCCACTCTCTCGATAGGCTTGCCTGTATTGGAAACAAGGGAGCGGGAGCTTTAATCTATGAACCCTCAAAAGCACAGACAAGTGCGCAGTTCAAAATTGACCTGGATACCCTGGCTAACCAGTCTCAGCGCATTCTTGAAGACTACAGGAAAACTGAAGTGGAGTTGCTCCTGACCCTGGGTGGATTCTTAAATGGTTCAAGACCAAAGATTGTGGTCGCTTCCAATCATAAAAAAAGCAAGCTCATAGCGGGTACCCCTGGGCTAAATGAAGGTTTAGAGCACTGGTTGGTGAAATTCTCACAAACAGCGGATGGTGAGGATGGGGGGGCGATAGAATTTGTATATAGCCAGATGGCAAGACAGGCTGGTGTCGAAATGATGGAAACCTACCTATTTTCCGCTAAGGACTGTAGGGGGTATTTCGCTACAAAACGCTTTGATCGGGAGCCGGGAGGCGAGCGTATGCATCTGCACAGCGCACGCGGTTTGCTCAATTTTCAGACCAATTCAAAGCGGATTGATTATAAAGTTCTGGTCGAAAGCGCTCTCAAGCTCACTGGTGATTGTTTCCAGGCCCAGAAGATGTACCGGCTCGCGGTCTTCAATGTCCTTGCTCATCACCGTGCGGACCACCCTGGAAACTTTTCCTTCCTCATGAACCAGGACGGCAAGTGGAAGATGGCTCCCGCCTATGGCTTGACTTACTCCTCAGGCCCCGGGGGTGAACACTGCACCGCAGTGTTGGGAGAGACCAGAAATCCAGGTGAAAATCACCTCTTGAAATTAGCTGCTCATGCTCAAGTTTCTCAAAGTGAAGCCAAAAATATCATCAGACAAACCCGGGATTCACTCAGCCTGTGGCGATCCATATCAAAAGAAGTGGGCATTGCGAAATCAAAGATAGAAGAGATCGCAAGAGCAATCAATACAGCACAAATCTAAGTCCTTTTTCTTAGCAGCGCTTAATAGTAGACTTATCCCTGGAGACAATCGCTGCTGGGACTAATTTCAAATGCATGGACTTTCTGCCATCGATGGGGATCGCGAGATTGACTGGGGATATACGTCCGAGGATTACGCGAACTACAGATCTGATTACCCCAGAAGCTTTTACGATCGACTTCACGCACTGGGTATCGGATGCGCTGGGCAGAGAGTTCTGGACCTCGGCACAGGTACGGGGTTTTTCGCGCGTGCCTTTGCAAAAAAGGGCAGCAATGTCCTGGGAGTAGATCTTTCACAGCGGCAGATTGAACAGGCCAGAAAGCTATGCATCAATGATGAGCTTGAGGTGGAGTTTCAGGTAGGAGCGGTCGAAGACCTGAGTCTTGAGGAGTATTCCTTTGATGTCATTAGCGCCGGGCAGAGCTGGCTCTACTTCGACAAGACCAGAATCATACCCCTGGTCAAGAGACTTTTGAAACCTGGTGGCAACCTGATGACTGGACATTATTGCTGGCTTCCAAGGCTTGATCCTATAGCAAGGGCCTCCGAAGAGCTGATTTTGTGCTATAACCCACAGTGGAGCAGCAGCGACTACAGCGGTGAGATACCTCACCAACCAGGCTGGTCACAAGAAGATTTTAATGTCTGCGCCTTCTTTTACTACGACGAAGAGATCTCCTTCACACGGGAATCCTGGATGGGAAGGATACGAGCCTGTCGGGGAGTAGGCGCTACCCTGAGCCATGAAGAGGTCAAGGCCTTCAACATTGATCATGAAAAGCTCCTCAAAAAGATTGCCCCGGAGACCTTTTCGATCCTGCATCGTCTTGATGCCCATATTTATACCGAAAAACCATGGCAAAAATGATTTCAGGTCCCACGGATTTTGCGGACTGCGACCTGCATTAAGGCTCTGCAATGATGGTAACATGATTGGGTGAGTGCAGAACGAGCCCATCTCAAGATTGTCCCCCCGCCTTCTCAGCCCTCCCAACCTGACGGGCACAGGCAAATCCAGGCCATCATGTTTTCTGATATAAAGGGCTACTCCTCCATGATGGGAAGAGATGAAGACCATGCCCTGAAGCTGTTAGATATCCATAACAAAATCCTGGAATCGCGCATAGAATCTCTAAATGGGACTATTGTTAAATTCATGGGAGATGCGGTTCTGGCGAGCTTCAATAGCGCCGTGGATGCTGCGGATTGCGCTCTATCCATTCAGACAGAATTCTCACGTCTTAACAAACATCGGGGAAAGAAAGATCAGATCTGGATTCGGATTGGCCTGCACCTGGGTGACGTTCTCCACAAACATGAGGATGTCTTCGGTGACGGAGTAAACGTGGCTTCCAGGTTAGAACCCTTGAGTGAACCTGGCGGTATCGTTGTATCCAGCACAGTTAAGGACATCATCCAGGCCAATTCCCGCTTTCACCTGGAACCAATGGGTGAACTTCAACTCAAAAATATAGCCTACAAAGTATGGGCTTATCGAATGTTAACTCCATCCAGTGGAAACGCATATATAAGATCCATGCGAGTCAAATGGGAGAATTTCCTGTCTACAATGGGGCTTCTGGGTCGGCTCATCAAACGAACATTCCAACTCATGGGGGTTATTCTAATTATCCTCTTCCTGTCTTCAGTGCAAATAGGGAAAAAGAATGATGAACCTCCGGTGCCCCCGGAGAGCTATTCCATACCCAACGATGTTGCCGAGACTCTGTCGGGTCCTAATAACGGTTTACTTACCCTGAAGCTAGACAACATACCCATCAAGGTTTTTCTCACCGTAGTCTGTCGATACTTTACTCTTCAGTGCCTCGTTGATCATTCCATTCGTTCTTTTGCTGTAACGGTGGAGTACGAAGACGCAACTCTTCAGGAAGTAATTCAGGAGCTAAATGAATTGGGTAGTATCAAAGTCGTCCAAGAAGGAAATGAACTGATTGTCAAAGGCATCAACTAGACTTGAGAAGGAAGCTCCATTTTATATCTTCTCCAGCTAGATTTAGATTTGAATGAAAAAGTAGAAACGATCCTCAAAAGGTCTTCCTGGTAAGAATCAACCTCCAGGCATGCACTAAGTGCTCCTGCTAATTTCGCCTTGTGCAACTGATTTCTAAGGAGTTCATTGAACAGGTGTGATTGAAATTCTGGATTATTCACATAAATCCATCCCAATTCTAAACAGGAGTCCACGAGACAACCTGTAGAACAAGCAGCCACCTCATTCTCAATCAAGATATAGTAGCTCAGGCTAGCTTCCAAATCAGAAAACACAATCTGATCCCACTCCTCCATGCTGATATCCGAAACAGGGCTCCACAGGTGCGAATCTATATATTTCTGAACCAGGAAATTCAACAGGTTATCTTTGCTAACAACCCTGTCTTCAAAACTATGGATTTGGAGCCCATTAAAAGGACTCTTTTGAGATGAGTCTTGAAGAATACTTTCGCTGAGATCAAGCTCAAACTCCACACAGTTAAAGTGATGTTGGTAATTAAGGCTTTCTATGAACCTGCAACCGGCCAGGTTCTGTTCATAACAGGCCATCTCCAGGCCATAAACTTGTTCAGGTATTGAAAATTCACTCATCATCGCGGTATGGAGATTTGTACCCAATCCCATATGTCGAAACTGAGGAAGGACAGCAACAGAACACTTCAAATAGAAAGGATGAATCGGATTTTGGAATAGCACCAAACCAGCTACCAGTTTTAATTGATGAAATGCCCCTATCACAAAGAGATAATCCGGGTAGCTCTCACGGTCTAACCCGTCGGGATGACAGCGATTAAAAAGAAGCTTCAAATCATCAAAATCACCTGCTGACAAGGGCCGTAAACTAACTGAATTCATATAACTTCCCTCTCTTCCACAGAAGAAAGAGCCTCTGCAACAAAGCTTTCACATCTACAAAACAGCTCCCTCAAGTACAGGAAGCATCCTGAGCATGATCTGAATTCAATGATAGGCCCCTGCCACTTCATTCCGGGAATGGTATGTGCCAGCCTTGATTTGGTCTAGCGGATATAAACCAGGGTTCGGGGGAATCCGGTTGAATCAAGAGTGATCTGTGATGTGTACTTCTTTTTTGAAGATTTAAGCCTGAGGGTGCACTTAGCCGTCACAGTAGAGCCATAACTCTTTTTCTTACAGCTGAAACTCTCAACTTCCGCCCCTTTAGCAGGATGATCGGGGGCTACTGATTTGAGAAGGAAGGAAAGCAATTCTTGATTCTTAATCTTGGTTCGATGGACTTTTCTTTTCACCTTGGATTTCTGACTGATCACTTTTCTTTTTGGATAGAGCTTGTTTACGCTCTCAATATCACCCGCGCTCAAAGTATTGGTCCGGCCTATAAACAGAGACTTTTGATTGATGAAGGGTTCTCTTATCGTAAAGGCTTTCGTCCCTTTGGTGATGACGAAATTGGTGTCGGCATAGTGCATGATTGACTGGAAATCATACTGACCAATAACCAACCTATCAGTCTCCCCTCCTTTACCATACTGACTCTTTTTCTCCTTCTTGACATTGTCCATCTGCATGGCAATGTATTGATCTCTATCAGGCCGGGTCTGCTCGTGAAACAACCCGATCGCATGACCCAGTTCATGCAGAATAGCCATCTCTTGACAGCCATCCGCGAGGAAAATATTTTGATAAAAGCCCGGTACTTCTTTCATCTTCTTATAGGGCCGCCTGCCAACGTAAGATCCACAGACATCTGATTTGATAAACTGCAGCCGCCCTTTAAGAAGAGGAGATCGTTTCTTTATCTTTTTCGCCGTTTCCAGATCAAATTCCACGAATTGAATGTTGGTCTGAGACTCCCAGGTTTTCATAGCATTGAGAATAATTTGCTCTTTTTGAATAACACTCTCTTCGATTACATAAGGAATCACTCCATCGGGCCAGCGAAAGGAGGTGTCATCAAGAGTCCCAATTGCATAGCCAGCTAAGGATGGCGCTGGAATATAGCCAGATCCAAATGGCGATTGGCTCGGATCTTTCTCCAGTTCATCGATTGGACCCAAGACAATATCTCCCTGGTAGGCAATGCCATTATGAACAACCGCCTGTACCCGTTCCTTCAGATTTGAAAACCGAAGGGGAACCAGCACGTAGATCACCTCGGCTTTCTGCTGGGGTGGAAAAGGATCCTCCAAAATTCCAATTTCGTTAGAGATTTGATTCTCAAGGCTCAGGTCATTAAACAGATTCAATGGAGCGGCTTTGGCAAAGCCTGGGACCGTGAGACAGAAGAAAAGAGAGAAGACCAAAATGAGCATACCAAAGGATACGAAGGAAAAAGCCCTAAGTTGCGAAAGCAGGAGTTTTACATCGGGAAAAATGAACCTGTCAGGTAAAAAGGGTTCCGCAGGATCTCATCATCCTGTGGCTCAACCTGAGAATCTGAAAAAAATAACCTGGACTGTGATGGGTTAAGTTTGGTCTTAAGACGGATCCTTGATTATGGATCCAATGACTACTCTTCGTGCTAGTCTATTCCTAAATCTTCCTTTAACTTTTTTGAGTCATAGTATTCATAGGGAATGGCATTCGCCTCTAGCATGGCTGGAATATCGCCTTTCGCTTCAGGCGGCAGCATTACCTTTAAAATTTCAGAGCTTAAAACAAAGTTCTTTATTTTCAGCTCCAGGTAGCGCAGTCTGATTTCAAATGGGAGGGTGTTCCAATCCTTTTCTGAATTGTTGAAAAAAGCTAGCTTTTCGTCTTCAGAAAGCTTTCTTATTTCCTTGATTGTTAGCAGAGTCAGTGCCTGGGAATAATGTTCGAAGTGGTAAACTTCTTTTGCGAAGCCATGCTGCTGCTCGATAAATGGGAGACTTGCGGTATTTTTTGAAATTTGCCATCCGGAAACCCGGGTTGCGAAGGAGCGGGGAAGGACGTATTCAGGCTTAAGCCGAACAATGGTTTTGCCGTACATGTCCCTTCCTAACGCCGAGCTATATTCGGCAAATACATAATCATAAGCACCGTAAAGTCGATCTTCGAGCTCAGGAGTATAGGGTTTGACTTCCATCCCAAGTGATTCCACCAGGCCGGTGGAAAACGTGGCTCTATCCTTCAGTGTGTAATAGAGCCTTCCCGGTGACATTCTTAAGTTAACTCCATAAGGGATGGAGTTTAAAAGGTTCACCAGGGCCGCTTCTTTAGAGGTTAAAGGGTAAACCTCCGAGCGCAGACGCTGTAGATTTTGTCGACTCATCTCAAGAATAGAGCGGTCGGTCAAATTTTCGATCTGATGCATAAATGAAGGAGGCTCCTGAGATATGACCTGCTCCACCTGAGTCACAAACTCCTCTCGGGCTGTATTTTTCAAAGCGAAGTCCTGACGTCCAAGCGCAACATCTATTCCATAATCCAGGGGAAAGTCTGTGACCAAAATCGCTACCCCAACTTCTATTTCATTCTTAACTGCCAGATCGGCCAGATGTCCCCCTTCCATATCCAGTGAGTAAATCCCCATGTTCACCATCTGCTTTAGCTTGAGGGGATATTCCAACAAGGGAGAATCAACACTGAAGTGAATGCCGGAATCAGAAGATCCCTGCAAGGCGTTCTTTACAATGTATCCGGAGGGAGACCGTATGGTGGATGGCCGGTAAAGGGAATAGGGTGACCTGGGAACCAGAGATCCTCCCGATCCACCAAAGAACACCTGCTCAATAGGAAAAACCCCCACCAGTTTTTCAATCTGTCTCACCAGTGCCTCACCGTAATAATCAACATCCCCTCCCAGGACTCCAACACGACTCCCATCCTTCATTTCGTAAACGCTGACGGTCCAGTTTTCTCCTGGAAATCCCCTTTGAGAAACTGATTTTCGGTGCTTTACTTTCCACTTTTTCTCAAAAGTAGAAGAGTAACCAATGACCAGTGACTTCAAATCTGAAAATAGACCGGGATTGGCCATGGCGAACTTCAGTAACTGTCGGTAGCTTCGCTCCAGGCGTTTGGGGTCAATAAGCTCTGCGATTTCAAAGGAGAGACTTTTAAATTGCCTGAAACGACTGATCAAAAGACCAAAGTGAATGAGATAGGCCCTTGAGTCAAAGGAGGTCAATATAAGAGTCTTGCGCTGGTTTTCATGGTGTATAAGATAGATGTCTTTGCCGTAGGAAGAGAGTGGCAAATTGTAGCGGATAATGGTATGAATGCGGGGTAGTGAGGCCTCAATTTCATGAATTTCCAGGTTGGCTAAAAGGACCAGATCACCGGGGTTAAGAGACCTGACCAACTCTTTTAGCGGACCTAATCGGGACTCTACATAGCTATCAACCTTATGCCAATTTACTTGAGATACCGTTGAGACCAGGTCTTCAGCAAGGTGTGAAAAGGTTCTATGGTAGTGAGACAAAGCCTTTGTTAATGTTGGTTTTACAGACTTTTGAAGGGGTCGTTCATCAAGCCTCAAAAAAGCAGCGCTTCGTTGGTAAGCTTGTAGCAATGTGGTGGTGTCGGTAGACTTTGACTGGGAATGAAGCCTGTTAACCAGGTAGTCTCTTAGAGAAATTCCAGTTTCAGAAAGTGTGTTGCCAATAAGTTGGGCAGGTGCACTTTGCTCCCCAATCCACTTTGCCAGATGAGGCTGATTCATCTCCTGAAGCGAAATCTGCAAAGATCTCAAGGAAACCTTAGAAAAGGCTTCCACAATCGCCTCCTGGGAAAACGCAGGCCCAAGGAGGATAAACAGGACCAAAAACGTCCTGGTGAATTTGTGGAAGCTAAGAGACAACGAATAAGAATTTAAAATCTTCAAAATTTCCCAATCCCAGGTTAGACCTGGCACCCAGCGTAGTAAATCATAAATCAAGAAGATTGGGGACTCTCCCCTTTCCACAACATTCTGATAGCGCTGGAAAAATCTGGGAACAGAGCACAAGAGTAATCTCGTGACCAGGTTGGCTACTGGCAATGTCGACAGTCTAATAGGGAAATATCTCCATACTCATGTGCTCGGTATTCCTCCTTCGAGGCTTGTTTGTATCCCGCTGCTATGTGACTCACCGAACAGAATGAATTCAAAATATCAACGTGGCTTGTACCCGGTTCATGCATGCCGGTGATGAGCGTATCGATATAGTGAAAATCATGATCCGGACCAATTTTAAGATTAGTGGTCCTTGCACCCGGGATCAATTTCCCCTGAAGCCCTGCTGACTCAACTGCCCGGATCACGGTTGTTCCCAGGGCAATAATTCGATATCCCCTTCTCTTATTTTCCTCTATGGCCGCAACGGTCGCTTCAGGTATTTCATACCACTCCTCAAGCGGCAATAGGTTATCGAGAGTGAAATCTCCTGTACTGGAAATTCCAGCACCATGGATAAGGCTGGCTATTTTGACTCCCTTTTCCTGCAACCGGAAAACTCGTTCCCAGGTTAGCGGAAAGGCAGAACTCGGAGGCTCTACAGACAGAGGAGGACCAGAAAAGATGGTCTGCTGATCCCACACCTCTAAATTTTCATTTAAGTAAGAATACTGAATCGGACTACCATATCGGTAAAGGTCCCTGAGTAGGGAAGAACTGGTGATTTCGATGGTCAGTAGCCTCCCTGAGTTAACACTCAAAACTTTAATTCCGAAGCCGGGTCCAATCGATATGAAGTCCCCTGCTTCAAGTTCAGGTGCACGAACCCGATCCTCAGTCGGTTCTCTCCAGCTCCCTTCCTGAAAAGAAAAGGCAAACCAACGATGGAGTTTATCTGGTGATGGACCTCGAAAGGCCGCCAGACGAACTTCTACTCTTTCTCCAGTTCGCTCGATGTTTCCATGGAAACTTGCAGGCAGTGTAGCCGATCGGTTGACCAGAAGAAGATCTCCTGGAGCGAGAAAACTCTCTATATCACCCACCCTGGAGTGGGTGAGGGAATTCAATCCGGAAAGGACCAGTAACCTGGTTTGATCATAATGTCTTCGGGAAGAGTTTGCTGGTTTCATAACGACCTCCTTACCTCGGAGTAATCCCTTTGAGCTAGGAGGTCCAAGATTTCACTCGCGGATACTTCTGGTTCTTTCAGATCCCCAGGGTCTGCATCAGGAATTGCATCAAAATGCATCGGAGTATTCATATCTCCGGGATCAATCGATAAAAATCTCACCCCATGATCCTTAACTTCCTCGTCAAAGATACGGGACAGATGATCAATTCCAGCCTTTGACACACTGTAGCTGCCCCAGTTGGAATAGGCGTTGATGGCCGCATTGCTTGAAATGTTTACAACAACCCCTCTGCGCCGAAGGAGCATTTCCGGAAGAAACGCTTTACTCAATCGAAAGGGACCCAGGACATTTGTTTGAAGAACCTGCTCGAAGTCTTCACAATCTGTATCGATGAGAAGTCTCAGCGGTGTTTGACCCAGGTAGCTCGCCACGTTTAAGAGTACATCTATATCACCAAGCCGGGCGTGAACTTCCCCGGTAATGGGATAAATTGCTTTCTTATCCGACACATCACCCTGGATACATAAGATCTCAGGGTATAGGGCATTGAGCTCATCGAGTTTTTCCTGGGATCTCGCAACCAATGCCACCCTGGCACCAGACCTATGAAGTTGAAGAGCAAGGGCTCTACCCAAACCCGAAGTTCCTCCTGTGATTAAGACTCTTTTATCTTTCCAATAGTTGGGATGATTCATGTGTTCCTCCTTTTCTAAAACATCATGCGTATATTTCCAATTACTCCTTTTTAATACACCCGCATGATCGTTTTGTCGCCCATATTGCCAATATATTGACCATTTGCTATCTTTCTGACCATAATGGTCTATGGACAGAGAAAATAGAGCTTCCCGTTACTTAGCCCAAAATATTGGAATTTTGAGGCGAAAGAAAAATTTCAGCCAGCACCAGCTAGCACAGTTGGCCGAAATTCCAAGATCAACTCTGACAAACATTGAATCAGGGGTTGGAAATCCAAGCCTCAGGAACCTGATCAAGATTTCCACCGCGCTGGGTGTTGGTGTGGAGGAATTATTATCTAGACCGCGATCGGAATGTACCCTGATTCCCGCCCATAAAGTTAAGTTCACGAAACGCACCGATGGAAAGGTGAGATCTTTCAGTCTCCTGCCCGACAAAATCAAAGGAATTGAAATTGATCGTGTGGAATTTGAAGCTCAAACCGATATGGTTGGGCATCCCCACCTGAGGGGGACGAAAGAATATCTAACTGTAATCACAGGGGAAGTCGTTGTTTATGTCGCGGGTGATTCCTACCTGGTCAAAGAAGGAGATGTCTTTGCCTTTCCCGGCAACCAACCCCATTCCTACAAAAACCCAAAAAACTCCAAATCTGTAGTAGTAAGCGTCGTGATTCCAGTCCCCGCCAGCAGCTGAAAAAAAGTAGGGCAAGGCAGGGATAGACTATACGTAGAGCCCCCGAGGAAGTAACCTTCTATACCGAAAAGCAAACGGTATGCCCGTTTGCAGGTTCATGACCAAAATAAGCTCATCGCAGATGAGCAAAGGAATCTACAGATTCCTGGTTTGGCCGGGAATCCGGGCAAACCAAATGCGTTTGGGCATACAATGAAGCCAACCATCATCTAACCCGATTTCTGGGTGGAGCCAGACTACCCTGGATGAAGGAGGAAACAAATGAATCATTTCATTGACCCTAAGTGTAAAGATCAGCCTTTGACCAGCAAAGATCAGGAGCTGGATTTACTCGGCTTTCAGAAATCAGCCTGGGGCCTGGCAAGATCAATTAAGGCCCTGGAGGTGGAGGAGTCGAAGTGTATCGGAGTTCTTGGAGAACTCGGCTCAGGTAAGACCTCTTTCTTAAATTTCCTCAGAGATCAATTTGATGATGAGAAAGCTATAGTCCTTTCCCTGGATGCATGGCTCTGTGCGCAGGAGGGAAGATTTCTTAGTTCATTCATAACAACCCTCTTCACTGATCTTGAAAAGAATCCTCGAGAGCTTAAAAAGGATCGCTTTAAATCGTTCATCCGTAAATCCGTGGGTACAGGATTCCGTCAGAATCAGTTTGAAGAAGAGAAATCCCTATTGAGAAAACACCTATTGGCTCAAGAGTCCTACATAATCTGCTTTGTAGACAACCTTGATAAACTGGAACACGGCGATGCTCGGAGAATTATTTGCCTTTTAAAGGAAGTTCTCGATCTACCAAAAATGATTTTTGTACTGGCTTTTGATCCTAATTTTGTCGCAACCGCCTACAATCAGTTTGATCCCATCAGTGGCGAATACTTCTTGGATGGAGTCATTGAGATCCGGCATGATCTGCCGCACATCTCAGATCAGCAGAAGGAAGAGCAAATCAAATCGCTGATGGATCTGAACTTTCGGGGTGACTTTCCTATGGAGATGGTATTTGAGTCTCCAGCGTGGCAGGAGACAAATTCTTACTTTCTCAATTTCTTTAGAAATTACCGGGATATCAAGAGGTTCATCACAAACCTCACTTTCGTCGAGAAAACAACAGATAAGTTTAAAAGACTAAATCCCTTTGACCGGTTTACAATTCAGATGCTGCGCATCATGACCCCGGCAACATATAGGCTATTGCAGCACAATCCAGCTGCAAGTCATGATGAAAGATGGAATTCCACTCTTGGCAATAGCCTGCCAAAGCATGTCAGAACTACTTCCCTGGTAAAATTATTACAGATGCTCGAAGGGCAGGAAAGACAATATGTTGCGAACGAATCAGAGGGCTTCTTTTTCAGGTTTAGTTCTGAAGCTGATCAAGCTCAATTCTTCACCTGGTGACGGTCTGCACCTTTAATTTCCAGCAAAAAACAAAGGTGACTTACCCGCCATTCTATGAGGACTGAGGCTAGTTGAGGGGACAGGTCAGGGTATCTAAGGAGTTAAGAATGTTTCGTTTATTTTTTTTCATCCCGCTTATTTTTTTCGTGTCTTGCACTTCAAAAGGCGATTTTGCAAATGCGCATCCTCAAATGGAAAAAGGACTCCTTGTGGATTCCGTATCTAAAAAGCCAGTCACCATGGTTTTTAAAAACAATTTTCCTGATGGTACTTTGCACATGGTTGAGCCTTATGTGAATGGCAAGTTGCATGGCATCAAAGAAACCTATTCCTCTGGTGGTAAGCCTGAAGAAAAGACCGAGTATAAAGAGGGTATCCGCGATGGGATTGAAAAGCGCTATAGCCCTGACGGTAAATTAATGTGGGAAGTCGTCTATAAGAACGGAGAAGAAACTGGAATTCAGAAATGGTACAACGACAGTGGAGTTTTAACATCGGAAGTAAATGTTGAAAATGGCAAGAAAAATGGTATTGAAAGGAACTTTACCGATAGTGGAGAGTTCGACTACCAGGTTACCTACAAAGACGGAGAAGAGGTCAAGTTCACTCCCAAACCAACAAAGGTTCCCGTTATAGCTGCCGTCCCAGCTATAACAAAACCTACGGTGAAAGCTGCTGGAGAAGTTGAAATAAGAAAAATCTACTATGATTCTGGAAAATTAAAAGCTAAAACCAGCTGGAAAGACGAGAGGAAGCACGGTCCCTTTTTTAAGTACTTTGAAGACGGTATATTGCGCTATGAAGGTACTTTCAAGAATGGTGAAAGGCATGGTATCGAAAAGCTCTATAACGAAGACGGGTCTTTGAACATGCAAACCACCTGGGTACAAGGTTTACTTCATGGCTCAGTAAAAATGTATCACACCTCTGGCCAATTGAAGACAGAGCAGAATTATGAATACGGTGAACGTGATGGCAAGAGAATCATGCATATGGACTATGCGGATTGGCAAGATGATCTCACGGATAAGGACGGGAATCGGGACGGAATCAAGATAGAGTACCACTCAAATGGAAAAATATATTTTGAGGTCCCCTTCAAAGATGGAAGGTTGCAAGGCCTTAAAAAGACTTATTACCTGGATGGGGACTTACAAGAGCAAGTCCCGTATTCTGCTGGAAAACGGCACGGTACTGAAAAGACATTTTATCCTTCCGGAAAATTAGAATCAGAAGTACTTTTTAAAAATGGAAAGAGGGAAGGGCTATTTAGAAATTTTTATGAAAGCGGAAAACGCTTCGGTGAACTCTTGTATAAGGACGGAAGAAATATAGGAGTAAATAAATGGTGGCACGAGAATGGTCAGTTAAGCGCAGAAGAGCCCATGAAAAACGATATTTTAGAAGGAACTCGAAAGGAGTTTTACAAAAATGGAATCCTTAAGTCAGAGACTCTTTATAAAAATGGCAAGGGAAATGGAATTCAAAACACATATTATGAAAATGGAAATATCGAGACTGAATTTATAGCCATTAACGGATTTAGAAAAGGTGTCCAAAAGTGGTATTTCAAAAGCGGTAAAACACAAACCGTAGCAAGCTTTTTAAGAGGAAAGGTTCATGGTAATCAAAAGATTTATAGCGAGCTTGAGGTTCTTAGCCTCGAAGGAAATTTTGAGTATGGACTTAGGATAGGAAACCATAGATGGTTTGACGCCAATGGAAAACTTGAGTCTGAAGGTACATACGAGGCTGACATCGCCTATGGAACTCACCACTGGTATTATCCGAGTGGTGTTAAAAAGTTTGAGGTACCTTACCTAAAGGGCGAAAAGCATGGGATTTCCAAGGAGTATTATGAAAGCGGAAAATTGAAGGCAACTTTCACCTGGAAAAATGGAGTAAAAGACGGAAATGAATCTCATTTCAAGGAGAACTCAGACCTGGATTATGAAGTAATTAACAAGCCTACCGATGACTCAAACAAAAAGATATCTCAAAGTAAGAGACCACTGACTCCTGATGGAGTTCAAAGAGAAGAATATGTTAACGGGCGCACTAAAAGTGAAACATCCTACAAGAACGGCAAAAAGAATGGAATTCAATACAATTATATTGAGGAAGGTAGTTTCAAGTTAATCACTCCATACAAACACGGAAAAATTCATGGGGAGCAACGACTATACGCTAAGAACCAACTTGTTAGAGTTCATAATTACGTCTATGGTATCAAACACGGCATTGCATTATCACTAGAATTAGGCTCTGGTAAGTTGACTAAATTCAGTGTATTTGAAGATGGAATCGCCGATTTGATAGGATCTAAATTTACTGCTTCTGCCAAATCTCAATTCCTCGAAACCCACCCTTCAATGAATCCAAGGGCTTCCATATCCTTAGTCGGGGGTATCAGAAATGAAAGACTAAAGGTCAATGTTCGCGCCTGCTTTTACAATCAGAGAACACTTTTGGGAGCCCTGGAAATGTATGATTTGGACCATGATGAACAACCGGTTATTAATGAAGAATCGGACATTTCCCTACTAGTAGATCAAGGTTATTTAGAAGCAATTCCCAAAGATTCTCCCAGACAGCCCGTGAGTAATCTTAGGACCGACAAAGTAGGGAACATCTGGTGTGAGGTTCACGGACCCATGGATAATGAGCCTCGAAAAATTGCCTCCGCCTTTCAGTGGGCTGACAAACTGAGACGTCAGAAGAACGACTTTCCAATGGTTGATGAAGCACGAGAATCAATGCGCAAGTGAATTTAAAAGGTTCACAGGCTACAATCTTTCCCTCAACCACAATCAAAGAGAATACGTTGCAGTATAGAATTTCTCCTTAATTTTTGGATTCGGTCTATGAACTCTGAACCAATAGAGCTTTACTTCGCGTCATAAGCCTTTGAAGGTCTTTTGGAACTGACCTGCCCCCTTTCTTCCATCTGTACTGAGCACCAGGGTCTATGAAGTTAAGACAAGACCTGGGCAGCCGGATCGCCACTGGCTGTTTCTCGCTTATGAGATATCCTCATGGTGATTTTAGCTTCAAGGACTTCATCACCGTTCAAGTCATAAACGGATACAGGCATGACAACGTCCTGTGGCTCATCCCAAGAATAGCTGTCGAGTTTGCAAACCGCGTGAAGGTCGGTTTTGGCAATCTTTACATACCTGACTTCCATCCCTACCGGGATCCATCGAAAGTCAGAGCTCAAAGATACATCCATGCAAGTGCCTGCAACCAGTTCAGCAGCATTACACATGGCTATGGCATGTACTGATTTTATATGGTTCAAGATAGCCCTTCTTTTCTCTACTTTCGCCTCCACCTGCCCTGGCTGAATCAGGGTAAACACAGGTTTTATAGAATTGAAATAGGGAACAAAAAAACACAGAACTCTGCTAACCATCCACTTACCAAATGGTTTTCCTTCCAGCATTTGCCACACTCTTAAAATCTGGCTATTTGATGCTTTGTAGCTCATAACTTCTCCTTCCTTTCGGAAAAGACTTTGGTTAAGTGATCTAGATAGCGTGAAACCGTAGCTAGCTCTTCCTTGCTAAATCCATCCTTCATAACCTCATTAGCTTCTATGACGAGCGATGCCCCACGCTCTAAGATTTCTTCGCCCTTTTCTGTGATGTTGATTCGAGAGGCACGAGAATCCTGAGCGCAGCCTCTTTTCACGATTAGCTCTTTGTCCAGCATGCGCTGTACCAGGCCAGTTATCGCTGATTTGTCGATCATCAGTATTCTGGCCAGATCTTTCATCAAACAGTTGTCCTGTTCTTGAAGCACATGGAGAACCGTGAATTGAACAGCTGATATACCCAGGTCCTCACGACATCTGGCATCCATTGACTTCATCATGCTATGGCGAGCGATGTTTAGTTGGTAAATAAGACGTATTTTCTTAGTCATATAGGAAAGTATAAGATATATAGTTGAGATATCAACTAAATGTCTGAGGATAAATCTCTCTAGCCCCTCTATTTCGAAAAAATCAGGGATCAAAAATTTCAATCACTATTGAAAGTCCTCTGCCATTAAGATAAGAAAGTTCGGCATTTAGACGACTCCCTTCCGAAGAGATAGAGGGAGTAGACCTGGCTCTATAATCAACTGGAGGTCAGTATGACACAAAAGTGGAGTGTCCCTAAATTTCCAATGGCGTATACTTCCACCGCATGGAACCAGAAGGCGGAAATGAGAATCCCATGGGTCCTCCAAAGTTTATTCCTGGTCTTGAACTAGCCAGAACCTTTTTTGTTCAAGAGGTACAACCCATTCTCAAGAGGGAATTTCCCGGGCTCTCCTATAGTGCCGCGTTGATCGGTTCCGGCTCTGAAGTTTTGGGATTCGACACCCCCATGTCCACGGATCACCACTGGGGTCCAAGAGTTCAGCTCTTTCTTCAACCGGAGGAGAATCTAAGCTGTGGTAAGGAACTCTCTGCGTATCTGGAAGAGCATCTACCCTCCTCCTGCCTGGGGTATTCCACAAATTTTTCGCCACCGGATCTGGAAGATCATGGCGTGCAGCACATGGTGCCCAGTTCCGATGGCAGTATTCACCACCGGGTGGAGCTACTTACCCTGGGCGGATTTTTTAGATCCTACCTGAACCTGGATCTATCCAGCCCGTTGTCCCACACGGACTGGCTTTCTCTACCCTCTCATAAACTTCTATCCATCGTTGCAGGTGAGATTTTTCATGACGACCTGGGGCTCAAGGAAGTCAGAAACCGATTTTCATGGTATCCAAGAGATGTTTGGCTTTATCTGCTTGGCTCTGCCTGGGTACGGATTGGTCAAGAAGAACACTTCATGGGAAGGGCAGGTCAAAATGGTGATGAGGTTGGCTCCGCGCTCATAGGAGCTCGCCTTGTCCGCGATATCATGCGCATTGGTTTCCTTCTGGAGCGACGGTATCCTCCTTACGCCAAGTGGTTCGGTCAAGCATTTTCACACCTGTCCATTGCGGCCCAACTACTTCCTT
The DNA here is from genome assembly GCA_964539825.1 of uncultured bacterium. Lineage (GTDB taxonomy): Bacteria > Muiribacteriota > UBA6191 > UBA6191 > UBA6191 > CAZIKF01. Next base: position 123,400 of record CAZIKF010000006.1, read on the forward strand.
CCCTGAAGAAAACTCTACAAGCTCAGGACTGGAGGGAGAGGGAAATCGGACTATCTACGGCCTATGAAGTACTGTTAAAGATCCAGCAGTCTCAGAGAATTTCCGATCCGCTTATCGGAAAGGTAGAACCCTTTCATGGCCGCCCATTTCTGGTCATCCAGGGGGGACGCATCGCAGAGGCGGTCTTTTCACAAATTGAGAGTTCCAAACTGCTCTCCTTGTCCAGGCAACGCCCGATCGGAAGCATTGATCTGATCAGCGATAACACGGATGTTCTTGAGGATGTATCCCTGAGACCCGCGCTCACCAGACTATACCAATAGAGCGGGCTTAAGTGACCTGTCCCCGATGCGCCGTAGCAATGCCCTGGTTATTTATCTTCAGGCTGGGAACTCAGACTATACCAATCGATATTTCTTGTTACGTACATTGCTATCCCAAGTACCGTAAACAGTCCTATGCTGCCAAGCAGTAGCGCTTTGTCCTCAAGCTGAAGCAATATAAACAGGTAGATGTAGAGGATCAGCAGGATGGTACCGACCGTCAGAGACATCTTAGTGCTTTTGAGAACCGATTTAGCATAGGAGGTAATCATCAAAACGATCGCAGATGTAGAAATCCAGTAAGCGGAGTTGAAATCGATATATTCAGAGATCGAAAGAAGCAAGGTGTAGAAGATAGTGATGGCCAGGCCAATGAGCAGATACTGAATGGGATGTACCCTTCGATGATTTAAAATCTCACAGAAAAAGAACGCGGTGAATGTGAACAGGATGAACATAAATCCGTATTTAACGGATCTCATCGACTGCTGGTACACATCCGCCTCAATAAACAGCTTTACCCCGAAGGAAGACCTGCTAATTTTGTGTTCACTCTTTCTCCAACGCTGAGGATAATTTCTATTCAGGTTGAGAACTTTCCAGCTTGCGGAAAAGCCTTTTTGAGAAATTTCACGGTGAGCAGGCAGGTAATTGCCGCTAAAACTAGGGTCCGGCCAACTGGACTTTAGTTGCACATTGGTCTCCTTACCAACAGGAGTAAAGTGAATGTATTCACTACCATTGATGTGGGTGGCAATTTCAAACTTCAGAATGTTTGTGCTTTTCAGGGGATACCTGGCGTGAACCCCCGAGGCTAGAACGTCTTTGCAGATCAGACCTGGTTCCAGTTTTAGCTTTGCACCGTTAATCGTAAATTCCAGTTTTTCACTGATTCCCTTTGTGTCAGATACACCAAGGCTAAAAAACGCGTCTTCAAATTCTACGTCTTCTTCCTTTACCCCAAGGCCAGACAAATCGGGAAAAGAGAAGTCCCCTTCCATGTGAATTTCTGATTTATAAACAACGGTTTCATAAAGACTTCGGTATCGCTTTTCAGGAAACAATTCCCCCTTGATAGACAGGTTATTGGGCAAAAAATGCAGATACTCTATGGAATGTTTTTGAACACCCTCTTTATCCCTGAAGTACTGTCTGTAAGGCACGGAAAGAATTGGCCCTGAAATAGTTTGGTGCTCGCCCCATTTATCGCTAATCTCGCTGATTACCTCGTTTCGACGAACTTTTCTCTCGTGAACAAGTCCCATCACCATTACTGTCGGAATCATTAAAATAAGAACCAAAAACCCAACTATCAGAGCCTTTAACCCTACCGAATCCCTTAATAAATTTAATTTCATGGCACAAAAGTCCTTCATCCACTGGTGGTTGTGAAATTCTAGTGTACATTAATTTTAGATAGTAGGTGAAAGACGTCTAAATCGTGTTCTTTCGAAGCACAGGGGCAAGTTTCCTTTCACACTACTTCGTTTCCCGGCTTGAATTTTCTAGCTGTTAAACTCAGGGATTCTCCTGAAAAAATAGATGGTAGAATAATACCCAAGTTCGAGCAAAATTGATGAAATAGCAATGAAGCCAGAAGTCATGCGATCTATTTTTGAAAAGGCTTGTAGCTATATTCGCTGCGATTATATTGACAGGGAATTCATCTTAGAAAAGTGGGCCTCCATCGAAGCCGCCTATAGTGCCAGAGTCACAGAATTGTCTGAGCGAAAAGATTTCGAAGCAATGATGAGTCAGATGGTCTCAGATGAGTTGGATTTAAGTCACTGCCAGTTCATCACCCCGCAATTGAGACAAGAAATTGAAGCTCAATCGATCCCTGAGACCGCTCCTTCTATTTTCCAAACGGTCTTTAAGACTACCCACGAGTATTCCTATCTAAAAATCTCGACTTTCCAGATACCATTATTTCAACGAGCGCCCATATATCAGAACCTGAAGTCCATCCATGATTGTCAAAGACCCTTGATTTTGGATTTTCGACTCAACTCGGGTGGTTCCATCAGTGCCACCGGAGATTTATTAGCACCCTTTATTGGCGCGGACACCATTTACTGCTATTCAAAGCTAGCAAACTGGGAGGAGTTTCCTGATCCCCAGGTAGCTTATCCACTCCAAGAGGAAGAAAATGAAGGAAGCAGGCTAGATGTAGAAATGACACTGAAGCATCCACACCTTCAATGGAGAACACCAAAAGAAATCGAATTCAGCCTCAAACAGGAAGTTCTACTTCTTATCGATAAGAGAAATTACTCCTGTGGAGAAGTCTTCTCTCAAACAATGAAGGAGATGGGCCGTTGTAAACTGATCGGAAATGTCACATCGGGCTCTGTAGTTGGAGCAAAAGATGATTACGACTGCGGGTATGGCTACGAACTGCTATTACCCTATCTGAACCTGGTTTCACCTGAGCAGTTTCGAATCGAGGGCCAGGGAGTCCACCCAAACACCAAGAAAACCTTCCAAACACCAGATACCAGCCCCCTACCCCATGAGGAAATTTTAGAAATCCTCAAGCAGGATATCTCCTAGAATTCCAGTCGCATGTCCCCTGGGTTTTCCTGGTCAAGCCACAATGTCATTAAGTTAAGGCAGTCGGTTTCTGTATTGTTTCTATTGCTACGGTACCTTCCGTCATCTTCGGGCTTGACCCGGAGATCCATGTCCCCGCTCTGGTAGCGGGATCTAACCTCATTGCAGTGGGTCCCCTGGTCAAGCCAGAGAATGACCAAGTCTTGAGATTCGTGAGTCGAAGACGGGAGGTTTTAGAAGATCGCTTCTTCTTTAGAGCGTTGATAAGAACTGGTTTAATCCCAGGTATACCTGGTACATTTTCTCGTAATCCAGGGTGTTAGGGTGGTCGGTGGGCTGGTGGTAGTTGGCATTTCTGAAGTTAGCTGTATCGGTTACCATTACGGCTTGAAATCCACGCTGCCAGAACGGCGCATGATCTGAGCGTCCTATGTCGCGTATGAACTGGGGGAGTACTGCCCCTTCTGTCTTTAATGGCGATGAGGTGTGGAAGGCTTCGGTGATGGAAGAAACGAGGGTGTGTGACTTCAGGTTACCAACCACAGCGATGAAATCACCTGAGTCCGGGTACATGAGCTCAAGGAATTTGAAGGGATAACGCTGGCTTCCTTTGGCTGAGTCAAAGTAGCCCACCGATTCCAGCGATATCATCCCTAAAACAGGGACTTTTAGCTCGGACACGAACTTCGCGTATCGCCACGCGCCCATATCGGGGGAATGGCTGTGGGGAAGTTCTTCATTTACGAAACAGACGAAGTGAATGTTCCTCTTGAGTGATGCTGATTTGAGGGATTTCATCAGGGCCAGTAAAACCGCCACACCCGAGGCGTTATCGTCAGCTCCCGGGTTGGAATACTGTGAGTCATAATGCGCGCCAATCACCAAAACTTCCCCATCACCGGTTGACGAGGGTTTGATGGCGTAGATATTGGAAACCTCATGACCCTTGGCCTGGTAAGTCTGCAGACTCGGCTCATAACCAATTTCAGCAAACCGGGTCTGGAGATACTTGGATGCCGCAAGCAGGTTTTGGTAATGAGTGGTGCTTCGCGCCCCGATGTTCCCGGCAAGCTCAAGCACATCCTCTTTCAGCACGGAAATCACAGCGGAAGATTCAGCGGAATCAATTGAAATATCAGTGCGGGGGGTTTGCTTAAAACGTAAGGAAGAGTACCACGCAAAGAAAGCGGCAAGGGATATGCCCCCAATTAATAAAAAGAGAATGACTTTTTTCATCTGATCTAATGAAAACCGATTCCTATACTAATGAACTTCTTCGATCTATGCCACCCATCAAGATTTTGATGGACGTTCCCCTATTTTGGCTTCTCATGGATTTAGAAAGTGATTCCTAAGAAAGGGTTGCGGGGGCCGTCCGCGGATTCTATCGCGGGACGCATGACCAGGTCCGTGGGATTCATCTCAATCTGGGCATCATCAGAAAAATGCTTCAGAGCGTATTGCCAGACTTCTGATGGAGCTTCAAGGTACTCATAACTCTCGATCAGTCCGGCATCTTCGAGTGTGACATAAACTGAAGAGGGATACCATTCGTGGATTCTTTTCCCCAGCGCTTTGGTCAGAATCTCGAATTGAACTGTAATACACTGGTGCGCGAACAGGTTGTACTTATTGGTTTTTAAGTATCGTTTATCCAGGGCTGTAGCAAATGCATTCTCAAGATGGGACTTGAGCTGTTCCTGATTTAGATCAAGCTCAATCAAATCGACTCCCGCCGAGACCTCTGTTTTATGAAAGATATCATTTCGAGTTCCCACCACTATCGTACCCTCATAGGTTTGGCTAAGACCTGATTTGATGGCACTGAAAACCTGCCCTTTTTTGAGCATAGCCTCATAGGAGAAGTAAATACCTCCCACTTGACCATAATCCGTAAGAACACCCCCATCCTCGAATTCAAAAAGAACCTGGGCATGTCCCACGCGAAGATCCATCTCACCGATTTTCTCTACGAACCGGTTGACGAGTATATAGGCTTTTTTAACTTTGGAGGTATCCACAAGGGCACTGCTCCAGGTGGGTTTATGGATGCTTTCATTTACTCCCCACTCGGTCCAGAACCTCAGGTTGTCAAAGCGAATATAATTTCCTGCTTCCCCGGTTTTCTCGATATAGCGGTTTTGAGGGAGAAAATCCTCGTACTGCTGCACATAGGGATCAGAGTTCAGGTATACGGTACCGATATCTGCCCTGAGTTCAGCATATTCTGGATCAAGTGGAAGCGTAGCTTCTCTGACATAGTCTGTGAGTGTCGCCTCTTCTAAAGATTGCTTTTTCTCAGACTCGCTTAGAGTTAGCGGCCCTCCCAGGAGCAAAGCAGAGTCAGCGCAGCCCGTTGAGAGTATTAAAAGGAACAAGCAAGTTTTAATAATCAAAGCTAAAGAATTGATAAATCTCATGATTGAATTTCTCCGTTGGGGATCATCAGTTACTACCTAAATTATGGAATTAAGGAGGATTTCCGCCTGAGTTTTGATCCGTAAATTCTAGAAGTTCAGAAAGTTTTAACTCTCTGATATTGAGTGCTAGAGTAGAGAAAATCACCAGAGGATGATTTTCATGAAAAAAATTGTGATCCCGTCGGCCGGAGGGTATGAAAAACTTTGTCTCAAAGAAGGGGCGGAACCGGTACCTCAGGATAATGAGGTACTGATCGATGTGCACTTCGCGGGGGTGAATTACGCGGATGTGCTCATTCGCCTTGGGATTTACGAATCCGCGAAGAAATATGTGGGATGGCCTATCACCCCAGGGTTTGAAGTGAGCGGGGTTATCTCTGAGGTGGGCAAGGCTGTCAAGGGATTTAAGACCGGTGAAGAGGTTATAGGCTTCACACTATTTAATGGATATTCCTCTAAATTGGCCTTGGATCCAACACAGCTCATCAAATTGCCTAAATCCTTTTCTTTAGAGCAGGGAGCGGCCTTTCCCGCAGTGTTCATGACAGCCTACCATGCCCTGTTCCAGATTTTTCATCTCCCTCCGGAGGCCCTTCTACTAGTACATTCGGCAGCTGGCGGTGTTGGCTCGGCCCTGTTGAGCCTGGCCAAGATCAGAGGCTTTCGAACCATCGGAGTGGTGGGACGAACGAACAAGATAGACTATGCCAAAAGTCTTGGTGCGGAAGAGGTCTATGATAAGTCCAATCCTCACTTCGCTTTTAAGAATATCCTTGATGATTACCCCGAAGGATTTGACGCCGTATTCGACGCAAATGGCTACACCACGCTCAAATTCTCCTATGAAGCGCTTAGGCCTACAGGAAAACTCGTTTCCTACGGCTCCCACAGCCTGCTCGAGAAAACAGGAGGCAGGATCAACTACATAAAAGCAGCCTGGGGACTGATCAAAACCCCAAGATTTAACCCCCTGGATATGATTACGGACAACAAAAGCATAGCAGGGTTCAACCTGAGCTTTCTATTCGAGCACGAACTGCTAAGAAAAGAAGGCGTAGAAGGTTTATCTGAACTCATCCACGAAGGAACCCTACCCCCGCCCAAGGTAACAGTCTTCCCCGTAGAAAAAGCAGCCGAAGCCCACAAGTTCATCGAGTCAGGCAATAGCGTGGGCAAAATAGTTCTTAAGTTTAAGTAGCCCCCTGGCTCTAACATATCGAATATTTGAAACAGATCCGGAACTTGCTTTCCGAAATCAACCATTCTCTTAGTCTTTCTACAAGACCTCACACACAGCAGTCTGAAAACAATTTCTGGGAATCTCAATAGAGAGAATCCCAGGGTAGGAAAGGTACGTTTTTACAATGTCTTCGAGCTATACAAAACAGGTTGGATTTTCCACTCTCGTATTATTTGTGCTCCTTTTCATCAGCCCGATTCCAGTCAATTCTATGGAATCCAGCTTAAGCGAGAGAGAGAACAGCGGATTTTTCCAGAGGATTCTTACCCGATCCGGCCGTAATTTCAAAAACCACGCCAAGAATCTCACCCCGGAGCAGATGGAAGAGATTATTGCTGCTTCTAAGACCAAGACCTATTCAGGAAACCCAGGCTTCAGAGAAGGCACCTCCTCGATTCTGCGCCCCATAAAACAAATAGCTCTCAGGGTTATTGACGGAGAAATAGGAATCCTCAAGACCTTCCTCGCCTATCAAAGCGCTGTTGTGATCAGGGGAGCAGCCACTCAAGCCCTTTCCAGAATAAGCCTGGACAAAGCCAGGCAGGTCATCGCTTTAATGAATACGAGTCAAATTCAGGCAATGCACAAAGCCCTCTCAGAGTTAGGAATCACAACGGCCCTTCTCTCTGCGGGACCAGGTTTGAGAAGTTTTATTGAAAAAGAGTCCAACTTTGCCATGGTCGCGTTGATTGGTGCCCTGATATCCATGGGAATTTACGATGGGCTGGATTTACAGACAACGAAAGATAGGGTCCTGTCGCTCGATCCACTTTCTTTGAACAGTACTCTCAAAAACTCGATCCTTCCTGGTTTAGCTGCTGGTATGGGAAGCCGCAACCTGATCCGGTTCTTCAATGGCAGGTTTGACCTCTTCTATGAAAAGATGCTGGCTAGTAAATCCTTCGGATCTGAAGTCTTGAGAAAGTTTGAAAAACTGGTAGATGCTGGCGGGCAGAAGCTTTCCGCCGCCGGAAGGAAGGGAATCACCCAAAAATCCGGTCAATCCCTTACCAAAAAACTTGGTTTGGTCGGTGTAGGGCAGGGAACCGCCCTTACACTTCAAGGTCTGCTAAGGAGTGCTGCCATAGGAATCGCGTATGGTATGGCAGGACAGTTAGTGGTCGATTCGCTCTTCGTGGGAACGAGAGGATATAGTGATAGTACAATTATTGGGGGAAATCGAGATCATCATAGTTTCCTACCCGAATACAATAATTTCCTCTACCAGAAAACGGGTAAGAACCTCCAGGATTGGCTTAATGAGAGGCGTTTTGCGCTTCAGGATTACTGGGACGGATTCGGTAAAACTCCTTTGACAAAGGTTGTGAGCAAGGCTAGCGGGTTCACGGGTGCCTATCTTGGTTCGGTGGCCGCGGGTGCAGTACTGGTTGGAGGAGGGCTCCCAGTTGTGGTGGGCGGGGTAATGATTTCAGCCCTGTTTGGTGGAATGGGTGAATTCATGGGCCACTGGGTAACCCGAAAATTCGATCGCGGAGAGAAAGTGCTCGAATTCCGTCGAACCATGGTTGAAGATCAACTTTTTAAAGCTTTGAAAAAGATGGAAATCACCCGCCGTCTGGCCTGGGATGATGAAAAATTAAGAGAGCTCGCGAAGTTGCGATCCAGTGACATTGCCAAACGTGAATACTTCGGACAGAGTTTTAGCAGACTCTTTCTGGTGGAATCATTCTCACAAGTGGAGCTCTATCGTTCTGGGGATTATGTCAAGATGAGGTTAAAGGAAGAGTATGGAGAAAAATTCGATGTCCAGGCACACATTCGTTATGAACTTGTAGATATAGATGGGAACCAGGGACAGTGGGATCTGCTCACCAACAAGGTCTATAACGTGGGAAATATCCAGGAAAATAACGGTCGAAAAGTTACGTTTCTGAGTGATGACAAGAACATATCGATCCAGGGAAATATTCTCGAATCCAGGGAAGGTACCAATTTCCGAGTGCTAAGCAACGGACTGCTGATGGCTCGAAGTGATTACGATGCTAATCAGTGGGTGATTCGGGGACAAAACATAGATACCGATGTTTTCCTGAGAGTGCGCAAGGAGCGTTTTTCCTGGGATGAAAGCCTGAAGGCCTATCGCCGCACCATAGCAAAGGAAGAGGACCCTCTCGCGGAACTCAGAAGAGTATTTGAGTCAGAAAATCCCGAGCAGATCCGAGAGGAACTTTATCAGAGAATCAGGCAAATGATCAGTGAGAGCCGAGAAAATGCCCTGGAGACATTAGAGAAAGTGTCTAAAGGCAGTGAAGTTCAGTATCTCAAAAACCTTCAAGAGCAAGGAGTGTCCAAAGAAGTTGTAGAGAACTTTCTACGCATGGATCACCTCGATTGGAAATCCATGTTTAAGGGAAATATTCACCGGCGAACCGGTAGAATATCCAACAACCTGTTTCAAATCCTTCAGGAACAGTCCCTCGAATCCCTGAAGGTTACCCTTGAGAAGGAACTTGAAAATCCAAAAGTCCAAACCGAGTGGGATCATCTAAGAGGACTGATGGAGCCAGAGTTTCTGGCTGCCGGGGAGCCAAAGAGACCCTATAAATCCTAGTCGCGGTATGAAGCGGGCGGCGTAGTTTTTACCCGCCCCTGAACACATCAGACGAACATCTCGAACATCCGGAACGAATCGGGCAGGTTCTGTCACGAGGGTTTCTCTCACCATTACGATCAAGTTATCAACAATCACAAATGTCATAAACGTTTAGAGGAGAGAGAAATGAAAACACCAAAGAGTTTTATAACTACCCTGCTAGTAGGAGCGATATTAACTTCACAGAGTTTTTCCAGTCCCGGAAGATTTGATGACATCAATGTGGACAATTCCCCGGTTGAAGTCGGTGAGGTGATTTCGGTCAATCAAAATCAGATTAAGACTGATTCTCTCAGGTCCAAGATTTCTAAACTGGTTGAGGGACAGAAACAGTTCATCGAAGTTTGGAGCTCAAAGAACATTAAAACCAACGGACAGATTCTGCGCTATACCATTGCCGCTGCAATTGTAGATTTCGAAGTAGCGGAAGTCATAGACCAGGTCAACACTGAGCTAGGAGAAGAAGCGTTCCGCGCTTATACAAGAGAAATAGAAGAGATCAATCGACTCTTAAGAGTGGTTGAAGAGCAGCAGCAGAAGATAGTAGAGATCGGAGCAGGTCTAAAACTAAAGAGGGAAAAGAAGTTCGAAAAGCACAAATTACTCTTCCAAGTGCCGCTGAACTAAGGATTGGTAAGGGAGAGGTAAAGTCCCTCCGTAGGGAGGGGCTTTTCTATAGTGAAGGATGGAGAAACAGGCTTTCCAGTTAAATTAAAGTCTGTAGCCCTTTTCTAAGGGGTTAGTAAAGAGCAAACGCCAATGTGTCCCAGGACACACGAGTCACCCCAAGCCATCCCGCGACTTGATCGCGGGAGCCATAATCAAAGAGCCCATAGGGTTGAGATAAATCTCAACCAAGGATCAGATCGAAACGTTCGGCACTCGTGGATGAGAGCCTTTTG
>CAZIKF010000006.1:133551-135200 GCA_964539825.1 uncultured bacterium
ATCTCAACCAAGGATCAGATCGAAACGTTCGGCACTCGTGGATGAGAGCCTTTTGATTTCCATAACGAACTCTTCCCATATATATGATCTCCACTGCAACAAATCACAGATATTGGGTATAATTACGGAATCGAGTTGAAACCAAGGACTAACTCCAACGGGAAGTCATGATGAAGAACCAATTTACTGCTATCTTAAAATTTGTAGATGATTATTGGATTGGCTGGATTGAAGAGGTTCCGGGCGTAAATTGTCAGGAGCGTACTCGGGAAGAGTTATTAGAAAGCCTTCATCAAACCCTTGTCGAGGCATTGGAAATGAACCGCGAAGAAGCTATTCTAGCTGCTGGGGCAGATTATGAAGAAGAACCCATCGCAGTATGAAGCGTCGAGAGTTCATCAAGTTCTTACAGAAACATGGATGTGAGCAGATAAGAGAAGGTGCGCGGCATTCCTGGTGGAAAAATGAATCTGGGACTAAGCGCTCTGCGATTCCAAGACACACTGAAATTCCCGATATCCTGGCAAAGAAAATATGTAAGGATTTGGGAATTGCCCCCGTTAAGTAAGCTAGTTCCCTGACAAATCAACTGGAAAGCTCTAACTCGATGTGGATTCTTTGACAATAATCCATGTCAAGGCCCCTGCTGCTAATGACTTTATGAAGGCAGTAAACCACTCGTCACCAGGGGAGTTGGAAGCAGCATGAAGCACAGAAGTGGGAGATCAAAATTCACACCAATTTATCTTGACAGCTTTTTTCAACAAACTTTTTCAAAACAAAGAGCCCTCCCCTATTCCTAACATCCAGGTACCCAGAGATGTAGATGTTAGCGAGTTCGATAGCAACGAAGCGCTAAAGTCCAAAATCCTGACCAGAACCCGCTAGCAAAAGCCTGATAAGCCCATAAAAACACGGCTTATACTGGATAAAAGGAGGAAGAAATGAAAGAGAATCTAGACCAACTACACAACAAAATCATCTACCTGGCCAGAGAACATAGAAGGACTGAAGCAAAGCTAATTGACGAGCTACAAAAAGCAGAAGAACAAAGACTGTATTTACACCGAGGACATCCGTCATTGTTTCGCTATGTCTGCGATGAACTGAGCTTCTCCGAAGCCATGACATCAAACCTGATCACGGTAGCAAGAAAGGCGAAGGAAGTCCCCCAGCTCAAGGAAGAAATCAGACAGGGAAATATCTCAGTCTCCAAACTAAGAAAAATCTGCCCGGTGATAGATAAGAAGAACCAAAAGCAGTGGATTGAAGCGGCCAAACACAATTCGCAGAAAGACCTGGAGCTAAAGGTGGCCTCGGTCAAAACTAACCACACCTCCATGTCAAGCATAAGAGCAGTTGCTAAAGACACGGTTAGGTTGAGCCTTGATATCCCAGAGGAATCAAGACAAAAGGTTGAAAGATTAAGGGACCTTTTGAGCTCCAAAAAAGGTCTGGATTGTTCCCTCCAAGAAGTCATAGATTTCGCCCTGGAAGCTGCTCTTGATAAACACGATCCGAACCGTAAAGCTGAGAGAGCGGAAAAGAGAAAACAAAAGAAAGTGGAGCCAGTTAAAGAAAGGGTTGATCCGGAAAAACAGCAAAAGCCAGTGTGTCGCACGACACACGCGAAACCAAAACGAAAACCA
>CAZIKF010000007.1:0-1778 GCA_964539825.1 uncultured bacterium
ACGAAAAGCCGCATTAATAGCGGCTTTCATATCGGGTTGACTGGATTTGAACCAGCGGCCCCACGCCCCCCAGACGTGTACGCTACCAGACTGCGCCACAACCCGTTAAGGGGACGAATATTAGCATAAGAGGAGTTCAATTCCAAATGATTGTAAGGAATTAGACAGGCTCCTTTTCGTTGGCCTGAAAAATCCCTGTGGAATCAGCTTGACATGATTTTCAAAGCCTAAATTGCAAAGGGCAATTCTCCAAATTCTGCGCCCATTTTGAAGGCCAATTTTTATGGCAGATGCCTTCCTTAAGTTTGATTCATGCTTCGAGTGCAAAATATCTTCTAACGCTCTCCAGTTCTCCTCTGAAAACCCCATTAAAACAGGGTTTATACTGAAAGTATGGAGGTTGAAATGAACGAGAATCATGAGCAATTGCACAATCAGATTTTGTACCAGGCAAAGGAACATCGAAAGTCAGAAGCCAGACTTATTGATCTATTACAAAAGGCGGATAGCAAGAGGTTGTATCTCCATCGCGGGCATTCTTCTTTGTTTCGATATGTCTGTGATGAACTCGGTTATTCCGAGGCTATGACCTCGAATCTGATAACGGTTGCACGTAAGGCCCGTGAAATACCGGCATTAAAAGAAGAGATTCGTCAGGGGAATCTCTCTGTGTCCAAACTTCGTAAAGTTTGTCCTGTGATTGACCAAAAGAACCAGGAGCAGTGGATCGCAGCAGTGAAAACTTCCAATGCCAGGGAGCTTGAGCAAAAGGTTGCGGCGGTAAAGATCGACCATACTCCACGAGAAAGTCTGAGGGCTGTTGCAAAGAATACTTCAAGACTCTCTATAGATATCTGTGAAGAATCTAGAGAAAAGCTCGAAAGACTCAAAGACCTTCTAAGCTCTAAAGAAGGGCGTGATTGTTCTTTGCAGGAGGTTCTGGACTTTGCCCTTGAAACCACTATTGATAGACACGATCCGATTCGTAAGGCGGAAAGAGCGAGCAAGCGAAAGGAGAAAAAGGACAGATCTGGGAACCGAGTTCAAGAACAACAAAGCGAAGTAAAAAAGGCAACCGCCGTATGTCACGTGACACGTAAAAGATCAAAGAGAAAATCTCTGGCTAAAAGGCTAATTCATAAGATCTCAATGCGGGATAAGGGGCGGTGTACTTTTGTTTCGGAAGATGGAAAGTGGTGTACACAGACCAGGTGGCTGCATATCCATCATAAAAAAGAGGTGTCGCTTGGTGGAGAGGACAGTTTGGACAATTTGACTACTCTTTGTTCCGCTCACCATAAATTAATTCACCGGGAATAGAGGGCATGTTGGTTCCGTTCCTTTCATTCTTAAGTTCTCTGGTTCTGTAGTTCCAATAGTTTTTTCTAGAGAATCTACTCCGTTGGAATAGAATGAAGGAAGTCGAGGTAGGACTTGGGCAGCTTATGCTCGTAAGCTCCCTTGAGGATTCTGTCCAGATACTCTGGGCTTGGTGGATGGAAGGCGTCTGTTACGGGATCGTTGGGGAAATAGGTCCAGACCTGTAGTTCCCTTCCCTGTTCATCAAATACAAAAATTCTCTGGCGCCTATACTTTAGTGGATGTCCCTCGTATTCATCTAGAGTATGTAGGCATTCCTTGGAGAGCGAATACAGGACTCCTTTGACTTTCTTTTTCTCGCGGCGCTGAATTCCTGCTACGCCCCGCCCTTGCCATTTGGATGACTGGAAGGGAAAGCAGAGTTCGAAATCCGGCAAAGTGACTCGTTTGAGCGGATA
>CAZIKF010000007.1:1878-25562 GCA_964539825.1 uncultured bacterium
ACTGGAAGGGAAAGCAGAGTTCGAAATCCGGCAAAGTGACTCGTTTGAGCGGATAGGAAGAAGGGCAGCGCTCCTTCATCTGCGCGCTTAGTAGATTGGAACCAAAAGCAAAATAAAGCTCCAGCTTTTTCATGATTTCCATAATACCAGCCCCGGGCTGGATTGCCGATTATGACCGAATAATTCCAACTTCTTAATGCCAAAGCCTATTTGGTATGCCCGAATTCCCGGACAAACCAGGAATCTGTAGCTTTCTTAGCTCATTTCTGAGGAGCGAATTTTGGCCATATTCCTTCGAACTTATCTACCGTTTGTTTCTCGGTATGACATCTCTTGACAGATATTGTAAGTATTGTTAATTTAAGGCCCTTCTTTAGGGGCTTCGGACCTTGCTCCGAGTCCCCTTTTTTCTTTCTCAAACCATTGATTGGTACTGGTTCCGGTATCAAATAAAGTACAAAAACTGGGGGATTACATGAATCAGGCACTGTCTGGACTTCATATTAGAGGAGCGATAAATCCGGGCTTTGAGGAAATTCTTACTCCTGACGCTCTCGAATTTATTAGAGACCTGGAGCAGCGATTTGGATCTCGTCGACGGGAATTGATACAGAAGCGAATCCAAAAACAGGGTGAATTGAATAATGGAGTCATGCCAGAGTTCCTAGAAGAGACAGCCTCCGTGAGAAGCTCCCAATGGAAAGTCAGACCAGCACCAAAAGATCTGGTGGATCGCAGGGTTGAAATCACAGGTCCTACCGAGAGGAAAATGGTCATCAATGCCCTCAATTCAGGGGCAAAAGTATTCATGGCTGATTTTGAAGACGCCAATAGCCCTACCTGGGAGGTGTGCATTGAAGGTCAGCTCAATCTTCGCGATGCCATCCGCCGTACAATCAGTTTTCAGGCTCCGGGAGGAAAGGAATACAACCTCAAAGACGAAGTCGCTACACTTCTTGTTCGACCACGGGGTTGGCATATGGTGGAGAAGCACCTTGTTTTGGACGGGAATCCGGTGTCAGCCAGTTTTGTTGACTTCGGACTCTACTTTTTCCATAACGCTAAAAAGGCTCTGGAGATAGGTTCTGGTCCTTATTTTTATCTCCCTAAATTGGAAGGTCATCTTGAGGCCAGGTTATGGGAAGACGTTCTGAGCTTTTCAGAACAAGCCGTTGGTATTGAGCATGGCAGCACACGAGTCACGGTTTTAATTGAAACCATCCTGGGTGCCTTTGAAATGGATGAGATTCTTTATGAGTTACGGGATCACATTGTAGGACTCAATTGCGGACGCTGGGATTATATCTTCAGTTTTATCAAAAGGTTCCAAAAGCATCCCGAATTTATTCTTCCTGACCGCTCCGAAGTAACCATGACCTCCCATTTCTTGAGGTCTTATTCCCTGCTTCTTATCCAGACCTGCCATAAACGGGGTGCACATGCTATGGGTGGTATGGCTGCCCAGGTCCCCATAAAGGGTGATCCCGAGGCCAATGAAGCGGCATTGAGCAAGGTTCGCGCTGATAAAGAGCGTGAGGCTGGAGACGGTCATGACGGCACCTGGGTCGCTCATCCCGCACTCGTGCCGATCGCCACGGAAATTTTCGACAAGCACATGCCACAGCCTAACCAGTTGGATAAGTTGAGAGAGGATGTGAGTATGGAAGCGGCTGATTTACTCAAACCTGCCACGGGGCAGATCACCGCGGGAGGAATCCAAAATAATGTGAGCGCTGCTCTTAGATATATGGCTTCCTGGCTTAGCGGCCAGGGTTGTGTGGCTATCAGGCACTTGATGGAGGATGCCGCCACGGCAGAAATAGCCAGAGCGCAGTTATGGCAGTGGCTCCATTTTCCAGGGGGTGTACTTGGAGATGGAACCCGTATCACGGTTGAGATGATTGATGCAGAGATTGATAAGGAATTAGGTTTAATTCGAAACGAAGTTGGGGAGAACGCTTTTGAAAACGGGAACTTTGTTAAGGCAGCGGAGCTGTTTCGAAAGATAGTCGTACAAGATGAGTTCTCTGAGTTTTTAACCCTGGAAGCTTATGAGCATTTGGTGTAGAGGAGCATAAAATGATGGTTGAAGAAGGTAGTAAAGATCAAGTTCAGAAAATTCAAAAAGAATGGCAGGAAAGTTCTCGCTGGAGGGGCATTAAGCGTCCTTATACAGCCGAAGATGTGGTCAGGCTCAGGGGCACGGTTCAGATTGAATATACACTGGCTAAAATCGGCTCCGAAAAACTATGGAGACGTCTGAATGGTGATGGGTATGTTCATGCCCTGGGATCATTGACCGGAAATCAGGCGATGCAGATGGCCCGTGCCAAACTCCGTGCGATTTACGTTAGTGGATGGCAAGTCGCGGCTGATGGGAACGAAGGCTTCCAGATGTACCCGGACCAGAGTCTTTATCCCGCTGATAGTGTGCCAAAACTCGTCCAGAAGTTAAACAATACTCTGACCCGCGCAGATCAGATCAACCACGCCGAAGGTAGTTCGGATATTGACTGGTTCATCCCAATTGTCGCTGACGCTGAGGCTGGATTCGGTGGAACCTTGAACGCGTTTGAACTGATGAAAGGAATGGTTATCGCCGGGGCGGCCGGTGTTCACTTCGAAGATCAATTGGCTTCGGCCAAGAAGTGCGGTCACATGGGTGGAAAAGTATTGGTACCAACCCAGGATGCGATAGACAAGCTGGTAGCCTCTAGACTCGCGGCGGATATTTTGGGTGTTCCCACGGTTCTTATCGCAAGAACCGATGCGGAGGCGGCAAACCTGATTACCTCTGATATTGATAAGCGGGATCAAAGGTTTCTGACTGGTGAGAGGACAGGAGAGGGATTTTACTATACCAATCCCGGGTTGGATCAGGCCATCGATCGAGCCTTGTCTTATGCCCCGTATGCTGATCTGATCTGGTGTGAAACCAAGACTCCTGATCTGGGGCTCGCACAACAATTTGCCGACGCGGTACATGCAAAATTTCCAGGAAAGATGCTTGCTTACAATTGCTCCCCGTCGTTTAATTGGAAGAAGAATTTAGACGATGACACGATTGCTAAATTCCAGAAAGAATTGGGAAAGATGGGTTATAAATTCCAATTCATTACTCTGGCTGGTTTTCATGCAAACAACTACGGGATTTTTGATCTCGCAACCAAGTATAGAGAATTTGGAATGTCAGCATATACCGAGCTTCAAGAACAGGAATTCGCATCAGAGGAACGAGGCTATACCGCCACAAAACATCAGCGCGAAGTGGGTGCTGGTTATTTCGATGATCTGGCCCAGGTTATCTCAGGCGGGAGTTCTTCCCTCTCAGCTCTTTCCGGTTCTACCGAGGAGGCTCAGTTTGAAGATGAGTAGGATGAAAGGCTCCTGGTTGTAGCGGGGGTTCCCCCCCACATCATCCAGACTTGGACTGGATTTTCTGCTTGAACATACTTATCTTTCGTGTCAGCCTCTGATAAGGCTGGAAATTATATGGAAGTTGATGATTCGGAACCCGATGATCAGGCAGTCCTTGACTACGTTCAAAGAGGCGTAAAGCGAGGATCTGCGGAAGCCCAATACGCCATGGGTGTCTTGTACATTCAGGGTAAGGGTGTGGAGCAGGACTCTGCAGAGGCTCTGAAATGGTTCAGAAAGGCGGCTGAACAAGGCTTTTCGGGAGCCCAGTTCAACCTTGCCCGAATGCTTGACCAGGGAATCGGGGGAGTCCAGGATGTTAAAGAGGCTACCCACTGGTATCTCGAAGCTGCCAAGTTGGGTGACCCGGAATCACAATTCTATGTAGGGGGCCGCTTTTTCCAGGGAGTAGGAGTTGAAAAGGACATACCCGAGGCAATTGCGTGGTTTGAAAAGGCTGCTGAGCAAAAATTGCCCGCTGCCTTATATAACCTGGCTACTCTCTACCGGGAAGGCGAGCTCATCGCAAAAGACTTGAGTAAATCTCTGGAATTCTTTCAGATTGCTGCGGAGAATGGTGACGTTCGGGCCCAATGTTCACTTGGAGAGATGTACCTGCAAGGGGAAGGTACTCCCAAGGACCCCAATGTTGCGATCACCTGGCTGGAGAGGGCTGCGGAAGAAGGAAATCAACAGGCACAGTTTTATCTTGGGACTTGTTATCTCAGTATCAGTCCGCCTGATGTTCCCAAGGCAGTCCCCTGGTTAGAGTTAGCGGCAGGCGGCGGGCTTATTGATGCTCAGTTCAACCTGGGAAAAATCTTTTTTGATGGAGCAGGTGTTGATAGGGATACCGTCAGAGCTCTGGATTTTTTTCATCGTGCTGCGGAACAAGGAGACCTGGAAGCCCAGTTTTATCTTGGTCGTATGTATTTCAATGGTGATGGGGTGGAGCAAAGCCTGGAAAAGGCTGCGATCTGGTTCCAAAGAGCGGCCGCTCAAGGCGATATGGAATCAAGGGTAAACCTCGAGAGAATTGAAGCAGCTCTAAGGCAGACTCCTGAGGAAGAAACCTAGTAATTCTCCATTTTGTCTTCCCATTCCGGAATCTCCAGCTCCTTTGAATCGTCATCTTCCTCTTCTTCAAACGGTTCGAGATGCACTATTACATCCACTACTTCAGGGATACCCTTCAATATTCTGGCTTTGGCCGCACCGCAGATATCGTGCCCCTCTGTAACACTTAGCTCTCCTTCCACCTGGATATGGAGATCGATAGCAAGGCTGTGAGAGCCAACATAACGGGTTCTAAGTTTATGAAAGGACTTTACACCTTCAGTACAAAGGACCAATTCTTCAATATGTGTTAGCTTTTCCTCTGGGGCTCCCCCGTCAACGAGTTTGTTCAATCCCGGAATGATGATTTTAAACGCGGCCTGGAAGATGAGGATAGAAACCAGGACTTCTCCCACCGAATCAACAAATTCCCATCCTGGCTTTAGTTTTGCGACCAGTACCGCTATCAGAACTGGAATAGAGCCAAGGGCGTCGGACCGGTGGTGCCAGGCGTTCGCTATGAGAGCTATAGATCGAATTTTTTCACCGGCTTCGTAGGTATAGCGATAGAGTCCTTCTTTGACAACCAGGGAAATAAACGCTGCCCAGAACGCTATCCAGCCTGGAGGCGTAGCCTCGGGGGACTGGATGTTGCGCAGGCCATCAACAGCCATAGAGGTGGCGATGAGAAAGAGAAGGATTCCTATCCCTACAGTCACCACAGTCTCAATTCTGCGATGACCATGGGGATGAGTGTCGTCCGCGGGCTTGGACCAGTATCGAGCTCCGATGAGTATGGCAATATCCGATACAATGTCGGTAAGGCTGTGAACAGCATCCGCCATCACGGCATGGCTATGACCCAGGTACCCGCCAATACCCTTGAGTATGCTCAGGATAAGATTGCCGGCAAACCCAATCCAGGTAACTTTAAGAACTGTTTGGACTTCCTCTTCCCTCATGGGGCTTTCCCTGGTTTCATGAACTTGCTAAGAGCCCTGAAACTCTAGAATCACCAAATGACCTCGATCGAGAATCTCTGTCTGGCTCAGCTCGGCTTCTATTTTTGAAAGAGGTTTCCAGCCAGAGTCTTGTGCACAACTCAAAAGATAGTTTAGAGAATGAGAAAAACGAAGGTCCGCTCCCAGTTTGAAGTCACCTTCGTTTAGTGCTCTCGCACTGAGCAAAAGCCTTGCCTTCAAAATTGCCCTTCTGGACAGTGCTTTGAAAACGGGTTTAAGATCGCCGAAATAGGGAAGGACATTAAGAGCTAAGAAGAGCCCGAATGAGCTGGTTTCCTGGGTTAGAAAAGACAGAATATCAGTTTGCTCAATGCGCTTATAAAACTCTCTGGCAGCGGCCTCTCTAACCATGGTCAGGCTCAGGTCAACCCCAATCCACTTTCTGGCCAAACCTTTGAAAGATAAGGCTGAATATCCGCTTCCACAGCCAAGGTCAAGGGCGGCTTCCACGGCATCAAAAGGCGGAAGTTTCTGAAATTCCGCGAGGATTTTTTGAGGAACAAGAAACTGGATTTGTTTATAGGATTCTTCTTCAAATCCTATGGGAAGGGGATCAAAAAGATAGCGAACGTACTCTAGTGGGATTGAGCTTAAGAATTCTCCCCTGAGGGCAGAGGTTTCAAATTTCGCGACAGGGTCCCTGGGAGCTTGACTCAGTATCTTTTGGAAAACTTGAAGAGCTTCCTGATTCTCCCCGAGGATACGATGGAGAGAGCCAAGTCCTTCAAGGGCAGATACCATATCGGGTTGGATTTTGAGGGTAGTCTCAAAACATCGTTTAGCCTCCCGATAATCTTGCATGCGGGAGTAAATCATTGCCAGGTGAAGATGAGCGGATGGATTCAAAGGCTGTATTTCCAGGGTCTTTGAAAAGGAGCTAATAGCCTCTTCAATTCTGTTGAGCTTTTCAAAAATCTGACCACACTCCAGGTGCACATCGGGATTATCGGGTTCCAGTTCTCTGCTCCTGGATGTCCATTGTAAAGCCTGGCTGAAATTGCCTCTCTCAAATTCTAAATGAGTCAGAACACGAACAGCCGGAGCAAGAGTGGGTTCTAGTTCCAGTGCCTTTGTAGCGCTGTCATACGCGGAATTGATCTCATGCAGGTCCAGTTGTACAGTGCTAAGATTGGCCAATGCTTCGGGAAAATGCGGCACGATTTCAAGGCATCTCTGATAAGCAACTTTAGCCTCTTGAAGTTCTCCCGTCATTCGATATAGATTCCCAATGTTATTCCATGCCAACGCTGATTCAGGTGCTAATTCCACACACTTCTGATAGCAATTTGAAGCGTCCCCATAGCGTGAGGACCGTTGGTAAGAAAGACCGACTGAGAACCAGATGCCTGCATCCTGGGGGGTAAAATTCAAGACTCTTTCAAAGCACTGTATGGCAACAGAATGATCATCCATGTCCTGGGCAAGAGACCCTCTTTGCACCAGTGCATCGATATGATTGGGGTCAATTTGCAATGCCTTTCCAAAAGCCTGAAAGGCCGCAGCCTTATCTTCCAATGCGAGTAAGGTCAATCCTAGGGAGCTATATACGGTGGCGTGTCTTGAGTTGATTTCCAATGACTTTTTGATCAATTCATGGGCCTTATCTATTTCTCCGCCCTGGTACTTGAGTAAACCCATGAGGTGGAGTGCGTTGAAATCATCGGGAAATTCTTCCAGAATTTCGTCATAGACATTATTAGCCAGTTCAAGCCTTCCGGCTTTGTGGTGCTCTATGCCAATAGCCAGGGCATTCTTGGTACCCGCGACATTCGCTTCTTCCTGGAAATAGTCGATGTGGGCTCCTTGTACGAAGAGTTCCGGAACCCTGGTAGTACCCAAATGAATCTTGGAATCAGCCATGCCTTGCCTCCCAGCAGATGGGGTCATTTTATTCGACTCTGTCAGGGAAGGGAACCAGAATCCTCCTGGCTTCCAAAATTCATTGTCAAGAACTGGACTTCCAGGGCAGTTTGGTGGAAACTTTGGGTCTCGTTTAAGGAGATCCAAAAATGTCCACACAGACTTTCAAAGCTTTAGTCGTAAGAGAGAATGCAAACGGTAAATTTCTCATGGAGCTATGTGATAGGAGCATCGAGGAGCTTCCGCCAGGGGAGCTGTTGATCCGGGTTGCCTATTCCTCTTTGAATTACAAGGACGCGCTCTGTGCCTCTGGTAACAAAGGGATTACAAGGAAATTTCCCCATACGCCCGGCATTGATGCCGCGGGTACAGTTGAAGAGTCGCAGGACTCTCGATTTAGTCCCGGTGACAAAGTGATTGTCACAAGCTTTGATTTGGGGATGAATACTGATGGCGGCTTCTCAGAGCTGATTCGTGTTCCCGCAGACTGGGCGGTGATGCTTCCTTCAGGATTGGGAATGAGGGAGTCCATGATTTTAGGGACGGCAGGACTCACTGCTGCAATTTCACATGAGATTCTCAGGGATCATGATCTTGATGAGAGGGGAGGTCCGATTCTGGTTACTGGAGCTAGCGGCGGAGTGGGGAGCATAAGTGTAGCCCTTTTGAGTACCCTGGGATTCGAAGTCATAGCCCTTACCGGTAAAGAGGAAGCGGGAACATTTTTGGAAGGATTAGGTGCATCCCAGGTCCTGAAGCGGGATGAATTCTTAGAGCTAAAAGACAGACCCCTGATGAAATCCAGTTTCCAGGGAGTTGTGGATACAGTGGGTGGTGATATTTTATCCAGAGCGATTCGCTCTACACTACCCTATGGATGTGTGGCTGCCTGCGGGTTGGCAGCTTCAGATCAACTGGATATCAGTCTGATGCCCTTCTTACTCAGGGGCGTTACCCTTGCTGGAGTAGAGTCTGGAACCTATCCCATGGATAAAAGAAAGAGGCTCTGGTTAAGGCTGTCAACCGATTGGAAGATTATGAACCTTGATAGGCTGAGCCGGGAAGTTACACTTGAGGAACTCCCGGCTGAAATCGAGAAAATCCTGGCAGGAAAGCAAATTGGAAGGGTCCTCGTAAGGATTTAGCAGGTTTTCTATGTTCTGGGCATGACTAACGCGAGAACTACGGAAAATCCTACAATGAATAAAATCAGACTATGTAGGAAATCAGTGATAGAAATGAATGGCATATACCCGTGATCACCATTGATGCCCCAGGATCGAAAGAGTTTTCCAAAGAAGGCATTACAGATCAAAGCGAGACTCAATCCTCGTAGAAAATAAGGATTCCATGCGGACCCAGCTTTCAAACTCACGAGCGGTATGCATAAGAGAGTCAGGATGAGTAATAGGCTAAAGGCACCAGCCTGTACAGCCCATCCACGGTACAGACGACGCATCGATCCCTGGCTTTGTTGTGTAGAAATCCCTTCCATTTTGATCACCATCCATGGAGTGTTAAACCGGATTCCAAATGATTAAACGGCACTATTTTCCCTCATCATGTTGGACTTCTTCTTCTGCCATCTCTTTTGGATCCCGGGTTTTCAAAAACGCTTCTATGGTCATTTCATCTGGGCGATTTTGCAGATCTTGCTGGTGCAGAAGAGAAATATCTCCACCGATGACTTCTTTATAAACTACGAAATCAACCACAACGCTGTTAGGACTTACAATATTCCTGCAGGTCCAGCCTAAATCGGAAGCGATTTTAAAAACTTCATTGTGCAGCGCGGAGTCGATCCATGGGTTTTGGCGTTCTTCTTCACTTTTTTTGGTTATGGCAAGAAATCGACCTTTGGCTTTATTCAGGTCATGCTTCAGTCCATTTTCAATAGTACAAACAACGGTATCTATAATCATACTGCGGTCCGCTAACCCCTTAACGATAAAGTCCTGTGCCCCCGCGGTTACAAATTGAGGACCGATATCCTGTTCATGATTTCCTGTTACAATGATGATGGAAAGGTCGGGATGCAAAGACCTGACTGCTTGATAGGTAGCGAATCCCGTACTGTCCGGCAGACCTGGATCAAGAATCAAAATGTCAATTGACTTTGAATTCAGGACTTGGAGGCCATCGGAAAGCCGGTCTACAACTTCGATCTCAAGTCTACTGAGTACACCGTGTTCACTGGATGCGGCAAGCATTTCTTTAAGTAGACGAACATCTCCCGGATTATCTTCAATTATGAGAAGGTTAATAGTGGACATGCATGTTCTCCCAATCCTGACTTGAATTCCTTACTTATATAGGCTTAGATCCAAAGTCAACAACAAATGAACCTTATACTTAGCATAGATTGTATGCTCTGCCTATAGCAAGACCTGAAGATCATTTGGTAGAACTTTCACTCTACAGGGAGTGGTTCCAATGGTTTCACCATCGAGATTCAGGATCATTTCTGATTTGGTTTCCAGCTCAAATTCTTTAACTTGTAGATACTGAAGAAGTGGTGAATGGATATGCTCTCCGCTAAAGATACGGGGAAACAGTTTTAGAAGATCCAGGCGAGTGCCAGCTCGTACCAGGATAAGGTCCAGCAAGCCGTCATTGAGCACCGCGCGAGGAGCCATTTTCATCCCGGTTCCGGTATGGATAGTATTGGCTCCCAATACAAAGTGCATATCGTATTCATACACCTCTCCATTGGTCTTTACCTTAGCCCGGTAAGCATCAAGCTTGGCAATCTCCCATAGAGCCCCGGCATCATATCTGCGCTTACCTAGCCATCGTAGCTTCTCGGCGGTAACATTTCCCTGGGCCATCATGCCCCAACCGACTATATTGAAGGAGTAATGGGTGGTGCCCTGCGTATCAACCTGCAGCAGGTCAATATCCTGGACATTGAGTTCACTAATTTTTTCAGCCACGGTAGATAGTTCCAGCATATTGCGGTCATATAGGTAGGAATTTCCGGTTCCCGCGGGCAGGATTCCAAGGGGAATTCTCTTGGAATCCTCTCGATTTAAGAGGCCGTTGACCATTTCATGCATGGTACCGTCTCCACCCAGGGCGCAGAGTCCTTCAAATCCATTAAAATCAAGAGTTCTGGCCAGATCAAAGGCATGTCTTGGGTATTCGGTCTCCACTACCTCAACTTCAATGTTCTTGTCGGTGAGAATCTTCAGGGAAGTCTCCAGGAGCATTCGAGTTCGATGGATGCCGCTTTTTGGATTGAAAAGAAGATATACTTTTGGCATTGGTCAATCCCCTGGTATGGAGTCATCGCGGACTTCATCCGCAAAAAGCAGTTGAATTGTCTGAAGGATCTGTTGGGGTAGCTCAGAATTGACTAAGGTCCTGGAATCGACGAGCCTGCTTTCCAGATATACCTTCAGTGATTCAGTCAGACCTACGGATAATTTGGACTCACCATGAGGCCCCTTATAGGAACGCTTGAACTTATCAAAGTAACGCCGAAGTTCAGACAAGCCTTCACGTTGGGGTACGGAGAACTTGGCGCAGTTGGGCAAGATTTCAGTTTGAAGGTAGCTAAGATTATCTTTCGTGTCTTCCTCTTCTCCAAATCTTACCGTTTTGAGTTCTTGAGTAGTTTGGAGAAATTTGCAAATGGAGTAGAAAAGCTTGTAGTGAAAAGTATAATTCTTCTCTAGAAAATCCTCGAGGCGATGTTGGTGATATTCAGTCTTCTTGAGGATCTCTTCATCCAGGTTTTGTTTAGCCTGCTCCAGGCACTCCTGCAAGGCTTGGATCTCATTGGAAATTTCCCCTAAGCGTACCTTAGATACATCCCCAAATAGCGTGAAGGTATTTAGTGAGAAGAAAAATCCCCACACACCTTCGAGTTCTACGCGGGCCTTATTCTCATGGACAGCGGCGTTTTTGCCGGATTGCATGATGGAGTAGACTTTCTCAGTAGAAATCCTGTTAGGAAGATTTTTCGCATACTGTGCCTTCATACCCAGGATTTTCTTATCCAGACCTTGGAAGACCTGGGTATAGTCGCGGAGGATAAAAACTCTTTCTGGATTACTTGCTAGTGTATTGGTCAGGCACACAACTTCTTCATGTAGATTTTGAAAATGCGCTTCTAGTTCCAATCCATAACTTTTCAGGGACATGTCGAAGGGTTCTATGAGCTCCAACAGTTTCTCTACTGGAATATCGCGAAGATTTGATTGAGCCTGGTCAGCAGCCCCGATGATCTTCTCTAACAAGGGCTTGTCATGGATTCTCTTTTCAAAATCCTGTATGTGGCGGCTGAAATTAGCGGCCAGAGACTTAATTCTATAGAGGGGGTGTTCCTTAATTTTGACCTTCATGGATTTTTCAGGTTCTTTTGGGGGAATGATGGGTACCTCATCATCCATGTTTGAGATTTTAGAGTCTCCTACGGCGGCGAGCATCGTGATTCCGACTACAATAATCCCCCCCATTAATACGAACATTGGATCCATGATCAATCACCTAATAAATTTAGTCTCCTAGACCCCATGGTTTCTCGAACCTGAAAACCTTTCAACATACGACTCTAGAATTTTGAGGGTCTGTTCAACCAGGTGTGAGGTCATTAAAGTTTCAGACTCCCGCTGCCTGGCGTCGAGGTAAACCTGCAAAGACTCTACAAGTCCCACCGAAAGTGTTTTCTGGCTGCCTGAACCTCTGACCGTGTCTTTAACTTTGTCGAAGCCCGCACGATAAGCTACGGTACCCTTGGTCTGGGGAATGGAAAATGAACTGCAAACAGGGAGGATATCTTCAAGGAGTTGTGAATGAAAACTGGCGATGATTTCCTCATTTTCCGTGATGGAAAGAGCCTCAAGGTCTTGTAGCATCTCCATTCCGCGCCTTATACCCTCATAGAGGCTGTGGTACCAGGTGTGGTGAGTTTGTAAAAAATCCAGAAGTCGATTCTGATGAAACTCAATTTTTCGTAGCAGCTCTTCGCCAATACCCTCCCTGCCCAGATCTAGACAATTCTTCAACTCCTGGACTTCAACACCAATTTCCTCTTGATGAATTTCATGAAATCCATGAAACAGGGTAAAAATTCGAAGGGAATAATAGAAGTCGAGGATCTTCCCAACTTCTTCCTTGGCTCTCAATTGAGCAAGTTCTGTGTTGAGTCCCGCACGAAGTAGTGGATTGATCTTGGAGAGGGGAACCCCCCTTGCCATGAATTTTTCGTACTCTTCATCTACCTGCGTGATGCTGGCTTCAAAATCACCAAATATCGCAGTTCTGCGCTCAAGCGCGAAGATATTTTCGGGTAAATTGGGTAGTGAAAAGGCAAGTTGAGAAATCTCCTCATAGAGCCGCATAAATCCTGAATTCAACATTAAGCCGTATTCAAGCAAAATGGGATCAAACTTCTTAACAATCAGCAGCAATCGCTCTACAGACAGGGTTCTGAGGTCTGATTCAACCTTATCTTTGGAAACCAGAAACCTGGTAAGGTATTCGTTGTCCTTGACCCTCTTCTCCACGACTTCGACGTATCGATCAAACTTGGAGGCAAGGGTTCGAGTCATCTCAAGCGGATGGGGATCCTTCTTTTTTTCCGGGGTTTCGGCCTCTGTTTTTTTCTTACGGGTGGTTTCCTCAAGCTCTTTGATCTCTTTTAATTCTTCCTTTTCTTCTGCGTCAGCATAGGCTACAAACGCGAACCCCGCTCCAATGACAAGACCCAAAAGGATCAAAGCTATAATCCACAAAAGAATTGCTCCCGCTTTTTCCTATCCCGAAAGGCAAACATTATACCCGTTTGCAGGTTTAGGACCAAAATAAGCTCATAGCAGATGAGCAAAGGAATCGAGAGGTTCCTTCCCAATTCATCTTTTATGAACGATTTTTGATGTAATCCTACAAGTGGATAATCCACTTGATCAACGGTGTAGAGGCTCAAGCCCCTTTAGCCTCTGTAGAGCATTGTCTCCCAATGCTTTGGAGGGAGTCCATGCTCCCGGTTCGACTTTACCCTGCAATACATCATTAACACAGATCAGGGCGGCATCGACGGTTACCGAATACACATTGGGGCATTTGTATTTCTTTTCTACCCGCTTACCAGCCGCGTTGAGGACTTCGCCGTAAAGAAAAGCCCCCTTTTCTTCCAATACAGATCCTTTAGGCCCGCTAACCTGCTTTCGAATGAGCCCTTCCAGAAAGTTTCCAATGGAGCCCAGTAAGCCCGGGCTGAGCCATCCAATGAAACGCATGAGCAGGACCTTAAGACGTGTAGCCGGTATATAAACCTCGATATTGGGAATTTTTGTGGAGTGATAAGCCGTGGATACATCTCCCCAGGGTATAGCCATGGCCAGGACTTTCTTATCCTGAAAAGCGATAGATCGGACCTTGGAGCCTGGTGGAATGAGTCGAATTTCCCCGTCTTCGCGGATTGCGCAGCGAACATAAAATCCCTGAAGCATCGTGATGAGTGAACCGGGTCCAACCGGACCCAGGGATTGGAAACCAAGACGCAGATGGGTTGCGTCTGGCAGTTCTTTCTTCAAAGAAGCGGCCAGACAGTCAGTGGGATAAACATCAAATCCCACTCCGGGCATGACGACAATTCCAGCCTGCTTAAATTCCTTACTACGACGTAAAAGGTTTTCAAATACAAGGATCTCACCGGTTACATCCAGATAGTGTGTCTGGGACTCAAGACATGCTTGAATCATGGGGCGATAGGTACGCACAAAGGGCCCTGCACAATGTAATACCAGCGATATGTCCTGCAAAGACTTTGCGATTTCCTGGGGATCTTCACAAGAAAAAATTCTGTATTGAAGATTGAGAGCCCGGGCTAGTTCCTCAACCGGCTTCTCGCTTCTACCTGCGAGAATTGGACGAAGCCCTCGGGCTACAGCAACCCTTGCGATGAGTTCGCCCGTATATCCATTGGCTCCGTATATCATCCAATCCATAAAATGGATTTTACCAGCAAGATAGAATTTTGCGAGCCATTCGTTCGATTTGCAGATCGCCTTTTGAATAAAATTCCGAGGATCCGGGAACGTTATTGCTTTGAATTTTCAAAGAATTACAAAATCCAGTGAACTGGCCGCAGTAGGAAATCAGGTGACGGGCTGACTTCCCTTCCTTGTGATGGGTAACATTTACCTTGTTTCCTGGTCTTTGATAGGGTGCGATCCCGAGTCCAATCTGACGATAGAATCCGTGTTTTCCATAAACCTGTAAGGGAGCGTATTCTTCGATAAGAAGATCACCAAATCTATTCAGGTCATAGCCTCTCAGGGGTGCGGCAAGGGTGAATATTTCTGAGGAAATCCCCTTTGGAATTCTTGCGGCTATATCTGAGAGGATGATTCCGCCAGCACTGATTCCAAACAGAAGGACCGTCTCAGTTTTAGTGCTTGATCTCAGCTCTTGAAGAGAATCCAGGAGTCGATTTGAAATTATATTGAGGGTTTTACGATCATCATAGCGAAAGCTCATCACTGCCTTGCAATAGGGCCGAGAGAGTGCGTAGTTAATGATTGCGGTCAGATCATCACCGGAGTTTGAACGATCCCCCTTTTGATAGAGTCGTTTATGGAATTGTTTAGAACCTGTTCCTGAGGCAATTAAAACGGAATACTCAATAGAACCATCGCGTTTGGAACATTCATAGGGCTCTGTGGAATACGGGACTTTCATTTGTTCATAAGTTTGAATTTGAGAAAGCTGCTTTTCATTGAGTCGATTTGTATCGATACCTGCGACATTCAAGACGCGAATCATTTCCTGTCTATAGACATTTTGGTAAATGCTCTCATAAACTGGATTTACAAAACGGTTCCAGACGGATTCCATCACGTTTCCGGGAGAATCCCAGACGGGTATGGATTGGTCCTTTTGAGAAGAATTACCCTCGTTTTCAGGATTGGAGAACAAGGTCAGGCAGAGGCCAAACAATAGCAGGAGGCGTGAAGTTACAAGAAGAATCATATTGAAAAAATCCCAAATTTGAGTTCAGGTTCCTTAGGAAATTATACTGGTTATTGCTGGAGGAAGGAGATCCATGTCTACAAAAACAATGCTAAATCCATCTCAGCGCATGAAATTGTTAGAGATTGCGCGCAAAACACTGGAACTATCCCTTGCTGGTTCTGCGATCGACCTGGAAGTGCCTGTCGAGGAAGTTCTTCTTGAAAAGGGCTTCGGAGTCTTTGTTAGTTTGCACCGTGGTAAGGATCTTCGAGGTTGTATTGGTTGTTTTGAGTCAGCAACACCGCTGTGGCATACGGTCGCTGAGTTTGCCGTGGCGAGTTCCCGAGATTCCCGGTTTGTTCTGAGACCGGTAACCCTCCAGGAACTGGCTGACATTCAGATTGAAATTTCGGTGCTTTCACCTGTTGAGCGAGTTCAGAAATATGATCAGGCCATTTTGGGTCAGCATGGGATTGTGGTTGAAAAGGGGAGTCATAAGGGAGTTCTTTTACCCCAGGTCGCTGCAGACACTGGCTGGAGTCTTGAGGAATTCTGGTCTTATTGTGCTGAACATAAGGCCGGTCTGAGAGCGGATTCCTACCTGGACCCGACTGTGAATCTATTCGTTTTCAGCGCGGAAGTTTTCGGAGAGGACCATGCTGTCCACGAGCGAGCAAACTCTTAGAATTCACGAGATTTATTCCTCGATTCAGGGTGAATCCTCACATATGGGGCGACCCTGCGTCTTTGTGAGAACCACTGGTTGTGGTTTGCGCTGCTCCTGGTGCGATACGCCGGATGCGTTTTACGATGGTGAGCCCCTTTCCTTTGATGCCATCATTTCCAGGATTGAGGAGCAGGGAATCAACCTGGTTGAAGTGACCGGCGGCGAACCCATGGAACAGAAAAGTATCCATGAATTCCTGAAGTTACTCGTTGAGAAGGGGTTCGAAGTATTATTGGAAACCGGCGGACATGTTTCTCTTGAGGAAGTGCCAGGTGAGGTGACGCGCATCATTGATGTAAAATGTCCCGGCTCAGGTATGCAAAAGCGTAATCTTGCTCAGAATCTCAAGAATACAAGGGCAAAGGATGAGTTTAAGTTTGTTTTGCTCCATCGTGAGGATTTTAACTGGGCGTGTGAAACGATTCGCAATTTTGATTTGAATCCAGAGCAAATTTTGTTCTCGCCCGTACATGGAGAGATGGACGCGCTTAAGTTGGCTCAGTGGATTCTAGAGGAAAAACTTGGTGTTAGATTTCAGATACAGCTTCATAAATATCTATGGGGCGCGGACGCAAGGGGTGTATGAATCTCTATAATCTTGAATCTTTCCGATACCTGAAGTCCTATGCTCTAAATAAGGGGCTCGGGTCTGGCGAAGAGCTTTCCAGTGTACTTTTGGAGCTTTGGAGGGAGTTTGAACAGAGTTATCCCCATTTCCCGGAGGTGGAGAGAATTCGAGATGATCTGGCACCCCTGGGAGTCACCAGGCTGGAGAGGAAAACCAGTGAAGGATATTGGTGGTGGGAGCCTCAACGTAACCTGACGGGCCTGGGAGGCTGGTTCTTCCTTTCTGCCGCTCATTTTCTCCCCAATGTTGAGGAAACGCACAAATGTCGAAGGCTCCATGGGCATAGATTTCGAATCAAGTTTGAGATTGAACTGCTAGAAGAAACAAATTCGTTATCCCAGTTGGCCAGATTTCATGGCCTGGTTCGAGAACTACTGCAGCCCTACCAAAGACGTCTTCTCAACGAAATATCCGGACTGGAAAATCCAACTGCGGAAAATCTGGCAGCATGTCTTTTCAATCGTGGCGAGGAAATGAAAATGGGTATGGAAGGAGTTGAGGTGTGGGAAACCTCCTACTCTGGCTGCGGTTATAAAGGGGAAGATCATTACCAGGGGTATAAAGACTTCGAATTGGAATGCGCTCTGGCAAACCGACATAGCTATGAAGGCCGATCTCTATACCTGCGATTGGGTATTGAGACCGAGCTGGATCAAGCCAAGGGTTGGACCATGGATTTCGCCAGGATAAAGGAATTGTTTCGCCCCTGTTATCAGCGGCTCGATCATAGGAATCTTTCCTCCATAGAGGGGGAAGACCTTTCAAATCTCGAAGATCTGGCCACATGGATATTAGAAAAGACCCCCAAACAACTTCCCCTGGGATTTCTGCAAATTGAAGAAGAGCCCGGTCGCGGAATTTTCATGGAGGTATGATGTGCAGATTCAACAGGGGTCCTCGGCTCTAATCCTATTCTCCGGGGGACAAGATTCCACCACCTGTCTCTATTGGGCAAAAAACCGTTTCTTCAACCTTGTGGCCCTTAGTTTTGACTACGGGCAACGACATACTCGTGAATTAGAATCAGCATTTAAAATTTGTTCAATGGCTGAAGTAGAGCATGTAATCCTGGAAACCTCCATCTTCAACCAGATTGGCGGAAACGCCCTCACAGATGACATCAAGATCAAGGATATGGGTAAGAAAGATGAACTTCCCAATACCTTTGTTCCGGGAAGAAATCTCTATTTTCTAACCGTCGCCGCGGCCTTTGCTTATCAAAGAGGGATTCATGATCTTGTGACCGGGGTCTGTCAAACGGATTACTCGGGCTATCCGGATTGCAGAGATGAAACCATCAAAGCATTGCAGGAGACGCTCAGCCTTGGGATGGAAGCTAAATTTAGAATCCATACCCCGTTGATGTGGCTCACAAAATCTGACTCTATTCATCTGGCAATCAAAGAAGGAGCCCTGGAGGCTCTGGGGCAATCTCACACCTGTTACGAAGGTGAGTTTCCACCCTGTGGAAAATGCCCCGCTTGCAAGCTCAGATCACAAGGCTTTCAAGAAGCCGGAATAGCAGATCCCCTTCTATCGGAGTAGAATCTCTGAAGAGTAGAGTGAGGAGGAAACATGATTGGTCTATCCAAATTCCGCTATTTACCATTGAATCTGGTAGGGCTTCTATTAATCCTGGTGGTTCCACTAAGCGCAAATCCTTCGATTGAGCGTAGTATTCGGGATGGTTTTAGCGGTCTTCCGCCGGTTCCTGCATCGTTGAAGCCACTCGTTGAGAAACTCAAAGGATCTGGCTATGCCGCAAACATTACAAATCCGAACCGTCCCGGATGGCCTGGTGGAAAGGATAAGATTACGGTCAATGGACGTATCTACGATGTAATTGTTGGTGCGGGAGGCTCTGACCCTGCCTGGGGAATTCGATTTGTAGAAATGGGCTCACCAGGGGGCAGCGGCGGTTCTGGTGGTGGCGGCTCCAACACTGGAGGTGGAGCAGGAGGATCCCCTACTCCAGGTCAAAAACCAAATACAGGGAAAATCGAAGCAGATGTTAGAAAAAGTTGGAGAGGTCTTCCACCCAGGCCAAAATCTCTTAAACCCCTTGTGGCAAAACTAGTCAAGCTGGGTTACCAGGCCAAAATCACCAATCCCAACCGTCCTGGTTGGCCCGGGGGAAAAGATAAAATCACGGTGAATGGGATTGTCTATGATGTGATCCGTGGAGCCGGAGGTTCCAATCCAGCCTGGAAGATTGATACGGTGATGAGCAGTGTTTTATTTCCTCCCTCACCAGGAGGAGATGGACTTGACAGCGCCTCCAAACGAGGTGCGATCAAAGCCTGCCAGGCCGGGCTTAAAGCAGCACCGGGATCTTTGAACCAATTAGCGGCATGTGTGGCTTCCAAAGGGTTTTCCTCAAGAGCGGTTATTCATGGACGGGCAGGTTATCCTGGACCCAAAGATAAAATTGATGTAGATGGAGCCCGCTATGATGTGATTGTGGGGGTGGGGAGCTCTAATCCCAGTTGGGGTGCTGGGTATCTTGGTCCAGCACCAGGGGTCTCTGGAGATGGTGGTGGCGGGACCACAGGAGGGAGAGGTTCGAGTGGCGGTTCTGGAACAGGGGGAGGCGGTGGCCAAATGCCTTTGCCCGATGGGTATGGAATCGTCAGGCAATTGGCCGCAGAGCGCCCTGATATGCTTGAGAATTCCTGTCAAAAAGAAGGGGGGAATTGGCAGTTTATGGAAGAGGCTGTTCGCCGTCTCCAGGCAATGGATCCGCGGTTTGGATTTAACTGGAAGCGGGGAAATGTCGGTGATCCCTCCATGGACGCTATCGCTTATCACTATGGAAATGGCCCGGCACAGGATAGCCAGGAAGTTTATGTCATCGATATCATCGTCGCGCATTGCTCATCTGATCGTTCTCCGGGGTGGACAGATGTAACCCAGCCTGCTGGCGGAGCCATTGGACGCTGGAGCGCTTACCATTGACTTGAGCCAGGCAACTGAAGAACTGGTACGAGGATTTGAGAAGGTGAGATTCCCACAGACCCGCAAAGGTCTATCCTTGATTGAAGTTGTCATAGCAATGGCAATTATTGGAGTCCTGGCGATTCCAATATACGGCCTATTTTCTGGCTCCGCAAAATTCACCGCTTCATCCAGGCATGTCACCACTGCTTTGACGCTGGCAAATTCGTATTTGACAGTGCTGGAGTCCCAGGACTCTACAGTTTTCTATGAAACTGGTACTGTCCCAGATAAATCTCTGCCAGGTCCGTTATCCCTTGAACAACTTGATCTTGAAGAGACTCAACAGGAGTACCAGAGAACCCTGAAGATACTAAAAAAGAGCTTTTCGGATTCTCCAGCCCAGTTCTGGTTGCTCATAGTTACAGTGAGCTGGAAAAGTCCCATCAATGGCCAGGAGAGAAGTTTGGTCTTTCAAAGAGTTTTGGAGGGTCCCGCAACTTGAAACGTCGAGGCTTCGTGATTCCACTTGTCGTGGCAATTCTAGCAATTGCTGCTGTACTGGGAATCTCTATGCTCTTTGTATCCAGCCAGCATATGAAAAATGTGATTCATATCGCGAACAAGGAACAGGCCTATCACCTGGCCAGTTCCGCCGCTGAGATTGCCGGCCAGCACCTCGAAGAGACCATAGACTTTCTCAATGATCCAGATCCGGCAACCTTTCCAAAACGCATGAAGGCACCGGAGCACTTAAAATTCATTACGGAGCAGATCCTGGACTCCAATGATATGCCCCTGAAAACAGGTGCCGATATCGCATTCCCAACATCGATGCTCGCAGAGATGAACGAAGTCCTTGAAGAAGCCGAGCAGGTGGACTCATCCTCCAGTCTTAAAGTATCGATTGGTATGTCAGCACTCAAACCCTTTTTCATAGAGTCTGGAGATGGAATTAAACCCGATATCTACGAAGGTAGCTTTTTCTTCATGCTCAATGCGAAGGCAGTGGTGGGTAACTCACCTAGCACGGTGGTTCGCTTCAGAGAATCTCGTTTCGTGAATCTCCTTCCAGGAGTTCTTGGGAAATTCACCTTGTTCTTACGCTCCAAGACCGGGATTGGAGAGCTCAATGATTGGCCCGAATCCCTACCTGTTCCCGCTCAACGAAGCAAACTAAACCTGAACCATGGACGAACTTCCTCACTTCGCTCCTTATCCCTGACTTCAGCCAGTGCGTTCTTTGATGAACAAGGCTGGGTGTACCTGGGTGGAATGGGCTGGAATTTTTCCGCCAGTCATGGCAGGGATGATGCCAATTTGATGGATAGTGGCCTATCGAGCGAAACCGCACTCTTTGAAGTCGAGCCTGATGGTGTGCTCTCCCAAGAATATCTGAAGTATTATTCCTCCATTTATGGCTTTCATCCTGAACTTACCGAGCCAGAATTTAGGGAGGCTCTAAAATTGGTAGGGGATGAGTCCCTGGATCTCTCTTCACGAATCAATCTCCTGGGAACAGAATTTGAGCCAAGTCCCACCATACTGTTTGGTCTGGCTCTAAGAAAGTTCGCCCTGGTTCAAGGATTGACGAATACCTTGACCGGCGCTACATCTCCGCTTCCCTACCTTGATGAAGGTACCTATTACGAGGCTGCTGCCTGGCCCGGAGATATGGAGTTTGCGGTGATAGAGAGACTACGAGAACAATTCGGAAATCGACCGGTTGGATATTCCAGGTACGAGTCCAGAATGTCTTCTGTGGTGCAAGAAACTTACAATGCCCTGAACCTGCGCTTTGTGGATTTGGGGGAAGAAGGTAACAAGGTTCTTCTTCCAACTCCAGGTTCTATTCCTACTGACACCATGAATTCTCTTGGATCGAATCGATTGAAGATGGGAGGGTTGTCCGCGAAAGTAGGAGAGACGCTAGCAGGATCCACGTTTTCAATTCAAGATGATCAGGGCCGTGAGTTATATAGCGGAGATCTCAGTCATAGCGAATTACCGGAATTTATGCGCAGGCGATCAGGAGGGATCAACTACAGTGCTGAAAGTCTTTTTGAGCTGCACTTTGATTCTTCACAAGACACTTTGGAGATCCCTGGTATCATTGAAATTGAAGGAAACCTGAACATTGACCGTCCCCTGAGAATTTCTACGAAGGGTGGCGGGGTGATTATGGTGAAGGGAGATGTCACCATTTCCGCAGGAATCGAGAATACAGGAACGGCTCCGTTTTCCCTGATTTGCGCAGCTCAGACGGGTGGCTCCATAAACGTACAAACCATCGCACCGGTAGAAGCCTGCCTGGTAGCGCTTGGAGGCGAGGTGAAATTGGTAGGAGGAGCCCAGGTTCGGGGTTGTGTGATCGCAGGTGGATTGAGCATTGGAGATTCTCCACTGGCTTCTTCCTCCAAAATTCAATGGGACCCGGTCTACGA
The DNA here is from genome assembly GCA_964539825.1 of uncultured bacterium. Taxonomy (GTDB): domain Bacteria; phylum Muiribacteriota; class UBA6191; order UBA6191; family UBA6191; genus CAZIKF01. Next base: position 23,926 of record CAZIKF010000007.1, read on the forward strand.
TCCGACAGAGTCGCAAAACTACAAGAAGCACTATCGCTACATCTCCCAGCCGAATTGGAGGACCTATGTCCAGTAGGCTCGCTCTTTTGCTTCTGGTACTTACCTCCACCTCTCATTGTGCTGCCAGACTCACCATTGGATTCGAAGACCTTCTGCTGCGTGAGAGACTCTCCGTGAAGAATCTAACCGGAATTACGACACAAGGCATTCAATGGAATCACTCAGGTCCGCTATCCTTGCTGGAAAAATCTCCTCAACTAACCCCGACTCTACCATCCTCACCAGCCCTGGTAACCCTGAGCTCTACCCACCCACACCTGACCAGTCCATCAAATCAGATGCTTTCAAATCAGCCGGCGGTTTTGTCCCCATTTAACGAGGTCCTTGGTGATCCCCCGGCCTCGGGAGGCTCGGAGTCTTTACAGAGCCAATGTTCGACACAAGCGTGTGAGGAGGTGGATGATCTCTTCGAAGAAGTACTTTTTCGCCATGTTGACCAGGGGGATAATCATCCCTATGTCACGGCTTATAGTTCAAGCTCCAAAACCATCGGTCAAATTCGTAGCGAGATCATGGGGGGAAGGGAGCGCTGGTGGATTGAGAAGTTCTGGGAAGTCACCTGCAGAACGGATATACCCATGTCAGGAATGGGAGCCCATTGGCATATAAAAGTAGATATCAATGGAGATTGGACTGAAGCAGAAGGTATCCAGAAAATGAAGGACGATCATAGTAATTGTCCTTGATGGATGCGTCGAATTTGAAGGAGCTCGCTACACAGATCTTCCGTGAAGCACCACCTGACAGCGGTTCCCTCATCGAACGTGACTATGCCACGTCCTCTTCACAAACCACCGTCAGCTACTACTTCTCGAAACCTCTGCGCTTGACTCAATCTCCCTCAAACTCGACGCCTCCATCAAACCTTTGAGCCTAATTAGGGAGTGATGGCTTCAATAGTCAATGAATGAGCGGCACTTCACCGTCATTGGGACCGCGATTTGGAATTCAGAATGACACCTCAATGACAGCGTTTGAAATTCCCTGCTGGCTTATCTATGATGGCGGCATGTTTTTGAAATCTTCTTTTTTTATCTTTTTCTACCTTTCTAGTACCTGGTCTTCTGCCGCTCAAGGGACTGAGGAATCACCTTTTGAAGTTGTAAAAAGCTTCGATGGATTTCCGATGAATATGGTCCTGGAGTTACCGCAGGGAGTGGGTGCGGATGATGTGAAGAGAATTATAGTCTTCGCTCATGGTTCTGGTCCTCAGAACGCGGATGGGGATCTTAGTTCGGTATCCTTCCCTGCGGGGACTGAAAACCTGATCTACAAAGATATCGCACGGGCAATTCGGGTTGAAGGATTCGCAACCCTCAGGTTCAATAAGCGTTCATTTCAAGTCAGGGAAACGATTGGAAAGAATCCGAACTATATGAATTCAAAGGAGTTTAAGCTCTTTGCTAAAAATCCCCTGGGTCACTTCATCAAGGATCTCAAGTTCTTCGTACAGGAGGCTCGTAGGCGTTTCAAAAAAGCGAAGGTTTTTATTCTTGGGCATTCCCAGGGAACGAGCCTGGCATTATATGTGGGTTCAGAGCTGTCTTTCATCTCCGGGGCAGCATTGATGGGATTCT
>CAZIKF010000007.1:25662-29900 GCA_964539825.1 uncultured bacterium
TTATATGTGGGTTCAGAGCTGTCTTTCATCTCCGGGGCAGCATTGATGGGATTCTCAAATGAAAAGGTACCAACCCTGGTCTATGAACAGACGGTACACCGAGCCTACAGAACCTATTTTCGGGCTCTTGATTTAAACCATGACCTCGTCATTGATAAGGCTGAACTCTCCACTGGTGATGATCTCGCCACGGCACTAAAAGCACAGCTAAAGATTCTGGACCTTGATCAGGATAGCTCGGTCAGTCTCTCAGAGTACAATGCGGGAAACTATTCTAATCTCATGTTAATGGATGCTTTTTATGACAAGGGCATGATGATGGAAGAAGTAAGCAGATCCCGGCCCTCGAAGCTGGTTAAAGACGCGAATTACAAGATTCTATTTCTGCAGGGTGAGTTAGATAATCAAACACCCGCCTTCCACACCAAAGCGGTTCAGATCGTAAACACAAATGTCTGGAAGAAGGAAAATCTCAGGTTCGTGTATTTTCCATCCGCGGGCCACGCCCTGGATCCAAAAGAGGAATACGGAGACCTGCTCTTTAGAAAGATACCAAGCGCTACACTCAAGCGCATAGCAAACGAGCTAGACGAGTTTTTTGACTAATACAACCGGGGCACCTATTCATCTTGAATCAAGTACAGGAAGACCTTAAACAGGGCTACCACAAGGAACCTGGGGAAGTGGATTCAAGAGTATTCTCTAAGCTATCTTCAAGTTCTGTGAAGAAGTCCAGCCCGGTTCTTGATTCCACCTCATCTACAGTGGTGAGATAGAGCGAAAGGTCTGAACTGTCCGCTGTGTGGGGGATGATGAAGGCAAGCAGCCTGGGGGAGCCCTCATAGATGTCCACTACTAACTTGTAGAAGGCGTCAGGGATCTCAACTCCTGATTCAATGGTTTCCACAGAGTTCTCAAAGATGGTTCCTGTAACCACCCATACCTGTTGAAAATCATTGGCATAATCCTGGGCGACTTTCTCTTCAAGCAGCCGGATAATCGTACGGTTCACGTAGGGAAGCTGCGGAGTAATATTAGACATCTTAAAGGATTCAACCTGGGCGGTTTGCCCATAGCGGGTGTCAATTGCATAGTTAGGCGCTACATGACCCCGGTCATATCCTGAATTGGTATAGTCATCGTGAACAACCTGAGCCTGGGTACGGTTATCTTTAGTGAAGCTTGAGGGGCGGTCATGAGATAGAGGATCCACTATTTTAAAAAGTCTATAGACGGCATAAGAGGGATTCTGACGAGATTCGTTATAGGCAACGGTGAAGCCAATATTGGTGAGGATCAAAAGCGCTTCAGTGGAAGTGGTTGCCTGGGGTTGACCGGCAAAGTAGTAAAAACCTCCCAGGTCATCACCAGTTTCAGTGACTTCGGATTCCGTAGAATTGGTGCTGCCGGGGGAGGAAGGTACCGAACTCCAGAGCGCCGTGGCCGCTGTTTTCTCAAGAGAATTCTCAAGTTCATCAGGAAGTCTCCAGAAGAAGTCGAGGCCGGTTAAATTCTCAATTTCATCTACCGGTACCAGATACTGGGCCAGGTTTGTTTTATCATCGCTATCCTTATGTACCAGGAAGGCCAATACCCTGGGAGATCCATTATCGATATCGGACACAATCTTGAAGAAGGAATCAGGAACCTGAACACCAGCCCCGCTGGATAAAGTCTCAATATCACTATCAAAGATCGAGCCAGTCATAACCCAGACCTCTTCAAAGTCCTGCGCGAACTCCTCAGCCACTTTTTCCTCCAGAGCAGTCATCAACTGGGTATTGAGATAGGAGAGCTGAGGAGTAATGTTGGACATCTTATAGGCTTCTTTTAGAGCATCTTCACCATAACGGCTGTCAATGCCGAATTTAGGAGCCAGGAGTCCTCTCTGGTAGCCCGTACTGGTGTAGTCACCAGTTTTGATCCTTGCCACCGTTCGATCATCAATGGTGTAGCCTGGCGTACTGTGGGTAACGATATCGTTCTCAACCACCTCAAAGATGCGATATGCCGTCCAGATCGGGTCCGCGCGCTCTTCGGAGTAGCCAAGTTTGAACCCGATATTGCTGAGGATATCCAAAGGCTCAGCACCCTCAGTACTCAAAGGAAGTCCCCCAAAAGAAAACAATGTAGCGTAGTCATTGATAGACAAGCCTTCCTTCAAGGCCTGAGTCACCCCGTCAAAAGCCGGTTTGGATAGATAGTTTTCATCAAAAAGAAGAGGGTCATCGGGACCATACACATCATCAATCCAAGAATATTTATCCGTGAATCCCCAGAATATCACCGTGTCACAGTTGGGTTCCACACGACAGGTACCAACCACCTGCCGATAAATCTCCTTCTGGGTTTGAAGATTTTCCTCTGTGGTGCCTGAAAGACCCGCGATCTGCACATCCATCTCACTGACCTGTACCTCAAGCCCCAGATCCCCGAACCGCTGAATATTCTCCTGCATACTTTCAAAATCAATGGGGGCGCTGGCAACGAGGTGCATCTGCATCCCAATTCCATGAATGGGAATGGAGCTTTCTATCATTTGTTTTGCCAAAGAGTAGAGAGCATCAGATTTGGCGTTGACCGTCTCTATTCCATAGTCGTTATAGAGAAGTTTCAGGGTTGGGTCCACCGTATTAGCAAATGTAAAGGCATCGGGAATAAAGTCCGCACCGAGCATCTGGAAAAAGAGTGTGTCTCGGTAAGTACCGTCATCATTGAAAGCTTCATTGACCACATCCCACTGCAAAATTTTTCCTCGGTAGCGCTCAAGGGTGGTGATGATGAAAGTATCCATCCAGGTTTTCAGCTGAGCCGTAGTCAGGGTGCCTGCATCAGATGAACTGGTGACAAAGGAAGGGATGGAAGAATGCCAGATCAGGGCATGACCTTTGGTGATTTGTTCATTATCTAAGGAGAACTGGTGAATCGTATCAAGAGCATCAAAATCATAGGTTTGTTCCGAGGGTTGTAAATAATCCCACTTGGCTTCAGCCTCAGGAACCACAAGGGAGAATTCATGGCCTAGCACCGTACCATATTGATTATCTGCGGCCAGGTTCCAGTGATTAATGTTTGAGCCAACTGTATAACCATGGCAGGCCCCGGCAATTCGAAGGACTGAATAACCCTCGCAAGTTCGAAATTGAACCTCTTCAAATCCAGTCTCAAACCCAGGAGCGTTTTCTATAGCAGAAAGAGTCAGGAAGTAATCTGTGGCAACTTTCAGATCCTCCAGTGGAGTGATGATGATGCCCGGAGGCGTCTGTTGAAGGGTGGCAGTAAGCGAGATATACGAACCCGTGCTGTCAGAGATCGCAACCAGGTCCGTGGGATTGGTTATGGCACTCCCATTAATCTGCAAGATCGGTTCATCAAAGGTGATAGCAAACGTGGAATTGACCGCCAGTCCAACAGTCTGATCCACAATGGAAAAAGACGAAACCGGAGCAAGGATGGGACGGGTGCTGACAACTTGAGAGAAGGTACTTTCAACCTGGTTCTCAAGGGAGGTGACAGCAAAGCTAACAAGCTGATCGGAGTTAAAGCTGGTAAAGAGAGAAGGCGGGGAAGACGTGGATTGAAAGGAAGAACTCGTGGAAAGAGTCCCAGGTGCGGCAGAGTAGATTCTATAACCCTGGGCCTGAGTAACAACAGACCAGCCAACGGAAATGCCACCCTTGAATCCAATGACTGATATGTCCTGGGGGGAAGGAGGACGAGGTATAACAGTTAGGCTAAGGGTCAGAGACTCAGTCTCTCCACCCTTTGCATCTAGCACTTTATATGCTAGTGAATCTGAACCGGCGAATCCAGTATTGGGGGTGTATTGTATTTTGTAATTGGTAGTTAGGGCAGCAGATCCATTGGAAGGTTGGGTGAGGAGGATAGTATAGAGATTATCACCATCACTATCCGAGGCATTTGAAAGTACATCTATCAAGACGCTGGTGTCCCTGTCTAGAACAGCACTGGTGGCAGAATCAATAGGAGCTGAATTACTCCCAACATTGAACTTTACTAGCCAGAAATCGGTAGCTCCATGATTCCCACTGATGTCTCCGTTACTGGAACCACTATAACCACTAAATACAAAACCGCCATTATCAAGCGCTGCAATAGAGTAACCACGGTCATCACCACTGCCTCCAAAACTCTTTTCCCACATGAGGTCGCCAGTTACATTTAACCTGATAACCCAGTAGTCCTTCTGTCCCTGGTTTATACTTACATCACCATTG
>CAZIKF010000007.1:30000-40238 GCA_964539825.1 uncultured bacterium
CATTAGATTGACTATGACCCGTTACGGCAAAGCCTCCATCAGCTAAGAGAGTGATGGATTGTCCATAATCATTACCACTTCCACCAAAGCTCTTCTGCCATACAAGTTCTCCATTTGAATTGAGCTTAATAATCCAATAGTCAGCCAATCCATTGTTACTGTTCAAATCTCCGTTGCTCGATAGGCTGTAACCAGCTATGGCATAGCCGCCATCAGCTGTTAGAGTCGCGGATTCGGCATATTCATCTGCACTTCCCCCGAAACTCTTTTCCCAGATAAGATTGCCGCTAGCATCCAACTTAAGGATCCAGAAATCTATGCCGCCGCTGTTTTCACTTACATCCCCATTTGAGGAACCGCTAGAACCAGCAACAATATAGTTACCATCTGAGGTTTCTAGTATGGTTGTACTTACTTCTAGTTCACTGCCGCCAAAGTTCTTCTCCCACATCAGGTTGCCGATAGCATCTAATTTTATTATCCACTGATCCCAACCACCGTTATTTGCGCTTACATCACCATTGCTTGATTGGCTGTGCCCAGTCACGGCATATCCTCCATAGCTGGTTGGGATATATGAAATGGTGTTTTCGTTTAAACTACCCCCAAAAGTCCGGCTCCATACCGTCACTACCGGGCTCAAAATCACAGATGCTGTAGTACTGGCACCACTGTTATTTGAAATAGAATAAATGAATTGGTCACTAAATTGAACATTGGAATTCGGTGTATATCTGAATCCAGATGGAATACCTACCAGGCTTCCATAAGCAGTGCTTGTAATTGTTGAGATACTGACCGAATCCACATCAACATCATTTGCTAAAACATCGAAATCTACATATTGCCCAGGCTCAAATATGACATAGTCATCATTGGCTACTGGTGGCCCAGGTGGATTGATGCCTATGAACAAGCTAAGCTGGAGAATATCGGTTTCTCCACCCTTGCCATCTAGGACTTTGTAAGTGAGGGAGTCTGAACCGCTGAAATCGGAAGTCGGTGTGTACTGAATCTTGTAATCTGTTGTCAATGTAGCAGAACCGTTGGAGGGCTGGGTAAGAAGGGAAACGTATAGGATATCCCCGTCACTGTCTGTCGAATGAGAGAGTACATCTACCGAATTTGTGGAGTCTTGTAGGAGCGAAGTACTTACAGGATAACTAACCGGATCTGAATTTGGTCCTTCGTAGAGTTTTAGAACCCAATAATCCGAGCTGCCATGATTTTGTTTTAAGTCCCAATCTGATGAATGACTCTTTCCGGCGATTGCAATCCCACCGTCTCTGGTTAAAACCATAGAGAAGGCTTCATCAGTCCCAGATCCGCCGAAGCTCCTTTGCCATAATAATTTTCCTGTTTCGTCGAGCTTTATTAACCACCAATCTTGATCTCCTCTATTTAATGTGACATCTCCATTGTTTGAAAGGCTGCCTCCAATGACTAAGAGCCCACCATCATTACTCTGGACTATAGAATGGGCCCATTCATCTAAGGAACCACCGAATCTTTCCTGCCACACTAAATCTCCGTTTGAGTCTATAACAACTATCAAATAGTCTTCATCTCCATCACCTTGAGAGGTTCTTTCAGAAGGGCTATGACCTGCAATAGCAAATCCTCCAGAATTGATATTTATGATAGCATTCGCAGTGTCCCACCCTGTGCCACCAAAGGACTTTTGCCACTGGAGATTACCATCACTATCAAGTCTTACTATCCAATAATCAGAAGACCCGTGGTTTTCGCTAACATCTCCATCAATTGACAGGGTGGAACCGGCGACTGCATAGCCGCCATCGGGGGTTTGAACAATGGATTTGGCTCTATCGGCATCACTACCACCATATGTTCTCTGCCATTCTTGTATACCTTCAGAATTTAGTTTGACAACCCAAAAATCGGCATGCCCATGTGCTGCAACACCAAGGTCGTTTGAAAAAGTAGTGCCAGCAATAGCTAACCCACCATCAGATGTCTTAATTATTGAGTTGGACCAGTCATCATCCCAACCACCAAAGATCCTTTTACCCACTATTTCCCCATTGGTGTCTAGATTCAAAAGCCAACCTTCAATTCCACCAAGACGAGTGCTGAAATCGCCGTTCCGTGACCAACTAAATCCGACCGCCGCATAGGTACCGCTGTCAGTTTGGATAAGACTAGTTGCTTCGTCAATATCAGAGCCCCCATAGCTCTTTTGCCACAATAGATTTCCATTTGGTGAAACATTGATCACCCAGTAATCAGAAGAACCATGATTTCCACTTACATCGATATTATTGGATTTACTGAATCCAGCAATAGCGTAGCCATCATCAAGGGTCTGAACAATTGAATTTGCTCTGTCCCAGCCACTACCTCCCCAGGAATGATTCCATACGGTCTTAAGAGGGATTAATTGAAATTTAGCAGTAAGATTTGGAGAATTACTATCAGAGAATGAATATATGAAACTGTCAGACGTTTGCTCCTGTGAGTTGGGAATATATCTATAGCCTGAAGGGAGTTGCACTAATTGCCCATGAGTAGGACTGGTGACAATGCCAAGGCTGAGTGAGCTCAAATCTAAATCGGGATGTAGTCTAATTAGATCAATATCAACTGGCTGCCCTGGTTCAAATATGACATAGTCATCCTTAGCATTGGGGGGTTCATTTTCTCCTCTAAGTGCGGTTCTTATATTGAGTAGGGCTGGCTCATAAAATGGAATATCGCCCTGATTGATCCATTGGGGTCTATTCTGATAGTGAGCATGAACGGTGATTTGAAACGGCTCTAACGCTAAATCTTGGAAGATGTGAGAAAGCTCTGTCGTGGTTATGATTAAACTCGAATTGGAGGTCTGTAGGTATTTGCCCGTTACTTTGTAGGCGTCAGCATCTGAAACCTCTTGCCACTGGACAGCTAAACTATGGATTCCCGGAGTGTTCTCAAGTAGATTGGGTACCTGTCTGACCCAGACTCGATGTCGTGCTTCTCCGATTATGATTTCAGAACTATCCCCTTCGCTAAAAGCTTGTAAATCTAGGATATATTCACCCAGATCAAGTGCCAGATTCATAGGGAAAGATACGGTGGAGGTACTTGCTGACAGAGCCTGGCTATACTCCAAGATTGAAGTTGTTGTGCCTGATGAATGGAAGGAGACGGGTTGTTGAGTCTGTGGGTCCAGAACCTGGACTTTGACTCCATGAGTCCAGGATTGAACCTGACTCCAAGACCCAGAGGTGTTTGGGTTGTGTATTTGTACTGTGGGTGTCAGGTCAGTACTTCGAGTAGCACCATCAAGTAAGTCTACGATTGAGTGTTGCTGTCCTCCACCTGGCATTTCCAACTGAACCGATAAGGGTTGGCTGTTGCGGATTACCTTCAGCAAAATTCTTTTTTGGAATGAAGAGGACTCACCGGGGTTGTTCTGTCTATCTTCATTGGAATCGTAGTAGGCATTGACGAAGACCTCGTGTTCTCCAAAACCCAGCAGGCGGCTGATGCTAAAGGTGCTACCTCTTTCGTTTTCAGTTGGTGTGAGTAGCGCTCCATCAAGCTCCAGAAAGTAGCGTATGTTATTTGTGTCAACAGTGGGAGCTTGCGGATTCAATCTTAATACATTGAACTGGGCTTGAATTGTAGCTTGAGTTCCTTCAATAAAGATTCTCTGGGCAATCAATTCCCCCTCCACTGCGTAATTTACATTTGAGGCAAGGGGGAGGTTTACAACTATAGTTCTGAAAGTGGTGTCACTTAGCCCGGTGACAACATCAACTACTCTCAACTCAAAGAGATATTCTCCCTCGGGTAACGTGGCTATAACAACCGGGAGTTGTGCGGCCTGTCCAGAACTGCCAAATACAGCAATACTGCCAAGGTAGGTCCAACGAAAGCTCAAGGGATTCCCTGCGGGACTAAAACTAGGTAGTCCGTCTAGTGTGACATCGATAGTCTGCTGTCCCGGGGGTATTTGAAATTCGGGGTATTGACCAGCATCGGCTACAGGGGGGAGCTGGCTTGCCCTTGATAGGCTAAGGGTGACCGTTACAGGCGGACTTAACTCAGAGCTGATTTGATCCTTAGCTTGAACGCTGAGGCTTAATTCGGTCTCTGTGGCGGGTACGGGGATCACAACCTGGGTATGGGAATTGGAGATTTCCTGAAAAAAGAGTGACGGCCCCGAACCTGAATTCCAGGCATAGGAGTAGAGAAACTTCATGGGGTGAAATTCGCTTCTCCCGCTAAATCCTGCTTCTAGCTCTATGCTGATAAAATCATCGAGAAAGTTGCCCTCAAAACTCTGTGACTGGATCAGTTCCAATCCGCCAGAGAGACTCTCAACAGAGAGAATCTTGAAGTTGGCGATTACCTCCTGAGTTTGGTCAGCAGGGACTTCAAAACGTAATGTATGGGAGTTGTTTGCAAGTGAATCAGTCTGTCCTGTGGCTTGAATTGTGAGAGCATATTTACCCGGGGCTGGCAGTGTGCCTTGTATGTGAAACTGTGTTCTCGTATTAAAACTTGAAGAGTCAGAAATCGTAAGTGTGGAATGTAGTGAGCCCGGTGCGTTAGAAGAATCATCCCACTCCAATAAATTTGCGCTAAGTTCAATTTGTTGAGCGACGGCGTTTGGATCATTAGCAAATCCAAAGACCTCGAAATTTCCCCCGACCTCAAAGATATAGAAACCTGTTGAAGGATTGAGGAAAGGATTCTCTCTGAAGGATACAGTAGAGAAGCTGCGCTTGAAAAAAGCGTCGAGCTCTACTGGTGTGATGCTTTGAGCCTTTGATTTGATCAGTACCAATACGCTTCTGGTAGATGAATTGCCAAGGGTATCTGTCACGATTAACTCAATATAGCTACCTCCATCTCCGCTGCCAGAGGGGGCCAATACTTCAAGGGTAGTAGAACTCTGGGTCGAACTCAGAACAGAGATCTTGTTCGTGTCCACATTCCAGGTGTAGCTCAGGGACCCTCCCCCTCTAGAGAAGGAGCCACTTGCATCAAGAGTGACAGAGATTGGGATATCAGCATCCTCTAGAAGTACTGTAGCCGGCTGTACATGGGCGACAGGAGGAAGAATTTGAGGCTTGGCTCGAAATTCAATCTCCTGGCTTGCACTCTTAGAATTCTGGTCAGTAACGGTGAGTTTCATTCGCAGTAAGGTGGGCTGACTTACCTGTGGTATTTGTACGATCACCAGGGATGTTTGGATGGAAGTGCTATCACTTAAGAGGGTGAGGTTGGAGAGGTTTGCCCATTGGTAGACCAAATCAGAGCCTGTCTCTGAGAATGAGAAGGAAGCATCCAGGGTGATAATCTCGCCTGGAAAGTAGCTTGCTCTTCTGGGGAATTGATCCACAACAATGAGAGGGGGCCTGGTAGTGGGTAAGACAGCAAGGAGCATGGAGTCTGTACTGGAACCTGCGGCATCTGAAACTTCTAGATGGAACCTCAGCAAGGATCGATCTGGAAAATCCAGGGGATCAATTTCAACAATCGCTACAGGACTGGTCTGACTAGAATCGAGAAAGGAGAGCGGTCCACTCCAGAGATAACCGGGTGTGTCTGTGGTGTAAGAAAAGGATGAACTGCCATCGAGCGTGAGTGTAATAGTGGAGTTCGTAAGTCGGACAACCTGATCTCTTCCCGCAAAAGTATAGGGAGATCTTCCAGGCTGGATAACAATCCTTAATTCATCCTGCCTTGAAAGTGAATTTTCTCGCACAGTGAGCGTAACGGTGTAAGAGCCTGGCTCAGATAGTGTCAGTTGTGGATGACGGGCCTGGTAATTCCTCCCAATTTCTTCTGAGAAATAGGATCTTGGTTCCCACTCATAGCTAAGTCCATTTTCAAGCCCTGTCTCAAGTGAATAGCTGTAGTTATTGAGTAGGAGTCCTCCAGTCTGAACCAGGCCGGGTTGATTGAGGACCATTGGGAAACCTGTATCCGCAACAGGAGGCTGCGTTCCCCTGGCTCGAATCCGTATAGCCTGGGTAGCAAAGTTAGATTGACTTTTACTTAGTTTAAGAAGGCCATCATAGACACCGGGTCTGGTGAAACTCACCTGTGTGGAGTGAGAATCAGGCGAATTTATCTGTACGGCCGAATTCTCGAAACTCCAAAGAAAGGAAAGGTTCCCGGAGTTCCCTGATTTGGGATCAAAGGAGTCACGGGCACTCAGTTTAACGCCAGCTAGAGCCCTTACAAACAAGAAACGAGGAGCAATAATGATCGGCTCTAAATCTGGTAGAAATCGGTAAATTACGGAAGCACTACTTTCTCGTCCATCAGGGCTTTGAACTTTAACCAGGTATGAGCGCTCCTCTCTTCCGGAAAGTGGGCTCACACCTACGACGGAAAGAGCCTGGGTCGCCGATTCAAGGGGAACCTCGCTTCCATCAACTATTTCATACCACTGGAAGCTAAGGGCCTGACCAATCGGATCGAAGCTGTTTCTGGCATCAAGACTAATGCTAGCGGAACTTCCCTCGTATTCAATTTTTTGAGCCCGTCCAGCACTTACATACAGACGCCCCTTGAGTCCGAAGTCCTTGTCGAGTTTCTCATCAGATAACAGGGAGTCAAGTTGGCTTGTACTTAAAACACTTGCTATCTGTCCGAGCACCGCAAGAGCATCAGACGCGTTCTGTGAATTTTTGGCTAGATTCCGGGCTAGATTCCCCAAATCTTTGACCTTGCCAATGCTCTTTTCCATGATTGAGGCGAAATCAACTTCAATTTCACCTGAGGATTCAACTTCGCCTTTCAGTGCGCTGATCTTTGAAAAGATCTGTTCAGAAGCAGCCGTATTCTGACTCGATGCTTCGACAGCCCCAGAGAGTATTTCTGAGACGGTATCTGTATCAGGCGCGTTTTTGAGCAGTGTGTCGAGGAGTTCAGCGGAGCCATCAAGGGCTGAGACAGTATCATCTAAATCTTCCAAAAACTTGATTGAGCTTGAGCTCTCCTTCTCTTGAGCTTTATTGAGAGCAGTGGAGGCCTTTCCAAGGATTGAGGCGAGGTTCCGTGCCGCGACCTTATTTGAGGCTAAATCTTTGACGAGTTCATCGGGAAAGGCCACTGCCTTGGAGATGACCCTTAAGCCCTCAGAGGTAGCCGTTGATCCCTTTAGACTCTCAAGATTAGCGCTAACGGTTGTGATAACTTCCCTGAACCGGGATAGGGTTTGCTCTTCAATTCCCTGGCTGCCTGTGGTGGACTCAGCAAGGGATAGAGACTCTGTCACGACATCTACAACATCAATCAAAGTATCTTCAGTGCCGTCTCCGTAGAGTAAATCTTGTACAAGGTTCTGGATTTGTAATTCCTCGATTGCCTGTAGAATTCCATTTTGTATGGCTGACTTTTTTCTTGCGAGAAGAACAGAGCAGCGAGACGAAAGATTTTTTGCTCTCTCAAGTGCATCCTGAAAGTTCTGAACCGTAGAATCGGGGGAAATACCTGTGAGAATTCGGGCAAGTTCATCAGTTCTGGAGATAAATCGATTGAAATCTGAAAGAGAAGAGGGGTCATTGATTTCACGGATCTTCTCAGCAAGAGACTTTAAGGGTGAGATCGAACTTGTAACAGCGGAAAGGGCTAACTCTGAAAAGCCCTTAACGTCGACTTCATTTCGATGGATGACCGAGAGGATTTGAGGATCTAGAGACTCCAGTCCCGCGTTTTCTTCACCAAGTTTAAACTGGTCCTCCGGGATTCCAAGTTTATTGGCGATTTCGAGACCCAGAAGAGCGACGGAGAGGGTGGAGGATTCTGAAATCGTGGCGTTGATAGCTCCCGAGCTGGTTCCTTCAAGGCTTTGGAGAAGTTGTTCAGGCAAGACAGACTTCAGTTCCTGTCCTGAATAAAGGTTCACTGAGACGACCAGGTTCTCAGAATCAAATGTATTAGAACGAAGATAGGACTCCTGGGCGGAGGTAAACGTGATCGAGTAGCTTACAGGTAGCAGGTTCCCCTGGGAGTCAAAATTACAGGTTACGGGGGCTCCTTCTAAATCGTTTAAGATCCTACCGTTTAGAGAAAATGCGTGGGCTCGGCCAATGATCTTGCCAATGTCCGAAAGATCATTACAGGTTGCATCACTCAGTACATTGGTAGAGGCTGAAGATTGTGTGGAGAACCGGCTCAGAGAAATCCTTGAACGACTGCCGGAAATCTGTGACTCAGTAGGGGGTAGCAAAGTGGTGGCTCCGCCTATAACAAGGGCAGCTTCAGCGGAGGAGCCAGTTGGTGTGATTAACAGGGGTGACCCAGGACTTACAACGGATGTCTCACTGTCTTGAATTAGGAACCAATAAGCGAAGCCTGGTTCCACATTACTAAGCGTGCCTGAAAGGCTCCCTGGAGAATAGGATTTCCATGCTTTATTACCAAATCCCCAGACTTTTTGAATGTTCTCGACTTGATGGTTAACATCGATATTTTCAGCTCCCAAAACTTCATCTGAATAACTCAGGCTTGAAGTTTGGTTGAACGAAACCAGGGCCCAACCAGGAAGGTTGATCTCAAGAGCATTGGCTTGCACTAAAGAATCAAGACTGAGAGTGCCCCCGTTGGCATCCATAAGAAACCAATACCCACGGTTCTTTTGAAACTGGGTTAATCCATTGGAAGAGCCGTCAGGCTCATATTTCTTCCAGCCCCCGTCATAAGTCCAGATCTTAACAACCGTACCGTTGAGATTTTGATCGAGATAACCCGAGACTTCGGTATCGGAATGAACAGGTACAGAAACCAGGTTCCACCCGGCGTCCAATGCCCTCTCAAGCGAAAAAAGAGGAGCTGTAAAAGAAAAAAGAAAACTGAAAAACAACCAAAAACGAAGCATATTCACACAAAGAAGAGAGACACCCAAAAAGAATTCCCAAAAACCCTACGATAAGATTCTAACGGAATGTAGAAGGCAGTGCCTTATTAGTATTCAAAAATCACGGAATCACCCCCAAAACCCATTGCGATTGATCAGGGGACACATGCAGATGCCAGGGCTGCATCCTTTGGTCAAGCCAGGGGATGACAAGATATCCCCGTCATTCTCGCGCTTGATGCGAGAATCCATGCTGCTAATTGGAGTGGATCTCCGGGTCAAGCCCGAAGATGACGAAATCCACGTTCGGCCCGAGAAAAGGCGATTAGGCTTCTGACACAGTCCGTCATAAACGGTAAAGGCATGACAAAAATCCAAAAACGTAAAGAGAACCTTAAGTAGGGAAAGGGTGAGGGGAGAGTTGAGTTTGGGAGGGATGACGTTAAGCGCGGAGGTTTCAAGGAGTGGTAGATGGTTGTTGGTTTGTGAGGAAGAGGTAGCATGGCTACCTTTGACGAAGGAACCGCAACCAGGTGCCGCTCATTGGAAGATCCGTGTAGTCAGCTCTCGCAAACTCAGCTCTCCCCTCACTTCGAGAACTCCTCGTTGATGCTTAGTAATGTTTTGGATCCATTAAGGCAGCGTGAAATCATCTTCGAGGATTCCTTACCTTCGATTACGTTTACCGAGGGGCCGAGGCCTGTGCAGTAGGGATTAGTATCATGGTATTCAGGACTGTATCCGGCATGTTCGCAGACCACCGTAGCTCGGTTGCTCAAGCAGTTTGTAAAGGGGCATTTTTTGAGAATATCAGCTCTGATATGTCTCTCCCTTTCAATGATATAACCGTATCCCATCGCCTTGGTAAGGGTATTTACGGCAGTTTCATTTAATAAGGGAAGCGGACATGTGGCATTAACTTTTGGATTGGATTTGATCACAAGCTTAGTAAAGGAGGTTTCCACATTATGCTTTCCTTTGGTTTGCTCGATCTTGTCCCCGATCGCGACGACTCCACTTTCCATATAGGATACAATTGCGTTTGAAGTTTGCAGGATCTGGGCCAGGGGATGCAGCTCTGACTGGGTCACAATCTCTACCAGGCTCTCGTGGCTAAATTGAAGTGTTTTTCTCACAGCCTCGTTATACCCGGATTGGGCTGCTATGTTGTCGATGGAGCTTGCTTTTTGCTCGATGGCATCTTTTGGAGGAAGACCGGAGAATAGACGATCGAAATTCAGAAAGTGCAGCAGCCCTGCCCGTGCAAGGGTAAGAAGTTTCTCATCGGGAAGTTTGTTGATTACTCCGACCAGTGTGCTGATCAGTCCTGTGAAGGCAGACTGAAGGATGAGGTCAATGTGATCATCCTTAAGATCGAAATACAAGAAGACGACTGCGGATTCCCGTAACATTT
>CAZIKF010000007.1:40338-95774 GCA_964539825.1 uncultured bacterium
TGATCATCCTTAAGATCGAAATACAAGAAGACGACTGCGGATTCCCGTAACATTTTCTGTAAGATTTCCTTTGCTACCCGGTACTCATTTCTCAGGAGTTCCTGCGGCATCACTTTCACAAAGTCGTGACTATCGAAAAAGGCTAGAATCCGACTGTAGGTCTCCTCAACCTGCTCCATAAAAAATGGTACTGAGGTTTGATCAACCAGAATCTCAACGGTATGAATCCTTTTACCGCTTTCGTCACAGATGTAAATAGGTTCGTTGGTCATCGTGACCGCATCTCCATCTACGATTTTCTTTAACGGACGCTTTCGTTTCTTTAAATCAGCGCCTTTACGAATCATGATCTGCCTGTTATCTGGGGAATCTCCGGTTCCCTGGTAATAATCATGGGCTGAGGGAAGGGGCATATCGCCTTTGGAGTTAATGATCTCCTTAAGGCTGAAGGGGTAAACCCCGCCGAGTAGTTTCCTGAAGGTTTGTAATGTAGGTGGGTTCATTCGCTATCCTTGAATTCCTGGTTCGAAAAAAACATTAGTCGAGACAATACCCACCTATTTTACCAGTCTTTTGAATGATTCCAAGTGTTCTTTACTATGGTAGTATGGGCCAGTTTTGAGATGAGGTTGGACCCATGGGACTTGCGCAATATGAATCTATAGTACTCTCTTATTTTCTGGACCACTCCATCTGTTATGTGAGGGATAAGATTCCCTACGGAGTACGTTTCAAACTTTTCGATGGAAGAGTAAGTTTAAATCTCTACCACGGAAAGAAGGGATTCACTTTTTATATCCAGGGTAAGGATGGAGAGGCGGCTCAGCAGCTACAGGAAGAGATGAATCTTCTCTTTTCCATGGATCGAGCTCCTTCCAAGACAAGCACAGATCTGGCAGCTTGTTACGATGTTCCCTGGATGGGTTCAGATGAATCTGGAAAGGGTGATGTTTTTGGACCCCTTGTATGCGCGGGAGTGGTTCTTCTTCCGGCCGATACGGATTACCTCATCGCGAGTGGCTTTCGAGATTCTAAGGCTCTCACGTCTGGAAAGATTGGTGATCTGGTGAAAAAAATCTTTCGACTGGGCACGGATAGGTACTACATTTTGTCCCTGAAACCGTCGAAGTACAACGATCTCTACGATCAGTTCAAATCCCAGGAAAAGAACTTGAACCATTTGCTGGGATGGATGCATGCCACTGTTATCAAGGAGCTTGTGAAAAAGAATCCCAATGCAGAGATAGCGGTTGTTGATCAATTCTCTAAAACAGATCATGTGGGAGGGTTGCTCGGTCCTGCCGGGGATAAAATAAACCTGATTCAAAGAACAAGGGCAGAGTCGAACCTGGCGGTAGCAGCAGGATCAATACTTGCCAGAAATGAACTTTTAAGATGGCATTCTTCTCAAAAAGAAGAGCTTGGGTATTCTCTACCCCTGGGCGCTGGTCCCCAGACTATAAACGCTGGGAAGCGCTATGTTGCGGAGCACGGGGTCAATGCGCTAAGAAATGTAGCAAAAATGCATTTCAAGACAATAGGGCAAATCCTAGATTAGGAATCAAAGATTCCAAGAAGCATTTGAAACACTAGA
This sequence comes from uncultured bacterium, assembly GCA_964539825.1. Taxonomy (GTDB): domain Bacteria; phylum Muiribacteriota; class UBA6191; order UBA6191; family UBA6191; genus CAZIKF01. The sequence goes on from CAZIKF010000007.1 coordinate 41,933, forward strand.
ATCAATGGAATCAGAGGAATAAGTATCCAACCGCCATTTGGGTGGTTATCTGGATACCGCGATCAAGTTGGGGGATGACAGGATCTTTTCCCTTTACCATTTCCAATTCCGATCAAAGATCGGTATCCTCATTCTATTGGTTCCAATGTTCCTATTGTTTCCATTGATTCCAGATCGCTCTAAGAGCGATCCAAATTATAAATCTCAGAATATTTCTTCCACAAATAATCTAGATAAATCTGCGGATCCAGTTCCTTTCCCGTAATTTCTTTGAGTAGGTCAAAGGCTTCCAGTAGTCTCCCCTTCTGATGAACCCTTTCCCTTAACCATGTCAGCAGGGAGTCGTACTGGCCTTCACCCATTTCATCATCAAGAGTTGGGACTTGAGACCGTGCCGTGTCAAATAGCTGGGATCCGTACATGGCACCAAGGGTGTATACGGGGAAATATCCAAAAGAGCCATCCGACCAATGAGCATCTTGAAGTACCCCCATCGCATCAGATTCGGGATCGATACCTAATAAATGTTTGGATCGTTGATTCCATGCCTCGGGGAGTTCGCTAACATCGAGAGTGCCATCAAAGAGATCTCTCTCCAGTTCATAACGGAGGATGATGTGCATTGGGTAGGTTACTTCGTCAGCATTGATTCGGATTGGACAATGCTCTACTCGGTTAGCGATTTCATAAAGATCTGCTTCACAATAGGGTTCCAGGAAGGGAAACGCTTCGATCAGGGAAGGTCTCAATGCCTTCCAAAAACCGGATGATTGGCCTACTCTTCTCTCAAACAATAGGGACTGTGACTCGTGTACCACCAGGCCCAGGGCCCCGGATACCGGCAGGTCCTCATACTCTCCCAGGGGAAGCCCCTGTTCATAAAGAGAGTGACCTGTCTCATGAACCAGGCAGAGGAGAGAGGAGATAAAGTTAGCGGGTTCATATCGTGTCGTCATTCTTACATCCGTTTGGTGAAGTCCTACTGAAAAGGGATGGGAGGATTCATCCAGTCGCCCCTTTTCAAATGAAAATCCCAACCAGGACGCAATGTGACGATTCATCTTCTTTTGAAGTTCAATTTCATAGGGACCCGCAGGGGTGTCTGGAATCCTTTTGCTTGAAGACCATATGGCATTTTGCAGTTTTATAAGCCCTCTTTGCAGGGGGTTGAAAATGGAGTCGACTGTCTTGCGGTCAAGTCCTCGTTCAAAACAGTCAAGGCAAACGTCGTAGGGATGCTTGTCAGGGTACAGGGCATTACTGATTTTCTTCCGCAGTTCGATCCACTCCCGCAGAACAGGCTCGAAAATGCTGTATTCATTTTTCTTTCGAGCTTCTTGCCAGGTACCATGTCCAACTACCCCTAACTCAGCACAGCGGGCTACGAGTTCCTCTGGAATACGGGTACTTTCCTCAAAAGAGCGCTTAGTCTCTTCGATACTGCGCCACTGGTAGGCATCATAGGCCTCAGGACCAAAATCATAGAGTTCTTGAAGAAGTTTCCCATTTTCCGGTGTAGTAGCCATTCGATGGAGGTGTTTGGAGAGGGCGGCCATCTGCTTTCCTCTAAAATTATGCGATTCAGCAGGAGCCATGGTTTGCTGATCCCATGACAGGACAGCGGCGATACTTCCCAGGTGGGAAAATTCTCTCATTTTTACTTTGTACTCTTCGAATAGACTTTTGCTCTTCATTGTTCTCCTCTTTTGAAGTTCGAGAGGATAGCACAGGCCAGGAGTCTGTCGGAGCATTGAGTTTGTAGCGAGACCGAGCGAAAAATTCAGGATCAAGGCGGAGGCAATAAAATCGCCGAAGGTGTGCTTGAAGCACATTGAGAGCGATTTTCTTGGTGACAACGCCGAGCCTGCTTTTTGCAGCCGGTCGCAGTAAAAGGCAATTCTTCGACTGGCTCCCAGGATCTCCATCGATGTCAGTCACGTACTTAAATGCCGATATACAGAAGAGTAAAGAGAACAATAACCGGGAGAGAAAAATGAAAGTTTGTGTAGTGGGATTGGGATACTGGGGGCCTAACCTGGTCAGAAATTTTCTTGCCCAGAATGAGGTCAGAGGTGTGGTGTGTGTTGATAAGGACCCGGCCAAGCTGAAGCGAGCTCAAATCATGTTCCCTTCGGTGAGTGTATCTGAAAATTATACAGATGCCTTGAAGGACCCGGAAGTTGAAGCAGTAGCGATTGCCACTCCGGTGGGGAGTCACTACGCACTTGCGATAGAGGCTCTGGAAAATGGAAAGCACGTATTCGTAGAAAAACCCATGACCAGAACGGTAGAACAGGCTGAAAATCTGGTTAAGCGAGCCCGAGAATTAAAGAGGGTACTGATGGTGGACCATACCTTTTTGTTCACCAGCGCTATACAGAAGATGGGAGAGGTGATCAAGGAAGGAGGAATTGGGGATCTACTCTACTTCGACTCAGTCCGAATCAATCTGGGTCTGTTTCAAAGTGATGTAAATGTGATCTGGGATCTTGCTCCCCATGACCTCTCCATATTGCTGCACCTGTTTCAGCAGAGACCTAATTCCGTATTGGCCAGAGGTATGGATCATTTCGATCATGGGTCTGAGAATATGGCCTATCTCACACTTACCTTTGAGGAAAAACTGATGGCTCATTTTCACCTGAGCTGGCTCTCCCCGGTCAAGATCCGCCGGATCATCCTGGGGGGAAGCCGCAAGATGATTGTGTACGATGACATGGAATCCAATGAAAAGGTGAAGATTTTTGATAAGGGTGTGGAATACAGCGACGAAGAAGAGCAGCGCAATCAAACCCTGGTTCAGTATCGAACCGGGGATATTCATGTTCCTGCACTCGAAAATAAGGAAGCCCTGCAGGGGGAACTGGAACACTTTTTGGCATGTATACGAAATTCTGAGAAGCCGCTTAGCGATGGAGAAGAAGGGCTGTGGGTGGTGAGGATTCTGGAAGCCGCGGATGAATCACTGAAGAGCGGTAGGACCGTGAGTTTATGAGTGCCATGCGAACACTCAATAGTGAGGAAGGAAACCGGCGAATTCAAGATGTTCAGGTTGGTGAAAATGTCGTTATTCAGCCATTTGTAAATCTCTATGGCTGTGCAATTGGTGAAGGATCCAGGGTGGGGCCCTTTGTTGAGATTCAAAGGGGAGTTCAAATTGGTAGGAATTGTAAAATCTCCAGCCATAGTTTCCTGTGCGAAGGGGTGAGCCTGGGTGATGGTGTGTTTATTGGTCATGGGGTTATGTTTACCAATGATCGCAGTCCCAGGGCTTGTAACGAAAACGGGAGTATCCAAAAGGATGGAGACTGGACTCTGGAGAAGACAGTCGTGGAAGACGGAGTCAGCATTGGTTCCGGGGCCTTGATTCTGCCCGGGATTCGTCTAGAGCGCGACAGTTTGATTGGAGCAGGAGCAGTTGTGACTCGTGACGTTCCTGCAGGTAGTACCGTGGCGGGTGTCCCCGCTCGACTTGTAGGTTCTTAGCTTGTTCGCTAAAAGGACAGATTCCGAAATTTGCGGGAATTGGTCGATAGACTTAATGAAAACTACGACAAATTCAGGTTTCTTACGGCAATCTTGTAAAATTGTCCATTCATGCAAAGGAAGTCAGGGAAACCGGTAGGCTTAACCATGAGCTGGGATTACAATCAAGTTGAGGGGGAAGTTCATGAGTAGTGTGAAGGATGTTGTCATCCGCTATTGCCGCGAGTCAGGCTGCCCGGTACAGGCCACTATCGATCGCCACAGAGAAAACGACGGGTCCGAGACGGAAATCCGTTTAATCAAGCATTCCCACTGTGTTCGCTGTGACATCTATCGGATTCGAAAGTGGATGGAAGCAAAACAGATGCGTATTGAAGATGCTGAAGAGTCTCTTGGCCGATTATTCTAATCTTTTTTGGTAAAGCTAGGTTGTGGTTTCGCGTACCAGCCTAAGCTCTCCTTTATAGATCGGAATCACCATCTTGAGAAAAAAGGTGTAGATCAGGAATCCCAAGGCCCAGATACCCAGCGAGACCAAAACCTCAACCCATGAGGGGCTATATTCCAGAACTTCCCCCAATGGCGTGGGTATGAATGCTGGAATGATCAGTCCCATTCCCTTCTCAACCCAGATTCCCACAAAGGCCATACAGCAGGCCAGGTTGAGCCAGTTTACATTCGTAAATAGGCGAGGAATGAGCAGTATCACGGTAGCGGACACATTCAGGAAAATGGCACTCCAGATCCAGGGTACAAGTCCGCTGTAACCGTGAAGTCCAAGAAAGAGATATCTCGCGGACGCAAGATGAGCGGAGTCGGTATAGAACTCTTTGAAAACCTCACAACCTAACAGGAACAAGTTGATAATCATGGCAATCGTGATGATTTTGCGCAGTGTGTCTATAGCTCCGTCTTTTACAGGAAAGTTCGCGTACTTTCTGATGAGCTGGAGAGTCAGGATTAAGAATCCGGGTCCTGCGGCAAAGGCGGAGGCAAGAAATCGAGGGGCCACAATAGCGGAGTTCCAGAACGGTCTTCCACCGAGGCCATTGTATAGAAAGGCAGTGACGGTATGGATGCTAATAGCCCACACGATAGAGATGAAAATAAAGGGAATATAATAGCGTGCTTTGGGAGTGTAGCCCAGGTACCTACAATAGACATTGTATCCACAAATATGCGCGTTCAACAGGAGATATCCACTTAGGGCGATCACATCCCATGCGAGCATTGATTGAGGGAAATGAAATTTCCCAATGCCCGGCAGCATATGCCAGAGACGATCGGGACGCCCAACATCCACGGTCACGAAGGCTATGCACATGATAATACAGGCTATAGCTAGCAGCTCCCCGAGCAGGACTACATCCTTGAGATCCTTGTTGTCATAGAGATATGCTGGGATGACCATCATTACGGCGGCGGCGGCCATTCCTACAAGAAAGGTGAAATTCGCGATATAGACTCCCCAGGAGACCTGGTCGCTCATCCCGGTAACAGCCAAACCCTGGGCGAGTTGCGTAGCATACGCGTAGGCTCCGCAGATCACTAAGACGCTCAATAGAGTCAACCATACAAAATAGATCCCGCTACCGCTGAATATTTGTCCGATGGCGCGAAGGCAAAAGACTGCATACTGTTTCATCTCAGAGACCTCTCAGGTGATCAGGTTTAATCGAAGTAGTAATAGAATCTTGGTTGAGTATTGAGCTCCTCCTTCAAGACGAAAACTCTTTTGTTCTGAATGACTTTGGAGACCTCAGACTCGGGATCTAGAAGGTTTCCAAATTTCCTCGATCCAGTAGGGCATGCTTCCAGGCAGGCCGGGTATCTTCCTTTGCGGGTTCTATGGAGGCAGAAGGTACATTTTTCCATGGATCCCTGGGACCTGGGACGGTTGGATAGGTATCCAACCCTTTCGTTGATTTCTCCTTTAGGGATCTCGGGCTTCGAAAAGTTGAATCTTCTCGCCCAATAGGGGCAGGCAGCCTCACAGTAGCGACATCCAATACACCAGTCATAATCAACTACAACGACACCATCTTCCTCCTGCCAGGTGGCTTCTACCGGGCATACTTTGACGCAAGGAGCATTCCTACATTGGTGGCATTGAATTGGCATGTAAACTTTATCTGGCTCTGGAACTAGCGCAGGGTCATAATCATGATCAGATTCTTCAAGGTTCATGGTGCCCTTTTGAAAGGCAACGACTCGAATATATTCCATTCCAGTAGCGCGATCCTGGTTGTTTTCTTCTACACATGCTTGGACGCATCCTCGGCAGCCAATACACTTAGAGAGGTTCAGAGCATATCCAAACTCTACTCCCTGGAGTGGTAGTGGATCGGAAACCGAAGGATTTTCAGCCCCGTAATCCTCCTTCATTTGTCTACGAATTCGCTCGAAAATCTTCTTCTTATCCTGTGCTGAAAGTTCCTTGTAATGTTGTTGAAAGAACTCTTCCCAGGTTATGTCGGTGACAAATTCTACGGCTGGGGACATTGCGGCCCCGAGCGCGGCGGTGGAAGCCAGTGCACCTCCCACGCCCTTGATGAAATTTCTGCGGTTGATCACTGAAGGGGCAGGAGATTTGGGATTTGAGCTGGGCTTATCGGAACTCATGGATGGCCTTTCAATTTACTATCTTTCTTTTGAAAGCGATTCCTGGGTGGAGACTTGGGGGGAATAGGTTTGAATTTTGGACTATGAGCGTCATGACATTTTGTACAGATGAGAATATTTTTGGCCCCGTTCCAAAAACCGGTTCTTTTGCCGTGGATTCCAAGCTTCCAGTCTCGGTAAACCATGCCATGGCATTCAGCACAGAGCTTGTCTACCTCTGCGAAGAAAATCAATTTTCCCTCGCGTAGCCGAAGTTGGGTTTTATCTTGAGAATCATGACAGGCTGAGCACCAGATTTGGCCATGCTTCATCTTGATTTCGGTATGCTCTCCCATGAGCTTTCTGGACTTTGAGTCGGGCTCAACGTGACGATGACATTCAGTACACTTGAATTTCAAACCGGCCCGAGTTAGCAATGCCTTGGGAAGTCCCTCCACTCTATCCTTCGCGGAAGGACCCGTTAGGAAAGTGAGCATCAAAAGAAGAACCCAGGGGACTTTGATAAATCTCTGTGAAAGTTGTTTTTGACTCATAGTTTTGGTTTGTATTTTCTCGAGTAGATCTCCTCGAGATAGAAGGGTCGAAAGGGTAATTTTTGGGATTGATTCAGGTGGCAGATCGAACAGGAACCAGTAGCCATTGGATGGGCTGATTTAGGGCTCGTAGGCAGCCACTTGGGAATATTTGGAATTCGAATTCCCATAAAGAAGGAATCTTTGTATGTCTGTGGGCTGTGGCAAGACTTGCAGTTGCGAAAGTCTTTATCCATTCGGTGTGGGGTGTATGGGGGACTCCCAGGATTCATCTTTCTCGATTCTTGCGGAATGAAAAAGTCCTGGAAGAAGTTAGCTAATCTCTTATAGCTCTTACGATTCCGGCGTTTCAAGTTTTTTGAATCTAAAAAATCGTAACTCTCGGCAGCCTCAGGTTGATGATGAGTCAAGGGTCCCAGGCAGATTGAGACTCCAACCATGGCCCAGATTCGTATCCATTTATTCATTACGATCCTTCCTTTATCCAGGATCGAGGATTACCCCCGATACCGATCTCAATCCCCAGTATCCAAAGACCGAATGCTGGTCGAAGCGGTGGCGTACTTCATATTCAGATCTTTTCGATTTTGACAGCGCACTTCTTGAAATCCGGTTCCTTGGAGATGGGGTCAAACACATCCAGGGTAAGGTCATTGACCTGGTTGTTTTCATCGAAAAACGCTATGAAGGCCATCCCTTTTTGAGGTCTGCCCCTTCCGTCAATATCAACTTCATATACCTTTGATCCGCGCCGTGAACTAACTCGAACTTTGTCACCGCGCCCTACCTTAAGTTCACTGGCATCTTCAGGATGAATCTCAACCTTGGAGTAAGGCACTGCCCGATGAAGGGCTGGAACTCTCCGTGTCATGGTCCCTGTATGCCAATGCTCCAGGACCCTTCCCGTGCATAACCAGAAAGGATAATCATGATCAGGCTCTTCAGGTGCCGGCTCATAAGGGCAGCACCAAATAGTAGCTTTACCTGTCTTACTCTTATAGAAACTGATTCCTTCTTTTTTTCCCTTCAGCGCTTTAGAAGCAAATGGGTCATACTTGGCGTTGTATCTCCACAGGGTCTCTTCCCAGGCTCCCTTATCATTCTTAACTACAGGCCAGCAGAGCCCCCTTGATTTAACATATTCCTGGTAGGGCGCGAGGTCCTTGCCTGTGTTGACGGTAAATTGACGGTATTCCTCGAAAACTTTCTCGAACCTTAAGGGATCATCCTTGTCCCAAAGTAGAGACTTGATTCCCAGTCTTTCTGCCACGGCCAGGATCTGCCACATATCATCACGAGACTCACCGGGAGGTTCTACAGCCTGGAACCAGTGCTGTGTTCTTCTCTCAGCATTTCCATACATTCCCTCCTTCTCAACCCACATCGCTGTGGGCAGGACCACATCAGCCAGGTCGGTTGAGGTGGTGCGGTACGCGTCAGACACGATTAATAGGGATTCCTTGTTATTCGAGCGATCTTGAAATCTGGATGTATTAGGAGAGGAGGCAAAGGGATTGCAACACTGCACCCACATGATTTTGAGGTTTCCCCTTTCAAATTCCCTCATCATCTTGGTCAGATGGGTGCCGGGCTTATGAGGAATTTCATCGTGTCTGTTCTCATCTCCCAGCCAGATTTTAGCGGCCTTTTTACGGTGCGGTAGCTTCATCACCACCATATCCGCGGGAAGTCGATGGGCAAAGGTCCCCACTTCTCTCGCGGTTCCACAGGCGGATGGCTGTCCTGTAAGGGAGAAGGGGCTATTTCCCGGCTCGGAAATCTTCCCGGTGAGCAGATGGATGTTATAGACCAGATGATTTGCCCACACACCTCTTGTGTGTTGATTGAATCCCATGGTCCACAGACTCATGATCTTCAGGGAGGGATCGGCGTAAAGTCGGGCGAGTTTTTCAATCTTGCCTGCGGGAACTCCCGAAATTTTTTCCACGTATTTGAAGCTGTAGGTAGAGAGAAACTTTTTATATTCCTCAAAGCTCATAGGAGTACCTTTTTTAGGATTTTTTCTCCCCTTTTGTGCCTCTTCCAGGTGTTGGAGATGGGGGGCGGAAATTGGATCAATTCCATACCCAGGCTCTACCTGACACATCTTGATAGTAGTGTATTTCCCTACAAAGTCCTTATCGTGTAGGTTGTTGGACACAATATAGTTGGCGATCGCGTTGGCGATCGCGAGGTCTGTCTGAGGCTTGAATAATAGGAACTCATCGGATTCGTCCGAAGTACGGGTGGCGCGTGTTCCCAGGTCATATAAGGCTGCTCCATGTTCTTCTTTTCTAGATACCAGCCTCGAAAAGAGAATCGGGTGCATTTCTGCCATATTAGCTCCCCAGGTGACAAAAGCATCAGCGTGCTCAAAATCGGCGTAGCTTCCCATGGGTTCGTCGGAGCTGAAAGTCCTCATGAAGGCTCCTACAGCCGAAGCCATGCAATACCTGGCATTAGGGTCAATATTATTGCTTTTAAGACCAGCCTTCATGAACTTGCTGGCCACATAGCCTTCCTGGATGGTCCATTGACCAGAGCCTGCCATGGCAATTGCGGTAGGACCATACATCTCCTGAACATTCTTGATTCGAATCGAGATATATTCAATGGCCTCCTTCCAGCTTACATTCTGGAGCTCTCCGTCCTTTCTGATCATGGGATGTAAGAGCCTTTCCTCTCCGTAGAGCACCCTTGAGAGGTTGTATCCTTTGATACAGTTCAGGCCTTTATTGACCGGTGACTTGGGATCACCTTCAGTCATGACAATACGTCCATCCTTTACATGAACCATCACACCGCAGCCGGTGCCGCAGTAGCGACACGGGGCCTTGAATGACTTTGCCCCTTCCAGCATCTTTTCTTTGCTTTGCTCTATTGCTGCCTCAGATTCTGAGGTGGCTCCGTACAAACTGGATAAAGCAATTGCGGTTGCTGTGGATTTAATGAAGTCACGTCTAGATTGATTCATGTACCTTTCCTCCTGCCAAGAACCTGGGAAGTGACCTATTCTTATGAGTCAGTGAATCTTCCACATGATGAACAAGTATGTTGATGCCTCTCACTCCCGGTTGAATGGAAAGGTCTTTAGCAAGCTCGTATTCCTCTTCCGGAGAGGCTGTATCTGACAGTACAGCAACAGTGTTATTCTCAATTCCCAGAATGGAGTATTGCCCCTGGTCTCCAAGGTAGGCGGTAATTTTTCCAAGGCTTCCCTCCGCACAAGAAACCAGAAATGATGCGATCGGCATAACAGTCCTCCTGGCGACAATTCACGCAAACACCATGCCCAAAAAAAATTGGCATTGAATTTGCCTTATAACGGATTGAATGAGTGTCCCGGTGAGAGATTAAAGGGAGCTGAAAAATTTCAGTTGAGATAGATACAGAAGGAGGCGTCATGCTTCGCGTAGGGCGATTATCGAGTTTTTCTATGAGGTATTTTGCAGGTATGTTGTGCCTCATTTTGATGACAAATTGTCACCTTTCCTATGCCGGATTTTTCCCAAAGGAATTAACGGATGAAAGCAGAGACTGTGTTGAATGCCATAAGGAGAAGTCTCAGGGTATTTATCAGATGTGGGGGGATTCCAAGCACTTTCGAGCCAATGTCGGGTGCTATGAATGTCACGCTGCTGAGAAGGATGATGTAGATGCCTTTGAGCATAAAGGGTATCGAATCTCCATCATAGTATCTCCCAAGGATTGTGCCCGATGCCACGAAAAAGAAGTGACAGAAATGTCCGAGTCTCATCATGCCAAAGCTGGAAGGATATTAGGTTCCCTTGATAATGTGCTGGCTGAGGTCGTGGAGGGAAACAGAGGATTTAAAACAGAAGGATTTCCTAATGGTGTTTCTGCTGCCGCTGCGAATGGCTGCTGGCAGTGTCACGGTTCGCAAGTGAAGGTGCTTAAGAATGGGAAGCTTGATGCGGCTACCTGGCCAAATACTGGAATCGGAAGAATTAATCCAGATGGGAGCGAAGGCTCCTGCACGGCCTGCCATTCGAGGCACAAATTTTCTGTAAAACAGGCTCGTGAGCCCTCAACCTGCGGTAAGTGTCATATGGGGCCAGACCATCCACAAATTGAAATTTACAACGAATCCAAGCACGGCATATCTTTTTATGCTAACCGAGATGAAATGAATTTGGACAGTGCCAAGTGGATTGTGGGAGAAGACTATAGCGCGGCACCCACCTGCGCCACCTGTCACATGAGTGCAACCAAGAAACAGGATGTGACCCATGATGTGGGTATGCGCATTAGCTGGAACAACCGACCTGCCATTTCCGTGCGGCCTGAGATCTCCGACGCGAAAATGGGATTGGCCGGTGCTAAAGTTAACTGGAAGACTCGACGGAAGAACATGGTTGATGTGTGTCTTGCATGTCATAACCAGAATTACATCGATGCTTTCTATATGCAGTATGATGCCCTGATAGACCTTTACCATGACAAGTACGCAAAACCGGGTCTCGCCCTCTATAATGCAGCGAAACCGCTTTTGCGGCCGGTGAAATTCGCCAATAAACTGGATTTTATTTGGTTTGAGTTATGGCATCACGAGGGCCGCAGGGCTCGTCACGCAGCCTCTATGATGGGGCCGGACTGGACCCATTGGCATGGTACCTATGAACTGGCAAAGCACTTTTATATTAAGTATGTTCCCGAGCTTGAACATCTGATTGAAGCGAACCTTTCAAAGAAACCCGCTGACGCGAAACATCTCAGGAAAGTACTGGATGATGTTTTGAACGGAGACAACCATAAGTGGTTTTTAGGGAAGTTAGATCCGCAAGAAAAAGCGATGAGGAAGAAGGCTGCGGAGGAGTTCCGCAACCGCTATAAGTAGAGTCACTCAACTCTTACACTGAATTTGTTTTCCTTTTGGGGGCGGCCCTGGTCGTCCCCAACCCTTCTTAAGACTAAGTCTTTTTATGTCCGATTGAAATTTGGGTTCGAGGAGTGGTTCTAGGAGCCTATCGAAGAATTGCTTTTTACTGCGACAGACTCCTAGGAAATGTCTGTAAGTTCCTTTGTGTCCCCGTCGATGAAAGAGTACAGCTTGGCTTTGCCATCCACCATGGTTTCTAGATGAACCGGGCGTCTCCAGATATACGCGATATTCTCGAGTGTGTCCCAGGCATAGTCCTGTCGAAGATCGCCTTCATGGTGGTGCAGGAGATAGAGCTCCCCGCGATTCTTGTAATTACCATCCTGGACGACAATATGAGGAATCCCGAAGTTAGCTAGCTGCTCAAGTAGCTGGTTCTTAATAGATTCGAAACTACGGTCAGAGAGGACCCACTGTCCGCTCTGTGGATCGAAGTTGTATTTGAACATCTTATGTTTGTCGCAGTAATCTTCGGTCAAATATTTATCAACAAATGAATAGTCATTTTCAATGGATCGAATCTCAAAGATTTTCTCTCTGCCCAGCCCCAATTTTTTGTCCCAGGAATTGCGCTCAAACATGGTGGAACAGTCTTCCCATTCAGGTCCAAATTGCCCTCGGTTCCAGCGCTCCTCTACATCGTGTAGAAGGGTGAATCCAAGATAGTAAGGGTTTAGCTGGTAGGGGCTCTTGGCAAGGGTTCCCGAATGGTCCATTCCAAAGTTAACGAACTCAGATGACTCCAGGAACTGTTCGGTCATGAGCTTGAAATGCCAGTAACTAGCCCAGCCCTCATTGAGGATTTTGGTGAATCCCTGGGGTATGAAGTAATAGCGTTCCTTACGGATGATGTAGAGGATGTCTTCCTGCCACTTCTTCAAGGGGGCGTGGAGCAAAAGAAAATAGAGAATGTCCTTTAATGGTTTTGGCGGAAACTTTTGCTCTTTAGAAAGCTTCTCCTCCAGCTGTTTTTTACGAAAGTCCAGGTACTCGGGAGAATTGAGAAAGATATCCATATAGTTTGGATTCTCAGGATTGGCTTTACGCTTGATGATGCGCACTAGCTCTTCTTCAGTTTCTAACTCTTCTGCCGGGGTTGTAGTGATGGCAGTGCTCTCCAAAGGAGAAATATGGTCCTGGATGGAAAGGCAGGCATCGATGAATCTTTCCACATCCGCAGCCCCATAGCGGCGAATATAGCTATCTACTCGGGAGGCATGGTTTGCCATGTCATCCATCATCCGTCGATTGGTGCTGGCGAAGTATATGTTGTTTTTGAAAAAGTCGCAGTGGCCATAGACGTGGGCAATGACTAACTTTTGTTCCATGGTGCTGTTGTTTTCAAGCAGGTAGGCATGACAGGGATCATTGTTGATCACCAGTTCATAAATTTTCCCCATTCCCCATTCGTAGCTTCTTTTGAGCTTTTCGTGTTCGAGTCCAAAGTGCCAGTGAGGATAGCGAACCGGGAATCCGCCGTGGGATGCGATTTCGGTTAAGTAAGAATAGGGAAGCAGGTAAAAAATCGTTTCAAAAAAATCGAGTCCCTCGTCACGGGCAACCTTCTTGATTTTCTCCTGCCATTCCATCAATTCTGGTGTGAGATCCATAGTTTGACCTTATTTCCCACTTTTCAAGAAGTCCTTAATAGACTCCAGTATGGCTTCTTTGTTCTTCACTAATGAGATAACCAGGCGTGATTTAATCTTTTCACTAAGATCCTGCATGGAGCGTTCCAGAACTTCCTTAAACTTCCCGGACCCCCACTTCGAAGTAACCTGGGCATAGGAAAATTGATTACAATTCGGAAGGAGGTACTCTTTGAGAATTTTGACGCACAGGGCGTCATCCTCTGAGGACCAATTGTCTCCATCTGAGAAATGAAAAGGGTAGATGTTCCAGTCCGCGGGGGGGTAATGGGCTTTTATCACTTCCTGGCAGAGTGAATAAGCCGAGGAGATATTGGTTCCCCCACCTTCTGAAATTCTATAGAAGGTTTCATGATCAACAATTTTCGCCTGGGTATCGTGAACAATGTAAACGATTTGAAGTCCGTCATACTGTCGCTTTAGCCAACTTTCAATCCAAAACATCTCGGTACGGACAATATCCTTTTGCTCTTCGCCCATGGAGCCCGAAATATCCATCATAGCTATGATGACAGCATTGGCTTTCTTCTCCAAAATCTCATCCCAGACTTTGTGACGTTTATCGTCAACTTCAATCATGATGGGAGGGAAGCTGCCCTCCTCCTCAGGATCAAAGTTACCTTCCACGATATTGCGAATGATGGAATTCGTGATGGTTCTTCTGATATCCAAGGTTGCTTCAGGACCTGTCTTTCGAAGATTAGTCCAGCGGATTTTCTTGGTCGATATGCAGACCTTTTTCCCCTTTTCTTCAACATTGGGCAGTTCTAATACTTCACCAATTAGATCCACCATCTCATCGAGATTTACGTCAATTTCAATCTCGTGTTCGCCAGCCTCATTCCCCGCTTTCCCACCCTTTCCCTTCTGGGGCTTCTGAGGTCTCTGGCCAGGCAGTGGCTGTCCCACTTCACCCTCACCCTGTCCCACTCCGCCTTGTTTTTTGTCGTCTACTACAAAGCGGGGTAAACGAAGACCGTAAATGGGAACACGTACGAGTTTTTTCCCTCTTCTCCCAACAAAACTCTCATCACTAATATACTGCTTGAGGTTCTTCTTGATCTTTTCCTTGATCTTTTGGTGGAGGCGCTTCTTCTCGCGCTCTCCGCTGCGGATCATATCGGTGATCTGAATATTGCTCATGTATATTTCTTTAAATTCCTGAGAATACTGCTGTTCAAGAGTTTGGCTCAGTCGAAGCTGATGTCTCCACGTGCGAGAAGGCCGCCAATATAATTCATAAGATCCTTTGAGCAATGGACACAATAGCCATATTCATCAATGAGACGTCCTTTGATGACTTCAAGTTTCTTAAGATTTTCCGTATCAGTTTGGGCGGTGGAAAAAGTTGTCAATTTGATGTTATTGCGGTTGTCTTCGAAAATCTTTTTCTCAATCGCTTTTCGAAGCCTGTGATCAGTCTTGTAGTTAAACTTTTCTCCCTTGCGCATTAAAGATCCGATGGAGGCCATCAAGGAAGCTCGAAATTGTTCCTTTCGAGCTTCGGTGATTCCGCCAATTTTCTCTTCAATGGAACGTAAAAGGGTTTCATCGGGGTCCATATCTTCACCAGTAATGGGATCCTTGACCTTTTCATGGCTAATATAGGCTTCTACGTGGTCGAGATAGTTGGCGCACAAGGCCTCCATGGCTGGTTCGTAGCTGGCCAGGAAAGCCTTGAGAACCTCACCCTTGGCAATTTCATTGAATTCCTTGCGCACAAGGTCAACAATATCCATGTAGTGTTCCTTTTCATCGGCAGATACCTTGGGGAAAAGGTTCATCTGCAGGGAGCTATGAATATTGTGCAGGATCGCAAAAGGGTTTAGACAAAGAACTTCTTCTGAAATCAAGGTGTTGGCAAGAATGTTCACGATGGCCCTGGGCGAAATGCCAAAAAGTCCTTCGCGAACAGCATCGATTTTGATTTCCCTAAGATCTTTTTCTTTGAACCCTTCAATGCTCTCCCCGTTGTAGAGTTTCATTTTCTGCACCAGCGTCATCTTTTTTGGTTCTTCCAGGCGGGTAAGAACCCCGAAAAGCGCGGCTACTTTGATAGCGTTGGGTGAGATGTGTTTCGTGAGTTTCTTCGCATCCGTACCCAGGAGCTTATTATAGATCTTCTCCTCCTGATCGACGGTGAGGTTATACTTCACGTCAATCTTGATGATTCGATCCATTAACGCTTCTCTTGAGGGGTCTGCGATGAAGTTTTTGTACTCGCTTTCATTGGTATGGGCGATGATCACTTCATCAGCACTAATGAGAGGAAACCGGGGGGTTTTAATTTGTCTTTCTTGTGAAAGGGTCAATAAAATATAAAGGAAACGTTCATCAGCCTTAAGCATTTCAATGAACTCCATTACACCCCGGTTGGCCTTATTTAGCTCTCCGTCAAATTTCCATCCATCAGGATCAGACTCGGAACCAACCTTACCTATTTTGGCGTAATTTATGCTGCCATTAAGCTCACTCATATCCTGGCTCTTAGGGTCGGCTGGCTGAAAGGTGCCGATGCCGATCCGATCTTGCTCTGAGATTACGATCCTTCTTACCTGAATACTGTTGTATACCTTCTCAAGATCCCCATTGCATCTCGTCTGCAGGTTGCGGAAATGCTTGCGGCACTTAGGGCATAGTTCACCTTCGATAAAAATGTCATATTCGTTGCGAAATCTCTCTCGATCCTGGGAAGGAATCAAATGGAGGGGCTCTTCCTGCATCTCACACAGGTGCTTGTGGCCACCTTCACTCTCCCATTCAATGGTGTAGAGGGCACCCTCATCGGTTTTTGAATATTCTTCAAGTCCTTGTTTGAGCAGGGTGACAATGGTTGACTTTGCCCCAGAGACAGGGCCATGGAGCAAAAGAATTCGCTTGCGCGTGTCCAGGCGATCCGCGGCGGAGCGAAAATAATTCATCAAATTATGAATTGAATCTTCGATGCCATAGAGGTCGTTCTTAAAGAACTTATAGACATTCATGTCTATCCCGTTAATCATCTTGGTTTCGATCCCGTGGGAGACCACCATGTCGTAGACCCTCTCGTGGGAGAGCGATACGATGGTTGGGTTTTCGATGACCTTATTGATGTAGTCCGGAAAGCTCATACTTTCCGAAAGTTTTTCGTAAAGTTCCTTGCTGTACTTAGTACTCAAGGACTTTAGAAAGTCAGTGCTGGCGGACTTGGATTGTGCCTGAGGCTTTGGCATATTTCCTCCTGGACGCTTTGAATCAGACAAAGATTAGGAAAAAAGGGAACTTATTGTTCAGGTTTTGGGGATATTCTTAAACTTTAACGTAAGTATAGCGTGAGTTCAACGAAAACTCACGCCCTCTCAGTTTAACCCTGCCGTCCATAGCCACCCCCACCGGGTGTTTCTATGCGTATTCGATCGCCCGGACGGGTTTTCAATGTGCTTTTTCCTTCAAGTGGAATTGGGGATTCTTCCGCGTCTGCTGAAAAATACCAGTTCTTCCCACAAGCACCTTCCTTGCCGCCGAGCATTCCATAAGGGGGCTGTATCCTCCTCTCAGTGAGGAGATTTACCTCCATGGGTTCGCGAAACTCCATTTCCCGGATCAGGCCATCGCCACCCTGGAATTGACCTTTGCCTCCAGAATTTTTTCGCAGGGAAAATTCATGCAGTAAGAGGGGGAAATTCTGCTCAAGAACTTCTGGATCGGTGGCTCTCGTATTGGTCATATGGGTATGGACACCATCCTCTCCCGCAAAACCAGGACCCGCTCCCGCTCCTCCTCCTATTGTCTCGTAATAAGCGTAGTGTTGATTTCCCAGCGAAAGATTATTCATGCATCCTTGTGAGGCGGCACATGCCTGAAAGGCCAGAAAAATGGTATCTACGATTCGCTGTGAGGTCGTTACATTCCCAGCCGCGACCGCTGATCCAAGTTCAGGGTCCACAATACTCCCCTGGCGAGTGAGAATACTTATCGGTTTCATGAATCCTTCGTTGAGAGGCAGATTCTGTTTAATCAGGCATCTCAGGCAGTACATTATCGCTGAGGAAACCACGGCCCTGGGAGCATTTGTATTGCCCTTGAGTTGATCTGAACTGGCCCTGAAGTCAAAGGTGGCTCCACCGGTATCTTTATTGATTTTGACAAGAAGATGAATGCGGCTGCCGTCATCCATGATCTCTTCAGATTCTAACTCAAACTTTAATTGACTCAGGAAGAAACTACGAACCGCGTTTTCTCCAATGGCCTGAATTTGGGCCATGGAATTTCTCAGGGTCTTTTCTGAATAGGTGAGGATTAGCTCTTCTAGAAGCTGTGCTCCCCTCTGGTTTGCGCTGACCTGTGCTTTCAGGTCACTCAGATTATCCGAGATCAGTCTGGCTCCTGCTTTTTTGAGTAAATCAACGATCATTTTTTCCTGAAATTTTCCCTTGTGAACGAGAATCGACGGCTCGATCATGACTCCTTCATCCTCCAGGTTCTGCGAGTTTGCGGGCATAGAACCAGGGCTGGTTCCCCCAATATCAGCATGATGCCCCCTGCTCGCCAGAAATCCTACCAGCCGGTTTCGATGGAAATGGGGCGTGATAACCGTGATATCAGGCAGATGTGTACCTCCGAAGTTTGGATGGTTGGTGATCCAGACATCGCCCTCAAGAACCTTTAAGTGCTTTAGAGCCTCACGGATACACAGTCCCATGGAGCCCAGGTGGACTGGAATATGAGGGGCATTTGAGACGAGATTTCCCAGCTCATCAAAGAGGGCACAGGAAAAATCTAGTCTTTCCTTAATATTTGTAGATACGGAGGTTCTTTGAAACATCCTGCCCATCTGTTCGGCAAGGGACATGAAGCGCTGCTGAAACAAGGAGAGTTCCACAGGGTCAAGAACATCACAAAACTCATGAGGGCCGAGGGGTGTCACCTCTATGCTTAGCACTTCTCCTGATTCGTAGACAGCCAGACAATTGGGCTCCAGGACTGTGGTAAAAGTGGGCGACACAATGAGTGCGGGGCCTTGAATCTGATTTCCAATTTTTAAACTATCCCATTGGTATACCGGGGTGCGCAGAAATCCTTGTTCAAAGTAGCATTCACGGACTTCTTCACACTCCAGGTCACCAGGTATTTCAGCCCTTTCTACGGCAGAAAATTGGAATTCTGGTTCTTCCAAACTGACGCAGGCCTCTTCCACAATGATTTTCTGGTTAGGAGGTAAAAACCCAAAGACTCTCAGGTAGTGACTTTCAAAGTCCCGTTCCCAGCAATCTTCCCCTGAAATCTCTATCCTTAGCTGAGTATCGGTACCCTCATAGCGCATGGCTAAAGAAAGGGCCGGAATCCATTCAGGTTTTCCAGAACTTAACTCCGCTACCCTATCTCTATAAATGGTGCGAATTCGATCCTTTGAAGAAGTGTTGAGAATGGATTGAACCGGATGAAACTCCCGCAAGGTTCTTCTGGCTAAAGAGATCCCCACGGCAGAGAGTATCCCAGCATTGGCCGGGATCAAGACCCGCCTTATGCCAAGGCTTCGAGCGATGGAGCAGGCGTGCTGGGCTCCCGCTCCGCCAAAACATGCCAGGGAATGCTCAGATGGGCGAAATCCCTTTTCAGCAGAGGTCTCCAGGATGGGGCGGACCATGGTCTCGTTAGCAATGCGAATGAATCCCATGGCGACTTCTTCCGGGCTAAGCTTCTTTCCTCCCTTTGCCTGAATTTGTTCATTGACCTGGCTGGTGATGTTCTCCAGGCTCAGCCTGCCTGGGAGTGGATTAAGGGGAAGATCTCCGGATTTCCCGAAAACCTTCGGAAAGTACTCGGGCAAAAGCCTGCCCAGCAAGAGGTTTGCGTCTGTCAAACTCAGTTTTCCACCTTTATCGTAGCAAAGAGGGCCTGGGTCCGCACCTGAGCTCAGAGGGCCCACAAAGAGCAGTCCGTTTTCATAACCGAGTCTGGAGCCTCCGCCGGCGGCTACGGTGAAGATTGGAAGTTGAGCCGTTTTGATGGGAAGTCCTGCGATGGTATGCTCGGTCTCTAACTCCAGGGATCCGTCGTAGCGGGAAACGTCGGTGGAAGTGCCTCCCATATCGTAGCCAATTAGAGGAGAGTCGCTAAAAAGAGTTCTGCTATAGCCAACCACGCCGCCTGCCGGACCGGAAAGAAGACTCTTTGAGCCGCAAAATTCGGTATATTCACAAAGGCTTCCATCAGATTGCATGAACAAAATTTGTCCGGGTTGAAATTCTCCCTGAAACGCACTCAGGAAGGAGTTGAGGTAATCCTTGATGATCGGATTTAGATAAGCGTCCAAAACAGTGGAGTTACCTCTATTTAAAATTTTGATGGAAGGCATGACCTGGTGGGACAGGGAAATGGTTGAGAATCCACAATCCGAGGCAATTTCGCGCACCTCCAATTCATGTGCTGGTTGTGCGTAAGCATGCATGAGTACAACCGCAATGGAATTAAATCCCTCACCTCTCAGAGAAGACAGGTTCGCTCTTAGATGCTCGCGATCAAGGCTTTGTCGGACCTGAAATCCATTCCTGCAGGGAACTATTCTCTCCCTGATACCCAAGACCTTCTGGTAGAGAGGTTTTGGTCTTGAGATGTCCAGTTCAAAGAGCTGTGGGCGGGTTTGGTCTGAAATTCTGAGCAGATCTTCGAAGCCATGGGTGATGGCTAACACCGTGGGGGTTCCCTTTCTCTGTAACAGGGCGTTGGTGGTTACGGTAGTCCCCATACGGATGAATTTAAAATTTTTGGGATTCAGGTAGTCATCCACATTTGTCTCTGTGCTAATCGATCTTAAGATTCTTTTGATTCCCTCAAGTGGGGCGTTCCCATAGTGTTTGGGATCCGTGGAGAGTAATTTCTCTACGAGGACTCGTTTGGATGCACGGGCGTAAATATCCGTGAAGGTTCCCCCCTGGTCGATAGAGATTTCTATTGGATATTGGAGGAATTTCTGCATAATTTCTCCGATAGGAAATTCAGGCAAAATACTTCATTTTGAGTATATAATGACTCTTTGAGAATATTGAGTAGAATTGAATATGGCAGAGAATGATCAAGGTTTCCCCCAGGGTACTATCCTTACAGTGGATGACGCCCTATATATAAGAAAGACACTGCAGAACTCGCTTGAACCCCTTGGTTTTAAGGTACTTCAAGCGACGGATGGCTTCCATGCCAAGAACTTGTTGGATTCACATACAGGCGATCTTTCTCTGATCCTTCTCGATATTATTATGCCCAGAATGGGGGGTGTTGAATTTCTAACTGCCATTCGTTCAGAAGGATTACAGGTCCCAGTCATTATGCTTACAGCTTCGGCTAGTAAAAAGGCACTGATGGAATGTGCCTCCCTTGGTATTTCCGGTTACTTGACCAAGCCTCTTAATCTTGAACACGTGCAGGATAAAATTGGTGAGGTACTGAATCTGGATCTTAAAAAAGAGCCTGTTAAAGCGCTCAGGGTTCTTGTCCTGGACAATAACCCTAAATCTCTTCCCTTCATCAGTGAAATTATGGCAAGGGCTACCTATGAAACTGACTTTGTAAGTTCTGGTCAGGCAGCTATGGAACAGGTTTCCGAAGTTCAATACAATATGGTCCTTGTAAATGCGGTCAGCATTGAAGACGATTTTGTCAAAGATCTTGCCGGAAAATTAAAGGCATCTGAGGGGCGGGCTGGCTTGCTGCTCTATACCTCTGAGGTATCTCGATTTCTTAGCGGAGCCGAACGGCGCTTTGCGGATCGCTGCCTTTCCTACCCCTTCGGCCTGGAAAAACTTGATCAGGCAATAGAAGCCCTCTACGAGACCCTTGAACGAGATAAAACCTAAACCTATCCCAGGTAGAGAATCAAGAAGCACAGCAGGCTAAGCGTTATTAAGCCAGCATTAAGTTCCTCCCATTTCCCACCCAGGATTCGCAGGGCGGTATGGGCTAGAATTCCCCATACCATACCCTGGGTAATCGAGAATGTCAGGGGTATGAGAGTCATGGCTAAGAAGGCTGGTAGAGCATCTTCAATGCGGTCAAGTTTTAAATGCTTGAGGTTTTGGAGCATGAAAGTTCCAACAAGAACCAGGGCAGGGGCTGTTGCATAGCGGGGGATCAGCAACGCAACATCCCCAAGGAAAAGAAAGGGAAGGAAGCATAACCCGCAAACGATGGCTGTGATGCCGGTGCGGCCTCCCTGGTGAATTCCGGCAGCACTTTCAATATAGACAGTTCCCGCGCTGGAGCCAAAACACCCCGCGGCAGTGGTCGAAAAGGCATCTACCATCAGAGCTTTCTGCAGATTTTTTGGCTGCCCGTTCTCGTCCAGTAAATTTGCGGCCTGGGCTATTCCCATAAAGGAGGAGAGGGAATCTAGCAAATCAGTCATAAGCATGGTAAAAACCGGCGCGATCATCGAAACTTTCAATACTGCCAGGAGATCAAACTTCCAGAATACCGAATGGAAGTCTGGGGATGAAAGTATGGTGGCTGGAGCGGAAACATGACCCAGGCCGGCCGCAAGGAGGGTAGTTGCTATGATTCCGATAAGAAGAGCGCCGGGGATCTTCTTGATGAGCAGGAGCGTAGAGAGAATCAGGCCAAACACAAAGATGAGTGAAACCTGCCCGAGTTCTCCCGGCCTCACAAAAGTGACAGAGCTAAATTCCACGATTCCGGCGGATTGAAATCCTATGAACGCCAGAAAAATTCCAATACCCGCCGCGATGGATATGCGCAGCCCCTGGGGGATTGACTCTGCCATCCAGCTTCTTACCTGTAAAAGAGTTAACACGAAGAAGATGAGCCCTGATAACACCGTTGCTCCCAGCGCGGCTTCCCATGTCATCCCCTGGTGCAGAACTAGTGTGTAGGTGAAAAAAGCGTTGAGACCCATACCGGGAGCAAGTACGTAGGGCAGTTTGCAAAAGAGCCCCATTAAAATGGTAGAAGATGCGCAAACCAGTACAGTGGCTGTCAGGACACCGCGGGGGTCCATGCCTGCATCAGAGAGGATCATGGGATTTACGAAGAGTATGTAGCTCATCGTCAGAAAGGATGTGATCCCTGAAAGGACTTCCGTTCGCAGGGAAAATGGTGCGCAATAGGGGCTGCTGGATTGATTCATAAGCGGCTGGGGTCATGAGAACATATCCGTAACTGTCTCTTCAACAATCCCCGTGATAAGATCGGTATCGATCCTATTGGAGGGTGACTATTACCGCATCTCAGGAATTAAGAAGAGCTGTGAAAGTCTTATTGAAGGCTCAATCGGTTGTGGTTTTGACCGGTGCGGGTGTTTCCGCCGAATCGGGGATTGATACCTTTAGAGATTCCAAGGGATCTGGGCTTTGGAGTCGCTATAATCCACAGGAGCTAGCTACTCCTCAGGCGTTTTCAGCCGATCCGGAACTCGTATGGAAATGGTACGAGTGGCGTCGGGATAGAGCCAGAACGGCTTCTCCTAATCCAGCACATCGCGTTATTTCGAGCTGGGAAAACAGGTTTAAATCCTTTCTTTTGGTGAGTCAGAATGTGGATGGGCTTCACCAGAGAGCGGGGTCAAAGAAAATCATCTGTTTACATGGGAGTGCCACGGAGGTTCGCTGTACCCGCAGCACCAAGGTCTTTTTAAAGCCAGATGCCTTTGAGCAAATCCCACCTTATTGTCTTTGTGGGTCCATGTTTCGCCCTAATATTGTATGGTTTGGCGAGAGCCTGCCGCCCGGGGCAATGGAGTCAGCTTATGAGAGAATCAGCAATTGCGATGCCCTCGTTGTTGTGGGAACCTCTCTGGCTGTATATCCCGCGGCGAACCTGGTGCCTACCGCGTTGCAGTACGGCATACCAGTTATTGAAATCAATGTGGAAGCTGGAGACTTTTCATCCCGGACCATCTCTCTGCTGGGAAAAGCTGGTGAAGTATTGCCTGATTTAGATAGGGGGCTTGATGAGCATTAGAATTCTAACCTTAGTCATTTTCTTACTGAAAATTTCAGGCCCAGATTGTTCTGATCAGAAGGAAGAAAAGGAGAAGCCGACCTATCCAAAATTATCTGAAAAGGTTAAAAAATCTCAGAAGCTCGGGGGCTTCCTTACCTTTTTTCGCGAGGATGGAAAACTTTTCGTCGAAATTCCCAAATCCTTTCTAAAAAAAGAGTTCTTCTATTTTTCCACACTCTCCAGGGGTTCCTTTGGCGGATTTTTTGCACCTTCCCTGATGTTGGAGCAAGAGCTTTTTTTCTTTGAAAAAAGGGGTGCGAAAATTGGTTTAATGCGTCGGGATCTCTATCACAGGGCAAAGGAAAAGTCCCCGATGGAAGAAGCGGTAAAGAAGTCTTATTTACCCACCCTGGTTTTTAGTTTTCCTATCGTGGCTGCTACTGAGGAAGAAAACTCTTACCTGATACGTCTTGATGATTTTTTCTTCAACAGGGGTTCTAACCTTCTGCCGAAATGGATTCTGCAATTTTTTGGAATCAAAGGTGTTAATCCCACCCTTTCCCATTTTACGCAGGTGAAGGTATTTCCAGACAATGTAGAGATCGAAATTCAAAGTACGATTCATTTTGAGCAAAACACCTGGAACACGGGGCAGACAAACCAGTATCGGATGTTGTTTTCCCTGGTGCGAAAGAAACAATCTAGTTACAAAACCCGGTTGGCCGATGACCGTATCGGGTACTTTACCGTGGATCAGAAGGACTTCTCGGATCCTACAATTGAAAGTGGAGAAAGACATTTTTTGACCCGTTGGAATCTCAAGAAAGCCGCTTCTTCTATAAAGTCCTCCATGCCAAAACAGCCCATCGTTTTCTATCTTGATCCAACGATTCCCTATGAATACCGGCGTTTTGTCAGAGATGGTGTGTTGGAATGGAATCACGCCTTTGAGAAGCTGGGTTTCATTGGGGCTTTAGAGGTGCGCCAGGTCAACTCGGGTGAGCCCTGGGACCCTCTTGATGTAGACTACTCCACCATTTCCTGGACGGCTAATTCTTCTCCCTGGGCAATCGGTCCGTCAAGGATCAATCCTGAGACCGGAGAGATCCTGGACGCGGATCTGATCATTAGCTCCGGATGGCTCTCCTTCTTAGATGATGAAGCCAGTATTTTCGGTTCTAGATTAAAGCGCGAGGTCAGCTCAGTTTCGAATGGATTTTCGAATGGGCCAGATCACTGGTTTAGAAGAATTTCAAATTTCGTATCAGCCATAAAAAGAGATCGTTTCCTACCCATGAATTCAAAACACGAAAAGGGAGTAGTTCCACGGTTTTCATCCTGCACCCAACCGTTGAACTTAAAAATTGGAAGAGATTTCGCTCTTTTATCAGCGGGAGCACAGTCTCCCCTGACAGGAGAAGCTTTCATTGAATGGAAAAAGGAATTTATTGGAACCTTTCTAAAGAACCTCGTAATGCATGAAGTGGGCCATGCCCTTGGTCTTAGACACAACTTTAAAGCATCTTCCGCGGTTTCCTATGAAGATCTCACAGATCCCCAATGGAGTCGGGTCAATCAGCCTTCTTCATCGGTGATGGACTACAATGATGCGGTTGTCTCTCCCGATCCCTCAACACAGGGTAAATATATCAACGACTCCCTGGGGGCCTATGATTTCCTGGCAATCGAGTATGGGTATTCTCAGTTTGAGGAAGACCAGGAAAAGGAAAAGCTAGGGAAGGTCGCGGCTTCTTTGCGCCAAAAAGGGTTGGCTTACGCTACGGATGAGGATTTCTGGCTGGGGATTGATCCCCTGGTAGAAATAGATGATTTTAGCGATGATCCGCCAAAGGCGGCCAGAGATCGACTGGCTATTATGGAGGAGATCCTGCAAAACCTCGATGGAAAGTTGATCAAGGAAGGGGATCGTTACGACCATGTAAAGAGGATTTTGTTTAGAGTTCTCAACGAGCACCTCTTCAAAACATTACACATCATGCGATTGATCGGCGGGATTTCCTCACACCGGGACCATGTGAATGACCCTGCTTCGAAACTTTCTTATTTGCCTATATCTCGTCAAATGCAAGAAGATGCTTTGAGCTATCTCAGGGATCGGGTTTTTTCAGAGGATTGGCTTAAATTTCCCAAAAAAATCACGTCTATCGCGAGATGGGACCCGTGGCAATTCGGCTCTGGACCTCCTATATCTATGGATTGGATTCACAGGTTTTTCCAAATTCTCTCGCTTTTCATTGTCATGGACGGAGAAAATCTGAAGAGAATTCAGTCTTTTCATGAAAAAGTAGATCCCGAGGCAATCAAATCGGTAGAAATTCTACAGAAGTTCTACGATTTTGTTTTCCAACCATGGTGGGAAAAGAAGAAACTCTCGGATCCTATGGTTGCCTCCTATATGATTCAGTTCATGGGAATCTGGCTTCAAGATGATGACCTGGCTCCCAGGCAGGTGAAGAATAAGGCCATCGGGCTTCTCGACTCCCTGAAAAGCCGTCTTGAGGAGAAACTAAAAAAACAGCAAGGGTCTTCCCCCGGCTTCCAGATTCACAAATCAGAAGAGCTTGATTTTTCAGGTTCTGAGGAAAGAACTCTGGCCAGGCGCCTGCTATCTAAGATCAGACAGGTAAGGATGAGGAAGAGAATAAAACCTTAATTCTCCAACAGGCTCCTGGTGTTTCTCTTCCCGGGAAAAAAAATGAGGCGCCTGGATTGTATCCCGACGCCTCAAATGGAAGGTTCGTTAAGAAGACCAAAAACTAAATGAGCCCAGAGCTAACCTGCCCTAACTCCCTGGAATGCATAAGTTGTGCCACCGAGGCATCACTCAGCATTTGCTGGCGGGTCAGTTCAAGTACCTCCTGGGCCACATCTGTGTCGCGTATACGCGACTCACTGGTTTGGAGCCCCAGCTCCGTAACCCTGAGCCGCTTCACCGTGTGCAGCATCTCATTTTGCACCGCGCCCAAATTAGATCTTGCTCCAGCTGCCATGGACATAGCCTTATCAATTGACTGTATGGCTCTTGACGCACGGTCAATATTTGTGAGATCCATGCCCTTGAGTCCTAAAGAATCTGTATTGATTGCACCAATTTGAAAATGAATCATTTGCCCTTGATCTGGACCTGTCTGAAATCTCAAAGCACTATCCCTCACTTCCAATTCAAATTCCGCCCGGTTACGTCCCTGGGTTTGTCCGTTGAAATCGATTCCAAATCCCTTTTGACCAACTGACTGGGAAAGTCCATTGGAAAATAGAGTGATCTTATTATTCGTACCTGGTTGTCTTGAGAAGAAATCCAATCGATTGGCCGCGTCAAATTGGTAGGCAACCCCAGATTGGCTGATGCTGCTGGCATCAAGAATTGAGACTAGTTGTGTCCTTGAGATGGTGAAGGATTGTCCAGGCGTAGTTTGAGCCGTCGCAAAGGTTATGGTTTCGGTTTGAAAGCCGCTCTGGTCAGCCAGCCTCAAACTCATCGTGTCCAGCAGAGTAAAGCCCACAGCAGCGTTATTGAGGC
Source organism: uncultured bacterium (assembly GCA_964539825.1). Taxonomy (GTDB): domain Bacteria; phylum Muiribacteriota; class UBA6191; order UBA6191; family UBA6191; genus CAZIKF01. Next base: position 68,597 of record CAZIKF010000007.1, read on the forward strand.
TTGTCCCTGAAGTAGCAAAGGCGGAATTTCCAAAGGTCCCCGAGTTGGTTAAGGATCCCGTGAAACCCAGGTCAACCAGTCCCGCACCCCCTGAAATCGAGACTCGCGCATCATCTCCCGTATCGGTAGAAAGCAGTTGAAGTTCACCGGTACCTGTCATGGCGGCGTTCAAGTTAACCGAATTTGCGCCAAAGTAGGTGTTGAAGGCAGAAAGAATAGAAGCGGAGCCCAGTGCGACACCTCTATTAAAGCTGATATCGTTGGAGGTAGCGGGCGGTCCCCCCGTATTAAAATCACCGTCACCTACCTGAATTCTTAGTACTCCGGTGCCCGCTACCGTCAGCCCACCTGAGATATCCACCGTACCGGTGATGCTGGCTTGAAAACCTGCTGATCCCGCGAAAGAACCATTCACCAGACCCAGGATGTTCTGTGCCTCCAGGTTAGCGGCGACTGAGATCAGCGATGAGTTTCCTCCGAGGGTAGAAGCCAAAATAAGATCGAAACCCTGGTTTGCGGCGATCAGTCCGGGATTGCCATATTGGCTTGAGGTGTTTGGCGGAGTATAGGGGCTGGTAGGATCATTGGCAAAAGATACGGCTGTATTCACAATATCAACAACTGATGTGACGGCGTAGGTTCGACTTCTGGTGAGAGTTACCGTGACCCCGGCGGAGATGTTGAAGGGTGCCTGGTCATTGTATTGAGCATTGGTGTCATGGAGAGTGAAGACTACATCAATATTATCCACTGTGATGGATGGGATTCCTGACACGGCACCATCAACCCGGGCTTCTGAGGCCAGGTCAAATTTGAGGTCTACACCTGGAAATAGACTACCGGTACGATTGTCTGTTGTCCTGCCTTCGATGGTAAGCGGGCGTAAAACATCCTGCTGGGTAGCGGTTATTCTGTGACCGGGGTCCTCAGCCTCCCTGGTCTGCGAAAAGTTAAAAGCCCGCGTTAACCCTTCATCCATGGACAGGCTGATTTCACCGGAAATACCTTCCCTTCCCGAGGTGAGAATCCACTGGCCAAGATCGGGATCGAACCTGAAGGAAGATCCGGTGATCTCCAATCCTCCATTGGATTGGTCGTCGCGCAGGGCAGTTTGAAGATTTTGGGTAAACTCCTCTATGGTAGTTTCTGCTGAAATTTGTAGGGAGTGGGTGGTTCCATTTCCACGAATAGTAATAGTTTCCTGACCGCTTAGAAAGGAGTTTCCGTGTGAGTCGGTCATAGACTTCAGATCTCCCAGGTGAGTATCGAAACTGGCGATTTCACCAGTTTTTGTATCTATCTGAATTCCAGAAGTCTGTGCTTGTGAGGCTCCTTCCAGAGTTTTTCGAATTTCTAATTTATAAGTTCCCGAATTTACCGATTCACCGGTTTGGTAGGCACTTAGTTTCTGACTGTTTGATGTGACGGTAGCCGCTGCGCTACCGTCCAAAATTCGTCGTTCGTTGAATTCGGTAGTACTTGAGACCTTATCGATTTCAAGCAGCATTTCATCAACTTCACGCTGGATTTCAATCCGATCATTAGAGGTGAGTGCGTCGGATTGAGCCTGGATGGAGAGCTCTCTGAGTCTATTGAGGATATGATTGTCCTCAGTAAGGGCGCCATCCGCCGTTTGAATGATTGATACCCCATCCTGGGTGTTAGTAGCGGCTCTTTGGGTTCCTCGAATTTGAGATCTTATCTTCTCCGATAGGGTTAAGCCGGTTGGGTCATCTGCTCCGGTCTCAATCCTAAGGCCGCTGGAGAGACGCGAAATTGAGCGAGCAAGTTTTTCATTGCTCCGCATATGTAGAGCAAGCGCCGTTTCCGTGGAAAGGCGATTACTAATGCGAAATCCCATTAGATCTTCCTTGATTTTTTTCGTGACGACATCCGATGTCGTCACAGGTTTCCATAATTCTCAAATCCTAAACTGTGGATCAAAAAAAGATTTGAGAAGATTCTCGTTTGTCAAAAAGCAAATGGGGAAAAACCCCAAGTTTTAGATTCTCTAATCCTGAGTATCGACAAAAGGGTGGACTTTGATGATTTCGCTGACCACGGATTAGGGTCATTTACATCAAAATAGGTATTGCTAGCGAGGATTATCGATTCGCAATAGCGGATTGGCGGAAATAAAGAGAAAAGAAAGTACCTGATCTATTCATCGACATTTCGGGTATAGAACTTTAGAGAAACTTTATTTTTTTTATTGGGTCTTCATTCCTTGATAGGGTACAAAGGTGGATAATTGCCGGTAGAATAGAGAGTTTTCTTACAAAAATAATGTAATTTACAGTAAAATTGTCATGGATTGAGCCATGACTCTGGGAGAAAGGCCGGTGTGACCTTCTTTAGATTTCTGCTACCAATGTTTTTTGGGAGCTTTATGAGATTTCTTCCAATCCTTTTTTGTTTACTCACTTTCCAGGGTCGGCTGCTGGCATTATGTACGGCGGGTTCCAATCCCCCCACCTTCTCGGTGACTTCAAGCGCTGCTCTTACCAATGCATCAAATCCAGTGTGGTATTGGGAACCCGCTGGAGGGGATTTCAGCACCGGAAGTTTTCGTTATGAAACGGAACCTCCCGGAGATAGTGATCTCTCTTTCGGAGCCACCACGGCTTCCATCACCGGGTTTACCGTCGCCACTTCCTTAAGCACTGTTATAACTCTACACGTACAAGAGCAATGTGATAATGATGTACCACCGACTTTTTCATCAACAGCCTCGTACACAGTGACAGTGGATTTAGATCTTCCCAGCATTCCGATTCTTACCGGTTTGACCCTCACTAATGATCCAACTCCAACATGGACATGGAGCTCTGGTGGCGGAGGAGCTGAAACAGAAATTTTTCTTTATTCTCTGAACGATTCCGATCTTTTAAATAATGGAATCACCACAGGTGCAACTGACTTCACCACCAGCTCTACCATTGCTTCAGGAATTCATACTTTTTATCTTTTAGAATTAGATAGTGCCAATAACTTCTCACCCACCAGTTTTTTTGTGACCACGGTAGATTTGGTGGCCCCCCAACCACCTCTGGTGAGTGGCACGAGTCCAATCAACACGAATGTCCCCACCTGGGTCATTACCCAGAGAGGAGGGGACGGGATCAACGTTTTCCGGGTCAAGATTGATGATCCCGAACTGGAAACTGGAGCTATTTCTGTAAATCAGAACGTCTATCAATCAGCGTCAGCCTTATCGGAAACCACTCATACACTCTATGTTCAGGAGCGCGATGCGGCGGGAAACTGGTCCGATGCTTCCACACACGGGATCTTAGTAGATATAACAGCGCCCAATTCACCTGTTGTGACGGCCGCGACACCCAACAAAGATGGGAATCCAATCTGGAATTGGTACTCAGGCGGAGGGGGCAATGGAATCTACCAGTACACCCTTTTTACAGACACCCCCAGTGAATTCGTCTCAGCTACCTCTACCACCGCAACCAGCTATACCACCTCACTACCTGACGATGGATACCAGTTTCAGATTAGTGAATTTGATGATGCGGGCAACCTCTCTGTAGCGGGTGTCTCCGAAATTTCGGTTGATTCCACCCTGCCTGTAGCACCCACTATTTCTGGACCAACCTCTCCAACTAGTAACAATAATGTCTTTTGGTCCTGGAGTTCAAACCGTGGTGAAAGCATTTTTCTCTATAACGTGGATGACTCCAACGTTATTAGTGGTCAGGGCTCTGTGCAGGGTTCTGATACTTCCACTACAGTCATTCTCTCCGATGGATTCCACAGTATCTTTGTTCGAGATGTTGACGCTGGTCAGACTAATCCCTCCGCCACGGCATTTGACCAGGTGGAAGTGGACACCAGTCCACCTGAACCGCCGCTAGTGTCACTGGTAGGTGCCAATCCTACTAGTAATCCGGAGCCTACATTTACCTGGGTTTCCGGGGGTAATGGAGGGATTGGAACGTTTCGATATCAACTCAATGATGTCTCTCTTAGTGCGCCAACGCAGACAACCAGCCTTAGTTTTACGGTTGATGGTGATTTGGATGAAGGCGAGAATTTCTTTTATGTACAAGAGCGGGACTCGGCAGGGAACTGGTCTACTACCGGCTCCGCTGTTGTAACCGTTGATGTCTCTGTTCCGGAGCCAAGTGTGAGCGTGAGCTCTCCTACAAGTGATCAAACTCCAACCATAACCTGGTCCAGCGGAGGCTTTGACGGGAACGGAAACTTTCGATATGAGCTGTCTCCACCAGCAAATGGGGACCTGGAAGCAGAAGCTGATTTTAGTGACACAAGCACCTCCTTTACCACAGGTACATCTCTGCCCGAGGCAGCCTATATTTTCCATGTTCAGGAACAGGATAACCTGGGGAATTGGTCCGACTCGACAACAGCGGCTATTGTTATTGACTTTACCGCTCCAGAATCACCGCTGGTGACGGGAGTCAGTCCCACGAATACCGGGACCCCAACCTGGACCTGGACATCAGGAGGAGGGGTAGGAAACGGTGATTATCGCTACAAGTTTGAGGATTCCGACCTGGAAGTTGGTGCTACTTCTACCAATTCGGAGAGTTTTACCACTGGAATTACACTTACTGATGGAGCTTATACGCTTTATGTCCAGGAAAGTGACGAAGCTGGAAACTGGTCCACTTCCGGAAATTTCGCGATTACCGTAGATCTCACCGCACCGATTTCGCCATCAGTTTCAATCACCTCTCCCACAAGTGATTCCACCCCAACGTGGAGCTGGAATCCTGGAGGCGGTGGAAACGGAATCTATCGTTATAAAATTGATGATTCCTCACTGGTGAGCGGGGCTACACAAACTAACACCACGTCCTTTACTACGACGGCCACTCTCTCAGAGGGCATTCACACTCTCTATGTACAGGAGCGGGATAATGCTGGGAACTGGTCTGTTAGCGGCTCAGCAGCGGTTACTGTTGATACATTTGTACCGGCTCCAGTTAGTTTGAGTGTTAGTTCTCCTACAAGTGATCCAACCCCGGTGTTTAGCTGGTCGAGCGGAGGAGTAGACGGGAATGGGACCTTCCGATATGAGCTGTCACCCCCTGGAGATAGTGATTTAAGTAACGGGTCAACCAGCGTAGTAGCTACAAGCTTTGAAACATTATCTGATCTCTCTGGCGGCACCTATACACTGTTTGTCCAGGAGCGAGATGCCCTTGGTAACTGGTCCGCGTCCGCTTCTGTTGCAGTAACCATAGACACAACCGCCCCGGTAGCCCCAACGGTATCTGCCACGAGCCCGGTCAATACAGGTACGCCGAGTTGGAGTTGGACTGGTGATAATTCCGGGGATGGAATTGGTCTTTTTCGCTATAAGTTTGAGGACCCAAGTTTTGCAAGTGGAGCAGTTTCTACAACCTCACTCACCTTTACAACCTCAACATCGCTAGGGGACGGAACTTATACACTATATGTACAGGAACGTGATTCCGTGGGTAATTGGTCAACCACAGGTAGCACAGCCGTTGAAGTGGATCTAACTCCTCCCACCCAGCCATCGGTTTCAATTACCTCTCCAACAAGTGATACCACACCATTGTGGAGTTGGAGTACGGGAGGTGGGGGAAATGGGACTTATAGATTTAAGCTAGATGATTCCTCGCTTGATTCTGGAGCAACCCAGACTGTGGCGACCTCCTTTGAGCCATCAGCAAGCCTGCCGGAGGGTGCATACATTCTCTATGTGCAGGAACAAGACAATGCCGGAAACTGGTCTGTCTCAGGAAGCGCGCCAGTAACGATTGACACCTTTGTTCCTCCCCCATCTGTTCTAGGTTCCAGCCTCACAAGTTCCGATCCTCCAACCTGGTTTTGGAGTTCAGGGGGACCCGATGGAATCGGAACCTTTCGCTACAAAGTTGATGACACTGACCTTAGTTCAGGCAGCACCAGCACAAATAGCACGTCCCTGACTCCCGGGGCATCGCTTGGAGAAGGACCCCATACTCTCTATGTACAGGAGCGTGACGCGCTACAAAACTGGTCTGAGTCCGGGTCTTTTTCCATAGTAGTGGATCTGACCCCACCGGGAGCGCCCTCCCTGGGCGCAAGTACTCCAACCAGTTCGGTCAGGCCGCGCTGGAGTTGGACTTCAGGAGGGGGTGGAGTTGGGACTTACCGCTATAAACTCGATGATGCAGATCTCTCCGCTGGTGCTACCCTGGTTTTGTCGGAGAGCTTTCTTCCAGGTTTTGACCTCTCGGAGGCTGCGCATACCCTTTATGTGCAAGAGCGCGATGATGCTGGCAACTGGTCCTCTTCGGGTAGCTTCGTGATTGTGGTAGATCTAACCTCTCCCAACGCGCCTTCAGTGAGTGGAAGCACCCCAACAACTGATCAGACTCCTTTGTGGACCTGGAGTTCTGGAGGCGGTGGGGGAAATGGAGTTTATCGCTTCAAGTTAGATAACAGTGATTTAACTGTGGACGCTACTGTTAGCACAACTACGAATTTCACGGCCTCGCTTGGAGTGGATAATGGACCTCATATCCTATATGTGCAGGAGCGCGATGATGCTCAAAATTGGTCAGACAGCGGACTTTTTACCATTACGGTAGAAAGTGGGGCTCCTAATACCCCCTTGGTTACAGGTGTTGATGAGACAAGTTCAACTCAGCCTACCTGGAACTGGGTATCTGGAGGCGGTGGAGGAAATGGCACCTTTCGCTTCAAGCTCGATGATCCTGATTTAACCATTGGGTCAATCCAGAGTGTGGCAACTTCCTTCACAGCAACTCTGGCTCTCCCAGTGGGACAACATACCCTGTATGTTCAAGAGCAAGGTGATAGCGGTCTATGGTCAGCCACCGGCTTCTTTACAACCACCATTGACACCTCCACTCCCACCGCGCCCTCAGTGACTGGAGTAACCCCGACTACCTCCCTATTGCCCTCGTGGAATTGGGCTGGTGCCGGGGGAGGGGACGGAACTTTTCGCTACAAGTTTGAGGACTCAAGCCTGGAAAGCGGAGCGATTTCAACCTCGGCATTGAGTTTCACTACCGCGACGACACTCCCAGAGGGTACCTATACCCTTTATGTACAGGAGCAAAACTTCGAGGGAATCTGGTCCTCCAACGGCAGTTTTGCTATCAGTGTGGACCTTACTGTGCCACTCTCTCCATCCGTTAGCGCGATCTCACCAACAACACTGCAAAATCCTTTCTGGAGCTGGTCCTCAGGAGGAGGCGGCGGTAATGGTACCTATCGTTATGAGCTAGATGATATTGATTTGAGTGCGGGAGCTACAATCACCTCTTCAACCGGTTTCATATCTGAATTGGGTCTGGATGATGGAATTCATACTCTTTATGTACAGGAGCGTGATCTGGCGGGGAATTGGTCAGTTTCAGGCAGTTTCGCGGTTACGGTTCAAAGCGGTGCTCCCAATGCTCCATCCGTGTCCGCAGTTCTGACCAGCACCGACCTTCGTCCCACCTGGAGTTGGACTTCCGGTGGAAATGGCGGAAATGGAACCTTTCGCTATCGGCTTGATGATTCAGATCTCCAGAGTGCCTCAGCCCAGACCATTCAAACTTCTTTTACTCCTCTATTTGACCTGACTGAAGGTCTGCATACACTCTATGTTCAGGAAGAGAATACGACTGGGCAATGGTCTTCCTCGGGTTCTTCTGAAGTGCAGGTGGACAAATCCCCGCCCGGACCTCCATCAGTGTCCGGAACCACACCCTCCAGTGACGCTACCCCGCTCTGGTCCTGGAGCAGTACGGGCGGAGGAAATGGGACCTTTCGCTATAAATTCGAGGATTCAGATCTTGAGACAGGTGCCGTATCTACAACATTAACCACTTTTACGACTTCTCTTGATCTCTCAGACGGAACCTTTTCTCTCTATGTTCAAGAACGTGATGAAGCAGGAAATTTCTCGGGTACCGGAACCTTCAGCATTGAGGTGGATACGTCTGCACCCAACACTCCCTCGGTCACTGCCACCTCCCCCCAGTCCATTGCGAGGGTGGTCTGGAATTGGACCTCTGGTGGAGGCGGGAATGGGATTTTTCGCTATAAACTCAATGATAGCGATCTGAGTAGTGGGGCCACACTCAATGCTGGATTAGGGTATACGGAACCTGTAGCGTTATCTGAAGGTGTTCATATTCTCTATGTACAAGAGCGAGATGATGCGGGCAATTGGTCAGCCTCCGCCACAGAGATCGCTACGATAGATACGGTAGTTCCCGCGTCCCCGGTAGTGACCGGTCCGATCAGTTCCAGCAGCGCGACACCGACCTGGATTTGGACTGGGGATCAAAGTGGCGACGGCCTGGGAATCTTCAGGTATAAGCTGGATGAATCATCTCTGGCTAGCGGTGCTATCGTGACAACAAGTCTTGAGTTTACACCGTCTGTCTCTTTATCTGATGGAACTCACACCCTCTATGTACAAGAGAGGGACTTTGCTCAGAATTGGTCTCAGAGTGGATCCTTCACTATTCTGGTGGATGCTCTCATTCCGCCAGCTCCTTCCGTGGATGGCTCCAGCTTAACTAGCAATGCCAGACCAGGCTGGACCTGGACCGGGGATCTTGGCTCAGACGGCGTGGGTACCTTTCGTTTCAAGCTTGATGACTCCTCACTTGAGAGCGGTGCTACAACTACAGTTTCAACCGGTTTTACTTCTAGCACCTCACTCTCAGATGGAGGACATATTCTGTATGTACAAGAGCAGGACGGAGCTGGTAACTGGTCTCTCTCAGGGTCCTTTCTCACAACCGTGGATACTACCCCCCCAATAGCTCCATCCGTCAGTGCCGACTCACCTACCAGCAATTCAGCCCCAACCTGGTCATGGACAGGTGATAGTTCAGGAGATGGAATTGGGGAGTTTAGATACAAGTTTGAAGACTCAAGCCTGGATTCAGGTGCGGTTTCGACTAGCGCAACGAATTTCACTACAGCACAGACTCTGCCCGATGGTTTTTATCAATTCTTTGTACAGGAACGGGACTTGATCGGAAACTGGTCTGGGAGCGGGTCTTTTGTTCTAGAAATCGATACTCAGCCCCCATCAGCTCCTGGAATTACCGGCTCCACCATCACCAACCTGACACTCCCCGTTTGGACACTCACGCCAGCGGGAGGGGGAAATGGTACCTATCGACTGGATTTGGTTGTGTCAGGAAGCTGCGATCCCGCCAGGCAAACCGCTCTCATCACAACCAATACTTATACACCCGATGCACCTCTCAATGATGGAACCTATACATTTTGTGCGCAAGAACGTGACGATGCGGGAAATTGGTCCGCTACGGACTCTTTTCAGACTGAAGTCGATACTTCAATTCCAGGGTCTCCCTCGGTATCTGGTCCAGCCTTTACTGTCCAGCTACAGCCGGAGTGGAGCTGGGCTCCAGGAGGAGGAGGAAATGGTACCTACAGAATCAGCCTTGATGATGAAGCATTTTCCTCTCCTACTACCCTGACTGAAACATCCTTCACACCTTCGAGTCCGCTGAGCGAGGGTACCCATGTCCTCTATGTCCAGGAGCGCAACAATGCCGGAACATGGTCTTTAAGTGGTTCCTTTCAAGTAGTTATCGATCTCACTGCTCCATCTTCTCCTATAGTAAACTCCGTAACGCTTACCAATTTAAGGCAGCCAACCTGGACCTGGGTCTCAGGAGGAGGAGGGAATGGGGTATATCGCTTTAACCTCGATAATGGAGACTTTACTACCCAGGGAATTCAGACAACCAATGATCAGTTCACACCTATTGTTCCGCTGGCGGATGGAAATCACACTCTATTCGTACAGGAGCGCGATGATGTAGGAAACTGGTCTTCCTCGGGATCATTCCAGGTGACTATAGATGGTACCGCCCCCAACCCTCCATCGGTATCAGGAATCACGCCCCAGAGCAGTACTACTCCATTATGGCTGTGGGTATCAGGCGGCGGCGGAAATGGTACTTTTCGCTATCGGTTAGACAATGCCGATTTATCCAATGGATCTGTACAATCCACTACTACATCCTTTCAGGAATCCTTTGGATTGGAGGATGGGCCGCATACCCTCTATGTTCAGGAAATTGACGATGCGGAGAACTGGTCTGTCGTGGGCTCTTTCACTATTCTTATTGAATCTGGATTGCCCAATTCGCCTATTGTGGATGGAGAGAAATTTTCAACGGATGGAATTCCAACCTGGACATGGACTTCAGGGGGGGCAAGCGGTAGTGGGATCTATCGTTATAAGCTGAATGATTCAAATCTTCAAAGCGGGGCAACACAAACATCCGCACTGAGTTTTTCTCCTTCGTCAACACTGGGGGAAGGGGCTCATATACTCTATGTTCAGGAGCAGAATTCTGCGGGAAATTGGTCCGTTCCTGGATTCTTTTCCACTATAGTAGATCTCACACTTCCACAGGCTCCTTCAGTCACCGCTACAAGTCCTACCAGTAACCGATTACCTACCTGGAGTTGGACTTCCGGAGGAGGAGGTGTAGGAGTTTACCGCTATGAACTAAATGATTCAGATCTAAGTACTGGCTCCCTGGTTGTAAGCACAGGTGAGTTTACTCCCCAAGAAGAGCTATTCGACGGTATCCATACCTTATATGTTCAAGAAAGGGATGATGCAGGAAATTGGGGTGCTACAGGGGATTTTGCTGTTGAAGTCGATACCCTGGCTCCAAATGCTCCTTCAGTGACTGGAATCACACCCCTTGTGATTCCCAGTCCAACCTGGAATTGGTCGAGCGGCGGAGGCGGGAACGGTACCTATCGCATTAAGATCGATAGCGAGGATCTCAGCGTCGGTGCTCTGGTGACAACCGCCCTGAGTTTCACCGAGTTGTTGGGATTGAACGATGGTGCCCATACACTTTATGTACAGGAGCGGGATGAGGCCGAAAATTGGTCCGGTTCGGGCAGCTTTGAAATTACTGTTCAAACTGGAGCACCCGATCACCCCATCGTGGCCGGTCTCTCTCCAACCAACGAAGTAAGGCCGGTTTGGAGCTGGATCAGCGGAGAGTCTGGAGGCAATGGAGTATATCGATATCTTCTTAATAGTACTGATTTTGACAGCCAGGGAACCCAGACCATCGAAACCAGCTTTCAACCTTCACAGGATCTATCAGATGGAGTTTACACCCTTTACGTCCAGGAGCAAAACAATGGAGGACAGTGGTCAGTACCCGGTTTGAGAATCATTGAGGTTGATACCAGTCTTCCTTCAGCACCCATAGTCACCGGTCCATTCTTAACAAATCTCGCGCGGCCAATTTTCACCTGGAATTCAACGGATGGTTCCGGAGAATTCCGGCTTTTGGTAAACAGTACCTCTTTTGACGATTCAACTCCCCTGACTACAGCTACACTTTTTCAGCCGTCATCCGACTTAAGCGATGGATTTCATACCCTGAACGTACAGGAGAGGGATGCCGCTGGAAACTGGTCTCTCAACGGTTCCTTCACCTCAGAAGTCGATCTGACACCGCCTTCGCCTCCTTCAGTGAGTTCAAGTTCTACGGCCACCGATCCCAATCCATTTTTTGAGTGGATACCAGGTGGGGGCGGAAATGGAATCTTTCGTTTTAAACTCGATGATACGGACCTGGACCAGGGTGCTACCGAGGTTAGGGATCTTGGATTTATCCAGTTTCAGGGGCTGGTCAATGGGAATCATACCCTCTATGTTCAGGAGAGAGATAATGCTGGCAACTGGTCCTCTTCAGGAAATGTCACCATTCTCATTCAAAGCGGAACGGCATCTCCTCCGCTGGTCACTGCCCTGACTCCCACCAATGATCAAACACCTTTATGGTCATGGAATCCAGGACCTGGCGGGAACCAGGTCTTTAGAGTTCGGGTGGACAATGCTGATTTGGAGGCAGAGTTTACTATCGTACAGGCTCAGTTATATTCCCCGCCCTCACCGTTAGCTGACGGGGAGCACACATTATATGTACAAGAGCAGAACTCTTCAGGACAGTGGTCTGCCACGGGATTTTTTACACTGGTTATAGACACCGGCGCACCTCTACCTCCCACGGTAAGAGCAACTACTCCGACCAGTGACACTCAACTTCAGTTTACTTTTGAGTCGGGAGGAGGAGGGAATGGTACTTTTCGATATGAAATTGCCAATGCCATTTTGGATGACGACTCTCCGACAACAAGTTCCACTTCTCTGAGCGTGCCCACGACCCTGGCGGATGGCGTTCATTCTCTTTATGTCCAGGAGAGGGACGCTGCCGGGAATTGGTCGCAGAGTGGTGAAGCCGAAGTTGAAATCGATACCACTCCTCCCCAGGCACCTATTGTCAGCGGTGAGAGTGTGGTCGCACAATCCAGACCAACCTGGACTTGGAGTTCAGGAGGCGGCGGAATTGGAATTTTCAGGTATCGATTAAATTTTTCAGACCTGACTACCGGGGCCACCGTGTCCTCATCCGTTTCCTTTTCTCCCTTGCAAGGGCTCAATGATGGATTTTATACCCTCTATGTTCAGGAACGCGATTTAGCGGGAAACTGGTCCGGCAGCGGTACCTTTAATATAGAAATTGATACTGGGGCTCCCAACGCTCCGGTTGTCTCAGGTCCACAGGCCAGTAATTTCGCTCGCCCCACCTGGACTTGGATTTCCGCCGCAGACGATGGAGATGGGACTTTTCGTTACCGGCTGGATAATCCCGATCTTAATTCCCAGGCCGTGGAAACAAGCCTAACTTCTTTTACTCCCCTTTCTAACTTAAGTGAAGGCCGGCATACCCTCTACGTACAGGAGAAAAACTCCCTTGGGCTCTGGTCGGTTAATGGACTTTTCACCATTGACATTGATACGGCGGCACCCAATTCTCCCTCGGTTGGGGGGACTAGTCCAACAAGCGATGTAACTCCAACCTGGACCTGGGTATCTACTGGGGGAGGTGATGGGAATTATCGCCTAAAACTCGATAATTCAGACCTGTCCCAGGGTTCAACTTCAACTAGCAGCAATTCCTTTACTCCTTCACCTCTCGTTGATGGTAACCATACTCTTTATGTTCAGGAGAGGGACGAGGCTGGAAATTTTTCCGACTCGGGTTTGTTCATTATACGGGTGGATACCACGCCACCTGGTGCGCCGTCGGTAACCTCTACCGCGGTCTCCACAACTCCCGATCCTGTCTGGACCTGGGCTTCCACCGGGAATGGAGTCGCTATTTTTCGTTATAAGCTCGATGATTCGGACTTGAGCAGCGGTTCCAGTGTGACCACCCAGACCTCTTTTCAAGAACCCTTCGGACTGGATGATGGAAACTACACACTCTATGTACAGGAAAGAGATGAAGTGGGGAATTGGTCTGCAAGCGGCAGCTTTACGCTTTTGATTCAGACAAATTTACCCCATTCACCGTCTGTGAGCGCGGTGACTCCGACAAGCTCACTGTTCCCAACCTGGGTCTGGGAAGCCGTGGGGACTAAAGGAAACGGAACTTTTCGCTATGAGGTGGATGATAAGGATCTGAGCAGCGGCGCAAAAGTTACATCGACTACCTCATTTACTCCAATCATTGGTCTGAGCGAAGGGAAACACAGTCTCTATGTGGAAGAGCAAAACGCAGATGGAGAATGGTCCGTGAGCGGATTTTTTGAGGTGGAAATAGATTCGACTCCGCCGACTCCTCCAAAGGTTTCCGGACCTTCCCAAACGAATGATGATACCCCCACCTGGTCCTGGATACCAAGGGGGGAGTCAAATGAGGTTTACCGCTATAAGCTTGAAACCTTTCTGGGTACTGATCTGAGCGGAGGATTTGTCCAAACCACCGATAGAAGTTTTACACCCGCAACATCCCTATCTGAAGATACCTATGCCCTGTTTGTTCAGCAGGTTGATCTATCCGGTAATTGGTCCGATTCAGAGTTCTTTTTCATTACGATAAATCAAAGCATTCCCAATGCGCCATCGGTGGTAGCTACCTTTAGTGTCACGAATGATAATACACCGGAATGGAGCTGGTTTTCCGGGGACGTTGATGGCAGCGGAAGTTATCGATATCGTATTGATCTTGATAATTTTTTGACGTCTGGGTTTGAACAGATCATCTTACCAGCCAATCAATTTGGTACAGACTTCAGTCCTGGTAGCCCGCTGGAGGATGGATTTCATAATCTATTTGTCCAGGAGCAGAATGTGTTCCTGACCTGGTCTCCATCAGGAGCCGCAGGAATTCTTGTGGATACGATTCCGCCCCAATCAACTATCTCACCGGTTGCAGGGATCTATAACCAGGAACTTGATTTAACCGTAGGATGTTCAGATGATTCCGGATCTGGATGCTTCTCATCCTTTCTAACTACTTCAAGCAAGGTACCTACCCTTTCATCAACACCCCTGGCAGGTTCTTTTCGATTGAGTTCAAGTTCCACGGCCACATACTTTTCGCTGGATTCGGCGGGAAATTCAGAGGATATTCAAACAGCGGTATATGTATTGGACTTTGCTCCCCCAACTGTGTTGGTTTCCCCCTTAGCGGGGATCTACCAACCTGGACAGGAGATTGTTCTCGAATGTCAGGACACCATTGGCTGCTTAGCTATTTATTTTACAACGAATGGAAGCACGCCCAATACGTCATCCCAGACCTATTCTGGCCCCCTGACGCTCAATTCTGATTTAACCCTCTCCCTTTTTGGAGGGGATCTGGCGGGGAACCATAGTACCCTGCAAAGCCTTGGTTATGAGGTGGACTCTACCTCGCCAGTAGTCCTTTTATCTAGAGAGGGGGGAAGCTATGAGTTCGGTTTTCTCCTTCAGTTAACCTGTAGTGACGATAGAAGTATTCCCTGTAGAGCTGTCCATCTCACCAGGGATGGGACCGTTCCCAACCTGGAATCGGATCAATATGACCTTCCCCTGGCAATCCTTTCTGACACCACCCTGGGCTACTTCGCTGTGGATTCTGTGGGAAATATTGGGTTAGAAGGGTCAGTTACTTATAGTGTCCCTCAATTTTCACTCAATACGGACCGGGTTTTCTTAACTCCCGGGGAATCAGTAAGCCTGAATGTTTTAGGAGCCGATAGGCCTAAATTCAATCTTGAAGCGGGTGCTTCTGGTTCAATTCAGGCAAATGGATTTAAGGCGGTTACTTATACAGCTCCCCAGGTTTCCTCTATAGATACTCTTCTGGTCACCGATGTCATCGCGAATACCCTGGTGGCTAACAGGGCTACCTTGAGGACTCTTTCGAATCTCAGTGTATCCGACTCCGTAGGGAATCAGATTTCTTCGACGATTGCTTTGAATCCCGAGGGCTTGGAACTGGTTCCGGCAGGCGGAAGCGGTACCTTTAATCTGAGACAGGTTGGTGGTCCCGGGGCAAGTCTTCAAATTACCCAGCCTATACCGGGACGGTTTTTCATCAAGTCCTTAAGGAAAGGAGCGTATGCCGGGTTTTATCGACTAAGGTTGGAAGACCCTGTCTCAAAATTCCACCAGGAGCTTATTTTTGAGGTCGGCTTGGATGCGATTACTCCACAAAATAATCTTTTGGAAGGGGCTTCCGGGACTGTTGTGGTTTTAGGGGGTACTTCTGAGGAGATATTCAATGCGACCATTTTGCGCGGGGGTACGTTTAGCGTTGCCTCTCCCGGGGAGGGGTTTTTAGCAATCTCTGCAGCTACCGCTACGCAGGATGAGACATCTTCCAATCCGGCTACCTTTACTTTGTTTCCAGTGGAAACCAGTGAAATCACCAGCTATGTAATCAGAGTACAGAGTACTACCCGTCCTTCTTTGCAGCGGGTACTAAGCCCGGTAATCAATGTATTCCCTTCCCAGAGTTACCAGGGTAGAGTTCTGGATGTTTCGGGGCAGCCCATTTCAGGTGCGATTATCCGAAGCCGTGACCTGAGAGATGAGCAAGGTAGTCATTTCTTTAGCTCTTCGGATAATACGGGCAATTTTGATCTCAGGCTCTTACAAAAACCCTTTGGAAGATATCACCTGGTTGCTGAAGCACAAGGGTTTATTCCCCAGGTGATCGACGGCAATTCCTTTCAAAATCTTGAAGAAAGAAAATTCTTTTCCACAATTCGGATGAATGTCGCCAATGTTGTGATTGAAGTGATTGTTCAGGGTTTGGATCTCGGGGATGAGGCGGAGGTTTTCGGGCTTAACAGCTCCAATTCCAGCGCTCCGGTTCTGGCAGGACCCTTCTTTGTTACCGGCGGCGGAACGGGTCAGGACTCGTTAAACCTGTTACTCGATTCCCATGATTACACCGAAATTACCGCCCGTTCTGAGAATTATCTGTCTACTTCAGTGCCCTTCGACGAACCTGATGGCGGTGTAGTATTGAATTTAAGCAAACCCGCGACTATCACAGTCAGTGAGACTATTAACTCCAATGGCTCTCTAATCCTAAGATATCATTCACCTGGTGTAGATCTTTCTCTATTTCAGGCTCAAGCCTTCGACACGCAGGGAAACGAGGTGACTCCTTTCAACACAGCCAGGGGGCAGGATCTAGAGGTAGGATTTCAGCTGGATCAGGATCTATTTGTTATTTTGAAAGATGGATCTGGAAATACTAGAAAGGTTTGGAATCACACATCCAATCCAGTAATTTCCGGTCTCCCGGGCGGGGCTAAAGAAGTAGAGGTGGAAGGGGGCTTCAGGCTGGAGTTTCCCGCCGATCAGTCCGTGGAAGGAGACTTCTTGAAATCAATTAGTATCGAGTTGCCGCCTGGGGGGATCAATTCCGCTTTGACGGGTGACTTGACCCATGCCAGTGTACAGGTAGCCACTCGTTCCTTGAGTAAGCCCAATAATGCGGCCGCCGCGCTTGGTCAGAGGGTACTGGAGGTTCGACTGGATTTGCTCGATTCCAGTGGACAGAGACTCTTTTTGGGAGAGGGGAATCGAGTCCTTCGAGATCTCAAGTTGACAATTCCTTTTGATGGATCACAGATTGCCCCAGGCGATTTGGAAACGGGTAGGATGGAAATATGGTTTGCCCCGCAATTGAGTGATTTTGAAGCCCTGTCGATCACTCCTATATCACCAGAAAACATCATCGAGATTGATTATCTCAATAACCGGGTTACTTTCACGGTAGATCACCTAACTGTCTTCGCGATAGGTCAATTTCAAGAACCGCCTCCAGGACAGGCCAGCGCTCAATCACCTGTTAGCGGCTGTTTCATAGCTACGGCAGCATTCGGCAGTCCTGATCACTGGGCGGTAGAGGTTCTCACTCGATTTAGAGATGAAACTCTGCTGGAAAGCCATTGGGGTAGGAATTTTGTTGAGACTTACTATCATTACTCTCCTCCACTTGCAAGCTGGATATCCCGCTCATTCTTTCGATCTCAGGCAGCTTTTTACCTGTTGCTTCCGATAACATTCCTCCTTTGGTTCTGGAATCTTGGCAGTTTCCTGGGGCTTTTAATGCTGGTACTTGGGTTTGGATTCTTTCTGGCTCGAAAAAGGGCTTTTAGGCTAAATTAGACAAAAAATATGACTTTTAGGCTATTTTTATCCTAATATTCTTGAAAACATTGATTAAATAGGATTATCTTAACGAACAAGCTACAGGAGACCAGGACAAAATGACTTCCAGTAAAATCATGGTGGAGAATATTCAAGGCATCCTGGATGGATTAAGTTTAAAAGAACGTAAGGATTTTGCGAATCGATTGGAAAAACTTGCTCTCGAGAGTAGTTTATCCCGATTCCTAGATCGAGAACTTGATCCGATCCAGGGTTTGTATCTCCTCTTATCAGAAGCTCGGTGTATTGATCATCGTTTTCAGATGGACACCTATATTGCCCTGCACGGCTACCTTCGCTCCAAGGTCCCTTCTTCAGGAGAGTAAAGCTTCTAAAAGCTCTAGATAAAGCTGCTCTCTGTTCACATCCGATCGGAGAATCCACACAGTCTCCCTGCGTGGATTCCGATTTTTTTGTAGATAGATCGAGATACCCTCTTCAGGACAAAAAGCCTGACATCCGCTTGTGAGGACCCTGAGTTTGTCCCAATGTCCATCTTGCTTAAGTCTTGTCTTAAGCCACTTGCGCAGGTTAGCAAGCTCATCGGTGCGCAAAGGCAACGGTAAGCGCTCAAAGCACTTGGTGCAGATGAGTGCCATGGCATCCTGCCAGGGGGGAGGGTGCTCCTCTTTAACAAAAGAGGGTAAACGTCGGGAGCTCATGAATCCTCCCTGGGGAAGATGTTGCCGGGTGAACAGAGCATGGTGGGATCCCATTGTTTTTTGATCAGTTTCATTTTTTCGATTATCCTGGATTCCCATTGAATGTTAAGTGCCCAGGTCTTGATCTTACCAAGTCCATGTTCACCTGCCACCCCTCCCCCAAGTCTGGCGGCATTGGCCATACATTCCTGTGTGGCCTTTAAAGCTATCTCCTTCTGGGATGAGTCTTTGGGCAGCAGGTTTACGTGGGGATGTCCATTACCGATGTGACCGAACGCGATGACAGGTATATCCAGAGCTCGAAGCTGAGATCGCATAAACTCAAACTGTTCTGTAAGTGAGCTAAGCGGGATCCACCAGTCGGATCCGATTTTGCCTCCACCAAACTTTCTGTTTGAGTGTGCAATCTCATTGATGGTGGCTGGTACGTGATGGCGCATCCTTCTAAAGTCCAGAAGTTCCGATCGATCCTGGGCAAGAAGAGCCTGGGAAAAGAGTTCGGGATCTTCATCGAGTTTGGAGTAAAGGTCCTCCAGGATCCCCAGATTTCCTTCAAGATGTCCTTCATCCCTGGGTTCAAATTTTAGATACAGGGTAGTAATTGAAGGTGGAATTCTATACCCACCGGACCTGTCACGAATGATATCAGTGGCGGAGTGATCTAGATATTCGACACAGCGAAGCTGTAGTTTTTCCCGGAGTCCATCGATGTTCTTAACAAATTCCAAAGTATTGGACTCAGTTGTAAAGAACAAAAGTAGGCCTACGAAAGCACCAGGTTTTTTCAGCACCAGGAGTTCCAGTTCACTGATCACTCCCAGGGTACCTTCTGAGCCTATCCACGGATCGATGGATTCGCCCAGAATATAACCAGCTTTATTCTTTTCGCGGGAAAGGGTCAGGGGGTCCTGATCTCTGGTCAGTCGGACTTTCTCCCCTTTTGAAGTGAGGACTTCAAGGGCCAATACATAACTGCGGGTTCCCCCATAATGATAGGAGTCTTCACCGGTGGCATTGGTGGCAACCGTGGCTCCGAGCTGTACTTCTTCTCTACTGGTGGGATCCGGTGGGTAGAAGTATCCAAAGCGTTCCATTTCCTCTTGAAACTGTGCCAGAATCATACCGGGCTGCACTCGAACTCGAGCCATTCCATGATCAAGTTTTTGAACATCGAGAACTTGATTGAGTTTCTCCATGGAGATCAAGATTCCCTCCAGGGCAACAGAGGCTCCCGTTACGGATGTTTGACAACCGCAGGGCGTGAAGGGGATCTGATTTTCAGAACAGAGCTTAAGAATACCCTGAAGCTCCGCTACTGAGGCTGGCCGAAAGACTGCCTCTGGAGTTCCTTTCATGACTACATCTTCCAAATAGGATTCATAGCCTTCATCAGAAGGAAGCAGAAAGGAGAATCCCTGAAAGACCTCCTGGATTGATTTTCCCACTGAATCCGTCATACCGTGCCTCGATTAGGGTATTTAGTATAGAGCCCTTCATAATCGTTGAACAGCCTTGTTCCTCAGGTTCCCGGGCATCGGTATCTAAATTATTTCATGATCCATATGCCGCGGTTCCCACCACCCCTCGAAAAGAGGCTGTTTAGGAAAATGTTGTTTCGAGCACCTGTCCATGTCCCGTGACACATACAAGGAAAACCTCTGACTGAGCACAAGCCAGGCTCAGTGATGTGGCTTAGCTTAATTTGTTTTAACTTCTCAGGGAAATTGCTTGACAGGTTTTTTCGCAAGAAAACCCAGATGCACTCATTTGAATTTTCTTCAGCTCAAATGAGCCCTATTGATAAGCACACAGCCTCGCACAGCCAGCAGGGAGAAATTTGATTTCAATTCATCATTATCCAGCCAATCCATAGGCCTGAAACCCCTATAAAAAGCAGGTGTAGAATAAGAAATGGTTGGATAAAAAAGCTACTCAGGAGGCCTGATGACCCAGATAAATTATGACACTGAATGTGAAGCTCTTCACCAAAAAATAGCTCATCTTGCCCGTAAACACCGCTTGATTGAAGCCGAACTTCTTGATCACCTGCAAGAGGCAGAGAAAATGAGACTACACCTCTACCGAGGTCACTCATCTCTATTTCGCTACGTGGTCGATGAGCTTGGCTTCTCCGATGCGGTAGCCTCGAATCTTATAACCGTTGCGCGTAAAGCCCTTGAAGTGCCTGAGATCAAAGAGGAAGTACGCAAGGGCAATCTTGGTATTTCCAAGCTGCGCAAACTCTGTCCCGTCATCGACATAGAAAATCAGAAGGAATGGATTCAGGCGGCAAAAACTAGTAGCTCCAGGGAGATCGAGATGAAAGTAGCCTCAATCAAAGAGACGCATACCCCGGTGGCCAATCTTCGTCCGGTGGCAAAGAATACCCTGCGCCTGAGCCTGGATATAAGTGACGAGGCTGAACAGAAGCTTCTTCGCTTAAAAGATCTTCTTTCAACGAAGAAGGGTAGAGACTGTACTCTTCAGGAAGTTCTTGATTTTGCCCTGGAAACAGCAATAGAAAAGCATGATCCCGTTCGCAAGGCAAAGCGTACTGAAAAGCGAAAGGAGAAGAAGGTCCTCCAAGAAAAGGAACTCAACTCAATGGTTGTCAAAAGTCCACCATTGAACATAGAAAACCAGGAGAGTATCCATGTAGGCCCAGCACGTCCCGGGACACGTTCGCGCTCAAGAAGGGCTCTACCCCAAAGTACTGTAGATGCGATAAATCGACGGGACGAAGCTCAGTGTACCTATGTAGGCAAAGCGCTGTACCCAGACCCGCTGGTTGGATTTCCATCATGTCTTGGAGCTTTCAAAGGGAGGAAGCGATGATCTTCAGAACCTGGTCACTCTCTGTCATGCCCACCATAGACTTTTTCACGATACAGACCCGCTAATGCACTTCAGTCATGTCACATAGTTTCAGCATCAAGATTGTTCCTACAGAATTTCTTAGAGGACTCTAAATCTTCTGATCGAGATGCTATTTGTTCAATTTTCTGTGACCCTAATCACCTCCAGGTAAATTCAATGATTAGCACTTTAGAATGACAAAAATATGGTATAATTCTATGAATTTGTATGGCAATTTTCGCTACCAGTCACAATTTCATTCGCCTATTGGCGGTATCATTTTTACTGATTCAAATTTCATTCTCTGGTGAGGCTGTGCTCAAGCCGGGACTGAACTTTGTAAGCCTCCCAATAAGTTCTCCTATAGCCGTTTCGACCTACCTTAAGAAATCAGGTATTCAAGTAACCAGTGTCTGGTCCTGGGACAGTGATATTAACTTGGGTAATGGTGGCTGGCTTGTTTATCCGCGAGTTAGGGGCTTTCAAGAACTTTCTATGCTCTCACCGGAAAAAGGCTATTGGGTACAGGTCTCAAATGAAATATCACTAACTGGTGAAGGTGTTTACACAAGATTCTCTGACCTGTCTCCCAAACTGCGTAAAGGCAAATCTCTCATTGGTATCGGTAATCTCACAGAACCTCAGGCTCCATATCAGTTCTTCCAGCACGGAGAAATACCCAAAGTTGTTTGGACGTGGGACGCCATTTCAGCAGATTGGAGATATTGGAGTAACCGTACCGAAGTTTTGGAAAAACTCAGCAAGTCTTCATTGTCGCTTATTACATCCATTCAACCGGGCAGAGCTTACTTCTTGAGTTTTGAGACCGAAAAGCGCCCGAGGCTCCCATTTATTCGCGGTCCGAGAGGGTCCCAGGGACTTAAAGGCGAAAAGGGTGAGCGGGGACCAATTGGACCGCCAGGAAGTGTTATTACCAAGGGCGCAGCCATAAATGTATTTGAGGCTTCTACTCTTGCTTTAAGGGAGGGGATTAAACTTGAGCCACAGGTCAAAAGCCCTCAAGATTGTGATGCTGATTCAGCTGGTCTGATCAGTATGAACTACCATTACCAGCCTTGTTTCTGTGATGGTGATTCCTGGACTCTTCTCCATTCAAATGACCCTTGTATTTGGGAGGCTCCTAGAGTAATTGATACACCCATTCCTCACCTTGTCCATAAAGATCACCAATACTGGATTGAATGGGACCCCATTGAGGACGCCACTAGCTACAGGGTTCGAAGCGGAACCAGCGAGTCCAAATGGTCTTCCTATTCTGAGACTAGAGATTCAAAATACGGCGCTAATGCAGGAGATAACAAGACACAATATTTCCAGGTCATGGCTCTTGGGCCTCTTGTGAAAAGTATTTATTCCAAACCGATAAAGGTTACACGGATATCAACACCAGAAGTCCTTGAGTCATTGTCCTATTCCGACTCAATCAAGATCCGATGGAAGAGGCATCTCTTTGCGGATGCATACAAGTTGAACGTAACAGATTCGACCAAAAAAAGAACCATTCTGACAAGTGCCACCGAACTTACTGTGGGCGGATTTAAGCCTGAAACAACCCTTCGTATTCAACTACAAGCTCTCAAACAGGGTTTCGAGAGTGAACCCTGGATTCGCTGGAGTAAGACCACGGAATTCACTGAGGAACCAGTTACAGGATTCGAGTTTGAACACTTGATGAACGGAAGAATTCAATTTCATTGGAATAATAAGCCCGACGCCTCGTCTTATCGTCTTTACTATTCTAATGACTCTCCCATCACTGTGAATTCTACTTATTTAACCACCTCAGGGAATTCACTCATATTTGATGCTGAAGTTGGTAAAGATCCGGTTCTTATGCACTTTGCAATCACAGCTATTCATTCACAGAAAATGAGCAGATTTGAACGACTTGAGAACCTGTACGTGCCCAATTTGGTCTTCAAAACTCCCTTGCCTTGGCGATTATACATTGAATGGGCAGATAAACCTTCACCAGGCATTTCTTCTCAAGACGATGTCATCCTTTGTGGTGATAGCGGGGAAGTATTTGTTCAGCAAAGAGATGGGAGTATACTTTTTAGGGAAGGAGGAGAAGTCACAAGCTATCCCAGCGACACAAGAGTGGTGATAGATCAACAGGACAGGCTCTTTTGTGGCAGTCATTTATGGAACAGGAATCTAGAAGCATTAACGGATTTACCGGACAGAGGTGCCAGCTTGCCTTTTTTGTCTCCGAAGGATGGTTCATATTCATACAAATCCAAGGACAAGATTTTAACGGTGAATGAACAGGGTCTACCATTGAGTGCGATAAGAGTAGAAAGTGATCCGCGTACGTTTCAGATTTTCCTGCTACTACCCAATTCCGATCTTTTGATGAGGTTGTCCCGTGATAGGGAAGTGGTTATGTCCCGAGAGGGTGAACTTAAATGGGATTTGACTGCAAGTCATCTGCTATATGCTCGTAATGGTCTTGCTTTTGATAAAGCAGGGAATCTGTATAGCATGCCGCATTCCGACAAAATAAACGTATTTTCCCAGGATGGAGAAGTACCATTGTATCAGGTGAGGTTGCCTAATCATGGTATGGCATTCATTTTGGGAAGGAATGGTATTCTCTATGCCCAGGGTGGCCACCAGTTGAGTGCACTTTCTAGTAGTGGGGAGCTATTGTGGAGCGTGCCTGGAAATGAATCAATTCCACCCCTTCAGAGCGCTGATGGGACTATATTTACCTATTTTGTAGATAATTCTTCGATTTCTACAGATAACAAGGGGTTTGCAGCCTACACGGAGCAGGGCGACTTAAAGTGGAAAGTCTACCTTTTCGAGAAGGGTAAACGTGTCAAATTGACCTCCCCTTCAATCACAAGTGATGGCGTGGTTGTGTTCGCCTCTCAGAAATTCCTCTACGGGATCCAAACATCTTCGGGTGGTTTGGCATCTGATGCCCCTTGGCCCAAGTACTGTCGAGATCTTGGGAACTCCTGTTCTGCTGAGTAATCCATTATCTTTAGGTTTGTTTCCAACTTCCCAAATTTCCCACGCTACGTACAATCCTCATATAATGAGTTGTTTAGCTTGGATTCCCCATTTAGCGGGTCCTCGTGTAAACTAGAAGAGAGCGGGAAAAAATTGTTTCGGGAGTATCATGTGTCCATCCGATAAACTCAAAGAATTTCTTGAGGGCATAATGGACGAGCAGGAAAAGCTCGGCGAGTCGGCTGAAAAGGCAGATCACAAATGTCGTAAGATTTATAATCGCATTCAAGAGCTTGTGCTGGATCGGGAAACTCTGAAGCAGGAACTTCAAGAGCAGGAAGAGGAACAGGAGCGCTACCAAATACAGTTAAAAATTTCCCGTATTGATCGAGAGTTTAACGAACTTCTAAATGTCCTATCCATGGATTCCATGGAATTCTAACTAAAGAACAAGATCAGGATTTATCCTATCCGCGTTCTTGTGACAAGGCGTGTATGCGGGCACCTTAAGGAAGTAATATCTATGAAAAGCAATGAATTGATTCAATTGTCACAGCAGTACGGTGCCAGGAACTATCTTCCTCTTCCTATTGTGATTTCCGAGGGAAGCGGTTGCTGGGTAAGCGATCCAGAAGGAAAAAAATATCTGGATTGCTTGTCCTCTTATTCGGCTTTGAATCATGGTCACTGTCATCCTGCCTTGCTAGAGACCCTTACTCAACAAGCTCGAAAATGCACTTTGACTTCGCGAGCGTTTCATAACGATCAGCTGGGACCTTTTTTGAAGCAAATTACTCAACTTTGCTCCATGGATGCCGCTCTTCCCATGAACACTGGAGCGGAGGCTGTTGAAACGGCGATCAAAGCCCTGAGGAAATGGGGCTATACCAAAAAGGGTGTCGAGGAAAACAGAGCTGAAATCATTGTTTGTGAAAATAATTTTCATGGTCGAACCACAACTATCGTGAGTTTTTCCTCTGAAGAAGCGTACCGAAGCGGATTTGGCCCCTTCACTCCAGGGTTTCGAATCATTCCGTATGGGGATCTTGAGGCCTTCAAGTCCGCGTGTAACGAAAATACCGTCGGTTTCCTGGTCGAGCCCATTCAGGGAGAAGCGGGAGTAGTTATACCTCCGGTGGATTTTCTAAAAGGGGCGTTCGATTTTTGTGAGCAAAACAACATTCTATTTGTTGCAGATGAAATTCAGACGGGACTCGGAAGAACGGGGCGAATGTTTTGCTGTGAGCATTTCGGGTTTCAACCCCATGCGTATGTTCTGGGAAAAGCTTTGGGGGGAGGGGTTTATCCCATTTCTGTTCTGGTAGGCTCACGGGATCTTTTGGGGGTCTTTGAACCCGGTGAACACGGATCTACTTTTGGGGGAAACCCGCTTGCCTGCGCAATCGCATTGAAGGCACTTGAAATCCTGGAGAGTGAAAATCTGGTCACCCGCGCATGGGAACTGGGTTCGAAATTTCAAGATCGGCTTTTTGGATTGAACTCAAAATATGTCGCCCAGGTTCGAGGAAAGGGTCTATTGATTGGTATTGTTCTCAAGGAGAGTGCCGGAGGGGCCAGACAATTCTGTGAGAGACTTATGCAGCTGGGAGTACTTTGTAAAGAAACTCATGAGCATGTCATCAGGGTAGCTCCGCCCCTGATTGTTAATCAGCAAGAATTGGATTTTGCCTTCGAAAAGATTCAGGAGGTTTTGCAATCGTGAGCGCAGAGCCGCTGGATGGTTGGAATTTGAGAGTATACGGACTGCTCATTGAGAACGGCTGGATTTTACTTTCACGAGAAACCTACCCTGACTTTAAGGGTTATATGAACAAGCTTCCAGGAGGAGGAATCCGTCTTGGTGAGGGTCCCGGGGATGCTCTGAAACGGGAGTTTCATGAAGAGGTTGGGATTGAAGTAGAGCTGACTGAGATTCATCATCTCCCGACTTATTTCCTGCGCTCCTATTTTGAAAACTCGCAGATTCTTCCTTTTTATTTTCTGGTAAATCGGGAAACGGATCAAATTCCCAAATACATGAATAATGAGATCATCAAAGGTGTGTCGGTAAGCCAGGAATTTTACTGGGCTCGCCTCGAAGACCTGCATCCGGACATGATGACATTTCCCTTTGATAAAGAAGCCCTGGAAAAACTACTAGTTTCAATGCCGCAGAATTCACAGCGCACTCTGGTGCTCTGATTTGTGCCCAAATTCAATGTCTACCTTCCAGGAAATTTCCTCTCCCAGGATTTCTCGGGAAGCACCATTTTCGATGAGTTCATAGAGCCGTTGCGAGTCTTTTGGCACAATACCGGAGATTTGAGAGTAGCCGCTTAGAGAAAGAACGGGAGAGAGCGGGGTCGTGGGGCCGAGCAATAAGCTAAATCGACCAGAACAAAGCTCAGAAAGCCTGACAAAGCTCTTATTGACCAGGGAAGAAGCCGTTACCACGACGGCATCCTGTTCTGGGATCAGGACTTCACAGGCGGTGTCAGGCAGAGTATTCGTAATCTTGCGCCTTTCAAGTACAACGACTTGACACTGAGATCTCATCGAATCGGAAAAAGGGAAATGACCGACAAAAAGGACTTTTTGGTTTCGAAACCTGCTGATTAGAAGATTTTCGATGGATTCTCGAGCAGCCAGGTCTTCCAGGGGAGAGGCAAAGCTCTGCTCAACCCTTTCTCGCTGATTCCAGTAGGAGTTGATAGCTGCCATTCCAAAGGAAGCCTTGGAGAAATCCCAGGAAGTGACCCAGGAAGCGACTTCCTTCAAGGATTTGCCCATAAGGGAATGGCTTGATTCCGTAGGAAGAGAAGCTGAGGTCATAGCAACACCAGCACCGCATTCACTGTCAACAATTGTCCACTTTTCCCGCTGGATTCCCCGCTTTACTCTGAGGGTGGCAGGTATGGGGTCAATGAGTGAAGAATAGATCTTCCAAAAATCCCGATTCATCAGAAACGGTATTGGGCGCTAGCTATGATATTGTCCTGTTTTCGATTAAAGAGAGTATCATAGTCCCCGGCAGTCACATAGGCAATCTGAAAGGTACTTGTGTCCAGGTTGACTCTGAAACCGGATGCGAAAACATCGCCATCGTAATCATAGAGCCATTGTACATGTCTACCCAGGCTAA
>CAZIKF010000007.1:95874-132018 GCA_964539825.1 uncultured bacterium
GCGAAAACATCGCCATCGTAATCATAGAGCCATTGTACATGTCTACCCAGGCTAACCTGCCCTCCCACAAAGCCAAAAAATTCATCGGGGCTTCCGATTACCTCAAGCTGACTGGGCTGGCTGTTTTGGCTAGAAGGAATTCGGCGCATGCGGTATCCTCCGAATTGAGCGACGCCGAACTCTCTGCCGGCAAGGAGATTCGTTTCTCTGAGCGTTTCTCCCCCATAATTACCGCCTACCCCTAGGTAGAATGGTTTCCATCCAATGGAAGCGGCTACAGAGAAATAGTCTACTCTTGAAGCTGGGAAAATGACTGAAATACCCATAGGAATCGAATCACTCGGGATTTGATACTTCAAGCTCCAATAAAATCTCGAACGCTGATCCGCCGATCCGGTAAAGAACTCTTGAGCCAACGCTACTTCTATTTGATCCTGAATACCGGCGGAAAACGAAACAAAGTGGCGCGATGCTCTGTCTGAAATTAAAGTGGATTGATCCTTTTGGTCAAAGAAGTTCCCAGAGTAGAGCATGGAACCTTCATTGAGCCTTCTTGTGTATGGAGATGGGCTAAAGATTGCTCCAGAAAGTCCCAGGGGAGTCGCGTACAAGTCCAGGTCATACAGACCTGCCGATACTGGATTATTTATGAAAAGAACTCCAAGTATCAAAATGAGGGCTTGAAGTCGTCTTCTGTTGCGCGGGTTAACCATGGTTTTCCTTGAGAGAACGAAGCCTCTCTTGCCAAAGAGTACCCCTATGATTTCGGTGAAATCCGTGGTAAAACTTAGGCTCAGTCGCTACTAACCTTTGGAGAGATTCCTTGAATCAACCCCAGATGAGATCCGAAGCACCTGGATCCCTTTGTTGTGGAAGTGAAATTACCTTCCAATCTTCTCCCCTGAATTCTCTGCGGCCCTACAATCTAAATCCAGGGACGGGCACTTCACATGGGGAAGCGGTACACCTTGATACAGGAATTTATCCCTTTATTGGTGATCCTTCTGACCAGAAGTATTGGATCATCTGGGATCTATCCATAGAGGAGGTTCTGCACAGAGTCATTGAAACCTATGGGTGGAACGAGTGTTTTCATCCCATGGATCTGTTTATCTGGAAGGAGGTTTTTGACCATTTCCTCAGCGGTGATTTTTTCTCAGCGGGAATTTTAAAAATGGATGAGGAATTTCTCCGAAGGACCTGGGACGAAATCTCTAAACTCCCGGCGGAGGATATCGAGTTAGTTCGGCAAAGGAAACTTGAATGGAAAACCATTTCCTATTGTCTCAGCCGTGGTTTAAGGCTTGATCCTTTTACCCGTTGGTGCCTGGCACGAGACAAATTTTCACGGCAGAGCCAAATCCAACTCGTAGAGTCCTTCTGCAAATTTTTCCGACGCAGCGGTCTGAGCCCCGAAGCTTTCTTGACCGAGCACAAATCGAAACTGGAAGAGGTCTTACCCTCAAAGAGAGAATTCCAGAATTTTCTCATGGAGCAAACCAGTCCCAAACTTTATGGGGAGAGAAAGCACCGGGAGCAAGTTCTTCAATCCTTGATTTTACCAGGCGGAATTAAGGCAGAGTTTGATCCCCAATTGGAGATAGAAGGTTTTGAGTTGCGCTTACACCTGGAGTCGGAAAGGGATGTGGATTTCTACGTACGTACTTTTCAGAGTTCCAAATTCCAGGAAGATCTCAGGGCGTTTTTCAAGAATCTTTGAGGTACTGTGGATTGAATCGAAAGAGAACATCGATCTGACTTCCTTGACAAACTCTAACCAGAAAGTGAGTCTAGAAGCCATGCAGAGGCCCCATTCCTTCCAGCACATCTTCTTAGATAGGGAAGTCACTGATTTTCGTGTCCCGCAAAACCTGCGCAAGGTATTTCCGAATCAAGCCATTATTGAGATTGACTCCATTGAGCAAGCCATGACTTATGTTGATGAGTCTTCTTCAAAAGCTCGAATCGAATCAGGCAAGAGGATCCTGCTCCTCAATAACTACAAGGGACAGATACTCAAATTCTGTCCGGCGCGAAGTCCATCCTGCTACCTCTGCTGTAATCTACATACGATTAATTTAATGTCCAATTGTGTATATAACTGTGTCTATTGCATCTTACAATCCTGCCTATCCAATCCCCTGATGCAGGTTCACTGTAATCTTGATGAGATTTTGGAGGAGTTGGATCAGCATGACAAGAGCCTCGAATCGCCACTGAGGATTTGTACTGGAGAGATTGCCGATAGTTTAGCCCTCGATCCAATTCTGGGTCAGTCTGCCATCCTGGTGGAGTTTTTTGCTCGCAGCAGGAATCTGTATTTGGAATTAAAGACAAAATCAGATCATGTTGATCATCTCCTTAACCTGGATTCCGCCGGTCGTACGGTAGTGTCCTTTTCGATCAATCCAGAATCCATTACCCGGACCGTTGAACTTCAAACAGCCTCTCTTGAATCCCGTTTTGAGGCTGCTCGCAGGTTGCTTGATCACGGGTACAAGGTAGCCTTTAACCTGGATCCGGTCCTTTATTTTGAAGGCTGGCAAGATGAGTATGGAGAGCTTATTGACCAGGTCAAAGAACGCTTTGAGCCAGGTGAAGTCTTATGGGTTCATGTGGGATTATTGCGCTACATATCCGGACTTGATGGAATTGCGAGGCAGCGATTTAAAGGCTCAAGAGTTTTTGACCAGGAATTTGTCCAGGGACCGGACAAGAAGTACAGGTATCCTAAGCCGCTACGCGATGAAATATACTCTTTTCTATATTCCAAGCTGGAATCCTGGGATCCTACTCTACCCCGCTACGCATGTGTGGAAAGGCCTGAGCACTGGAAGAGACACTTCCGATTTGTACCTGAGGGGGTAGAGCAGGTGCAAGAGTATGTGATGCAGCGATGGGAGGGAGCTTAATGCACCCGGTGATCCAAGGATTTGTAGAAAGCGTACAGATACCCCGAGAATCTTCAGGCCCGTTAGAGGGAATTCAAGAAATTCGGGAACGACCGGTCCTCTCAATAGCTATTCGGCGGGATGCAATTCGGTCTCTTGATTTGATCCAACCCTTTTCCATCCTGTTGGAAACCCTTGGTTACCCTACAGATGTGGATCTTTACTGCTCTTTATGGGGAGATCTTGGAGAAAAGGAGTTGACCCTGCTTGATTACTTGCGCCAGAGGGTTGGTTCCTTTGGTTTTCTTTCCAATGCTCCCGCATCCCATGGGTTCTTATTGGCGGCCGGGGCCAACCGGGTAGTATTAGGGGATCATGTGGGATTTCGACCTTTTGATCGCCGGGTAAAAACCAAAAATCATGAGATTACCTACCAGGATCTACGCTGCTTTCAAAGAAACTTTCCCAAGCAGAATCTACTGGACTCATTTCTCCCTATGGAGGTTCTGCCGTTGCTCAATGCCGCTGAATCCGCTGCCGTTCGATTAAAAAGGGCAGTCGCAGGTCGAGACAAGACCATTAACATAACAAAAATTCTCGAGCGCTATGTTGAATCTCCGGAGGGATTAGAGGTAGAGCTGAGCCGTTCGGAGGTGAAAGACTTTGGTTTGCCGGTCACTTATGGAGAAGAAGAAGGCATTCTGGGCTCTATGAGGGAATTGCAGAAGGGCTATACTACACTGGTTTGTATGTCTACCAGCATGGAAGGGACCCATCAGTTTACCCAGGGCAATCCTTCCGGAGTTCCGATGAACCGTGAATATAATTTTAAGGCTCGAGCTGAGTTACAGGGAATCGTGGAGTCGGCCTCGATGAGACTGATCTGTTTTCGGGTCACGGGATTGCCTCCAGAGAACACGGAAGAAGTTGTATGGGTCCAAAAATAGAATTCTGATCAGGGTGTGAGGTATAATCCGCACCCGGTCTACTTCCCTCAGACTTAAACCCCCATTGGATCGAAAGGTATAAAGCATGGAGAACATAAAAATCAGAATCATGGCATCGCAAGACTGGAGTATGCGTCTTGCCATGCAGGAGTTTGTAAAATTCGCGGACCCGGTGGTTCGTTATAAAAACAAGGAATATCGCATTGATCTAGGGCGGATCAAGGCTGAACCACTTCTTTGTGGGAGCAACATTAAAGATCAGGCTGATATTGTGGTGGATCGAACGATCCATTGGAATGACTACTATAAGTGCTGGGCACAAACTGCTCAGAACTGCTCGATGAGTATTGCCAATAGTTCTCTGACATTTTCTAATCTTGATAAGCACTCCACTTTTGATCTCATGGCCCGTGCCATGCATCCAAAAGATCGTTTTCCTACAACGGTGCTTATGCCGGACTTTCATCCCTACACTGCAGAACAATGGCAGGAAGAGATGTGGTCCTATGAGCAGAGTCTCATCCTTAGAAATACAAAATATGGGTGGGATCCACAGCGAAAAACCGTAGACATGCAAAAGGTTGAAGAATCCATGCAGTCGATGAAGGCACATCAGAAGCGTGGAGAACTGATTCGTGAACAGTTCTATCCTGGCTACAACTATCTGGCAGATACCATGGAAAGGTACTTCGATAACCAGTATCCGGTTTACCTGAAAAAGGCATTTGGCGGAGGCGGTAGCGATGTTTATAAGATCAAGAGTCTAGAAGAACTATACAGGAAATATGATGAAACGAACGGAAAGGTGTTTCATATTCAGGAGGCAATCGAAGATTATCAAGTCTTCATTCGCTGCATGGGGATCGGTCCCATGATTCTCCCCATGGTTTTTCAGCCCGACCACCCATTGCATGAGCATTACTCACCAGAGAAGCTTGTGATGGAACCGGACATTTATGAAAGGGTTGAATCCTACGTAAAGTTCGTCAATTCCTATCATAGGTGGACCTACAACTCCTTTGAATGCCTGGTGAAAGACGGTCAAATTCATCCCATTGATTTTGCAAATGCCTGCCCGGATTCTAACTTCACTTCTTTACATACTCATTTTCCCTGGTTGATCAATGCTTTGATCAAGTGGCTGAGTTACGTAGCAGTAACCAAAAAGAATATGGGGATAGATTTGGAGCAAGAGAAGTACGGTAAGGTGTTTAATGATCCTAAGAAGTCTCAAATGGATAAGTACTCTTATCATAAGAAGATGAGTGAGAAGTATTTTGAAGTAGAGAAATTTCAAGAATTCTGTGATCAGAATTTCCAGGATTTGGACGATGCGATGATCGCTTTCTACGATGAGCATTTCGATAAAATTATCGAGTTTGCCATCGAGCATTCAGATTTTCCCGATCATGAGAAAGGACGTTTTTTCCATTATTACAAAGACATGATGGATACGATGTTCCGCCCGAATGCAAAGCGTTATTTGAGCACAGTTGTATTCCAGTAGGAATCAAAAGAGCCCCCACTCGAAGGAGTGGGGGCTCTTTTTTTAACAGTGAAGAGATGGGTTAGATGGATTGGAATACGAAAGTCATAGAGCTGCGCCGGGAACTTCACAAAATCGCGGAACTTAGTTTTGAAGAAGTAAAAACTTCAAAATATCTTCGAAAATTATTTGAGGTTGATGGAATTGCGGTGGAGTCTATGGCGGGTACTGGTCTGGTCATTACTCTTGGATCTGACCTACCCGGTTCAGCTCTGATGTTAAGGGCTGATATGGATGGACTTCCCATAGAGGAAGAGACCGATGTTCCCTTTCGTTCCACACATCCTGGAACTATGCATGCATGTGGACATGATGCCCATATGGCGATATTAGCCACTACTTTGTTATGGGCGAAGGATCAGGTCGATAGGATTCAGCGCCCGGTCAAGTTTGTATTTCAGCCCGCAGAAGAACGCGGCGGTGGCGCCAGGGTTATGGTGGAGCAAGGGGTGCTTGAAAATCCTCCCGTCGGAGAGGTGTTCGGTCTTCACATTGCCAATAGACTATGCTCCGGTGTGGTAGGGATCAAAGAAGGAATAGCTTCCTCTTTTTGCGATGAATTCTCGGTACTGGTCACCGGAAAAGGGGGGCACGCAGCGAGACCTTACCAATGCATAGAACCAATAGTTCTAGGCTCAAGAATTGTGCTTGAATCGCAACAAATCATCGCCAGGGAGTTAAGTGCTCTTAAATCCGCGGTAATTACCTTTACCACTATCCAGTCAGGTGCTAGTTATAACGTAATCGCCGATACCTGTGAGTTGGGGGGAACTCTTAGATCCTTGTCTCTACAGGATCGAGAATTCATTGTGGGTAGACTCAAGAAGAAATTCCAGGCGATGGAAATGGAGTCAGGCGCAAAGATAGAATTTCAGCTACATGAAGGCTATCCCGCCATTCAGAATGATCCTCAAAGTTGCGACCTTGTTCGACAGATTGTTAGGGATGAACTGGGGGAAGAATATCTGCTCGATGAAGGACTTGGAGTGGGGGGCGAAGATGTGGCCTATTTCCTTGAAAAAAAACCAGGCTGTTATTTTCTACTCGGCTGCGGAGGCAAAAAACCCGACTTCCCGCCCCATCACTCGCCGAGATTCGACTTTGAGGAATCAGCCCTCATTAGCGGAGTAAAGATATTCCAAAGGCTCATTGAACGAAGAGCATTTGAAAGCGAGTAGACTCCAACTACTCTAAAAGAAGTTAAAATTATTTCTTTTTAGCCTTCTTTTTTGGCTCCATTCTGTAGATTGAGATCACATCCTCTAAATCACTCAGCGTCTTGATGAGGTTGTTAAGCTGCCCGATGTTCCCAATCTCGATTGTGAGATCGAGGATTCCCGTACCCTGTTTGGTCCTGGCATTGAGGTTGCAGATGTTCAGTTTAAAATTCGTAATCACAGAGGTGATTTGATGGAGTACTGTAGGTTTGTGTTGAGCGACGATCTGTATTTGCGTCAGAAAAGAGGTGTCCTTGGAAAACAGGGAGGCCGGATCCCAGGTAACTTCCACAGCCCTTTCAGCCTCATTTCGTGTGAGAATGACCGCATTGGGACAGTCTTTGCGATGGACACTTACTCCTCTTCCCCGTGTGATAAATCCTACGATTTCATCTCCGTAGAGAGGGCTGCAGCATTTTGACATGCGTACTTCCATATCCGGAGAGCCCTCCACAAAAATTGTATCTTTCTTCTTCTTCTTACGATTGCTGACTTTTGACGTGAGTTCATCAAGCTTTGCTTCGGTTACGGGCTCTTCTTTAAATATATCAAGATGAGGAAGCAGGTTTTCAAAACGAAATTCACCCTTACCGATGGCTTCCTGAATATAAAGAACATCCCTGAAGCTATAGGCTTCCAGAACCTCACGAAACTGGCTTGAATTTAATACTTCCCGGTAAGAAACTTTACGATCCTGGGGAAGTCTTTTGATGCGTTCTTCAAGCATTTGCTGGATGATTTTAGTCCCCTTGGCGATATAGTCTTCCTTAGAGGACCTCCTTAGAAAGGCAAGGATTCCTTCCCGCGCTCGTTTGGTCTTTACTACCTCCAGCCAGTCCCGGCTCGGTCCCTTGGAGTTTTTGGATGTGATGATCTTGACGATATCACCGTTGTTCAGCTTATAAGAGAGAGGAACAACCCGATCATCCACCTTGGCACCCACACATTTATTACCTACTTCAGTATGGATGTAGTACGCAAAATCAACCGGAGTTGAACCGTCTCTTAGTTCAATAACCTTTCCGTTAGGGGTAAAGGCGTAGACCATGTGTTGGAACAGATCGAGCTTTACGCTCTCAATGAACTCCTGAGAATCCCTCACATCAGA
The DNA here is from genome assembly GCA_964539825.1 of uncultured bacterium. Taxonomy (GTDB): domain Bacteria; phylum Muiribacteriota; class UBA6191; order UBA6191; family UBA6191; genus CAZIKF01. The sequence goes on from CAZIKF010000007.1 coordinate 103,584, forward strand.
ATGCCATTTGATGATCTGCTTCAGCCAGTTTAGCTCCTGGAATTCCTGTGCTTTTGGTCCAGGTTTGGATTCCTTATACAGAAAATGAGCCGCCACACCAAACTCGGAGGTTTCGTGCATACTCTGAGTGCGGATTTGAACCTCAAACATTTGGCCATCAGGGTGAATCATAGTGGTGTGAAGACTCTGGTAGAGATTTGGTTTGGGAACTGCAATATAGTCTTTAAAACGCTGCTGGATGGGCGTCCAGGTACTGTGTACCAGACCTAGAATCGCGTAACAATGTTCCTTGGAATTGGTAATGATCCGTACCGCGAGCAGATCATACATTTCATCCATGTACTTTTCGTTTTGCAGTGATTTTTGGTAGATACTGTAAAAAGACTTGGGGCGACCGGAGATATCAGCGCTAATCCCAGCCTCTTTGATGCTTGAGCGCAGCTTACGGATTACCTGATCGATGAAGGCTTCCCGTTCTTTTCTCTTCTGGGCGATCGTCTTTAGAATATCGTAATAAGCTGTAGGATTGGAATGCTTTAAGCAGAGGTCTTCCAATTGCCATTTTAAGCTCGACATTCCCAGGCGATGGGCGAGTGGACAGTAAATATCCAGGGTCTCTTTACAGATTCGCTGCTGTTTTTCCGGGGAAACGTGATCCAGGGTCCTCATGTTATGAAGCCGGTCACAAAGTTTGATGAGAATCACCCGTAAATCTCTGGTCATCGCAAGAAGCATTTTGCGCAGCGATTCAGCCTGCAGTTCCGCTCGGGTGGAAACTTGAATTTTGGAGAGCTTGGTAACCCCTTCTACGAGTTCATAAACCGTATCATCGAACTCTTCTTTCAGTGTCTCAGCCGTTACATTGCAGTCCTCGAGTACATCGTGCAGCAATGCCCCGCATAGACTCGCGGTATCAAGTTTTAAGTCATCCACGATCAGGGCTACGGCAAAGGGATGGGTAATGTACGGCTCTCCAGACTTTCGCTTTTGATCTGAATGGGCGTTAAAGGCAAATCGCGCGGCTTTCTCCACGAAGACCAGGTCGCGATTAGCTCGCTGCTCGGAGGAAAGTTTATTAAGAAATTCTTCTGGCGTTCGAAGAATTGGGCTTTGTGTATTGATCATTCTTTTTGGCAGCTCTCGTTGGGGCCGGAAGAGATTGCGTCAAGCAAGCTCCTACTGGTTGCTCAATAAGTCATCGAGGCCAGGAAAACGAGCCGTATTGAATCCATTGTACTGAAAAAAAGAGTAGGAAGTAAATCAGCGAACCCAGCAGAAATTCAGGAAGGGGAGTGAAAGAGGATGGAAGGAGGGAGGAAACATAGTAGGAAGGAAATGCAAGTAGGGTGTAGAAACTAAGGCTGGCCAGTACTTTTCGTTCCAGTTTGTAGGTTTTTGTCAGCCATAAACAGCGTATGAGAAAGATGGAGTGTAAAAACGCGCATATGGAGGTAGCCGCGGCAATTCCCTTATGGGCGAAAAGGGGGGTGAGCAGCATATTGATTAGAATGTTGAATAGAACCAGAAGAGAGCCCAGTACCGCGGGAACCCTTGTCTCAAGTGAGGAATGGAAAATCTTGACCAGCAAGGGATTGATGACAATAAAGAGAAGACCCGGTGAGTAGAATCTCAAGGCATCAGCCATCAATACAACGGAGGTCTCCTCCATCTGTGTGGAAATCTGAATCCAGCCAGGAATCTTTAAAAATAGAAATTGGACCAGGTCCAGGGAATACATCGTAAAAAAAATAGTTAGTGGGATTCCCAACAACAGCAAGAATCGTAGAGCTCGCGTAATTTCATAGTGATATTCCTCAAGTTTACCTTCGCTCTTGAGCCTTGCCAGGAGTGGGTAGAATACGTTGGAGGAGGCTATGGAAACCAGTCCCATTGGGACATTTAGAATCACCATGGAATAGGCCAGGGCACTGAGGGTTCCAGCCACGAGGCCAGATGCGAATTGTAGGTCAATCAGGCGGTTGATCCTATGAATAGCAACCGCAATTAGTACCGGAAAAAGCATGGAGAGCAGCAATTTGATTCGGGGCATTTGCCTGGAAAGTCCTTCGATGGAGGGTAGGCCCGGTCGAAGTGTAGTAGCCAATAATAAGAATTGCAGCACCCCGCCCACCAGGACTCCCCACGATAATGAAATCCCTAGATTCCCACCAGGGTTTGCCAGTCCAAAACCGATTACAGCCAGGGAAAAGAGGATGGGATGGAGGGAAGAATAAACGAACCTGCCCTTGAGATAATGGCCGACCATGAACATGGATCCAACAGATATGAAGGTGAGAAAAGGAAGCATGATCTGGGCATAGGTCATGGTAATTTGAACCTTCTGAGAAGAGAAGTCCATTAACCAGAAACTAAGGATCGGTTTCAGTCCGACATAGAGAATCACGACTAACAGTGAACTGACTATTAGAACGGTAAGAACTGTTGCCCAGAAGAAATTTGTAGCCTCCTCTTCTGAGTTTTCCACCACAGCTCGAGTATGCAGTGGAGTATAGACTCCCCCGAGGGCACCTTCGGCAAAGACTTCACGAAAGAAATTTGTAAGTCGAAATGCTCCCTGGTAACAGTCCGTGATACTTGTAAGGCCTAAAAGAGAAGTCTCAACGATGGTCCTGATGAACCCAAGAAACCGAGAAATCAGGGTGCAGGAAATGGAAACAAAAAGATGCCAGCGCGTACGTGAGCGTCTGGCTGGGCTCACGCAGCCTCTTTTGGCTTTTGTGTTTTATGACGTTGAAGCATAGTGGAAACAAAAATACCCAGAAATAAGATGCACAGAAGACAGAGTCCAAGATTCTCGATCCAATCCCTGTTGCGGTTCCATAGCACAATTCGTTTCATCGTTAATGCGCTGCGGTCGGAGGGCTGGAGAGAAAGGATTTGGTTTAATGTCTTGAGAGCTTTATCATATTCTTTCTCGGAAAGCTGCTTCTCACTTCGTGTCTGAAGGATAGATGTTATTCTAGATGAGGCGGATTGATTCTGGGGATTAACGTTTAGGACCTTTTCATACAGCTTGAGTGCCTCTTGAAACTTAGATTGACGATACTTGAGTTCTGCGCCATAGTAATGCTGGTATTCAGTACGAGCGGGCAGCCAGTGGATTCTTTGGTCCTTACGATCCGTTACGAATAGATTTCCCGCGTTGTCCACTTCAAGAATGCCAGGTCTTTCAATACCAAGAAAGGGTCTCCAGGGAAGCTCCAATCTATCGTGAAGTTCTCCTTTCTTATCGAAAACCAAAATAGCCCGCAGAAGGGAATCACTGAGAAAGGCAAACCCTCCCGGGCCGGAGGCAATGGACTGAGGATCGAGGAGGAGTTTTTGATCCAGCGTTGAATTAGAGATGACCTTTTTAAGATCTCCTGTATAGCGATTGAAGATTACTAATTCCTTATAGTCTGGATACAAGACAAAAAGATTCTCTTCTACCAGGGCAAGAGAGATAGGGGCTCCTTTTTCTGAGTTAGTCTCATTCAGATAGAGAAAAACTCCTCGAAATTTTCCCTTACGATCAAGTTCAAGAACCCTGAGGTTTCCATAATCCGCGATCAGAAAAGAATTGGTCCGGTAATCAAAGATCATGTCCCTGGGGTACATCAATTGGGTCTTGCTCGTTCCTGGTTCAGAAATCAAGGAGATTTCTTCCTCAAACGAATCGAAGAGGACGATCCGATGGGATGCGCCATCCAAAACCGCGATTTCACCCTGGGGAAGTAAAACGAGAGCAGTAGGATTTCGAAGTCCTGATTTAGGGTTAAGCTGACCTAGTAATTCCCCATTGTGTTGGATTTTAAAGACCTTATTTTTTTTTGAGTCCGCGACATACAATGCTTCACCAGGTTTGGAAAGAATTGCCGAAGGGTTAAAATTAAGCTCTTCACCCGGTGAATGGATCGCGACTACTTTATGACTCTGGGAAAAGTGAACTTCTTTGAGAAATGAGGAGGGTTCGTCGGAAAATACTAAAATCGTGGAAATAAATAAGGCGTAAACCAGGGGGAAGAGAGACTTCATAGATCTACCTGTTCGGATTTTAATGAACTCATCATCAAATCCTTAATTACATCCAGAGAGGGGACAGCATCAAATAAAATTCTCGAAACTCCGCACACGATAGGCATGTAGATCCCTTTTGCACGAGAAATCTCGGAGATGGTTTTGCAGGTATTAACTCCCTCAGCGACCATGCGAGTTTGTTTGGTTGCTTGCTCCAATGTCGCTCCTGAGGCGATCAATCTTCCCAGTGTGTGATTGCGGCTGGCCGAAGACATGCAGGTTACGGTCAGATCACCTACACCGGCCAACCCAAGAAAGGTCATAGGGTCTGCACCGATGGCCAGACCAAACCTGGAAATTTCGGCAATTCCCCTGGTGATAAGCGCGGCGACGGCATTGTTTCCCAGTTGCAGACCATGACAAATACCAGACCCAATCGCGATTACATTTTTCAAAGCGCCGCAGATTTCCACTCCACATAGATCTGGATTGGTATAAGCCCTAAATGTCTTTGAAGAAATATAACTCTGCAAATTTTCACAGAGAGTATGAGAATTGGAGGCGATGACGGCGATGGCTGGTTGGGTCCTTGCAATCTCTACGGCTAAATTAGGTCCGCTGAGAGTGGCCCATCGCTCCAGGCTTCCCATTTCTTGAGAAAATACTTCAGACATTCTCATACCCGTAGGATACTCCAAGCCTTTGGAGAGATTTAAAAAGACCGAACCGGGAGCGAAGCTGGTCTTGTTCTCACGAAAGAAACTGCGCAGGGTGTGGGAGGGGATGGCAAGAATAACCAGGTCTGCTTCCAAAATAGCCTGGGAGAGATCCTCCACGATTCTTATCCCTGTTGGAATGGATATCCCTGGCAGGTATTCCCTATTTTCGCGGGATTTTGAGATCTGCTCCCTTACTTTTTCATTTCTAGTGTAAAGGGAAACCCGCGAAGACTCGGAGTCCAAAAGGCAGGCAAAGGCGGTGCCCCAGTTTCCCGCTCCTATCACCAGGGTCGATGTATACATGTTCAGCTTTTGGGTCGAGAAAAACTTAGTTTGTTTTCGTTTCCACTGATTAATCTCTGCAGGTTTGCACGATGACGCATGAGAATCAAGATAGTGACACCGATTCCGATTTGCCAGACCAGGGGGCGTTGTGGATAAAAATGAAAAGCAAGGATTGGAAAAGAAAGAGAACTAACCAGGGAGCCCAGTGATACGTAGCGGGTTAGAATTACCAGGGTAAGAAAAATTCCAAGGCAAATACCCAGTGCAATCGGCGCTAAAGCCAAAAAGATTCCAGCGGAAGTGGCTACTCCCTTGCCGCCTCTAAACCTGAGAAATATGGAGATACTGTGTCCGAGCACAGAAGTGATTCCTATTCCTACGGGTATGAGGGATGTTTCAGGGAAAACTTGAAGTGCGTAGTACACAGGGAGAAATCCCTTGAGCAGATCGAGTACCAGTACCAGGACACCCACCGGAGGGCCCATGGTCCTCCAGGCATTGGTAGCACCTACATTTTTACTTCCATGGTCAAAGAGATTGATTCCAAAAAAAAGTCGACCTATCCAGTAACTAGTAGGAATGGACCCGATTAGATAGGCTGCTGGAAAGAGCATCAACGGATCATTCATGCTCAGTCCTTGCCCTTTTTTCCCCTGAAGAGCAGCTTGAGGGGAATTCCCTCCATTTTGTAGAAATCCCTCAAGGTGTTTTCAAGATAGCGGTAATAGGAAAAATGGACCAGGGTTTCATCATTTACCTTAAAGAGAAAGGTTCCAGAGTTTTTCTTGAGCTGGGTTACATAATAAATCTTCAGGGTTCGGCCCTTATAGTCGGGAGGGCGATGTATGGTTACTGCTTCCTGCACCAAACGGTTGAGCTGCGAGGTATTTACTCGGGTGGTTAAGCGTTCTATGAGCGCGATGATTTGGTCCTGCAGACGCTGGATTTTGCTCCCTGTTTTAGCGGATAAATAGATCCTGGGACAGAATTTAAAAAAGTAGAGTTTTTCATCAAAGATGGATTCCAGAGCTTTTACCTTCTCCTCCTTTTCCTCGATTAGATCCCACTTGTTGATCACCAAAATACAGGGTTTTTCTTCTTCCAGAATTTTTCCCGCAATCCTTTTATCCTGGTGGGAGAGGGGGAGTGTCGCATCTACGAGAAAGAGAGCAAGATCACACTTTTGAATCACCTTTTCTGAATAGATGACAGAAATTTTATCGATATGTTCTTTGAGTCTGTTTACCCTGCGTATTCCAGCGGTATCTACCAACTGAAATTTATAATCCCCAAGTTGAAAGGGCACTTCAACAGGATCTCTGGTAGTTCCAGGTACATCGGTGACCAGGACACGGTCCGTTGCCAAAAAGCGATTAAGTAATGAGGATTTTCCTACGTTGGGTTGACCTACGATAGCGAGTTTAAAGATCTCCTCTTCATCTTCCTCTGCCGGTGGGATCGGAATGGCTTCAAAGGTTTGAGAAATGGACTCCAGTACGTGTGAAACATTTCTCCCATGAAGGGAGGAAATCCAACCAGGAGTAGAGAATCCTAGCGAATGGAAATCATGGACCAGATCTCTTTTTTCGTAATCATCTACTTTATTCACAAGTAGAACCACGGGCTTTCCACTCCGTCTTAGAAAATCAGCTACATGTTGGTCAAGGGGATTAAGTCCTTCTCGTCCATCCACCACAAAAAAGATTAAATCCGCCTCCTCCACCGCAATTTCCACCTGAATCTTGATCAGGTTGAGGACCGGGTCTCCCTTTTGAATTAATTCCAGGCCACCGGTGTCGATGAGGGTGTAATGGTGATTTTCCCATTCAAATTCGCCATAAATTCGATCCCTGGTTGTCCCGGGGGTATCGATCATGATGGCCTGTCGAAGCCCTAGAAGTCGGTTGAATAGCGTAGATTTCCCTACATTTGGTCTCCCCACTATTGCGATGGTTCCTCGAATCTGTGTCATTACACCTCAGTGATAGCGGCAGCTTTAAGAAACTTACGAATGTCTGAGCTGCAGTCCTTTTCATACATCCGAACCGCGAAATCCGCAGGAGAATACCCGTTTTCGAACACGATTTCACTCAAGGGATCGAGAAATTGGCTCTCATCTTTTCCCGGGTTGGACTCTGCCTGCCTTCTGAGTCCCGCTCTTGAGATCTCAATCATGTCCTTGACTATATCTAGAATGGTGAAAGTTTTTAGAGGTGTTTGGAGCGATCCTACACTCACTGTGTTGAACAGGTCTAAAATTTCAGAATCTTTATAGGGCTTGAGAAGTTGAAGGCTGGCTTCAATAGATTGTTCGCAGCAAAATATTCCCTTATAAAATGCGCTGGGAGTCATTAGAAAACGGGGAAGTTGAGCGTCTGGTGTTCTTAGTTCAAGGTATCCTTTAATCCTGGCTTCTACAAATGACTGGCTAAGATGCTGCAGCATTAATTCATGAATTTGGGTCGGACTCTTTTGAGCCCACCCCCTCTCTTCAGCGATGGTTAAGAAATGGTTTCCATGAGCGGATTCAAAAGACCCTTCTTCTTTCACCTGAAACATCGCGGGTACGCTTAAAACCTGACGGCAATATTCCTGCAAACTCAGGTCTTGTCTAAAGGTAGACTTAGGAATCCCTGCTCGCTGTGGATCCGTATTTCTCCATATGTGATTGCGAAAATTTTTCATCTCGCAGGGCTTGCCCTCCTTAAAGGGGGAGTTGGCAAACAAAGCTCTCGAGAATGGTGCCAGTGCAAATCCAAGATACAGTTTCCGCATCAGATCGGATTCAGAAGAAAAGTCTACACAAACTTGTTGAGAAGCGGTGGCTCTCATCATCCACGACCCCATAGTTCCGGTGTTCTCAAAATGCTCATTCATGATCCGGTATCGTGGTTTAGGCAGTAGGGGAATTTGATCGGAAGAATAAAGGGGATTCACTCCAAGGGAGCAGAAATTGAATTGATCCCCGGATGCCTGCATCAACTGCTGGAGAAAAAAATCCAGGTCTTTTTTGAGCTCGAATAGAGACGGTCGGGGAGCGCTTGAAAACTCGATCTGGCAGCCAGGCTCCAGGGTGATTTGTCCCTGTTTGTGTTTGAGAGCGAGCGGGAGTTCGCCAAGGGACTCCTTGATCTCCCAGTCGCCAAGCTCTACAAAACTCCCTAGTAGTTGTGCTGCCCCACCGATGCCGCCAAAAGAGACAGGTCGTAAGTCTGTGCTGAAAGTATGAAATTCATACTCTGCACCCACCAGAAAATTCCGTGGAGATTTGCAGTGAGAAAGAATATAGGACTCAAGTAGAGGAATCATGGGAAATCTAAGGGATTCTAATGCACATCACAGTCATAAAACCGGCAGTATATACTATAGTGACAGGGAATCAGAGGAAGCAAAAGAAACATAGGAATCAAGGAAATGGAGGTTTCACCTAAATAGCCAAAATCTTTCAGCTGGCATCCGCTTTTCTCCGCCCCTTCTTCTTGACTCAGGTTATCATCCAAAGCATCATAGGAAATTCAGAAAGGAGACCCTTTGCTCTATCTAAATGGTGGTATGCCTCGCTCAGGTACAGTCTGGGTGATGAATGTAATTCAAAAACTTGGTTCCCTGACCGGCCGCAGTATGAAACGAATTAACGCGAACACTCCCCAGGAAGTTGATGCGGCCATTCGGTCCTATAGTTATGGAGCTCATACACTTGTTCACTTTCATGATGTTCCAGACGTTGTCCCCCAGGTTTCACGCGAGAGTTTTGCGAGGATTTTCTACAATTATCGTGATCCTCGCGACGTCGTGGTCTCCCAAATGAGACTCCATGACGCCAGTTTGGAAGCTGCGATCGAAAAGACTCAAATTGCGCTCTCTCATTTTTCCAACATTTTCAATGCTGAAAGAGTATTGATCATCCCTTATTTGCACATCCTGGAGTCCCCCCGTGCCGTGATTCATTTCATCGCCAATCATATGGGGGTAGTCGTAAAAGAGGAGCATTTGGGTCTCATTGAGAAAGAGACCTCTTTTGAGGCGCACCGCGAGAAGATGGAAAAGGTTCTCAGAGGTGAAGGGAATCTACAGTCCACTGATACAGGTTTTCGACACATCAAGCATGACTCGGAAACCTTCATCAATGATAGACATATCCAGTCAGGAAAAATTGGCCGCTGGAAAGAAGAATTAAATGAAGACCAGCAGTTAAAAGTGAACGAAGCGTTCAAGGAGTTTGTAGAAAAGGTTCTTTAAGTGAGCCGCGACCCCATAAAGACTTTCTTTTCTTTGAGTCTATTCAATCACAATAGGCTTCCTGGAACCTTCTGACTTCAATTCTTCGTTGTTTTGGATGAGATATTGAATAGCCTTTGTCAGTGCTGAGGTGTCCTGGCGTTCTAAGAGTTTCGTTTCAATGGAAATTCGGCGAACCTTTCTTTGAAGCTTTTTCAAGTACTTCTTGTCAGTGACCAATCGCAGAATGATCTCCATATACTGATCAAAATTTTCCGCTATGATTTCTTGAAGACCCAGTGATTCCATCAAAGCCGCTGAAATTCGTCCATGAGCCCTTGAACCTCGGAGGCAGACTACCGGCAAGCCCAGGTAGAGATTATCCAGTACCGATTGAAAACCGCAAAATGGAAAAGAATCGACCCCAAAGGAGCCTTGATTCAGACAGTTGAGGTAGCCGTCATACGACTGCCCTATCAGAATCTCGCAATTCTCCACACCCAGCAGCTCCTGAAGATCTTCCATGAATACCTGGTAGTTATTAGCAATGTTTAGCCCTGAGCCGCCCGGTAGGAATTGATATATGATCTGGTACTTAGAACGATGAAGAATTTCCTTAAGAATCTCCAGTATTGGGAAATTGTACTTCAAGTTTCCCCAGGCGCAATTAATCCTGATTTTCCCAGCGGGTGGGACTCGCTTTGAACTCTCCCGAACTATGTTGGGAAACACCGGGTGAATTCCCAGGCCAGGGATAAGTACCAATCGTTCACTATAGTGTTTGGAGGCTTCCTCTTCCTCCACATCTCGACCCCCGAGAAAGTAGTCGATAGCAGAGCCGAATGTACTCACGGGATGGCCATAGCCAGCGACCTGTACGGGGGCCAGTCGTATATTAGAGAGGTACTTTCCCTCCAAATCCATTCCAATGTCGGGGTAGAAAACAGCCGAAAATCGACCATGAAGCACGGAGCCTAACTCCATACGAGTATCAAGGATCTGTAAGGGTATGACTTCCTCAAACAGGGAAGCGTCCACCTCGGCTGGTTCCCCGAGGTGAACCAGGGTGAGCTTATATTTCGTGCTGAGATGCTCTACTAAAGGCTGAAAACATTTATAGACCGCATGACCAGGAATCCAGGCTCCGGAGATCACGGCCACCCTTGTTGGATCAGGATCACCGTCAACTTTGAGATGTCCCAGAGATCCCGCAGCTAAGGTATTAAATTTTTCCTTATAGACTCGGTCTCTCTCAGGATTCAGATAGGTCACGGGAAAATAAGGTTCTCCAGCGCCCACACCGAAGAGTTCAAACTTGTCATGAAGACCCTCCAGGTGTTCAAGACAGTTTTCATAGACGGTTTTGGAGGCAAAGTTTGAGGCGTGATTGAAATAATAGCACCACCAGAGCGATGTGATGATGGGAGCAGCTTCAAACCAGGCAGCAGTATCTACTTTGATGCTGCTGCGGGGAGAATACAAGCAGAGAATTTTTTCAAAGGAATTCTTCTGATAAAGAAGGGTTTTGAGCCATGGGTCGGCACTTTCAAAATAAGAAAGGCGAAAAAGATTGGAAATGACACACCCATAGGAAATAAATTGTGCGGCTTCCTCGGTCTTCAAAGGGAAACCGGGGCGCGTGAAGTAGAAAAGAAATCCTTCAAGAAATCTGGTGATGGAAAGTTTGTCACGGTTGGTCAATCCAAAGAAGGTGTTTTCATAAAAGAACTTTAGACCTGTCAGGAACTGTTCATTGAGAGCTGAAAATTCCTGATTCTGATATAGGGTCACCCAGCTAGCCATATCGATGCTCAGGGCGGGTGTGCCCTTAAGAGTTCCTGCGGGTGGAACTGGATTCTCTAAGGATGGTTTCATGTGATTAGGATGGGATTTCTTGAATTCTCTGTCTGAAACTCCCCATGCTTTTCCATGAGCAAATCAATCGCCTTCTTAAAATAACTTGGCTGGTCAGAATGAAAGACTTTGCTGTGTAAATCCAGAGAATGGATTTTTTCTTTAAGTGATTGGAGCTTTTGCTCAGAATTAATGAGTTCCACGGCCCTTTCTATATATTCTTCTTCACTGGTTGCTATGCATTCACTCAAACCAATCTGACGCATCAGGGCTGAGGCGATTCGATTAAAAGCTCGTTCACCCTCCCAGGTAATGATTGGCTTTCCGATTACAAGCGAGTCCAGGATTGTATTGTATCCACCAAATGGATAGGCATCCAGAGAAAGAACTCCCTCATTCATAAGGTCCATGTAAACTTTGTAGGAAACCTGCGGAATCAGGCTTACCTGTTCCTTGCCGAAAAGCTCTTCAAGATCTCGCTGGATGGGAAGATAAGAATTTAAGAGATTTACACCTGGCCCCGGAAAGAAACGAAAGAGAAGATCTTCATGGGTCCTGTCTTTGATTTTTAAAAGGGTTTTGAGTAGGGGGTAATTGATCTTACGGCTTCCCCAGGAGCAATTGATAATGAACTTCCCGGTATGATCTTCATGCCAGTGAGCTTTCGTGCCTGGAGCTGGAATGTAAGTTGGAAAGACCGGGTGAACACCCATCCCCGGAATCAGTACCAGGCGCTCACTATAGGATTCAGAAGAAGAATCCAGGTTCTCTACGGTCTGCCCCCCGATGAAGTAGTCGATTTTTGAGCCAAAGGTACTCACCGGATGTCCATATCCCATGGTCTGGATGGGTGCGAGGCGCAGATTAGAGAGAAATTTTCCCTCGTAGTCCATACCGATGTCTGGATAGTACAGCAAAGAGAAGGTATTCGATTGCAGCCCGGATAAATCTAGTGAAGATCCTTCAAATTTTACTGAGATCACTTCATCAAACAGGGATGTTTCCAGGTCGTCTCTGGGGCGGCCAAGGTGAATCAGGCTTAAGCGGTAGGCTGGTTTGAGTGTGGCCAGAAATTCATGAAGGCACTTATAGACAGCAGAACCTGAGAACCATTTAGAGGTGGCAATTGCGATATGCCTCGGATCTGGTTCATTTTTAATAATAACGTTACCGAGCGTATTCTGGACCATTGAGTTAAACCGGGATTTAAATACAGAATCTCTTTGTGGATCAACATAGGTCACAAAGAAATAAGGAGCGGATGAGCCCGGACCGTATAGCTGAAATTGATCACTCAGTTGAGCCAGATGTTTTTGGAAAAAGCCATATACATTGGAGTTGCAAAAACATTCGCTGGAAAACCAACAGGTAACCCACCATTTGGAAGCGATCACAGGATGAGCTCTAAAGAGAATGGATGGATCGATCGGTCGTAAGTTACGAGCGGAATACAAAGTGATAACTTTGAGAAGGTTTTCCTCTTGATTCCATACAAGTTCCATCCATGGATCGGTTGTCTTAAAATCTGAGATAGAGACAAGATTCGCAATGGTAGGGTTAAGGAAAATCAGGGTGTCAGCGAATTTGACAGGGACTCTAAAGTCAGGGGATGTAAAGATATGTAGGAAGTTCTGAACTATGGAATTGATTCGATGGGCAAGTATCTCGTCACAGGTCAGGTAGGTATTGTTACTGAAAAATGTGAAAACCCGAATGAACTCTTTGCAAAGAGCCTCATGATCACCCTGTGACTTAAGCTGAATCCAGCTTTCGAGGTCGAGATCTAGCTGTACAGACATGATTTTCTGGTGTTGAGATGGGTTAGGACCCATCAAAAGGTGGACGCAATCTAACATAAAATCCACAAATGCCTAAGTTTTATAGAGGTTTTTGTCGATATTTCCGAGGGGACTTGTACCCCGATTAATAAAGCGGCTTTCATTTCGATATTAGCCGGGAGCGCAGGTGCGTGAAGGCAAGAATCCTCTACATTAAGCCACCGGATCCCTTTTTGCAGGACGAATTTGTCTACCAGCAATTGGGTCCACATTATCTTCAGGCCTATACAAATCAGCTTGGGTACGAATCCGAACTTCTGGTTCTATATGTGAAAGATCGACGAGCGCCGCTACGGGGCTTGGAAGATCTGCATATGTTGCTTGTCAGGGGAGAATCTATCGTCCACGAGGGAAGTTTTTCCCTGGATGTGGTTGAATCCTTTGATCTGCTCGCATTTTCAGTGATGAGCCCGCAGGCCACTTATGCTTACTGGCTTTCCGAGGCCGTTCGCAAATCCTATCCTGAGAAGAAACTGATGATAGGAGGATCACATGCTCGATATTATTTGGACCAGGTGAAAACTCTGCCGGAGGAAAAAGCCTTTGACTACATCGTTCCCCTGGACGGATGGGGACCGATTGAGCAAGTCTTGTCCGAGGGATTAAAGAGTTCTGACAACCCAGTTCTTGCTCATAGGCAAGATTTAAAGAAGATCTTAGTTCCCCCAACACGGCCTTTGGAGTTGATGGAGCGCTACCACTATGAAGTTGCCGGGTTAAAAACCTACCACACGGTGACGGCCCTTGGCTGTCCCTTTACTTGTTACTTTTGTGAAGCCGGAACTGAAAATATTCACTTCTTTCCAAAGAAGATGCTCGACGCCGACCTTCACAGTATTGCCAGGGTACACAAGGAGTTGGGTCGAACTCGGTACGCTCTGATGTTTTTTGATGATACGGGGCTTCTGAGTCCCCGGCAGGTGGAGGGATTATCCATACTCGTGAAAAAGCATGGCTTTAGTGCCTGGAGATCCTTTTCACATGCCTATTTGATTTGCAAACATGGCGAGAAAATGCTCAATCCCTTCCTGGAGTCAGGGGGAAGACGAGTTGGGATTGGACTTGAGACGGGTTCCCAAAAAAGCCTGGATCTAATCAATAAAAGAAACGGGAGAAAACAGCTTGTAGAGGAGCATTATGAGGCCGTGCGCATCGCCAATTCCCTGGGCATCGCCGTAGATGGCTTTACGATGATCTACCCCTGGGAGACTGAAGCTGATCTGAAGGCTACTACCGATCTTGTGGAGTTTATCGTAGGAAATCCCATTGAAGGTGAGGATGAGCTGGGAAGACCCCTGAGAAACCATGTAGATTCCACGATTATGCTTCCCTTCCAGGGAACCCGGTTTAATGAACTCTTTCGCTCAAGAGCTATTCGCGGTGTTCGAATCAAGGATGAAATTGATAACTCTCTGCTCTACCACAAGGGAATTGACGCCTCATCGGGTTGGGTATATGAGGAGACTGTCCTTCCCAGGGAAAGGTACCTTTTGGAGCAGGAATATCGCAATTCTTTACGTCCTGGGTATCGTTAACTCTGGATTTACTCAAGGATAGGGCTGCCGTCATAAGGCCTCAACTCCTGGTTTAAAAGAACCAGAATTTCGTCACTTTTGATCCCGCGATCTTGAATTTCAAGAGTGATGTCTCTGGCTCTCCACTGCGTTGTAATCACAATTACATCAACAGGTTTATGAATCAACACCTCAGGTGAAAGGATTTCTTGACCCATTCCGGGCACGAAGCGTCCAACCTTGGCAGGGTCTGAGTCCACAACAATCGGGTGTTGACTGTGATGGATACCCAGGCAGTTTAAAAAGGATGCTCCTTTTCCCGCTCCACCCCAGAATGCGATTTTTTTACCTTTTCTCAGGTATTCTCTCAGAACCAAGTGAACCCTATCCAGCTGTGTACTTAGACTTGCATGGTATTTTTCAGACGATTTTCGAACATCACCCATACGTTTCATATCTCTGGGTTTCACAATTCCCACCAGGACTTCATCATCATATTCCGCCCTTATTTCCTCTGCCTCATAGCCGGATATTTCGAACATATTTCGAAAGCTGAAGTCCGTAAAGTTGGAGACATGTTCATAAAGATAATCATTGATCCTACAATGTTTGATAGCCTTGTCGATCCTGGGGACTTCTGCAATGAAGTAAGGATAGGCTTCATAACGATTAGACCAGTAGGCAATATCAGAAACGAATTCCCTTGGGTTGGAAAGGTGTTCAATGACGTGGCGGCAGATCAGAAAGTCTGGAGAGAATTTTTTCAAATCTCTTTCAGGAAGGAAATAGTCTTTGTAGACCTCTAAACCGATTTTTCGCGCGGACTCAGCTTCAATGCCGGGTTCAAAGCCAACGAGCCTGCAGGAGGGGTCACGAGTGCGAAGCAGCTCCAAGAAGGCCCCATCGCCACATCCAATATCAATCAATGTTTTTGAGCCCCCTGGACATAGTCCCAGGATTTGATCGGCCAATTGCACCATATAGTCCTGCCAGATCTTAGAACGGTTGTACATCTGCGTGGAATTCTCTTCATAGGGCACTTTGAAGTACTCAAACTCAATATTGAAAATGTGACCACAATAGGCACAGGCTCTATAGTTCATGGGAAAGAGCGGAACATTCAGCGATTCGAGCTGGTCATGGGGTAGGTGCACGAATGCCAGCGGCTGATCCTCGGGCTGGAAGATGGGATACGTGATATGGTAGTTACAAGCTATACAGTGTTTACGCATGGACTTCCTCAATTGGTTCTTAACCAGGTCTCCTTAAACTTTCGGAAATCCTGGATGGGAATCGAAGTGATAGATTTGTGAAACACACAGGCGGGGAAGGTAACCGAGTTTTACTGGAATAGGGATGAGATGGACTTAAAAAACTCTCCTATTTTTCTGGGAGGTGCTGGGAGATCGGGAACCACATTGCTCAGAGTCATACTTGATTCCCATCCACGAATCGCTTGTGGACCGGAATTTAGAATGACCCCCACTCTAGCCCAGCTGTGGGAAGCCTATGATCAAAAAGAAGAAGTCTTAGAAACCTACGGTCTTGATCGCCAGGCTAAAAATCTCATGTTTCAGAACCTCTTTCTGACCCTGGTAGGACGCTATGTTTCTCATTCTGGAAAGCCCAGGTTCGCAGAGAAGACTCCCGGAAACTGTCGAGTGTTTAAACAACTTTCAACGATTTTCTCTGGGAGCCCATTGGTCCAGATTCTTCGCGACGGAAGAGATGTGGTGGCATCCTTGCGGTCTCAGAATTGGATTGATGTTAGAACGGGTAAGCCCATGGATGTGACCGTTGATACAGCTAAAGCCGTCCAACACTGGAAAGATTCGATTTTAGAGGGTCGTGAAGTACTCGCCAATCCAACTACACGGCCACGTTATTATGAAATTAAGTATGAGGATTTGATACACAGTCCCGGTGCGCAGTTGCATAGACTCTTTGATTTTCTAGAGGAGCCCTGGGATGAAAGAGTTTTGGATTTTCACAATATGGACCGAAATCTGGCAGGAGAAGCAAGTTCAAAGCAGGTGAACCGTCCGTTATACACCAGTTCGATAGGAAGATATCGCAGTGTTCTGACCCGCGAAGATGGTCAGATCATGATAGAAATTGCGGGAGAACTCTTGAGTGAGTTGGGCTATACAGCGGACTGTTCATGGATTGATGAGCTGCCCAGAGAGCAAAAATTGGCTGGGAGAGGGTCTTGAGCCTGGTATTTGTCGGGGGAGACTCGATTTTCTGTGCGAATCTCCTCAGATCCTATTTTGCTACACAGAGTATTGTTTGCTGTCCACCTCCCCTGCAGCTGATTTCAGCCCAGGCACATGCCTATTCAAATTTTGAGACAGCAAGAGCCTTCCTTAGAGAATATTCACTGGTGGATGAGGATCGTGATACTTTGTTCCGGCAGTTGATCGCCATGGTTCTCCAGCGCTCACAAACTTTAGCAAAGGCTTCCTACCTGGTTGAGGCCTCACCTCAGAATCATCTTTACTTCCCTCTCCTTGCGAGACTCTTTCCAGATGCTGGATTAGTGTTTATGACCAGGGACGGCCGAGATGTGGTGGCTTCCCTTCTGGCAAGTAGTGAAGCACAGGTTCAACCAGGTGGAGAAGATACTCGCGGATCGCGGATTCTCATGTTTTGCACCCACTGGCTGAACTGCCTGGATTCAGGGTTGCGCGGTATTCAGGCGGTGGCTGAAACCGAGAAAAAGACTCTCATTCTTAAATATGAAGAATTCTTTGAGAAAGAGAAGGCACCGCGACTATTTTCCTCCTTATTGTTCCAGGAATTCTCTATTCTTGATTGGGTATGTCCAATTCAACCGGATTTCATTGATGCAAAGGAGCCAGTGTGGGTGCCCGGTTCCTGGAGAGAGTTCTTTACCAGGGAGGAGTCTTTGATCCTTAGAAGAGAGCTGCATGAACCGCTCTTGGCCCTGGGTTATCTGGAGGGAGACCCCTGGTAGGGATTATGCCACATCGTATTGAACCTGTACTCGTGAGCCGGACCCGGTGATTTGCAGGCAGCAGTCCGGTATTGGTTCAAGCAGTGAGGTTCCTAATCTCGTGGCGAGGGCAGAGGCGAAGACGCAACAGCTATGAAAGCCATTCTTCAAATCGTCGCTTAAAGCAATCATTTCACCATCACGGGTGACGGCCACGGCCTTATGGGTCCACCAACTCGAATCTTTTCCCTTGTGAAAGGTGCCCTCCACAGCAAGCGTGGAAATGTGGTCAAAGGGTAAATAGGGTTCCATCTGAGTAGTTCCCAGGAACTTCTTATGATAGAAGATCATATTCTCCTGGGGTTGAACTACCAGGTAATCATCGGTTTTTGACCATAGATAACCGCTGCTCAGTGCCAGGGCCAGAACCAGAACAGAAATGAGGACCTCTCCAGACGCGATTAAAACGACAAATCCCACCAGCCCAAAACAGCCGAGGGCGGAGAAGGTTGATTCTCTTGTGGATGTAATTTCCAGTTTCCAGGTTCCATCGGGTCTTTCTTGACACTGTTTAGTGTATTCATTAGCAGGAAGAGAACCCTGTACTAGCTTTGAATCTGAGATGGAACCAGGCTCGTTTGGGCCATAACCTGCCAGATCGGGTTCTCTACGCAGATTGTCTTCGTGAATGAGCTCCAATATCCTGGATTCTAATGTTTCTCGACTTTGCTGCGGAAGGGATGCGAAAAGATCGAGGTGGGAGGGGCTGATCTGTCCGAAAACAAGTTGAAGCAATTCCTGATCGTCGAAGCAAGACATAAAAATGGTCTGGATTAGAATGGTAATTATAGCATTTCGAATAACTTCTGACCTCGAATGTCATTCTCAAAACAAAAGCACTTGCGACTGGGGTAATATTTGTATAGAATCACCCAAATAACTAAGACCCATTCGAGGGAAAAATCTTGCCATAACCAGGCTATTAGAGGTAGACTCGAGTGGTCTAGAATAACAACAACCTGAAGCTAGCCATCTACAGAGGTCAGGAAACGAGGAAACTGAAATCTGAAGGTGGCTTTTTCATTTCCCGGAAAACTTTATCAATCGAGGACTATCTGATATGAAAGAACTTTTGTTGCGAACCTTTGTACTCCTGTTTCTTCTCTTCGTACCAAACCAAATATTTTCTCAACCCGGGGCTTCTTCATTCAGAGTAGGGTTGGCGAATATTTTCTTTTTTGGAGCATTGATGGAGGACAACATTGAAAAACCCATGTTCAATAATCCAATGGAGACCCCACCGGCGAGGTCTCAGGAAATTGAACTTGATCGAATGACTCTTGAATATCTCGCCAGGTATTTTCGATACCTGAATGCGGATGTTCTGGTCTTATGTGAGGCACCTGCAGATCTTGAGAAGCTTCAAAACTTCGTCCAGGATTACCTGAATTCGGAATTTGAGATCATTCATAATTCTCCGGTAGTTAAAAATAGAAAATACTATTTTGAACAGCAAATTGCCGCTCTTGTGCGCAAAGATCTTTTCTTAGTAAGGAGATACGAGGCTCTATCTGATGAGGATGTGAGTGCAAATAACTTTCGCTATCCCTTTCCAGGTAGTAGCTCTTATGTTTACGAAGGAAAGAAAATGCCCGTCTATTGGACTCGGTTTCCCATCGAGTTTGATCTTTCTTTGAAGGCTGATCCCAATCACTGGTACAAGTTCATCGCCACTTATCCTAAATCCAAATTCTCCAAGGGTGCTGAGGGAAAACGTAAGGCCCGTATCAAGAACTTTGTTCAGCAAAAGATGCTGCGCAAACGAATTGAGGAGGTGTCGGAGAAATTCGAGGATATTTTTGTTCTGGGAGATATGAATGATTCCCCCGGATTAGATCCCATTGAATCAGGTTTAGAAATTGATTCCATCTCAGCACTGTTCAGAGGGGATGATGATCCGATTCTTTGGGACCCCGTAGACTTCAAAGAAGGGGAGGGAACATACATTTTCCGCGGTGTTCCAGAGGTGATCGATTATATTTTTGTTTCTCATGGTCTGCACATAGGAAAGGGCCAGGTATTTCCCAAGGATTACGAACATTTTCATTTCTTCCAGACAATGATTCGTCATCATAAACCTACCAGGCCTGATCGACTGGAACATAGAGAGTTGTTTATCTCAGATCATGCCCCAGTTACCGTAGATGTAATCCATTCAATAAGTAAATCAACGGAAAATTGAGTTTTTGCGTGAATTTTGGAACTATACTTGGTTCTCACTCCCTGAGTTTGAACAATTATCTATAATTAGGCTTAGGTTTTGTCTTTTTAGTTCCGATAATATATATAGATTCTCTTTTAGGTTTCCTGTTTTTAACTGTGGACCGGTTAAAACCCAGGATCTTCCAAGTAAGGGCCCTCAATTTTTATTGAGGGTCCTTTCTCACTTTAATCGGCAGAATATTAAATGTATTTTATTTTAATCACCCCAGATCCCATGGTGTCGGGCTAAGGTGTTCTAATACCGGAGCCGATATGCTTTGATAGTAGAGAATTGCCGCTATAAAGGCAGAGTCTGCCGGAAACAACGGGCCACGGGGTTTTCGGGAAATGTAGGACTCTTTAGCTGAGGTCAGAGACCAGGCGGCCCTGAGAACTTGGGAGACACCTTATGAACGCCAACTTCCCCTAAAGCTTCACTTCCTCGGAATCCTCTATTATTCCTCGAGTTCGAAGGTACTATGACAAAAACTCTTCGTTTCGGACAGGAATTGGCAGAGGACTAAGGTTCCGGGCAGAAAGTGCCGATAGTAGAGCTAAGAGAAGAAAAACTTTTCTCTACACAAAAAAATGAACACTAGCCAAAAGACATCGAAAATCGAAGCTTTTAAGAGCTAGTCCGTTCTATCCTACCCTTATAGTTAGAAATCGAGCTCCAGGACCCTTCTTGGCGAACCGATGACCATACAGAATACCCTTGGAAAAGTTCAAAACTGGCCCACAGTCGAAAAAGACCACGAGTATTCAAGAGCCCAACAGGGATGGTTGGGTGTTGAATCATCAAGGAGGATGACATGCTTTTCTACCCTAATTTTTCCCCACCTTACCGTCTGGTTTCCCGTTTCCTTCAATTGCGTTCGATGCTTTGCATACAACGGGCAAGTTCGTACTGATCCCTATTATAGGTCCGCTCGAACCTGCATGAATGCGGTTTGACCTATCGTTTTCTCGTGCGAGAAACTTTGAGATAGGCCGGACCTGAAGGAAACGGAGAGCCGGGAGCTTGTCTCCCAATCCCCTACTAAGCTTAAAAAGGCTAAATAGTTTGAGGCACTGTAAAACTGGCCCACAGTCCAGATTGCCTCTCAGGTAAAAACAAGATGGCCGCCACGGATGGCTGGCTAGATTCCCATCAAGGAGGATGGTTTATGGAAGGCTTTAGAATAAACAATAATATTTCAGCAATGGTGGCAAATGGTCACCTGCGTAAGAGTCAAATCGGACTTTCCCAGTCCATTGAAAGACTCTCCTCAGGACTTAGAATCAATAGAGGTGCGGATGATGCCGCCGGATTGACAGTGTCTGAGAAGTTACGAGCACAGATCACCGGTTTGGAGCGAGGGATTGGAAACGCACAGGACGCGACCTCTCTCATTCAGACTGCGGAAGGCGCTCTAAACGAAGATCATGCGATTTTAAACAGGATGAGAGAACTCTCCATCCAGGCCCAGTCTGATGCCCTGACTTCTGGAGATCGGCTGGAGATTCAAAAGGAAGTGGATCAGCTCGTATCAGAAATTGATCGAATCGCTGAAACCACCGAGTTCAACACCAAGAAAGCTCTCGACGGGAGTATGGCTGCCCTGGTCTCAACTGATCATAGCGACCTTGTGGCTTACCAGACTGGTGAAAAGACAATCACGGGTGGTGACTATACCGTCAAGGTGACCAAAGAGGAAAGCGGTGTTCGTCAGATTCAGAATTCAGCTATCCAGAGGGATTCGGATTCTGGCAATGTCGCCAGTCTTTCCACCAAGCTAGGTAAACTTGAGAGTATGACTGACCTGTCCGGGAATAGTCGTTTAGACTCTCCCGAGACACTTGTTCTGAAGGGTAACGAGCAGACCACTGAGGTGATTATGTCCAGCGATCAAACCCTGGAAGAATTCACTTTGAAAGTGGAAGAGGCGATCGCCAAGGATTCTGCTGATGGCGGACTTGGGATGACCGGGGCAACCTTTGCCTATAATGCCACCTCCGGTCAGTTTATCTTCGAGGCCAGCCGTGAAGGGGCCATCGGAGAGTTATCTTTTGGTGGAGATGAGGGGATCCTAAAAGCGCTTGCTATGCAGGAAACTACTGAGTCAGAAGATGCGGCGTTCAAGGTGACCGCTTCTTCCGTCGGCCTGGCAACCGCGACCACAGTGTCTGAGAACACTACCAATGGAAGAGCAACCGGGGTCTTGGCAGGAATTGACCTTCAATTCGAGCTGTCCTCAGAAGCTCGTCATGATGGTACGATAGCAGCATCCGAGGCCATCACCGTATCCACAAACGATGTGGTGTTTACCTTTTTTGACACCAATGCCTCTACTACTGAAGATGATGCTAGTGAGGACTTGGTTGGTGCAGGCAATAAGAGTGCCGGTGTTACGATTACTCTTACTGCAAGCAGAACCTATACCACCGCATCCATCTCGACCATGATCAACAATGCGGTATCAGCCGCTAATGATGGAGGGAATGCATTGACAGTGGCGGCAAATACTTCGTCCAATATGCAAAACCCTGGAATTAGCGCAAGTTTTGACGGGTATAACCTGGTGCTGACTTCATCTGCTACTGGCTCCACTGGAGAAATCTCCATTGCAGGTAACCAGGCAGCCCAGGATATTCTTGGGATTGTAGATGGCAAGACCACTGGTTCAGGTGGAGAGACCGCTGTTCTTCTGGGAACCATTGATATATCCCAGGGAATTACCATCAATGGCACCGGAACCTTAGAACTTCAGGTAGGAGACGGTGATTTTAATATCAACCAGGGATCTACAGGCTCAGGCAGTGGCATGAGTGACACGATCGCCAATGGAGGTAATATTCAATTCAACAGAGGTGTGGCAATTTCAGCGACCTCCGTTGTTAATACCTTTAACACCTATTTCTCAGCGAACAACATCAAGGCAGAGGCTACTCAGACCTCGGATGGTAAGCTGGAAATTCGCTCTACAGAGACAGGAACTGACTCCAAAGTTTCCATCTCTGTAGCCGCAGCAGATCCAACAGGCTCCCTTGCTAACCTTGGATTTGTAAATGGTCAAAACGATGTAGGTCAAGGCGGAAACGCCGCAGTACTGACCGGGATAACCAATGATGCTCAGGAAACCCACGCGTTTACCTTTGCAGAGACTTTTCGTTTCCAGGTTACCGATAAAAACGGAGCACAGACGAACAGCATTCAAATTGGTACTACCAGTGTTAATTTAACAGGGGAGTCATTTTCGATTTCGAAGGAAGCAGTTACCTCCATTCTTAATGGAAGTAACCTCAGTACTACCGATGTTGATTTTGGCATTGATGCAGGTAACCGGCTGGACTTCTTTTCCAGATCAACCGGGGAAGAATCCCGGGTAGTTCTAACCACTGGTAATAATGCCACATACCAGAGCATTTCTAGAAACGGATTTGGAATGGATTTTGAATCCTCTGACCAGGGAGAAGGGAAGACGGACTTTAATGTCCATGTTACCGATAAGACCCTGCGCTTTGAGGTTGGTGCTAATAAGCAGCAGTTCATGTCTTTCCAGGTTCGTAGCGCCACTTCAGATGCCCTTGGACTCAGGGGTACCGATGTGACGAACATCGATGCCGCTACCAGGGCACTTGGTAAGATTGATGATGCGATAGCTGCGGTTTCCAGTGAGCGATCCAAGCTAGGATCAGTTCAGAATCGTCTGGCTTCAACGATCAATAACCAGACCGTAACCAAAGCAAATCTGGCCGGTTTCGAATCTTCGATTCGAGACGTCGATCTTGCTAAGGAAACGGTGGAATTTACACGGAACCAGATCCTGTCTCAGGCTGGTACCGCCCAACTCGCTCAGGCGAAAGCGCTTCCACAGGGAGGTTTACAGCTCCTCGGATAAGAGCGTCAATACCTTACCTTTTAGCCGAAAGAGCCCCTCCGGGGGCTCTTTTTGGTTTACAGTGAGCCGAGAACCGAAACTTAGGCACAATTGATACCGACATCAATGCAGATAAGAAATCGTGAATGGTTGCCGATTTTTACCATGTCATCCCGGGACTTGATCGCGGGATCCAGAAAACTGGTCTTGGTTCCTAATAGGAAATTGGGAGGGGCAAAGAGGAAAATTTACTGCTACCAAAAGGAGTGTCGTTCACCATTCTTAATTCAGATTTGGAACACTCAAATAGGCTTGGAGTGACAAATAAAGGGTGTTTTTGGGTGGTTGTGGCGAAAAATATCAGGGTGAAATGTAGCTGAAAATCAGAGTTTATCTACTCTATTTTAACCTGAAACCCCTGTATCAGGTAAAAACGCAATCAAGTTGAGGCGTCATTTCACCGAAGATAATATTGTCATTCTTCTGAAGATTTCGAAATCTGACTGTGGGCCAGTTGAAAATCAAAATCTTCCATGAACCTTAAGACAAAGCCTCTGGATTCAATAACCAGGGGCTTTTCTTTATCTAGTTCTCTTACTCTAAATTCGGGAGCTTAGGGAATCTATTTCGGCTCTATAGCCTCAGAGTATCTGCCACCTGATTCATAGGTCATAACATTCAAGCCGATAAGCAAGAGTAACATCATTCTGCCCATTGGGTGGAGCATGCCAAGAACTTCGGGCCACGGGGTTCTGGCAAAGAAGTGCTCTGACCACTCTAAATGAGATTGGGTGAAGTATAAAACTAACTTGGAGAAACCTTATGAATACAGCCTTCCCTTAAAATTCGAGCGTTTCGGAACCTCATTTTTATCTTAATCGCACCGTGGTATCTGGGCTATTCGCTCTCAATCCATGGTGAGCAGTGAATAAAAAGTTAAGGTTTCGGCAAAATTCTGTCGATAAATATGAAGAGAGCGGAAATTCTCTCTTACCAAAAAAAACTATGCTTAGCTATATCTTCATGAAAAACAAAGATATCAAGAGCTAAACATATCCATTCCCCTGTAACCCAATAATACCAAGTTTAAAGATTCTTCCTTGCGTTCCGATGGTTCTAATTGAACCTGTTTGGAAAAGTTCAAAACTGGCCCACAGTCGAAAAAGACCAGACAGGATTCAGAGCCCAACAAGGATGTTTGGGTGTAGAAACATTAAGGAGAATGACATGCTTTTCAACCTTATTATTTCCCCACCTCCAAAAAACTCAGCCCATTTTCTGACCTTTTGATTCAGGGTCTGTCTTTGTCTGGAAAGTCTGTAGAAGGACTTTCTGAGAAGGTCAGGCATCTTTGAAAGGGTCTGAACTAATCTTTCTATCTGAGAAGGATGTTCAGATAGATTAGAGAAATGGGAGGTACAGGGGTTAACTCCCCCTGGTCCTTGCTAGTGCTCAAATGATATAGAGGCGTTGTATAACTGGCCCACAGTCACAGCTAACCTCGCTAGTAAAAACAGAATCGCCGCCACGGATGGCTGGTTAGATTTCCATCAAGGAGGATGGTATATGGAAGGTTTTCGAATAAACAATAACGTTAACGCGCTGGTTGCTAACGGCAATTTACGTCAGCACCAGCTAGGACTTTCAAAGTCCATTGAAAGACTCTCATCGGGTCTCAGAATCAATCGAGGAGCCGATGATGCCGCCGGATTGACAGTATCCGAGAAATTACGAGCCCAGATCACCGGTTTGGAGCGAGGGATTGGAAACGCACAGGACGCGACCTCTCTCATTCAGACTGCGGAAGGCGCTCTAAACGAAGATCATGCGATTTTAAACAGGATGAGAGAACTCTCCATCCAGGCCCAGTCTGATGCCCTGACTTCTGGAGATCGGCTGGAGATTCAAAAGGAAGTGGATCAGCTCGTATCAGAAATTGATCGAATCGCTGAAACCACCGAGTTCAACACCAAGAAAGCTCTCGACGGGAGTATGGCTGCCCTGGTCTCAACTGATCATAGCGACCTTGTGGCTTACCAGACTGGTGAAAAGACAATCACGGGTGGTGACTATACCGTCAAGGTGACCAAAGAGGAAAGCGGTGTTCGTCAGATTCAGAATTCAGCTATCCAGAGGGATTCGGATTCTGGCAATGTCGCCAGTCTTTCCACCAAGCTAGGTAAACTTGAGAGTATGACTGACCTGTCCGGGAATAGTCGTTTAGACTCTCCCGAGACACTTGTTCTGAAGGGTAACGAGCAGACCACTGAGGTGATTATGTCCAGCGATCAAACCCTGGAAGAATTCACTTTGAAAGTGGAAGAGGCGATCGCCAAGGATTCTGCTGATGGCGGACTTGGGATGACCGGGGCAACCTTTGCCTATAATGCCACCTCCGGTCAGTTTATCTTCGAGGCCAGCCGTGAAGGGGCCATCGGAGAGTTATCTTTTGGTGGAGATGAGGGGATCCTAAAAGCGCTTGCTATGCAGGAAACTACTGAGTCAGAAGATGCGGCGTTCAAGGTGACCGCTTCTTCCGTCGGCCTGGCAACCGCGACCACAGTGTCTGAGAACACTACCAATGGAAGAGCAACCGGGGTCTTGGCAGGAATTGACCTTCAATTCGAGCTGTCCTCAGAAGCTCGTCATGATGGTACGATAGCAGCATCCGAGGCCATCACCGTATCCACAAACGATGTGGTGTTTACCTTTTTTGACACCAATGCCTCTACTACTGAAGATGATGCTAGTGAGGACTTGGTTGGTGCAGGCAATAAGAGTGCCGGTGTTACGATTACTCTTACTGCAAGCAGAACCTATACCACCGCATCCATCTCGACCATGATCAACAATGCGGTATCAGCCGCTAATGATGGAGGGAATGCATTGACAGTGGCGGCAAATACTTCGTCCAATATGCAAAACCCTGGAATTAGCGCAAGTTTTGACGGGTATAACCTGGTGCTGACTTCATCTGCTACTGGCTCCACTGGAGAAATCTCCATTGCAGGTAACCAGGCAGCCCAGGATATTCTTGGGATTGTAGATGGCAAGACCACTGGTTCAGGTGGAGAGACCGCTGTTCTTCTGGGAACCATTGATATATCCCAGGGAATTACCATCAATGGCACCGGAACCTTAGAACTTCAGGTAGGAGACGGTGATTTTAATATCAACCAGGGATCTACAGGCTCAGGCAGTGGCA
This sequence comes from uncultured bacterium, assembly GCA_964539825.1. Lineage (GTDB taxonomy): Bacteria > Muiribacteriota > UBA6191 > UBA6191 > UBA6191 > CAZIKF01. The sequence goes on from CAZIKF010000007.1 coordinate 130,312, forward strand.
TGAGTGACACGATCGCCAATGGAGGTAATATTCAATTCAACAGAGGTGTGGCAATTTCAGCGACCTCCGTTGTTAATACCTTTAACACCTATTTCTCAGCGAACAACATCAAGGCAGAGGCTACTCAGACCTCGGATGGTAAGCTGGAAATTCGCTCTACAGAGACAGGAACTGACTCCAAAGTTTCCATCTCTGTAGCCGCAGCAGATCCAACAGGCTCCCTTGCTAACCTTGGATTTGTAAATGGTCAAAACGATGTAGGTCAAGGCGGAAACGCCGCAGTACTGACCGGGATAACCAATGATGCTCAGGAAACCCACGCGTTTACCTTTGCAGAGACTTTTCGTTTCCAGGTTACCGATAAAAACGGAGCACAGACGAACAGCATTCAAATTGGTACTACCAGTGTTAATTTAACAGGGGAGTCATTTTCGATTTCGAAGGAAGCAGTTACCTCCATTCTTAATGGAAGTAACCTCAGTACTACCGATGTTGATTTTGGCATTGATGCAGGTAACCGGCTGGACTTCTTTTCCAGATCAACCGGGGAAGAATCCCGGGTAGTTCTAACCACTGGTAATAATGCCACATACCAGAGCATTTCTAGAAACGGATTTGGAATGGATTTTGAATCCTCTGACCAGGGAGAAGGGAAGACGGACTTTAATGTCCATGTTACCGATAAGACCCTGCGCTTTGAGGTTGGTGCTAATAAGCAGCAGTTCATGTCTTTCCAGGTTCGTAGCGCCACTTCAGATGCCCTTGGACTCAGGGGTACCGATGTGACGAACATCGATGCCGCTACCAGGGCACTTGGTAAGATTGATGATGCGATAGCTGCGGTTTCCAGTGAGCGATCCAAGCTAGGATCAGTTCAGAATCGTCTGGCTTCAACGATCAATAACCAGACCGTAACCAAAGCAAATCTGGCCGGTTTCGAATCTTCGATTCGAGACGTCGATCTTGCTAAGGAAACGGTGGAATTTACACGGAACCAGATCCTGTCTCAGGCTGGTACCGCCCAACTCGCTCAGGCGAAAGCGCTTCCACAGGGAGGTTTACAGCTCCTCGGATAAGAGCGCAATTACCTTATCATTTAGCCGACAACCGGAGGCCCCGTATGGGGCCTCCTTTTATTTATCCAGAAATCAGTGAATTAAGGATAATGGAAAATGTGAGTTGAACCTGGTCAAAACCCTTCCGCGTCCATTCCGCGACTTGATAGCAAGGTCATTAAGTTAAGGCAGTAGGTTTCTGTATTGTTTCTATCCCTACAGTGCCTTCCGTCATCTTCGGGCTTGACCCGGAGATCCATGAAAAGGATAGCTTGGGTCCCCGTGTCGGGGCACGAAGATGACAGGGATCTAACTTCATTGAAATGGGTCCCCTGGTCAAGCCAGAGGACGACGATATCTATATAAGAACTGGTGTCAACAATAGGGCTCATATATCTTTACTAAACGCCATTGCAACTGGATCGGGAGATCTGGGAATTGCTACCGACGACACTTGTTAAAGTCGCCGTCTCCCTGTGCTTAGTAGGAAAAAGAGAAAAGACCCTCGAATGAGATTCGAGGGTCTTTACTTGGAAGATCCTGGTTTTCATACTGGGCCACAGTCAAAAACTAGGAAACCTTAAAGAGAATCACTATAGTTATCGGAAGAATGAAAGAAGAACATTAATTTTTCTTAGATTTACCTTTTGTC
>CAZIKF010000008.1:0-2860 GCA_964539825.1 uncultured bacterium
CTTTTCTTCCCTTTTCTTCCTAGAACCTGAATCTAGCGCGTCTAGCAATTGAGCCGGTGGAAATGCTAGAACAAGAATACTCAAGAGATCAGTGGACGGTAAGTGGTCTGACACCTTTTTCTTGTTTAAATGGCATTGAGATCTGATTGACTGGATTTGAACTATTCCACGGGTTCTTTGATCACTCTGCCATTCTCGAAAATAACCACGTATCCACTGGTGCCCTTTGCTTCTCTTCTGGCTCTAATGGCCGCTCTTTTGAGGGCAGCTAAAGCACTTTCGGCATCTCGTTTCGGTTTTTCAGCTGATGGGTCTGAGATTTGATTAACCATGCTTACCCCCTCTTTCTAGTATAGCCGGAACTGAGCCGTTATTCTCAAAGAGAATCCATTCGTTAACCAAGCCCTTATAAGATGAGTTAAAGTTCTTTTGTCCAGACTTAAATCGGCGCTCTATCACATCGGCTGGAATGTTGTGGCCGCCCTTTCGAACCCTTTCAGAAACTCTGGTGATAGCTATATCCACACTGCTCAGGCTTAGAAAGTAGAGTCGTACGAAATAACCAAGTTCTTGCCACCTCGGGATGTGTCTTGTGTAATTCAAGCCACTCAAGGTTGTTTCGAAGGAAAAACTTTCCCCTCGGGAAACAAGGCGGTGAATCTCCTGAAGCATAAGCCTCCCTGCTCGAACTGCGGATACCGAAGGGTCAAATGGACTCAGGCCGGAAGCAATGAGATCCGCATTTACAAATATTAGACACTTGGCTTCATTGGGCAAGAACTCTCTGGCGAATGTCGTTTTGCCCGCGCCGTTTGGACCAGCAATGATGAGGATTTCGGGAGATGGAGCCATAGAGAGTCTATTATTGCATAGGAAGTACTGTTGTGGACTGGTTATAGAAGGAATGGATGGATTCCGCGATCAAGTCGCGGAATGACAAACTCTTAAGATCCGTGAGTCGAGGTGCGAAGTTTTTGGGTAGCTCTGGGTGAGCGAAAAGTCCTCTGCTCGAGCAGACGACGAAGAGCGTGGCATCGTCACGTTCAAGGAGGATAAACGAAGCAGTGGGCTTTGCAGCCAGCCAGAGCTCCCAAAAATTTCGCACCTCGGCTCACCACATATATAATGAGCCTCGTGGAACTTGGCTCCAGGGATATTATCCACTTCTTAGTCTTCGTGGCGGTCCTACTGACCTACTACCGCAGTCGTTCCAACCCAAAAAACAAACAGCAAATCCCCTCTCCCAGGCCTCTGCCGGCATGGAGTTCCCCCAGCCGTCACTCCATTGAGACCGCCGCCAAAAGGGCTCATGAGAATGATCTTGAATTCCTTGAGCAATGCCTTCAGCACCCCGATGATGAGATTTCTCTCTATGCATCTGAACAGCTCTCACATATCAAGAATCCCAGGGCACTCCAGATTCTCATGGACCAGATTCAAACCCTGGACCAGGAGTTAAGTGAGGCAAAGTCTTGCGCTGAAATCCCTCAACCCTCCTCAAGGGTTGAAAAATACAAAGAGCCAGAGCAGCAGGAATCCTTAGATACCCTCGTACATCCAAGGCTCCTCGACCATAGCCTTAAGAATTTGAAACCTGCCTATGAACCTTTACCTAAGAATCCGACCGGCGAACAAATCCGCGACGCCCTATGGGCCCTTATTCTCACGGAGCTAACTCCTGAAATGGACCGATACTATGCCCTTAAATCATTCACCTTTCATCCTGTTGCTCCATCCATTGAGCGACTGCAAAGGATTCTGAGAGATTCTTCTCGCTGGGTTGTACTTGGCGGACTGGAAATTACTGCTCACTTTGAGATCAGGGAAGTTGTACTCCTGATTGAACCTCATTTAAGGAGCAAAGACCCGGCCCTGGTCATCGAAGCAATTTACGCACTGGTAACACTTGGAGCCAGATCCAGTCGATCCAGAATCCGACCTCTTCTCTCCCACTCCAGTCGTTTGGTCAAGGAAGCCGCTTCGTATGCGCTGGAGAAACTCTCAAATTCGATTCGATCCGAAACCTGATCCCGCATAAATAGTGGAAGAATGATAGAATTCACAACGGGTTTAGTTTTTTCAAAAAAATGCGTATTTCTGTTGCTTTTGTCCTATTCATTCTCATTCAGTTCGAAGGGCGAACCGCCATACTCAATTTCGTGGAGGACGATTCCCCGATTTTTTCCCTACTCTCCTTGCTTCAGAGTCGTTTTGAGCCCCATGAGAGGCTTCAATTTCATAAGTTCAAACCAAAGAATTCCGAAGAGTTTCTGAGCCTGAGCAACCGTACAGGCGTTGTTCTGAGCTTATTTTATCGGTCTTCGGAACCCGGGCTTCCCATCATTTTGACAGCCCCAGATCAGAGTTCCTCTCTCTTGGACACAGAAAAAGTCCAGTTCGCCCGGAAGATTCTGAAGCGCTTGATTGAGATTCTTGGTGAGAAGGAAACGGTCCACCTCGGCCATATCCCTTATGCGGAGACAACCTATTTAAGCTCTCCTTACATTGTGGTTCGTGTTCCCACAGACTTGGATTTGGAGAAGTTTTCCACGAAATTGGCCACATTCTTCACCGAGATTTTCCCCGATCATATCCAGATTACAAAGCCCCAAGAGATAGCGGCCCAACCTTCCAAATCTAAATCCAAACCCCAGGCGGAGGGAAACTGGTTTTTTCAGGAGGAGTCGAATCCTTTCTACACTTCCCGCGATCTTCAAGAGAGGGATGAAGAAAGGAATTTGCTGGAAAATTTTCAAAGAAAGGGAAATATAGAAGACCCGCTGTCGGCATTTGAAGAAGAGACTGACGCTTCCTCCTGGGGATTGCAGAATCCTCTTCAAAGTCTTTTTTCATCCAGATC
>CAZIKF010000008.1:2960-126629 GCA_964539825.1 uncultured bacterium
CATGATTGAGAATTCCATCGGCTTGAGTCCGCCAATGACCCCAACTGAACATTTGTCTGTACTGGATTCCATAGAATCTCTGGTTTCACAAATTGAATCCACTTCCTCCCAGCAGGGTTTAACTACTTTTGCCTCCATTTCAAGATCAGGTTCGAGCATCAGAACTACGGGAGTATCAACAGTGACTACTGCTTCTCTGCTCTCTAACCTGACAGGATCCTCCCTTCCCTCCCAGCCGGCATCTTCTACACAAAGCCCCCTGCAAACATCCAGAGCAAAGGGAGTCAGGGGAAGTAATAATTTAGAAAACTTATATTTTTTACAAGCACCCTGGGATAGACCGCAGGCTCCTGCCCATCCAACCACTTCTGATGGATTGGATCCTATCCCTGAATATCTTAAGCCATGAACGTTCCCATCCGATTTAAACGAGACGATACTAAGAATTCAGGAAGTCGGATGCTGCGCATAGTTATCGGGGTATATTTGCTGCTCACCACAACGGGAACCTATTTTTGGTACCAGAATTCTCAGAGTCCTGAAGTCCCTTCAAAGGCATCTATAAAGGCTCAATCCCAGGACCCTTTCCCTGCACGAACCGGGACGTCGAATCCTTTGGAGTCCCCGCAAATCAAAGGCAGTAGCATGCCACGAAAGGAGACCAAAAGAACCCGCTGGACAGTCTTTGTACCTTCGATCAGACTACCCTACCTACAGAGGTCCCCATTAAGCATCAATCCGGACCTCCCCCCGCTGGAACTTCTCAATAACCTGGTGGAAGCTACTGGTCTAACTAAGAAAGTAGAGGGGGTTTACGCTCGACCGGTGCGTACCTTTTTCGTTGAGGGTGATCGAATCATCATCGACCTTCAGGCAGGTTATGCGGATCTTCTTAAGGGCTCTGATCTGCGCTCGGTACAGAATCTGTTTTCACTGGTGAATTCCATTCTTGAGAATGTTTCCCAGGATCGAGTCCTCTTACTATTCCAGGGTAAGCCCTTTAAATTGAAGGGATCGGAGCTCAATCTCATCCGAGAGATGACCTTCAATCCGTCCATCATTGAACCAGGCTCCAAATCAGAAACCTGATGCTCCCCCTCCTTCTTTTTCTTAGCCTGATATTCTTCTCTCAGGCTCTAGAAATTAAGGTGGTTCCAAGCCATTCACCTCAATTTCTTGAAATTAGACACGATTTGCCCAGCTGGGGAAAAGTACAAGTTCGATTTATCTCCAAAGACCGTGATCTGAGTCAATCCATAGACCTGTTTCCCGCTTCAACGGTGACCCTGAGACTTCCTATCCCAACAGGCCAGGAAGGTAGAATTCCGCAAAAGGTAGAAGTTACCGAGATTCACTACACTTACAAGCAACAGCGTAAGGCCGGTTCTTTTGGCTCCGGTCCGGGTCAGATGCGTTCACCCATCTCCATCTCCGCTGACGCCTTTGATCATATCTACGCAATTGATTCCTCCGACGATCGAATTCTGAAGTTTTCCAGGGAGCTTAGATTTCTACGCGAATATGGAAGTTTTAACTGGGATACTTCCAACTCTTTTAAAGAGGACTTTTCTTCCATCGAAGAGGGGCAATTCGATGGTGCCAGGGATCTTGTGTCCGGTCCCAATCTAACCTTCTTCGTCTCGGATATGAGAAACAACAGGATTGTGGAGCTAGATCTGCAGGGACGATTTGTTCGGGAAATCATTCCTGTTGATGAGTTTGATGAACCCACCGTGATTGAAATGAATTCGCGCCATGAAATTGCTGTTTTGGATTCTCAAAAGGAAAGAATTGTTCTGTTCAATTCTTTTGGACAAAAACTCTACACACTCGGGGGCTATGGGAAATCGAGGGATCGCTTCCAAAGTCCTGTGGATTTTGTCTTCAATCACCGCGATGAGTTAATCGTTCTGGACACGAAAGTACCTGAAATCAAGAGATTTTCTTCCGCTTCACGCTTTATGGGATCCAAAAAACTGAAGGACTCTCCCGTGGGTCTGGCACTGGATCCTTTCGGATACGTTGTGGTCCTTTACAAAGACAGGCTTGAATTCTTCACTCCAACCCTCGACGAGGTCGCCTCGCCCTTCAAAGATCCAAAGGAAGGTCAGGGGGTTCGAGACCTTTGCTTTACCTCAAACCGCCATCTCTACGTTTTGAAGGATGATCCAATTCAATTGATTGAATTCGTACCCAAACTAAGAATCGATAGAGAGACTCTTGAGCTATCCGCAATTAAGCCGTGAAAGTGCTTTACTCAATTGTAGGACCCTACCCAAGAAGGCTTATGTGCAGGATCTGGGCAAAACACTTCATTTTGAGTATATTCCCAATCCGTTCTTTGCTAGACTGCGCTACCATTTCCAATTCCACTTACCATGATAATTTCTAGACCAGGACATTTATGAAGCGGGTTCTTTTCGGTTTTCTCATCCTTGTGATCGCCCTTTCCCTTAGCGGTTGTTTAAACCGTAAAAAGCCGAAAACATCGCAGTTGAAAGTTAGTTCCGCACTAAAACGTAAGGATCGCATCGAACAGCTCTATAACCTGGGATGGATCGCAGGCAGCGGCGGTAATTTTGAGTTAGCCGTTAACCAGTTCAAAGAGGTACTGCGGATGAATCCCAGACACGTGGGCGCTACTCATGACCTGGGACTGGCGCTTGCCAAGCTGGGTAAAATGAGACAGTCCATTGATTATTTTCATAAGGCACTGGAATTGAATCCTAATTATGCGGAGGCCTATTTTAATCTCTCTACTGCCTATTACCGAATGGAGCAGCCAGATATCGGGGCTCAGTACCTCCTACGGTGCTTAGAACTGGACCCCAATCACAGAAAGGCACTCCTGCGTAAAGGCGAGTTAGCACAAAGGCGCGGGGAGATACGCGCAGCTACCCAAATCTATGCCCATTATCTCAAAAGCAACCCCACGGATAAGAGGGTTCGCGCAAAACTTGGGGGTCTATATTTTCAGCAGGGTCTGGATGAAAATGCCAAAATTGAACTTCTAAAGGCAGTAAAAAAGATACAGACACCTGAAATTTTCTACCAACTGGGAGTTATTTTTCATCGACAGGGACAATTCAGAAATGCCTCCGGCTACTATAAGAAGGTTCTGCTTAAAGATCCCAATCACGTCGACGCCCTGATCAGTTCTGGAGAGATCTTTGAGAGACAGGGAAATCTCAGGGAAGCATTGATTCATTTTGAACGAGCTTATGGATTAGAACCCGAGAATGAATATATTCGGGGCAAGATTCAAAAATTCAGAAGATCTCAATGAGAAGGGTTCTCGGCCTTGGCAAAGACCCTTCTTTTGATGGATCTCATTCTCTCCAACGGCCAATATAGAAAGAAAGCTCGGCCCTTCATATTAGCTCTTGGCACCGGACCCCAGAAGCGGGAATCTTGAGAGTTGTCGCGGTTATCACCCATTACAAAGTAATGTCCTTCAGGTACCACCAGTTCGGCCATGTTGGCGGAAGTGTCTTCCCTCGAGGTCTTTCGTAAGAATAAGAATTTATAATCCTGAGCTTTATAAATCTTCTCGCCTACCTTTATGCCTCGATCCGTCAACTCCACAGGGTCACCGGCTCTCGCAAAGATATTCATGGGCTGGCGGAATTTGCCCTTCTCATGATCTTTCAAATCTATGATCTGTGGGTCCTGAGGGTTCATCCCCAGGTAAGCAAAAGGTTTCTCCCGAATAGCCTCCCACTCGGAATCCCACTGAACCATGAAAAGGTTTGGCGGCAAGGTAACCTGGACTGATTTCTCAAAGAGATCAAGGGGATCGACTTCCATGATGGCAAAGTCATTTAGCGTATAGTCTTCCTGCGCAGGATTCCCATTAACCAGTAATACTTTATCGCGAATTTCAATCCTGTCTCCGGGCAGACCCACAAGGCGCTTGATGAAGTCGCGGTTGGGATCAAGCGGGAAATTAAAAACCACCACATCGCCCCGACTGGGCTGGCGCAGAAAATAGGCCGCCTTATTCACCCAGATATAGTCTCCTTCGATGAGGGTATTCATCATGGAAGCAGAGGGAATATAGGAGCCCTGTATCACAAAAGTGTTCAGACCTACGATGAGAATTACCGCCCTGGCCAACCCCTCCACCCAATCACGAAAAAGGGTTTTATGGTAGACGATCAAATCCCATTCGAGCCCCTCACCAGCACGAATTCGAAACACATTTTTACCCCGCAGAAGAACTGAGGTACGAGTAATAGAGGTTGATTCCTTTGATTGCTCACCGGCATCCTCTCGCGGGGAGCTAACTCTGAGGGGAACATCACCGAAACTCCCTTCCATCTGAAAATCTTCCGGTACCTCTTCGAATTCCATTCGAATCCGAACAAATGGATTATTGAAGATGTGGGAGTTTGACCGAAATTTTTTGTATTCAACTTCCTCGGTGTCATCAATAAAAGCAGTTACCAGCCCCTCCCGGGGGAATCCGCTAAAGTAGATGTTTTTTATAAATGCTGGAAGTTTCACTTAGGTCTATATCCTAGCTTCTGAAGAACTGTAGAATCCCGGCGCCAGTTTCTCTTAACCTTGATCCACACGTCAAGCAGGACCTTCTTGGTGAAGAACTTTCTAGCCCGAATACAGGTTCTGCGTTTCACTTCACTGAGCATTATGCCAGACTCTCCAATGAGGATTGCCTTCTGAGTTGGTCTCTCCACAAAAATCGTAAGGGATACTTTAAGAGACTTCTCAGATTCCTCCAGTTCTTCACATGCCACGGCCATGCTATAGGGCAACTCTTCATCCAAGAGGTCAATATAGGATTCACGCAGAAACTCGCAAAACAAAAAGGTGTGCGGACGGTCGGTCAGAGAATCCTCAGGATAATAGGCCGGTCCCTCAGGCAGTCGGGAGAGAACCAGTTCCTGCAGGGTCTTTAGATTGGTATCATCCTTGGAAGAGATAGGGACAATTTCAGTAGCCTCTGAAAATTTTTCTGGAAGATCGGTTAACAGGGATATCAGATTGGTTTGCTTCAGGGCATCGATCTTAGTCACCAAAAGAAAAATCTCCGCCTTCGAGGAATTACGCACGATCTCAAAATAGGTCCTGGTATCGCGTAATTTTGGTTTCCGCCCATCCAGGAGGAAGAGGATCAGGTCTGCATCAACCAGTGCTGATTTGATTTCATCACGAAAGCAGGCATCAAGTTTCAGCTTCCCTTCATACCAACCGGGCGTATCAAGAAAAAGTAATTGCGCGTCTTGCAGGTGACGAATTCCGAGGATCTGATTGCGGGTCGTCTGTGGTTTATTCGAGACAATTGCCAGGCTTCGTTCAAGCAGGCGATTGAGCAGGGTCGACTTGCCTGAGTTCGGCAATCCGACGATTGCTATGTATCCCGATTTAAAGCTCATATTCCCATACCTGCTGCGAGCGCTCAAGGATGTCAGTAAGAGGAATGGGTGTCAATGGGAATCAAGAATGAGTTTTCTTCTTTGTGTTACCCACGATAAGATCATTGTTTGATATTGGCTTTATGAATTCAGTAGGCAGATGAACCACCCGCGTCCCTTAATCAGCGCTTTATTCCTTCTGGTTTTTTGCATCGGACTAATCCATGCGGGACATTTGGATGACTTCCATCGCTTCAAGCGCGAAAACGCTCCCGATTCTCTGGCTGAAATGCCGCCAACGGAGACGATTCTTGATACGTATTCACACCTCAATACCATCGAGAGATACTTTTTTTTAGACAATTACTTCAGCATGCATGCCACCCAAAAACAGAGAGCTACGCTCCTGGTCCATGCCTCCAAATCGCAAATGCAAAGATTTCTTGGCCTCCATCCCGTAGAAGTAGTGACCTTTATTCCCTCCAAAGAGATTTACGAGGTCCGGGTCCCCAAGAATTTCTCCGTTCCCCAATTCCTCAGACTTGCCCGTTCAACCAATCCCGGCATCGAGCTTGAGAAAAACCATAAGCTCCAACTCACCTTTCCGGAGAGTTTCGGAAGAAAGGAAGCCGGGGATCACTTCAAGCAATTGTTCTGGTCCGATGCCCAGACAATCATGTCCACTAATGTCAAAAAGTTTGAAAAGAGGATCCGGGTAGGGGTCATCGACTCCGGAATCTCACCTCATTATGACCTGCCGAAAAACCTGCGCGGCGGAATGGACCTAAACGGACACGGAACCCATGTAGCTGGCATCATCGGGGCAATCCGGGGCAATGATCGCGGTATCGAAGGAATGACTTCTAACGCGGATTTAAGAATCTACCGAGTCCTTAATCATCTCGGCGGAGGGACGGTAGTGGAACTCATCGCGGCACTGGTGGAAGCACAAAGAGATGGGTGCCAGATTATCAATCTCTCCGTGGGTACTTACAAAAAATCCCGTCTCCTCTACCAGGCACTCACGGACCTGGCCAGGGACGGAATCCTGATGATCGCCGCCGCCGGTAACGACTCAACGGATAAACCCGCCTATCCCGCCAGCCATCCCTGGGTTATTGGTATTGGTTCCTATAAAACCAAGAGAGAACTCTCGAGCTTTTCCAATTTCGGAAAGGCAAATCTAACCCTGAGTCTCCCTGGAGAGGACGTTATCAGCACCTACATCGATGAAAGACTGGAGTCCTTGTCCGGGACTTCGATGGCTGCTCCTATGCTTACGGGAATCCTGGTGGAACTCCTCAGCCGGGTCACCGACATGCCGGATCCGGCCCTGATTTTTGAAATCTTGAGATTGCATGCCGCAGCTTCCAATCGACGCTATGGTGTAACCCATTCACCTTTCGATTTTGGAATCTTCTTCAAGGAAATCATCAAATACGTACGGCCCTCGGGTATAAAGAAGAAGCCGGGAAAGGCTCCACCGGGAGCCCTGGGTCCAAGTTTTCCCAGACAGTGACACAACTATCCGTCTCAACCTTATACTTCTGAAGTAGGGCAAGGAGAAAAATATGTTTGGCGGCCGGGCTTTCCTCTCAAGATTGATAATTTTTTTGCTGACCACTTTCATCACGGCAATAAGCTTTGCCGGATCTGCCGGGGTAAAGAATGGTTTTGTTGAAGGGATGGTTCGCGCGGTAGGAGGCAACCCCCTGCCAGGGGTGAATGTGGTCCTGGTTCGTGAGAATTCAACACCTCTGATCCGAAACACTCTTTCCAATGCAAATGGGGTGTTTCAATTTCCCCAGGTTCCCGTTGGGCTCTATACCCTGGGATTTGCCAAGTTTGGTTTTGAGCCCATTACCACAGAAGCTGGGGCTCCCGAATCGCAAAGTGCCATTGGAAGCCAGTTTCGTGTTTATGTCGAATCGGGTGCGCATGTAAAAGCTACGCCCGTAACGCTCAAGGAACTCAGCTCCCACGGAAAGGCCGTCGTGAGTTTAAAACTGGTTGATCAGGTCACCGGTGAGCCAGTTCCCTCAGCCGTTGTAACGCTGGGGAACACAGTGGGTGTACCGGCTGGCCCTGCCGGAGAATACCAGATGGAAATCTATGTTCCTCCCACTAGCGAGGGGATACCGGAACGAAAACTCACCGTCCATGCCCCGGGATTCGAATCTCTTGATGAATCCATCAGACCGATTCCAAATGAACTCAATAACCTTAGTGTGGAGGTAACCCCCCTACTGGGAACCATTCAGGGACAGCTCGACTTTTCCGGATTTACGGGAGTGGATCTTTCCAAAAGAACCAGAATAACTGTCTCTACAGTCCCTTCAAACATCAGTAACGCCAGAATTGATCCGTCCGGACATTTTGAAATTTCGGTACCCGTATCCACACCCGACAGACCGCGTTTTTTCAATCTCCACTTTCATATACAGGGATTTATTTCCCAGGTAATCCCCAACATCTACGCACCTCTGGCCGGAGCGACAACCCTTACCCATCCCATCCGACTGCAGGTTAAGACTACCCGCCTGCAGGGAAGTGCTCTCACAAGCCTGGGGGACAGCGGTGTTCCCTCTGGACTCAACCAGGCCTTTGTTGCCGAACTTGGTATCAGCACTCCAATCCACGGTGGAAACTATCTTTTTGAGGCAGTTCCTACTGGAATCGAGCTTAGCGTGCAGGTCTTCCTCAAGAATCGCGAAGGAGTCACGGAGAGAGGAGAAATTCTCTTCACAGCCACAATCAATGGACAGGCTGCTTTTCAGCTTCCAACCATCCTCACGAAACCGAAGTAGTAACGAGTAACTACTCTCCCAAGTCCCACCCGCCAACCATTGGGAATGTTATAATGCTCCCCTTCCCAAAGCGGGGACTAATTCCTTATGCCCATTGTTCGCATTCGTCTGAACCGAGTCATTTTTAAGCTCTTTTCTGCTTTCCTCTTTTTGATTCTCGTAACCGCCATTCCAATTTTCTATTTTTCGATCTCAGAACAGGAAAAACTGATTCGATCTTATGTACGCAAAACCAATGACGCCTTCGCGAACTTCATCGCATCAAACGTAATCAAGGTCTTGAACAAGACCCGAATGCACGTGGAAATGTTTGCCAGTTTCGAGGACTTCCGAAATATGGACCCGCGTAAAGTTCGCAAGCAACTGCGCAGACTCATGGAAAAGGATCCCCTTTTCTATGCCGCTGGTGTTTATGACCTACAAAAGGACCTGGTTGCTTCTACAGATCACTTTATAGAATCACCCCATCTCGAAAATCTTTTTTCCAATTCCCTCCTGCATCGTTATGGAATGAGCCTCTTCGAAGGAAAAGGTAAATCGCAATCCGGTCCCAGGAGGCCCAAGCAGGCTGAGTTCCGGGTCTTGATTCGAGATAACGGAGGTCTTTCAGGAGTTCTCATAGTCCAACTCAACATGCGCCACTTTGAGAAGGATCTCAATCGCGCCAAGGTTTTCCTGGAGTTTACCAATCAATATGCTGATATATATATCCTCGATGAGACCCAAAAAATAATCAGTCGATCCCAGGATTCCAGACTCGAGGGCACCGATGCCCTGCTAGCCTCCCTTGCTGATGAAAGCGAGACTTACGTAATGGATCTGCAAGATTACTACGGCAGTTTTGAGACCCCGCCCTGGCAGGTCATCTTCATCCCCAAGGGGGCAGCGTATGCCCAGCTAAAGAAATTCAAAGTAACCTTCGGATACTTCGTTGTGTTTTACATCCTCGTGGCTGGCATCTTAGGTCTCGTAGTCGCGCGAAAGATCACCGGTCCCCTGAGGAGTCTGGTCACATCCGCAGAGAAAATTTCCAAAGGAAACCTGGAAACTCGGGTACGGGTGGAAGCCGGTGATGAAATTGGGGAGTTGGCTGAGAAGTTTGAAGAAATGAGGAAGAATCTTCGAGATTATGAGGAGCATCTCAAGAAGAAAATCACCGAACTGCAAACCCTCTATAACGTGGGAACCATTGTCACCAGTGAATTGGAGTACTCGGCTCTCTTGAAGACCATTCTCGATACGGTGATTGATGTGATGTCAGCCGAAAAGGGATCGATCATGATCTATGATCCCCACACAGGTATGCTTAAAATCGCCATGGCGAAGGGTCTTCGCAAAGAAGTAATCCGAAAAACAGTCCTGGCAAGCGGCGAATCAGTGGCTGGACATGTATTTCAATCCCAACAGCCCATGCTGGTCCTGGATACACTCAAGGATGATGAATTCCTACATCTAAAAAAGAAGAACATCGCTCCTGGCACCATGCTTTCAGTTCCGTTGGTATCAAAAGAACGCTCTTTAGGTGTAATCAATGTCTCCAAGTCTATGCCGTACGGGTTCGACAATTTTGACCTGAACCTATTCCAGGCCATTGGAAATATTTGTGCCGCGGCTATAGATAATGCTCGTTTATATAGACTGGCCATCACAGATGAAATGACCGGCCTTTTCGTGCGGCGATTTTTTCAAGTTAACATGAAAAAACTCATTGCTAAAACCGAGGAAACCTTTGCCCTGATCATGCTTGACATCGATTTTTTTAAATCTTTTAACGATCGCTTTGGTCATACCTGCGGAGATAATGTTCTTATCCAGGTTGCCCGTATTATCTCTAACTCCGTTCGGGATTGTGATATTCCTTGTAGACTGGGTGGAGAGGAGTTTGCGGTTATCTGCCCGGGACTCAATGCCGCTGAAGCGGAAGCCGTGGCCCATCGTCTAAAGACACTGATTAACGAAGAAAAAATTGAAACTCCAGGCGGCGGTGAAGAAGAGGGGATCGGAGTCTCCCTGGGGATCTCTGAATACCCCGTGGATGGGCGATCAGTGGAGGAAATCTATCAATCCGCGGACCAGGCCTTGTATTATTCTAAAAACCACGGTAGGAATCAGATAACCTTGTTTCAAAAAATTCCTGGGAACGATCTACAGGCACAGCATCAAGAGGATCCAATTGTATGACGTCTAGACAACGCTTCTTTTCCATTTTTCTTATCCTTGTTGCCATTGGAGTCTTCTATGGAGTAGGGGTAAAGTACTTGCCCAAAAATCACCATTTTCAATTCCAGGTGATCTTCATACCCTGTGCTTTTCTCCTTCTCTTCATTGAATGGATTCGATCTAGAATTGGAGGAAGCTTTGAAAGAAGCTGCATCCAGTATCTCAAACAAATCAATCGATCGGACCAACGTGAGTTGGAGGCCCTTGAAGAAACAAGTCCGTTGTTTCTTTTCTACGAACAATTCGTGCAGGTTCTGGAAAAATTTTCCCGGGTGGAGAGGGGACCTTCCACATCCCTTGATGGCTCCTTGCGCGCGTTCCTTTCAGCCTTGCTGGAAGGTTCTGCAGATACAGTAGAACTCTCGGGCAGATTTCTCGATCGGCTTAACCGCTATTTTCCTGACGCAGAACTCTATCTTTTCCTTCTTGGAAACCAGAAAATCTATCGAATTGCCTCCAAGAACGGAGAGACTGAGCAGGAGGAAGCCTCCAAGCCCTATCCCTTTTCCATACTCACCGACTTCAGCGGAAGGGCATACCAGGAAGGAGTACCAGTCCTTACCAATGATTTCCGTAGTGACCCCAACCTTGGACAGTTTTTATCCCGTGATAATCCAAACCTACCCATCTACGGCGCGGTATTTCCGCTCAAGGCACAGGAGCAGGTTCGAGGATTCCTATGGATTCGGGACTCCGCGCAGACTCTGGAATATCTGAATTCAGAAATTGAGCCCTTTGTACAGATTATAAATTTACTCTCCACACAACTCGTAAACACGACTCCCAATCTCACATTGCCAAACCCTCAACCAGTCTCCATCTATCCATATTTTGAAATCCATTCCAAATACCTCTATGAACTCTCAAAGATTCAAAGAGTTCCTTTCTCGATGATCCTGCTTTATACCAAATGGTTCCAGGACTCTGAGGAGCACAGTGCCTTTATCTTGGAACAGATCCGCAACAAGGTCTCTGCGCCAGCAATCTATACCCGTGAAGATCAGCTCTATTATGTCGCGGTCCTTGCCCAGGATCGGAAATCGATCATGTTGTCGGCAGCTAAGCTCCTTGACCGTCTTGTTCGCTACGCCAGCATTGAACATGGAGATTCCCCAATCGGAGAAGTAAACCTGGGGATCTTTCTGGAAACCATAACAGAGGAGGGTCCCGGATTCAGAGAGTGTTTAAAACAAGCTCATGACCTATTGAAGGAATCCATTTCCAAGGGTTCCAATCAGCTGAGGATAAGCCCGGAGCCCGGAGAAGAACATGAACAAGAAGCCTGATGGGTTTTATCTTACGACCCCAATCTATTATGCCAACGGAACTCCTCACCTCGGCCATGCCTTTACCACGCTGTTAGCGGACACCCTGGCAAGATTTCAGCGACTCTTTGAAATCCCGGTTCGCTTCACCACAGGAACTGACGAGCACGGTCAGAAAGTACAGGAAGTAGCTAAAGAAAAGGGGATCACTCCCCAGCAGCAGGCGGATCAAATCTCTACGATCTTTCGCCAATCCTGGCAGGATCTCGATTTAAAATATGATGACTTTATTCGTACTACTGAGGACCGGCACAAAAAGGTCGTGCACAAGCTTGTATCCAAGCTCATGGAAAAGGGAGACATCTATAAGGGCATCTATAAGGGCTGGTACCTGGTTGAGGATGAGGATTTTTACCCGGACACGAGAGTCCGGGAGATCTCCGATGACCCTGAAAATGATCCCAGGCTCCAGCGTGTGGAAGAAGAGAATTATTTCTTCCGCCTCTCTCAATATAGCGCACCTCTCCTGGAACACTACCATGCCAATCAGGCCTTTGTACTGCCAAAAAACCGCCGTAATGAGATGCTTTCTATGCTCGCAGAAGGACTGGACGATATCTCAGTGAGCAGAGCCAGTGTGAAGTGGGGCATCCCGATTCCTGGTGATGAGGAACAGGTCATATACGTATGGGTAGAGGCTCTGATGAACTACCTGACGTCCGCGGGGATCTTCCAAGATGATGACCGCTACCATACATTTTGGCCGGCGGCCTGCCACATTGTTGGTAAGGACATTTTGAAATTTCACGCGATCATCTGGCCAGCTCTTCTTTTAGCTCTTGAGATTCCCTTACCAAAGACCATCCTTGCTCATGGCTGGATTCTTAGCGGGGGAGAAAAGATGAGCAAAAGTAAGGGAAACACTCAGGATCCCCTGACCATTTCTCAAGTTTACGGAAATGACGCTTTTCGCTTCACCCTTTTTCGTGAAGTCTCCCTGGGGCAGGATGGAAACTTTGATAGCGATATTCTAATCAAACGCTATAACGCGGAACTTGCCAATGATCTTGGCAACCTGGTTCAACGTACGCTTGGATTTGCACGCAAGAGATCCGCTGGAAAGATCCAGCTCCCCCTTAAGTATAAAGCTCAGTGGCACATTTCAGACTCCCCTACTACCTTCACTGGATATTCCGCCCAAACTCTTATAGAGACTGTGAACATCTATCGAGACAAAATCAACAAATACGAAATCAACCAGGCCCTGGAGCATCTCTGGCGGATTGTCAGGGATCTGAATCGCACGGTGGATCTTGCCAAACCGTGGAGTCTGGCCAAAGAAGATCCCAAAAAATTTGAAGACTTCACTTATTTCATGGCTGATATGCTGGTTCGGTTTTCCCATGCAGCCTCCCCCTTCCTACCTGACACCTGCGCAAAAATCTTAGGTATATTCGGGATCCCTGCAGATTTTAGCTGGAGAAATGTAGAATCTCGCTGTCTTCCTGATTCAATTAAAATTGAGGAATTTTCAGCCCTTTTCCCTAAGATTAAACCTCCCAAAAAGACTTCAGAGATTCCTTCCCAATCCAAGAAAACAAATGAGACTAAAATCACCTTCGATGATTTTTCCAAGATTCGTTTTGAAGTAGTCACGATCGCTGAAGCCAAACCACATCCCGATGCTGAAAAGCTTCTTGTTTTGACTCTTTCTACTTCACAGGGTCGAAAACAGGTGGTGGCCGGCATAGCGCAGTTCTATGAGCCGGCAGACCTTCCAGGAAAGGCGGTAGTCATGGTTCGCAACCTTGAACCTACTGAGATCCGCGGTGTTGTCTCGGAGGGCATGATCCTGGCTGCCTCCAATCGAAAGGAATTGAGCCTCGTGACTACCGATAGAGCCGTACAGGAGGGATCCAAGGTTTCGTGACATCCACAAAGACCCTGCTGTTTGATACTCACACCCACCTCTATGACCAACGCTTTGACGATGACCGTGGAGAGGTTCTTCAGACCTGTTCAGATCAATTGAAAGGCTGGGTAAATGTTGGCTCTGATCTGAAGTCAAGCAAGCAGTCCATCCAATACGCAAGGCAGTTTCCCAGCTCTTTTGCCAGCTCTGGTATACACCCCCATGACGCGGCATCCCATTCTTATGCTGAATTGGCGGACGTGGTAAAGCTTTACCAGGAGAAAGAAGTTGTGGCCGCTGGAGAGATGGGTCTTGATTTTTATTATGATAATTCACCGAGACAGATTCAAAGAGAGATCTTTAAGGCACAGTTACAGGCAGCAAAAGCAGCTCAATTGCCTTGTATTATTCACGTCAGGGACGCGTTTGATGATTTTTTTGAACTCGTTGATGAAGTCGGGTATTACAGAGGGGTTGTCCATTGCTTCTCGGGGACACCCCAACTTGCCTCTCAGGCGCTAGATAGAGGATATTATTTAGGCTACGGGGGAATCATTACCTTTAAAACTGCCCAGGAAATACGAGATTCATTAGCCATCACTCCCCTGTCGAGAATCCTCATTGAAACCGACTGCCCTTATCTTGCTCCTGTACCCAAAAGAGGGAAGCGAAATGAACCTGTCTTTGTTCAATTCGTGGCTGAAAAAATTGGGGAAATCAAATCTGAAACCTATGAGAATATTGTAGATCTGACTTACCAAAACGCCTGCGATCTCTTTGCATTACCAGGCTGAATCAAATGCGACCAACTGCCCTATACCAAGAAAAAAAAGGTATATCCGTTTGCAGGTTTATGACCAGAGCAAGCTCGGCTTCAAGGAGCCAGGAAATCGATAGCTGCCTGGTTTGGCCATGGTTCCGAACAAAGCAAATGTTTTTGGGCATCTTGCTCTTTTTGGTCTCCACTATTTTATTTTCGGGACCCTCCAAGAAAGCATTCTCTCTTCGGTCTCCAGAATCTCTGAGTGCTCAGCGTGAAGAACTCTGGAGAGGTAAGGTGGAGGGTCATCTCCAAAATGGACGGCCCGAAGGGGCGATGAAGGTTCTTGGGGACGCGCTTCGAACCGATGCGATTCACCCCTATGCCATGAGCATGTATTCCTATCTGCTTTTGACCTTTCAGCATCGGCGGGATGAAGCCAAAGAAATGGCTCAAAACTGTTTAAATCTATATCCCAGAAATCCCCGTTGTTTGCACACCCTTGCCTGGGCCCATTATCGGAACCGTGAATACACCCTCGCCCTGCGAACTTTTGGAGAAATTCCCAAGAAATTTAGAAACTCCTTTGATCTTCATTTTCACTGGGCTATGACAGCCTGGAAAGCCCGCAATGCCAAAACCGCAATGCATCACTTCGAGAAGGCACGAATACTGCAGCCCAATTCCGTGAAACTCTTTGTGAGCCTGGGTTTATTTTTAGAATCTGCCGGTAAATCTACAAAAGCGCTGCATGCCTATCATCACGCCTTGAACCACTTGAAGGAAGAATCTGGACTGCGTGAGTTCCTGCTTACCAAAATCAAAGATCTCCTGCCCTTGTACCGTAAATCCGCGGTTAAACCTGCCGGCTCTAAGAAATTGACCCACCCGGAAATTCGAACTCAAGTCTCCTTGAAACATTCAAAAATCTCTTCAGCTCCGAGCAGGAATGCAAATCCATTTCTGATTCCTCTCAAGTCTGATCCATCGCTCCTGGAAAAGGGAGGAGAATCCCTTGAGACACTGAACCAGGAAGAACACTATGAGCTGGCCAAATTGATTTGTGTAGACGAGATCAAGACTGACTGCCTCGCTCAGCTTCACACGGTGATCAATTTAAACGCGACCAACTCTTTGGCAATATCTGCCAACACCGATCTAAAGTCGGCGCGTGCTCTTCCAGACCAGTCCTCCAAGACCAGGATTGAGGGCTTAATGACACTTGCGGAGAGTCGCTTTCGTAAGGGTCAATTGAGATGGAGCCTGATCCTTTATCGAAAAGTACTTCTCATTGAATCCATGCATCCGCTGGCGAGGAAGAATCTATCTTTCCTCTATCTTCAATTTGAACGTCCGGTCACGGCATTGGATATCCTTGAGCCCTTGATTGAAAAACATCCAACCTACCAGGAAGCACTGATTCTAAAAGGGTATGCCCTGGCAAAACTAAGACGCTTCTCAGATGCTTCCAAAGTTTTAAAAGCCGCTTATGAACTAAAGACCAGTCGTGAATTTTCAGTGGAATACACCAAAGATCTGCTAGATCAAATCAGGGATTATGAGCAACCCCTTTCCCCATCAAAAACCCCCTGAAAGATTATCGATTCCGCTGCATTCAGAATCGAGGTCCTACCTATTTGAGGGATTTCGATTCCAGGGTGTCGTACTGGGTAGTTATAAGGCCTTTGATTTCAAGGGCAGCGCCCTGAATTTTGCTGACCGTTCCCTTTATCTTCCCCTTAGAGCATCCTTTCCTTCCCTTGAATTCGCGGCCGTGAAGCAAGTTCATGGAACCTCTATTCGCCAGGTAAATAGGTTGGGAGTACCCTTTTCCAACCACGGCATTGGGGACGCGCTGGTAACTTCAGATGAGGACCTGGGTCTCACCATACGAACTGCTGATTGTCTCCCGTTGTTTCTCTTCTCTCAGAGTCAAATTGTATTAGTGCATGTAGGATACAGAGGGCTCCTGGACGGCATACTCTACAAACTGGAGCAAGAAGTTCTGGCGAAGGGAAAAAATAAGGTTTGGAACGCGGCCATTGGATCCCATATAGGAATTTGCTGTTTTCAAGTAACCGGTCCCATTCTAGAGCAGTTTAACGCATTTTCCCTGGTTCGTTCCCATGATATAATCGGCCCCGAAAGAGCCCCGTTCGTTTCGTTGAAAAACATAGTATTTCACTGGTTCCAGCAAGTATCTGGAGGACGAAGTTGTTTTGATTTTTCCACTTGCACCCATTGTCGACTGGAACAGCATTCGTACCGTCGTTCAAAAACTGCAAATCGTCTTGGTCATGTCATCTTTCGTGAATCGAAGAAATGTGCCCCTTAAGATCAGCAAATCAGAACTATTCGCTCTCCGGATTTCATGAGACAGTGAATCTAGATTGGAATTTATCATGCGATTAGGAGTCAACATCGATCATGTCGCAACTCTTAGACAGGCGCGACAAACCTTTGAACCTGACCCGCTTCGGGCAGCCTTGATAGCGCAAGATGTAGGTGTGGATCAGATCACCGTCCATTTGAGAATGGATCGAAGACATATACAAGATGATGATCTTGAGGTCTTAAAGTCTAAGCTTAAAATACCTCTCAATGTGGAGATGTCCACACGTACTGAGATGCGCGACATTGCCTGCAGGATTTGTCCTTCAAAGGTAACCCTGGTTCCTGAACGTAGAAATGAAGTGACTACAGAGGGCGGCCTTGATCTTAGCAGCTCCAAAACTGAAGTTTCCAGATTTCTTGAGACGGTTGGGGCTAAAGGGATAGAGGTGGGAATCTTTCTTGATCCTGATTTCGCCCAGATCGAACTAGTCGCCAAGCTGGGAATTCCGGAAATTGAACTCAACACCGGAAGTTATGCTGATGCACCCGATTCCAAATCGACTCAAAAGGAACTCATTCGCATCCAGGAATCCGCTGAATTGGCCAGGAGTTTAGGGCTGAAAGTAGCTGCCGGACATGGGCTCACAGTAACCAATCTCCCCCCAATCTTAAAAATTGACTCAATTGAAGAGCTTAATATCGGACACCATCTCGTGGCAGACTCCGTTTTCATGGGATGGGAACCAAAACTGCGACAGGTACTTTCCATGATGCGCGAAGTCTAGAACTATGGGTGCGGACCTTTCTAAGATTCTGGAATATCTTCGTAACTCTCATGCTGAAGTTCAACTCATCGCTCTCACAACCCTTAAGCAAGTTACGGCCAGAGAAGTTCGTGAACTTGGTGATGATCTTGGCAGGATCCAAGCTGAATTGATGCCGCTTCAAGATCACAAAGAGCCAGATGTCCGCAACCTTTCAAAGCAAGCACTCGATCATATCCAAAGCCTGATTCAAGTTAAAGAGTCAAAGGATTCAGAAGCCACCGGGGTCAACTGGTGTGTGCAGGATTTACAGAGCAGTGAACCCTCAAAAAGGGCAGCCTGTGTGCTGGGATTAGCGAATGTACGAGATCCCAAATCCTATTCTTCGATTCTAAATTTACTCATTGAAGAATCCAATCCCGAGGTCTTGGCTGCCTCAGTCAAAGCACTGGGACTCATCGGTTCACAGAAGACTGTTAACCTCCTGGAAGTTTTTCTCTATCACGAAGACAGCCGCGTACGGGTAACCGCCGTGGAATCAATTCGTACCCTTGGTTCCGCTGGTCAAGTCCTGCTTTATCTTATCCCCATGATCATAGATCCCCATCAAAAGGTTCAAATCAGTGCTCTCAAAGCGATTGAAAGTTTAGAGCTTTCCGTAATTCTGAGTGAACTAAACCGCATGGTTACAGCCACTGAACTTCTTACCCGGGCCAATTCCCTCCAGGCCCTCTCATGCCTCTGTGGAGATAGTATTCTCGAACTCTTGAATCTCGCTGCGAGTGACCCTCATACCTCAATCCGTTTCAAATCCATAGATATCCTGGCCAACTTCGGAGACACCAAGGTCCTTCCCATTCTGACAAGACTTTCCCAGGATGTAGACATTGAGGTCAGCGAAAGAGCCCTGCGTGCACTGGAGGAATTCCAGCCGACTTCAAATGTTCGACTACTAGACCTTTCAAACCTGATGTCAGCTCCAAAAGATTCTGAAAAAGTCACAGGGGACGAAAAAGAGGAAAGCGGGAAAGCGGGAGAAGATTCCACGGACCAGGGAGCGCTGGACCAGGAATTAGATGCTTTACTTCTTGAAATAGGAAAAATGGTGTATTCCTACTCACGGGATGGACTCCTGATGGAAGATGAATTCGTCAATCTGGTCCTCTCCATAGAGCGCAATGAAACATTGTTAAAGAAGCAGCGCGAAAAGAGTAAGGATAAAGGAGTAGTAGATTCCGTAAAGAAAGCTTTTGGAGGCTCCTTTGATCAAGAGTTAGCTCTTCGAAGAATCAATCTTACCGTGGAGGAATCCTATCTGGAATTGGGAATGAAAGCATTCGAACTTAGCCAGAAGCGGGAGCCCTTTCTTCCAGGTTTTGAGGAAAAACTTGCCCGAGTATCTGCCTTATTTTCAAAGTTAAACCAGCAAGACAACGACCCTAGATAGTCACCAAAGAGAAAAGCATGGGAATATTTTTAGAGAAATTAGACCAGGATCTCCAGGCTCCTGATCAAGAGCTGAAGACTCTCGCGCTATTAAAAATCCTGAGACTTGAATCTACTTTTATTGAAGATTCTGAGTATGTAGATCAGCTCATTCAAACTCTTCGACGAGTTTTCTATCACCAGGACGATCAATCTGCCCGGCTCTCAATTCTGGGCATGGTACGGCTCGAAGGGATTTTGCCCGAGCAACCGCAATCAGAGGAGAGGCGCGAAGAAGCTTTGACAGTTCTGAGAGATCCTAAAGCGAGTACTCAAGCTACGCTCAAGGCTCTTTGGACTCTTGTAGTTCAGGCCAAACCAGAGGATATCTTCCTTTGTGCTTCGTTCCTTAATAATTCCGAACCAAAACTACGTCTCGCAGCCCTGGAAGTATTTTTTGTGAAGGCCTCTATCGATGACCTGAACCACCTGGCTCCCTCCTTAGCGGATCCCTTTCCTTCCGCTAAATTCCTGGCGAATCAGATATTGTTAAGATTTGACTCTAGACAAATCACCAGGGTCCTGGGGGTTATGAAGGACTCCAATCAGCTGGAGATCCGTCAAAATGCGCTACTTGCTCTACAGAGTTTGGACCCAGATCCCCAAATTACCAAAATGCTTCTTGAATTGACCTATGATCCCGCTCCTGGTTTGAAGATTAACGCCATTCTAGCCCTTTCCAAACACCCCAAAGAAGATGTATCGAAGCGGCTTGGAGAGCTTCAAAACGACCTTCACATTGAAGTCTGCGAAGCCGCCACCAAGGCCCTTGAAAACCTACGGAAAGAAGAACTGGATTCCTTACTGATCATGCCTTGAAAATTATAATCTATCCTTCAGATCACTTCAGACTCATAACAAGCAGTGAAGTTCTGTTCCGATAGCTCATCAAGGGATGCTTTTACAAGGATGTGAATGGCCACAGCCCAACTATATAAGATATTAAAGGATCTGAGTTCACCCAATGACAAGCTGAAGATCCTGGCCCTCATGTACGTACCGAGGCTCAAGGATCAGAAACTCTTTGAAAGCAAAGAGATGGGTGAACTGATCAAGCTGGTTGGGCAACATGCTGAATCGGCTAATACCGATATTTCCTTTCTTGCCAGAAAAGCTAAAAACCATCTTGGAACCTACGCCCCCTCGGTTCCGAGCAAAGAAAAGCTTACGGAAACGCAATCCGTTGAGTCCATGCAGATCAGCGACTCCGATCCATGGTCTGACTTAAACCCAAATCAGATCCTCAGCGAACTTCTCAAACTCAAGCCAGGCTTTAAGCACTTTGATCATCTCGAGGCTCTACTTACCCATGAAAATCCGAGGATTGTAGCCAGTGCTGTCGAAACCATCGAAAGATTAGCCCCAAGGGAATCTATCTCAAAGACCCTACTGCCCATCATCAATCACGAAAACAACAGGGTTCGAGCCAATGTTATTACCGCTATTGGGAAATTTGATGAACCAAAAATTCAAATTCCACTTTCAGAGATGCTGCAGAGCCCCAAGATTTCAATGAGAGAGTCAGCGGTCTGGGCAGTGGGCCAACTGAAACCTTCTTCCTTTCTCAAAAGCGCTCTTCTCAAGAGATTGCATGACCCCTATAGGGATATCCGCCTGAGGGCAATTGAGGCATTGGCCAATTATCCTGAACTCGATGTAATTACCCAGATGCGAAGACTGTCCAATGACCTTGATCCAGAAATTCGAGACAAAGCGAATAAGATCATGCAGGACCTGACCCACAGCCTGGACAAAGTCTCTCCAAGACTCATCATTCAAGAAGAAACTCAGGATTCTGGACCGGTAGATGAAGATGATTATGACGAATTCATTGATGAAGAACCAGGCTATCTACAACTGGAGTCCGGTGAAAAAGAATCGATCTCCATTGAAGCTGACTACCTGGACTCCGAGGACGAACCCCCTGAGGAATTAGAGAAGACAGCCTCTTCAAAGGCTGAGCCTCCCATTCCTACCTCTACAGATGATTTTCAAAAAGCTGTCAGAATTGAGCCCGAGGGCATGACCCCATTTGAGCAATTTGAGAGATTCTCCAATGGTTCTCCAACCCCGCAGGCAAAGAAGATCGAAAATCGCTTACAGAATCTTTCCGATAAAGCCTCATTACAAAAAAGAATTGAGAACTGGGACCCCAGGGAAACCCTGAAGCAACCCGCCAAAACCAAGCCTCCCAAAGTAGAGGAAACCAGGGTTGAGGAGCCTGTTCAAAAACCATCAAAGGTAGTGGAAAATAAAGAGGACCCACCTAAACTCAAAGGGGAAGATAAGCCTGAGAAAAAGGCGAGTCGCTCTTTCATAAAGCCCGCTCCTACACAAAGGACGAAAGTAGAGGACAGTTCGCAATACAGCCAGCCAGATGGACTGCCGAGTGTACAGCCAAAACCGCGCCCTGCTCCCGAACCAACCCGTGAAGAGAAAATACAGCAGCAAATTCAGCTTCTGCTGCGAAATGTAGGGCAGGAAGCCTACAACCTATGCCAGGAGTACAGCCCCGGAAATCGAGCGCTGGAACGAGCTAATGATTTAGTTCTCAGAGCCCAGGCCAGGCTGCAGAGATTCCAAAATACTGACCCTACCACACCAGAAGAACTCTTTCGAATGCGTGAACTTCAGACCAAACTAAGAGAAACCTTCGTGGTTCTGGGAAAAACCGCCATGAAAGAAGTGAATAGAACCGACTTCACCCTCCACGGAATAGAAGAGTACCAAAAAAGGCTGCGCAAGCTACTCGACAGACTGGCCGAATCCAAAACCTGACCTGACCCTATTTTGTCATCCCCTGATCCGGGATCGAGTTTTTCTCGTTAAACGCCGTTCATCTACGTGCTCGACACAAAGATTCATGACAGGCCACCAAAAATCAAAATACAAACCTCGTTGCCTCCGGGTTCCGTCACCTCCGATTACCCTGTTCCAATTCACCATCCACCCTTTCTGACCGATTGGCAATCGGTGAAGTGGATCAGGGTTCGGGACAAGGCAATTTAAGCTACTGAGCTATCTTCATTTGTTTCTGGAAGTAAAATATCCGCTGGAATTCCAAGACTTGACCTCAATTTCATAATCATGGTTATCGTCAGATTTCGTTTCCCATTAAGAACTTCAGATACCCGCGCTCTGGTACCTATGTAGGGCTCTAAGTCTTTTCGTGTAAGCCCCTTCCACTCCATAATATTCTTCAGCGCTTCAATCGGATTTGGAGCTCGAATTTCATGATTTCTTTCCTCATAATCTTCAGCCAGAATTGAAAAAACCTCCAATTCATCGAATTCATCTGTACCAGGCTCAGCATCAATTATCAGATCAATCCTTTTCATGACTCTCTTGTAGTCGCTTTCACTTCTGATCGGTCTAATTTTCATGATTAACCCTCAAATCCTATTTGCATCAATTCTATCGTAAGCAGAATGAGTCCCAGTAAAACGAATGTAGACCCTTTGTAGTTCATATATGACTTTTACAATAAGCCTATATTTCTTCCCCTTGATATTGAAACAAATCCTATTGTTCTGCAAAAAATCAGCATGTCTGAACATATCCTTAACATCTGAAGGAGACTCCCATTGGGCTGTCTTGACATATCTAAACCATGTTTTTAGAGGTTCTTCCGCATCAGGGTGCTTTTCCCAAAACTCCCTCAAAGTACTTCGACTGATTATGTGCATATTCTCAATTATAACAAAGTTGCTCCCGTATTGGGATCATTTGGTTTTGATTGGGTGATCCCATGATAGCTGTGAAAGTCATCCACATTTCAAAGCGACGAAGATAAGGGCCGGGTGGCACCGGAGATGGGACCCCGTGTATAGAGCGGTGCTTCGGATGTGTGAAGATATCCAACGCCAGGGGAGAACTTACTCAAAGGCTCTCTCGAAATGCTCTAGTTTATAGCCGTCGGGATTTCCTATGAGGGTGATGATGTCGAATTGGCAGAGGGATTCCTTTTTCCATTCTCGTTCATAATAATAGAAAGCCGTTCTTTTGATCTTCGCGCATTTACGATCATCGATCGTCTCAAGAGGATGCATAAAGGCATCCTCCTCGCGGGTTCTCACTTCCACGAAGACCAGAATTTCATCTCTCTCAAAGATGAGATCAAGTTCCCCGCCTTTCCAAGTATAGTTTCGATCTATCAGGCGAGCACCTAGACCGGCCATGTGAGAGGAAGCGACACGCTCTCCCCAGTTCCCTAATGCCTTACGACGATCCATTGAAAATCATTATAAATTATTTTGAAGAACCAAAGAAGGTCAAGGAAACACAGAAGTCAAAGGAAACATAGGAATCAAAGGAAACATAGGAATTAAAGGAATTAGGTTAGAGCCCTGTCATCCTCGTGCCCCGACACGGGGACCCAAGCTATCCCTTACTTGGATCTCCGGGTCAAGCCCGAAGATGACGGAAGGTACTGTAGGGATAGAAACAATACAGATACCGACTGCCTTAACTTTATGACATTGCGATCAAGTCGAGGGATTACTTGTGGTGTCGGAAAGCAGAACTTCTACTTCTTGCTGTGTCAAAGTACGATACTCGCCTTCATTGACATCCAATCTCAGGCTCCCGGTCCGTATTCGTATGAGTCTTTTGACCCTATATCCATGAGCCTCACACATTCTACGGATCTGGCGGTTTCTTCCCTCTTTGAGGACCATTCGAAATCCGCGCTTCCCGACAGGTCTTACCCGTGCGGGAAGGGTCACGCCATCCTCCAACTCAACACCCTTTGAGAGAGCCTGTAAAAACTTCTTGTCGACCTCTGAGTAAACCGTGACTTCGTACTCCTTTTCATGTTCAAAACGAGGATGGGTTAACTTCAGAGCCAGGTCTCCATCGCTGGTTAGCAGAAGCAGCCCCTCCGAATCTTTATCAAGCCTTCCAATTGGGAATAACCGCTGGGTGAAGGGTACGCAATCCAATAGGTTGGGCCTCTCCCTCTCAGAAGTGGTGCTGATCACTCCCCTGGGTTTATAGAAAAGAATGGTCTTCTTCGATTCTTGCAGACTGACTCTTTGACCTTCACAGATCACCACGTCCCCATCCGCTGTTGGGGTGGTGATCGTGGCTACCTCCCCATTCACGGAAACCAGCCCTTGTTCAATCAGGGTCTCTGCTTTTCTACGCGAACAAATACCGGCCTTCGCCAAAAATTTATTGAGTCTCACTGCCTGGTAGAGAGCGGTTTATCTAAAGAAAAAAGAGAGCTCTTCTTGCCCCATTCAAAATTCTGGGCTGCTGAGAAAAGAAGTCCTTGCTCCCAATTTCCTTCCTCTCTCATGATCGCTTTGGAAAAAACTATATTCCACAGCAGTTCATTGGATTCAAATCCAGCTATTTCCAGGACTACAAAATCATTGCTTATATGGCGTCTTATCTGGGGGGCTAGAAAATCTCCAGCAGAGATAAATTGGAGAATCCAGGGATCTTCTCCCAATCCTACACCGAACTGATAGGATATCTCCCCGTATCCCTCCGGGGGAGAAGTTCCCGCCTTATGGATCCATATTTCCAAATGGTCCTGGGATAGTGGGGCTCCCTTCAGGTTCTCCACCATTTTTTTCTCAATCATGACTTCAAGTACTCCTGAACCCTGGCATCTTACCCATACACCCGGTCGTATAGCATGGGAAAATGGATCATAGATCTTGTTCTCCAACCTCAGGAATCCTGAGGGGATTTTCTCCCTTGGAGTCTCATGGAGTTGGCCTGTTTTTTCGGATTGCCTGGTAGCCGATTGCAGACGATACTCCGGTTCTTCTTCCCCAATGATGACTGAAGCCAGATCGGGCTCCTCAGGTGTTGGAGCGCCCTTCAAAACCGAAGATTCTCCCGGACTTACCCCTTCTTGGCTTGCCCCTGCTTCCAAAACTTTATGATTAGCGGCCGACACTTTTCGAGAACCCGCTTTGTAGGCAAGGGCAACCTCCGGCGGCTCAATGTTCTCTTTGCCTTGAAAGGAGGCTATCGCCAGGGCGGTTCGAAGTTTTACCGCAGGTAGTGATTTTTCTGAGACTATGGCAATCTCGACTTCTGGAAGTACCACTTCCTGGCGTGGATGGGTATCGGATCGTTTCAATTTGCGAGTGGATGCCTTTGGTGTTTGCTCTCTCAAGGGGGCATTCTTATCTATTCCCCGGTGAACCTCTGCTCCCGATGCGGCATCACTACCGCTCTCCTGGAATAAGTCCGAGCGATTTAGCGCCTTTGGGTTCCACAGGAATCCTAGTTTCCTGGATGAATCAGTCGTAATTGAGTTGGGAAGCTCTGTTTTCTTGATCTGTGCTTTTCCCGGTTGTGTCTCTTCTTCCTCAATCACATTGATAGAGGATTTCTGAGCCTGTAATTCATGAAGTTCCACGGATGTGAGTCTCTTCCCATCCTGTTCTTCTTTCACCAACCACCCTTCAGTCCAACTCATATCCGCCTTAGATTTCTGGAATTCAAAGAGTTCGGGAAGAATAGAATAGACAATCAATGCGATCACATTGAGAGCCAAAAGAACCAGGATGAGAGTCTTTAGAAGTTTAATCATGCTGCTTTGGGCGAATTTCCTCAATCCCATTCATATACTTCAGCAGTACTGGGGGAATCCTTACACTTCCATCGGATTTTTGGTTGAGTTCTAGTAGAGGAATGAGAATCCTGGGTGAAGCAATCAAGGTATTGTTCAAGGTGTGACAAAAACTGGTAGAGCCGTCTTCAAGTTTATAGCGCATTTTCAAGCGCCTCGACTGAAAATCGTAAAACATAGAACAGGAATGTGTTTCACCAAAGGAATCGCGGGAGGGCATCCAACTATTAATGTCATATTTCTTTACCTGCCCCTGGCCAAGATCACCGGAGCACACCGTAACCACCTGGTGTGGGATCTCAAGGGAATTTAGAAAATCTACGGCATTTTGGAGAAGTTGATCCAGGGCTTGCTCAGATTTAGACTGATCATTCTCCAATATGTATACCTGTTCTACTTTTTGAAACTGATGGATACGATAAAGGCCCTGTGTATCTTTTCCATAGGTTCCCGCTTCTCTTCGAAAACAATTGGACCATGCCGCGTATTGAATTGGAAAATGGGAAGAATCAAGGATTTCATCATAATGGTAGCTGGCCAGGGACACCTCTGAGGTACCCACAAGGTAAAGATCATCCTCGGCCATTTTGTAGGTCTGTTCTTCGCCGCCGGGGAAATATCCGGTCCCCATCATGGCATGTTCTTTCACCAAAACGGGTACCGTCATCGGACAGAAGCCTCGATCTGTCAGAAAATCCAGGGCATATCGTAAAACCGCCAACTCGAGCAGGGTTCCTTCGTTCTTTAAGTAGTAAAATCTAGAACCTGAAAGTTTCACACCTCGTTCAATGTCCATGATATCGAGGTTTGCACCTAACTCTACGTGTGAAAGAGGAGTGAAATCGAAGTTTGGGAGCTGACCGTTTTTAACCACTTCCACATTCTCAGTATCGTCCAACCCGATGGGCACACTGGGATGCATTGGGCTTGGAACTCTTAGCATTTCCCGCTCGAAAGACTCTTCTACTGTCCTCACTTCCTGCTCCAACTGTTTTACCCGGGCACTGGTTTCTTTCATTCTTACAAGGTGCTCTTCGCGATCGACACCCTGTAGATCCCTGATTTTCTTATTTCCAGATTTAAGATCATGGCGCAAAGAATCAAGGTTTTCTCTTAGCGAGCGACGCTGATCATCGAGGTCAAGCACATTCGATATAGAACATTTAATTTTTTTATTTTCCGCGGCCTCTTGATAGAGGGATGGATTTTCACGAATCTTGCGAATATCAAGCACCTTTTTCTCCCTTGTTAACCCTTAATGGGATTGGTGATTCTCCGGTGCTGCCTTCTGGAAAGCTTCCAGCTCTTGAAGAAGACCACAAACTCTCAAAATAGAGGGGTATCGACCCATGGAGACTTCAAACCGCCGCGCATTATAAACCTGGGGAACCAGGCATAGATCTACTAAGCTTACCTGATCCGAAAAGCAGTACTTACCCGAAACTCTCTGAAGATGGGCCTCCAGGGCATCAAAGCCGGTGCCAATAAAATGTCTTATCCAATTGAGCTTCTGTTCCTCACTGACTCCAAGTTCACTTTTCAAATACTTTAGGACCCTCAGGTTTTGTACCGGCTGAATATCACAGGCAATTACCTGGGAAAGTGCGCGTACCATTGCCCGCTCCTGTAGATCAGCGGGGAGCAGAGGCGGACTAGGAAAGCGCTCCTCCAAATACTCCAAAATGGCCAGACTCTGAAAGAGCTTAAATTCCCCATCCACCAGGAAAGGGACCAGCCCCTGGGGATTTATGGTCCTGTACTCATTTCCGGTCTGTTCCCCTTCCAGCAGATTGACTTGAACAAAATCATGGGAAATCTGCTTGAGATTCAGCGCGATACGAACCCGGTAGGAACAAGAACTTCGATGGTAAGTATAGAGATCCACTCTATTCTCCTTGAATGACAACTTTCTGATCAATGGCTCCAAATATGGATTGACCGGAATCATGGAGCATCTCAATTGAGACCCTGTCTCCATGTTTCATAAAGGAAGTCTTTATCTCACCCGATTCAATCTTTTCGAGCATTCGTTTCTCCGCCAGACAGGAAGAGCCTCGTGATCGATCCAGGTTTGAAATTGTCCCGGAACCAACGATGGCACCCGCTCTTAAGTTTCTACTCTTTGCCGCATGGGAGACCAGGCGAGGAAAATCAAAGGTCATATCCACATGGCAATAGGGTTCACCGAAGAGCTTTTCGTTGAAGTGCGTCCTCAGGGGAAGATGAACCTTGCTTCCGTCCCATGCCGAACCAAGTTCATCGGGTGTCACCGCCACCGGAGAAAAAGAACTTGCCGGTTTGCTCTGGAAAAACCCGAACCCCTTTGCAAGTTCGCCGGGAATTAGATTCCTCAGGCTTACGTCGTTCACCAACATTAGGAGAAGAATGTGCTCTCCTGAATTCTCCGCCGATGTCCCCATAGGCACATCGTCAGTGATTACAGTGACCTCCGCTTCAAAATCGATCCCCCACTCTTCGTTCAGACAAATGATGTCGTCCTTTGGACCTATGAAATCATCGGAACCACCCTGGTACATGAGCGGATCTGTCCAGAAGTTCTCTGGCATGGTGGCACCGCGCGCTTTACGAACCAACTCAACATGATTCACGTAAGCGCTCCCATCCGCCCACTGGAAAGCCCTTGGAAGAGGAGATTCCAGTAAACCCGGGTCCAGGTTAATCGCTTCGCAGTCCAGAGCACCTTCATTGAGCTCAGTAGAAAGACTCTTCAGAGCGGCACTGCAATCTTTCCAGGAATCCAGGGCCTCTTGAAGTGTCTTTGCAATCCCCTCACAGGGCACATATTTTTTCAGTCCTCGATCCACCACGATCAGGCGGCCATCCCTTGTTCCGTCTTTCAATGTCGCTAACTTCATAATCGATCCTCTCTCTTAGACAAGATTGCCTCGCCTTTCCTGGTCCAGTTCAATTGCTTCAAACAAAGCCTGGAAATTACCCTGTCCAAATCCCTGGCTATTTCCATGTCTCTGGATAATTTCAAAGAAAAAAGTGGGACGATCCAGAATGGGTTTGGTAAAAAGCTGTAATAAATAACCATCCCCTTCAAAATCCAGCAGGATACCCAATTCTTGAAGGTCATCTATGGATTCCTCAATGGGCAGGTTCCTGGAGCGTAGGGAATCATAGTAGGTATGGGGAACCTGCAAAAACTCTACGCCATTGGCACGCATAGCCCCTATGGTCTGGATGATATTCTCTGTGCGAATTGCGATGTGTTGAATTCCTGATCCGCGATATTCCTTTATGAACTCCTCAATCTGTGACATTCGAATTCCTTCAAAAGGCTCATTGATCGGATTCTTAATCAGGTTGTCTTTGGAGCGAACCACCTTGGACAGGAGGGCGGAATACTTGGTTGTGATATCGCCGGGTCCAAAATTCACAAAGGTTTCGAAATCCAGGACCCTGTTGAAATATTCTTCCCATCGATTCATTTCATTGGTACGAACATTTCCCACAATGTGATCAATATATAGCAGGTTCGGCTGTTCACAGGAGAGTTCCCATCCAAATTTGGGAGTTTCGAAACCGGGGCGAAACACCCCGCCATATCCATCACGGTTGGTAAAAACCAGCTCTGTATCATCATAAAGACGAATAGCTGCTTCCTGGGTACTGCCTGCCTCATCCTCAAGCATTTCGGGCTTACGAATGGGGATCGCTCCATGGGAAACGGCATAACTGAAGGCTCGTGTGACATCGTCTACTTCCAGGCAGAAACGTTTAACTCCATCGCCATGCCGAGAAACAAACTCCTGGATCTCAGAAGTTTCAGGTCCCAGGGCTGATGTGACCAGGAAAGACAGGTCTCCCTTCTTCATGTAAAAGGACATTCGATCACGATGGCCTGTTTCCGGTCCCAAATAACCCTTAATTTCAATCCCCAGGGTGCGCGAAAACCAATAGGCTGCCATCTTGGCTGAACCTACGTAAAACTCTACAAAATCATACTTGCGAATGCCTACGGTATTTGCCATGAAGTTCTCCTCAGTTCTTGTCTAGCCATGATTCCACATAATCCGCCTGTGCCACACTCTCAGCCCTTTGAGTAACCATCAGCGGCTGAAATGTATCAATCATTACGGCCAGTTCGCTGGTGGCTTTCTTGCCCACACTTTCTTCAGTTTTTCCCGGCTGAGGACCATGAGGAAGACCCGCCGGATGCAGGGTAATACTGCCCTTTTCCACTCCCCTGCGGCTCATAAAGTTTCCTTCCACATAGTAGATGACTTCATCACTATCGATGTTGGAATGAAAGTAGGGGGCAGGGATTGCTTCAGGATGAAAATCAAAAAGCCTGGGAACGAAGTTGCAAACAACGAAGTGTGTGGATTCGAACATCTGGTGAACCGGTGGAGGCATATGCAGCCTTCCTACTATAGGCTCAAAGTCATGAATACTGATGGCAAACGGATATAAACATCCGTCCCAACCCACAGTATCAAAGGGATGATGTGCGAGAATCTGCTCAAAATAAGCACCGTTGCGATGCACCAGAACCTTAAAGGACCCTTCTTCCACCCGGGGTATGAGTTCGTCAGGAACACGGATATCGCGCTCACATACCGGGGAGTGTTCCAGAAATTGTCCCATGGAATTTAAATAACGGGATGGAAATCTCATGGGTTCGAGGGATTGAACCAGCAGATAACGGGCCAGGGACTCAAACCTCCAGTGGTAGGTGATTCCCTTGGGAATGGAAACATAATCCCCTGGAACAAACTTCAAATTGCCAAATTCACTCTCCAGAATCCCTCGCCCTTCTTCAATAAAATAGAGTTCATGGTGGGAAGCATTTCGAAATAGAGAATTCGGCGGCAAGGTAGAGACCGAGACAGATACCTGGGAATTTGACAGCAAAGCCGCCCTGGCATGAATCAGCGATTCATCGGCGGGAAGCTGGGCTGTTTTGAAATGCTGACAGGCAATAGTCTTGGACTCAGATTCTTCTGGAAGAGGCTCTGTCCGAACCACCTCCATTCGTAAAGTCGCCGTGGGAAGCCGGTGTTTATATAACAGGGAGGAAATTCCTGAAAACCCGGCAAGACCCATGAGTTGCTCCCTGAAGAGTTCACCATTATCCCGTCGAAAAATCGTGTGCCTTTTTCGCGGCAAATCGCCAAGTTTGTGATAGTACATGGAAGCCTCCGAAGCCTACTCACAACGGGTTATACTAGAAAACTATGGGAAAGTCTAGTTTGATTCCGAGGCTGACTTATCGCTCTTCTTGCAGATTCTCAAATGTTGGCTTGGATTCTGCATCGGAGGGTGCCTGGGGAACTGGCTTCTTGAGTCTTGGACTGGACCCGGGTGGAACAGGTACTGAAGCTGGCATGGGAGTGGAATCAGAAGACACCCATGAAGGTGCTTCCATATCCCAGTATTTAAAATCATTCTCACTGAGCGGCTCCACTCGGCTGATCATGATTTCTTTTCCTGCTGAGTTGACCCGAACGGATTGACCCTGTTCCAGGATAACTTCACGGTTCGTATAGGGAATCCCGTCCCTGAGGGGTGAAACCGCCACGGAAGATTCAAAGACACGAACTTTTGAGTCTACATTTAGAGTTGCTTCAAAACTGCCTGCTTCATGTAGAGTCTGTAAGGAGAACTCCTGAAAATAAGCTTCCGGAGACAGTCCCTTTAGTAGGTTTTTCCTGGTTATTTCCTTTAGAAAATCTTCATAGGATCTCTGGTGAGAACGAACGGAAATATCATAAATAGTTCCGCGAACAGAAGCGACGAGGTTAGGGGTCCAGGCTTCAAAGATGCGGCCCTTCTTCATAACTCTCACCCAGGAATCTCCTTGAAACACTCGTATCCCATTAGACTGAACCTGAACGAGGGTATTAGAACTCAGTTTTAGCTTTGTTTCATCCGCGTAACTCAGGTGAACTTTGGAGTTAGCAAGAGTCCTGATCTTGTCACCAAAACGTAATACCATTTGATCAGAAACATTTCTCCATACAATTTCTTCACTGCTCAATACTTGTACCGTTCCATGTGCCTGCACCAGGAGAAAATCCGCGGAACCCGTTGATTTTTGGGTTTTAATTACAGTATTGACCTGCTCCTGAATGGTGGGCCTATTGGCAAGCTGGGGAGATTGATTCGGAACCTGAGTTTCGGAGAAGTGAAAAAAGATGGCCGCTATAGAAGCTACCATAGCCAGTCCAAATGAGAATCCCAGGACTGGACGTGCCTCTGGCTTCTGAGAGTAGGAGGGCAGTGCCCGAATTCGGGCCATAACTCTTTCGGTAAATCCTTCGGGAACATCTAGTTGCTCAAGATGCGGAAAAAGTTCCTTTATCTGTCTGAAGGTTTGAGCGGACTTACGGCAATTCCGGCAGGAATCAAGATGCTTGACCAACTCCTGACGCTCAGCTGGCGAGAGGAGATTATCCATTTCAGCATTCAAGGTTTCCTCAAATGTCTCGCAATCCATACCAAAAGCTCCCTGTCTATACTTCCGAAATTCTTCGCTCGAGATGTGTTTTCAACATTTTCCGAGCCCGAAAGATCCTTGCCTTAATAGTCCCCATAGGCAAATTCAAAATCTGAGAAATTTCCTTGTAGGAAAGATTCTGAAGGTGCCTGAGTACAACCACGGACTTGTAGTCTAAGGGAAGCTGAGAAATCGCTTCCTTTAACAACAGCCGTAATTCTAAACGGGTTTCGTTCTTTTCGAACTCTTCGGCAGAGGAGGGAACGGCATTGCTGGTCGAGAGAAGTCTTTCGGCACCTGAATCCACGATGGAATCCAGGGAAGCCGTCTGGTCAGACCGAGTGCGGAAGAAATCCACACAGAGGTTATTGACCGACTTAAGAAGCCAGGACGAGAACTTGTATTGAGGGTTGTATTGTTCAAGGTTTTTATAGATTTTGACGAATGCCTCCTGAGAGATATCCATCGCCACCTCAGCATCGTTTGTCATTCGGTATGCCACGTTGAAAACCTGCTTTTTATAACGCTCAACAAGCTCAGAATAAGCTTCTTTTCGTCCTCGGAGAACTTGTTGGATGATCTTATAATCATCCTGTTCCGATTTGCTCTCTACCTTCGAGCTCATATCCAACTACGAATCTGTGGTCTCAAATGTTTCAGAAAGAAGTACCGACTGCTGAAAAGAAAGTGCCTGTAATGCGCAAATGATGCGGTTTTCACGAAATTAAACGACCCTCATTCTATCAAGTTACCTTTTAAATTGCATGAGTAACATGCCTTATTTGGTTATCGTCGGTTCTTAGAAAGGAGACTTATGCTCTTGGGGCCGAAAGTCGGGCCCCACTAAAAAAGAATTCCAAGTTCCTGGATTTTACCTAAAAAAAAGCCTATTTACCCCTTTTTGAATCTAGAAAATCTTGTAAAAGAATCGATGCGGCCATCTCATCCTTAAGTTTCTTCTGCTTGCGGGCTGAAACACCTGCCTCATGAAGGCTGGCTTGTGCTCGTCTGGTACTTAAGCGTTCGTCAAAGAGTTGGACCTCAAAGCCTTTTTGAACCAGTTGAACTTTGAAGTCCTCTACTTCCCGGGTCATCTGGTTTGTATGTCCTTTAAGAGAAAGGGGATAGCCAAGCACAACCAGATCTATCGATTCTCTCTCTCTTAACTCCAAAAGAACGTCCAGGATACCTTTTGTTAAAACAGTCTGAAGGGGAATGGCATAAGACTCCTTCTCATCAGAAATGGAAATACCGGTGCGCACAAGCCCAAAATCAAGCCCCAAAACTGTCATGAGAAAAAAGAGCTTAAGACCTGGGGAACCTGTTTCATGGCCTCAGGGATTTTCTTAGGATCAGTCCCGCCAGCCTGGGCCATGTTTTTTCGTCCACCGCCTCTCCCTCCTACGAGCGGGGCCAACTCTTGAACCACCTTGGAAGCGTCCACCCCTCTATCAATCCAATCCTGAGTTACCTTACATATCACTTGGACCTTGTCATCTTCTTCGTTGAAAAGAACAACCAACCCTGATCCGATACGCTGGATGGCCTTATCAGACAGAACGCGAAAACTCTTCGCATCCAATCCAAGAAAGCTAGCGTGAACATATTGCAGTTCTTCCACTGACGGTAGGGAACTGTATAGGGATTCCAGTGTTCTTTCAGAAAGCTCCATACGCAGGGAATTTACTTGTTTATCCCTCTGTTTCAGATCCCCTTGTAATGATCTGACCAGCCCTGCTAGATTCTCCTTTGAGCTCAGAGCATTCTGAATCTCTCGAAGAACGCTATCTTCTTCCTGAAACAGGGCAAATGCCTTTTTAGAAACCACGCCTTCGATCCGGCGCACTCCAGCGGCTATACTGGATTCAGAAATGATCTTAACCATGCCGATTTCGGCAATATCTCGCACATGTGTTCCCCCGCAAAACTCCATGCTGTAGTCGGGAATATCAATGACGCGAACCTCGTCAGCGTACTTTTCGCCAAACGGGCATAGAGCTCCCATCTTTCGAGCATCATCCAGGGATTTGAGATGAACGGTGACTTTGCGGCCCTTGTGGACCTGAACAAAGAGTTCTGCCTCTACGGACTGAAGATCCTCTTTACTCAGGGCACGGTTGTGCGTGAAGTCAAATCGAAATCTCTCAGAATCCACATAGGAACCAGCCTGTTGAATGCTTGCTCCAAACCTCTTGATTAGAACGCCCTGTAAAAGATGAACAGCAGTATGATTCTTACGCGTGTAGAATCTTTTTTCTTCATTTACAAGAGCTTGAACGGGCTTGTCAAATCGGTAATTCCCTTGAAGAAGCCGACAATAGTGTACTGTCTCTCCCTCCTCTTTTTGGGTATCAAAAACTTCTAGCGTCATAAACTCATTCTCTAATACTCCGCTATCTCCTACCTGGCCTCCAGATTCGGCGTAAAAAGGTGTCGGTTCAAGAACCAGTTTGGAGTGTACTCCATCTGGACCCTGGGCCGATTTAAGAATCGTGGCTTCAATTTCTGTGGTTTCATAGCCGACGAATTTATCCGATCTTCCGGTTGAATGGACCACAAATTCCCAACCGTCCTGGATTCCAAATTTCTGAGATGCCCTGGCTCGCTCTCTTTGCTCTTCCATCAACTGATCAAAACGATCACCAGCGTAACTAAATTCCTGATCCCGGAGAATCACTTCAGTAAGGTCACGGGGAAAGCCAAAGGTGTCATAGAGCTTAAAGACAACCTCTCCAGACAGCTCAGTTGAGTCCGATTTTTTCATATCACCCACTTCTTTTTCAAGCAGGTCAAGCCCCTTATGCACAGTTCTGAGAAAGCTCTCTTCTTCAAGTCCTATGTGATCTGCAATGGTGCTCGACTTCCCATCAAGGACCGGGTGAGCATCTTTCATCTTCTCGACC
The DNA here is from genome assembly GCA_964539825.1 of uncultured bacterium. Classification (GTDB taxonomy): domain Bacteria; phylum Muiribacteriota; class UBA6191; order UBA6191; family UBA6191; genus CAZIKF01. The sequence continues at coordinate 37,844 of CAZIKF010000008.1, forward strand.
ACAAGAGGCACCAGAGTGTGGAGAAAGGGCTTGCGAATACCTAGCTGGTAGCTATAGCGAATTGCTCGGCGCATGATTCGTCTTAAGACATATCCCCTACCAAGGTTTGAGGGCAATACCCCATCCGCGATCAGAAAGGTAGCGGTTCTGGCGTGGTCAGAAATGACCTGTCTGGCGATTTTCTGCCCCTGTTCATCAAACTGTGTCTGTGAGGTTGCTCTTCTCACTTCTTCAATCAAAGGCAGGAACAAATCCGTATCAAAATTTGTGAGTTTACCCTGCAGGATGGCCGCTGTCCTCTCTAAACCCATTCCCGTATCGATGCTAGGCCTGGGCAGGGGAATCCTGGTACCATCGGCGCGAGATTCATACTGCATGAAAACCAGGTTATAAAATTCTAAATATCGGTCTCCTTCTCCACCCATCACATCCTCTGAACTGGTCCCCGCCTCTTCTCCAAGATCATAAAAAAGCTCTGAACAGGGACCACATGGCCCTGTATCGCCCATAGTCCAGAAGTTGTCCTTTTCCCCGAATCTATAAATTTTGGCATCAGGAAGCCCAAGGGACTTCCAGATCTCAAATGCCTCATCATCATCCCTGAATACAGAGACATAAAGGCGCTCAGGGTCTAGTCCAAATCGTTCGGTAGATAATTCCCAGGCCCATTTAATAGCGTCTTCTTTGAAATAGTCTCCGAAACTGAAATTACCCAACATTTCAAAAAGAGTGAGATGCCTGGCCGTATATCCAACTTCCTCCAGGTCGTTGTGTTTGCCTCCTGCTCTGACACATCTCTGGCAACTGGTCGCGCGAACATAATCACGAGCGGCGTTTCCGATAAAGACATCTTTGAAAGGCACCATCCCGGCATTGGTGAAGAGGAGTGTAGGATCATCGTGCGGGACCAGGGAAGAACCTTGCACAAAAGTATGGTCTCTTTCCTGAAAGAACTCTAAAAAATTCCTGCGAACATCAGTACTATTCATTGTTGGCTCCTAGATGACTCAATCCCTCCCGGGGAGCCGAGTATACAGGAGAAAAACGAGAATTGGGAAACCTCGCTTTTAAGAATCAAGGGAAGCAGAGGGAGCAAAGGAATCAAAGGAATTGAAGCAATAATTAGCATCCGCCATGAGGACAGGATATTTGCTCCCGTGAACAAGGTCCTAAATGACGAGGATGGCAATGCCTCAACGGCGATAGGAAAAATCTTCGCCAGGGATCAATTACCACTAAAGCGGTTGTTTATCCTGAATTGATTGAATCCAGCCTTGTGGACAGAGGCATTTAACCGTGGATACACGGTCGTGACTAACTCCTGGAATACATCACCTTTTCCAAAGGTTGTATCCCCAGATATAACCACTCGGGCGTCGAGATAGTAGGTCATGGGTAGAAGGTCGAGCCTGAGAATTCTTTTTCTGGTGTAATCAAAGGGCTTTAGCTGGAAATTAGCAATGTTGTTAATCTCAAAGGTCTGTTCCTCATCTAGATAGCGGCTGAGCCGGCGGCGATTAAAATCGAAACGATAGGACACCAACCTGGTACTGGTTTCATCTTCATAGCGGTCAAAATCAACCTGTATCACCCTGGAGTCTTCCTCTGTATCAAAGGAATTCAATACATTAAACCGACGGATGGTACTCATCGACTGCATGTCATGGCGAAACCACATCAAGAACCTCCGAACAGCCTGTTGACGATCAACCTGCGCCATTTGCCTGCGCTGCTCCAGGCGTTCGGTCCGAAACTTAGAAAAGGCTACACCTAAAACCAGGACCATCAGGGCCATCACGACCCCAAGCTCTACGATTGTGAATCCCCTTCGCTTAGCCAAAAGAACTCTCTTCATTAACTCTCATCCTTAAAGAATTCATTCAACAGGGGTTTGGGGCTGTAGTTCTCGTCATGGACGATTGACTCAAGGGTAAGGTCCTGGTCCATCACAACTGAAATCGATAGACGATCCTTCCAAAAGATTCTTATCCGGATACGAATCCTTTTCTTTTTCTGCTCGAATTCAGGATCGTTGGGATGTGGATTTGACTCTGGAAAGTAAGATAAAAAGGTATATCGATGAAAAACTGAGGGTCCGCTTCGATACACATTCTCTTCTACCAAATCCGGTGTCTCCGGGAAAGTCTCAAAGGGACCGATGAGAAACTTTTTGGCATTAGGATTTTGATCTCGGTATGGGTCCTCGGGATTCAGCCCCAGGAGGATATTTTCCAGTTGAAAGAAGGGGTAGCTTTTGAGCTCCTCTATTTTTGAAAGGGCCAGGGAAGCGGCTAAGATGTCATTGCTGGAACGATAGGTAGCAGTGATTGAGTATCGCATGATGAGAAGAACCGGCACTAACAGAGCCGAAAGAACCGCGGTAGCGGCCAAAATCTCAACCAGGCTCAGTCCCCGGTTTTTCTTCCTGTCAATCTTCATTAGCCAACTTTTCTTCAACTGCCTCCATCAACAAAGAGACAACCTTTTGAAATCCCTGCTCCGAATACTGGGTCTGAATCAACTTTAAGTAACCCAGGATCGCCTGGTCCAGATTCTCCAGATCTTCTGGCTTAACATAGGAATGTACCAGGGCTTTGAGCATGACAGCGTAGATTTCAAAATCAAATTCCTGGTGCTGGGACAGCGCTCTTTCTATATACAATCGGGCCTCGGTCTTTTGTCCACGAGCCAAAAGCTTGATTCCCTGGTCAAGGTATTGGCCAGACTGGGTCTCCAAGAAACTACGAATCCTCTCCTTTGATTGCCTGCGTCTTACCGATTCCAGGCGATCTTCATGTAACTCCTTTACGGCACTGGCGTGACGCTGCTCAATGAGGCTGGAACCAGCCCGGAAGGGTCGACCAGGAGAGAGACGGTCCTTCATTTTTCCGGCAATTCTTGAGCGCATCTCTTCAGGCGGCTCCATTACTTTCATTCGAGAGGCCGCTGCCTTTTGTTGACTGAGAACTATATCAACGCCAACTGCAAGGAAAAGCACACAAACAGAAATCAATATGATGGCTAAAAGACGGACGTTCATGATCCGGCCGCCCCGCCAATGAGAAGAGAGTTTTGATCCGGCTCCACCCCTGTGAACACAAGGTTCAGTCCGAGCCTAGACCTTATCGAATGGGGTCCAAAACCAGGCATCGATGGGTACGATGCGCAACTACCTGGATAATTTTCAGGGCTTGGAAACCCCAGCATATCTCTTTTTAAACCTGTCTACACGACCCGCAATATCGACAAACTTTTGCTTCCCGGTGTAATACGGATGGCAGGCAGAGCAAATTTCAAGTTTAACTAACTCAGATGTGGATAATGCCTCAAATTCAGCTCCGCATGCACAGCTAAACTTCGCCAGATAGCTCTTAGGATGAATATCTTTTTTCATGTCCCTTCTCCTTCTCCCCTTATTTGCTCGACGGCTGCATCTATACTATCTGCAATCGGAAGCCGGATCAGAGAGAAAATTTTCTCTAATTCATGGTCGACCCGACAAACTGACATATTCCCTCCCTTGGAGCGAATCATATCAAGAGTACGGACCAAAAATCCCAGTCCTGCGGAATCCATCAACGTTACGTCGAAAAGGTCGAATATTATATACGCTTTAGGACATTGCGCAAGAGATTTCACTTCTTCCTTCAAAGCTTGGAGATTTCGACCGTAAAATACACCAGAAAGTTCCAACACGAAACAGGAATCTAATCGTTGGAGGTTATATTTGAACAGGTCGGCTTCGGTCATTTTAAGTGGATGAAAACCTATAACTCTTTTCCAACGAGGAAAGATCAGAGCAAGTGTGGACTTTGATCACGTTGGTAGTACCTGAGACGTGCATGGGAATTCCGGAGGTGATTATAATCTTTCCTCCTTCATCCGCCCATTGCCTTTCCAATAGAATTGCTTCGGCTTGTAAGACTTCATCATCGAGTAAATTAGCGCCTTCAATCTGGATGGGAATCACCCCCCAATAAAGACAGGTTCGATTGGCCGAATTGTCTTCATAAGTTACCGCAACAATCGGCTGTTCTGGCCGAAACTTGGAGATTCTCCTGGCCTGGTGTCCTGATTGGGAAAAGGCGCAAATAATCTGGGACCCAACAGCCCGGGCCACCTGGCAAGCCGAATAGCTTATGGCCTCTGAGACGGTCGCTTTCTGCTTTTCGAAAAAAGACCAGGGTCTTAGCTGGTAACCCATCTCCTTTTCAGTCTGTACAATGATTTTACGCATCATCTCCACTGATTTAATGGGGTACTTACCCGTGGCGGTCTCACCTGAGAGCATGACCGCGTCCGTACCGTCGAGAATGGCGTTGGCAACATCAGACGCCTCTGCCCTGGTAGGTTTAGGATTCTTTTCCATGGAATCCAGCATCTGGGTTGCTGTGATCACAGGACGGTTCTTCTTATTACAGAGCTCAATTATTCTCTTCTGCACTCCAGGGACTTTCTCCGGGCTGATCTCTACACCCAGATCCCCACGGGCGATCATGATTGCATCTGATTCCGCGATAATTTTTTCAATATCATCTACTGCAACGGGTTTTTCAATCTTGGAGATGATGTGAATATCTTCCCGTTTCTCCATCTTTAGGATATTACGTAAAAACGCGACGTCTTGTGCTCTCTGTACAAAACTCATCGCGATATAGTTGATGTCGAGTGTGCACCCGAGCTTAATATCGGTGACATCTTTTTCAGTAAGAGGAGGTAATCCAATTTTCACCCCGGGGAGATTCATGCCCTTCTTATCACTTAGAACCCCTCCCGTTACTACTTCAGTGATCACCCTATCCCCATCTACTTCTTTGACCCTACATTCGAGTTTTCCATCATCGAGGAGAATCTGGTCTTCTGCCTTAACATCTTTATGAATGGTTTCATAACTCGTTGAAATCCTGAAACCATCTCCTGGTTCTGGATTCTGATCGAAAGTAAATTCCTGCCCTTCTTGAAGTGTGATCGAACCGTCCTTGAACTGTCCTACACGAATCTTCGGCCCCTGAATATCCATTAAAATGGCTACATTCCGCCCTTCGGCCTTAGCCATCGCCCGTATATCAGAAACCCTCTTTTCGATGTTCTCGCGCAAAGCGTGGGACATATTGAGTCGAAAGACATTTACTCCCCTGGTGATTAATTCGCGAAGACTATCCGCCTCCCAACAAGCTGGACCAATAGTGGCTACGATTTTTGTCTTTCTCATTTTCTACCTACTTTGTCGCCTCTGCGTGAGTCGAGGTAAAACCTTCAACCATAGATACAGCACGAGGGCCGCAATGATTCTAAGTTTAAGTGGGGAATAACTCAAGGTATACAGAAGCCAGGAGATAGGAGTCCGGACTCAGAATAGAGTTTGCCCGCCACCTGGGCGGAAGTGTGGATACCCTCGTCACGCTTTAGGATGCCAATAATGGTCTATTCATACCGGCTTAAGACCGAATTGAAATAGGGCTACGCCCTGCCTCTGGATTCTGACTTCTAGTTTTCGAAACTTCTGAAAATTACCTGGCCAGAGATTGAATTTCCCTGTGGTGTTGCTGGTAAGCGTCGAACCACTTCTTACGACCTTCGTCATCACCTCTCTGAATAGCCTGGAGAAGTTGATCGTATGCCTTCTGTCTCAAATCTTCGAGTTCACTCAGCCGGGCATGATCAAAATCAGAAGACTGAGGTGAGGACGCTCCCCCAAGTAACTGCTTCTGATCCTGCATAGATCGCTGCTCAGCCTGATCTAGACTTTCCTGCCTTATCTGCTGCTGGGTAGTATTCAAATTCGGATTTACCCTTTGCACCTGCTGAGGAATCGGTTGAAATGGCCGCACCATTCCATTCGCTCCGGGAGGCTGAAAAGGTGCTCTTTCATTGATTTGGGGAGGAGTTCCCCCGGCAACACCTGGAAACACGGTTCCTCCAGGCATAGGCGCGATCATAGGGGCTGGAACTGCACCGTTGGGGGAAGGTTGGTATCCCTGGTTAGGAACAGAACCTGATTCAAAGGCAAAGTTACGCTGATAGTTATTAGGCAGCAAGGGTGTATTGTAGGCGTTGCCCATGGAGTAGTTATTTCCTGCCCCTAAATCCAGGTATTGATTTGGCTGTCTGAATTGAAAAGCCATGGGATCAGGAAGTTGACCCTGTCCATCTCTTCGAACTCCGGCATAACTTCCCGAGTATTGAGGACCACCTTGCAATGTAGGCAGTTGGGACCCTCCCGGTATCTGCCCTTGAGGAGGTCGACCTGATCCTCCCCACCCTGGAGGACGCATCATCTTACCCTGGGGAGAACCAGCCCTCCAGCCCCGTCCTGAGTGTTCAAAACTCTGAGATAAATAAGAAGGAGGCGCATTTTGTGTCATTCTCCAATTCTGATGATAGGGTGTACTTGCCCACCAGGGGGCTCTCTGAAAAGGCAGATCTCCGCGGGTCCCGCGATTTCCACCCTGAATTCCAGCACCATCTGTTCGGTTAAAGAAATTGGAGAAATTTTGTCCACCCCGGCGATCATAATATTGAGAACCTTGGTTTCCTGGATAGCTGGGGAAAAACGGGGGTCTGCCATAAGCGTTAGTGGCGAATGGAGAATTATAGGGATTTGCGGGTGCGGCGGAATCTCCGGTGGAAGACTGGGGTGAAAAGGGAACTCCTGATGGCATCATTCCCATGGGAGCCCCGCCAGGCATCATCCCCATGGAAGCCCCAGGAGGCATCATTCCCATGGAAGCCCCTGCAGGCATCCCTGAAATCAAGGGAGATGTGTTTGTATAGCCCTGGTCATAATTACTAAATTGATATCCTCTTCCAAAAGTATTGGCGACATGGGGACTTTGCATATTTACATGTACAGGAGCCCTCTGAGCTGAGGAAACACCAATGCTTCCCAGTGGGTAACGGCTATCTCTTTGAGAGGACCAGCCAAAGACATTTCCCATAATTCCAGAAGATCTGGTAGGGGCTCCATAATTGGGACCCGGACCATAGCCCATGTGACCAAGATTTTCCATGCTCAGACCCCTGGGCATACGTCTCGTTTGTGAGGTCGCACCAAGAAGTGCAAGTCCTCCAACCGCGGCAGCTCCAATCATGGCAATCGGTGCGGAAAGAACTCCAAGAAAACCGAGTGTAGCTATGCCTCCTATAGCTCCGAGCGCGAGGCCGGTGGAATTCGATAGAAGTCCTGATAATTGACTGAGTGCATTTGTTGCCATATTTTCCGGGTCTCTCTCACGGTAAACATTAACTCCAATGCGGCCAGGAAGATCAACTACCGTAGCCTGGTTCAACTGCTCCGGACTAATGTAGTCTTTCGCGAATAGTGGACAGGGGGTGAAGGCCAACAAGGCGGTTAATACCCAAGCTATTGATTTATACATCTTATTCCTCGCTTCCCTGGTCGTGGGCTCTGATCATCTATTGAAAAGCGCTACGTAACTTCTCGATATGGTTTGGCTTCAAACGATGCTGATTCCGATTAACAAAGAGCCCTGCAAGGGCTGTGTGGTGATCTACAGCCACCTCATTAGTCCAGGTCTTAATTACTTTTCCGATGGTAAAAAAGAGGCTATCAAAGAATTTTTTCTCGGTATAAAGGTAGCGTTCCTGCGCTTCACGGGGGAGGGCGAGAATCTGTTTTAAACCATCTCCTTGAGGTACATCAAGCTTTAGCCTTTCTACCGCGTTTCGAAACTCAGGATTCGTCAATTTACCGGCGTTCTGGCGAATGAAAGTGTCCACGATTACCCCGGCATTCTGAACACTCATGTGACTGCCATCAAGACTTCCCAGTGCATGATAAGTTTCATCAACACTCATTCCCTTCGCATTCTTGTCCACATAAGCGACGATGACTTTCTCATCTCTGAGGAAGGGATTGACCATCTTGGAATTCAGATGGCGGATGAGGAACTTAAAGGAATCAAAGGGTACCCTTGAGTTGTTGGTGAAGATCTCAGCAACCTGGATGGCGTGATTGGCTTTCGCGTCACTACTGCTAAATCCTGGCTTGGAAATCATCCCGAGTAGGGTCACAGCGGTTTCAAGCTTAAACTTTCCATTTCTCTTTCCCGCGTAGAGCGCCACCAGGCGGTCCGTGGTAGATGCTTGAAGATTGAGAACCTGGAGGGCTTCAATCAGGTTCACGAATCGAGAAATATTCAAATTGTTGCCCTGAATATAGGCATTCACAGCTGAGAATTTCTCCTCATCAGACGCATCCACAAGGGACGTTACTAATTGACTGATGGATTGCCCTGCCTTCAGAGGGACTGCTCCGTAAATAGCCTCAAATTTCCCCTGTTTTCCAAGGTCAGATGCTGTACTGGTGATCACAAGTGCGAGAGAAACCAGCAAGGTACTTACAATCGATTTCATGTTTCTATCCTTTCTAAATCAATGCCGAAACAAATCGAACAGGGCAAATTTCACCCCTCCCTGTACATCATACGTGGTAATAAAGGAAAAAGTTACAAATGGGTTAGGAATCAGAGGAAGCATAGGAAACAAGGGAATCAGAGGAATGAAGTTAGACTCCGCCATGAGGGCGAAAACCTTGGAATTCGCGATCGCGTTCAGTGCATAAATAGGGAGCGAAAACCCTATTCCTTTGATTCCCTTATTTCTTTTGTTTTCTTTGCTCCCTGGAATTTTCGATTCTGGGAATTGAGAATTCAGTTAGACGGTCTCAAAATTATCTTTGATTTTAATCTGGTTGAAGATGGTGGTATTTTCTAATAGGGGGAATTCATGTATCACGGAGAAAAGCTAAATAGTATTACCCATCTGGCGGGTGCCGCACTGTCGCTCGTCGGTCTCGGAGCCCTACTAACTGTAAGTATCTCTGAACAAGACCCCCGCATGATAGTGAGCTTCTCAATCTTTGGGGTAAGCCTGGTGGTGCTCTACACCATGTCTACGCTCTACCATAGCTTCCAGCCTCCCAACTTAAAAAAGCTCTTTCAGAAACTCGATCATACCGCCATCTATTTTCTGATCGCAGGAAGTTATGCCCCCTATGCGCTTGTTTCACTCAAAGATGGGCCCGGAGCCACTATCCTGGCCATAGTTTGCAGCCTGGCGGTTGTGGGAATCCTTCTGGATTTACTCATCCCCCGTAGAATCGAGGTTCTACAATTACTCATTTACCTTTCCATGGGCTGGCTCGCGGCGCTTGAGTTTTCCAGTCTCAAAGCGGCCATACCCCTGGCCGGGTTCACCTGGTTATGCCTGGGAGGGACAGCCTACACCGGAGGAGTCATCTTCTATATTCTCGATGACCACCATCATTTCCCCCACGCCCACGGAATCTGGCACCTATTCGTAATGCTGGGATCTGTTTGCACCTTCATCTCCATCATTGGGTATGTAAGGTAAGCGCAGGCTTTAGGTCTTTAAACTAGGTCGAGAATAAAACTCGTACCCCGGGTCCTGTCACCTCCAATCACCCCGTCCCCGCCGTTTCGCTCGAAGTTTTTGTACTTTGATATTCCAAGCAACCCGGGCGCAGTCTACGCCTGCGGCCGGTACAGTTGTTAGCAGGCTTCTTGCTATGCATCAGTTCGTGCGACCGAGTCTACACTCTGGGCACAGGGGCCCCATTTCCGGCGCCACCCGGCAACCAAACCCTAACATTTCAATTTTTAGACGCTGTAAATGGAGCTTAAGTCAAAGGATTTCCCCCTATTAATACTGTACTAAAGAACTCAATCACTTCACTCACTTTTTGAATCTCATGTCATTCAGTAGTGGATTCCCGGGTGGGCCTGGAAATGGGGTCCCCGTACACAGAGTGTTGCTTCGGATGCACGCAGGTGTTCAGGGCACGCACAGCTTAGACTACTGTACCGGCCGCAGGCGCAGACTGCGCCCGGGTTGTTATTGATGGCAATGATTTCATTCCGAACTGAGCGGCGGGTATGGGGTGATTGGAGGGGTCAGGACCCGGTGCAATGCAGTAAGTAAAGACTACTTTCTAACTTCTATACTCAACTACCTTTATCCACTTTAGCTTCCCCTCTCAGAAACTGGTAGGTCACCAGCATTGAGATAAAGGCTATGACAATGAGAAGGGTGAAAAACTTTTCCCAGCCACCATCCTGATCAGCCAACCTACCCCCTACTATTTTAAAGGGTACGGTTGCCCCGAAGCCGGCCACATCTAACAAGGCAATGAGAATCCCCGAATGCGGTCCTCCAAATTTGATGGAGAAAATACTCATCGGTAAGTAATAGGCAGGCGATACACAAAATCCGAAGATAAAGAGACAGATCGCGTTTGAGACTACCAATCCCCTCTCAGACATTCCAAAGTTTGAAAGCAGAATCATCAAGGTGAGGCAAATGACAGCCAGGGCAAGAAAGGCACCGATGAGGTTGGGTACTGTTTTCCGGGGAAGCTTGTCAAAGAAATATCCCCCCAGCAAAACCGAGATCAGCGCTCCGGCGGGAAAAGCCATGGTGATACTGGCCGCGTCGGCTGAGGAAATTTTCAGGCTTTCTTTCAAATACAAGGGTAGAAAATCCAGGAAATCCCAAAGAATGGTCAAACCCATCATGGAAATGGAAATCAGCCATACTCTGCCGCTCTTGGCAAAAATCAGCAATGCCTCTTTCAAGGAAGTTCCCTTTAAAGGATGATCTTCCTCTTCTTCATCAGGCTTCTCACCTTCAGATTTCACACTGAAAGGCGGCTTCTCAGTAATCAGAAAGAAACTGGCGCAGACCAGTAAGATTCCTATCCCACCAGCGACCCACAGGGTCTGACGCCAGCTCAGGATATTCAAAAGAGCACCCAATACAAAAAGGGCCGTAATGGTCCCTACTCTGCTGGAAGTGGAAAGCACTCCCCAGACCCGCCCATACTGGGTGGGACAATACCAATTCCCAATCAGTTTCGCCATGGAAGGCCAACCCGCTGATTTGGCGCAAAGGGTAATAAAAAAGATGATGCTAAAGGCCAGGGCTGAGGAATTCATTCCGAAGAGAAATACTCCTCCGGTGGTCACGGACAATCCCAGCGTGAAGGTCCACTTCCCTCCCATTTTGTCAGCCGCTACACCACTGAGCAATTTTCCCAGGATCGCGCCCACGGTGCTCCAGGCAAGAATGGTTCCCCACTCGGTTTTGGTAATGAGTCCTTCTGCGACCAATTCAGGGGAGATGACGGAAATGGAGGTCTTCAGCAGCATGAATCCCGAATAACCGAGATACATGTAAAGAAGTAAGAGCAGCTGTTTTCGTAAAACGCTTCCTTGTGCCTCCATTGGGATCATCATAGCAGATTATGAAAGCAAATCCTGCAAGGAATCAGAGGGAAGAAAGGAATCTCCGAAAACTCGGGATTGTTTTGGATTATTTCATAGGAACCAAGATAAATTAGTGAAACTATGGGATTTCAGGAAGTATGAAGAACTCTAAGGAACGCTTCTCAAACAGGGTAGATAACTATGTTCGGTATAGGCCGGGGTACCCTCACGAAGTAGCAGAAGTCTTACTCGATCAGTGCAGCCTCAATGAACACAGTATAGTTGCTGACATTGGCTCTGGAACAGGGATTTTCACCCGGCAGCTACTTTCCAAAAATCTCCTGGTTTTTGGAATAGAACCAAACCATTATATGCGACAGGCCGCCGAAGAGATGCTGTCTGGATTTGATCGCTTTACCAGCCTCGAGGGGAGTGCAGAGGGAACAAACCTGGCCGAATCCAGTGTGGATTTAGTAGTTTGTGCACAGGCATTCCACTGGTTTTCATACAGTGAGACGCAAAAGGAATTCAACCGAGTACTCAAGCCTGGCGGGTGGGTGGGGCTGGTCTGGAATCAGCGCAAAATGCAGCAGGGATTTCAGCAGGAGTATGAAGCTTTGCTTCGTGAGTATGCCCCAGAGTACAACCTGGCAAACCACAGGAACTCCCCAGGGGAGTTGAAAGTAGAATTCTTCGCCAAAAACACCTATCAGACATACGTCTTTGAAAATGTCCAAGTCCTCGACAAAAATGGCTTCCTGGGGAGGATGCAATCATCCTCCTACACACCATCAGTTGGAACCCCGGAGTTTTCCAGGCTTAATTCATCGGCAGAAAAACTATTCAAGAAATACGAAGATAGAGGAGCGATCTCCTTTGAATATGATACCCAGTTGTATCTCGGCAAACTGAAAAACAACGAATAGACCGTAGTCTGGATGATTTTCGAGTACATTGAGACGGCTTATCCCCGCATCTAATGTCCCATTCCAGAGCCTGTCTCAACGCTCTCCTTGAAATCTACAGCAAGATTCCAAGCCATCATGTCAATTGATTTCCCAATTGCTGACTTGAAGCTCTTCAATACCAAATCGTTAAACTTCTTGGAGACCGGCTTCTTTAGAAATTCTATATAGATCCTTAGGCTTTGAGGTTTAATTTCTCTATATGCGTATACAAAAGAGAGGAGGACCATTTGCCTGGTATTCGATCTCATCTGCTCCTCTAACATGGATAGCTGACCTTTAAACTGAGCGATTTTTTTCTTGGCATCTGGGTCCATGATCGTTGTAATGGCGGTAAAAACTGCCAGGGCAGTACTTTTACTCAATTCCAGGGAAAAATCCGTGACATTCACCAGGTTATCCATCTCTATAGCAATGTTCATCATTTCCTGATTAGCAATCAGGGTTTTAGCTTGAGCCAGGATTGCTCGATATGCCTCTGGAGTGCTGCCTTGTTCCTCCGCATCGGTTATTTTGTATCCTAAGTCAGACTCGTACCAATGTAATAATTCCTTTGCCTCCGCCACCGTGATTTGCCCTTGAAATCCAAGTTTAATCGTATTCAGAATTTCTTCAGTGTTAAAGGCGCCATTAACTACATTCTTCATTTTGCTCACCATCTCATCAGAAATGTGAGGGTGCTGTTGTCTTGAACCGTCAATTCCAGCCAGGACAAGCCCGGGGATCTCAGCAGTTTGTCTCGTCAAGCCCGATAAATCTATCAATCGATCTATTACCTTATCCGAGGCATCTTCGGACCATGAAAAGTTAGTAAGCACGGATACTACAAGGAACGGCAGCAGCCATCGAAGCTGAATCATGTTGCATCTCCAATCAGAAAGGTGAACAAATCATAGTACGCCCTGGAGAATATCTACGCCAGCCCACTCCGGGAAGATTAGAAAGGCACGGCCTTCTAAGGAGCAAAGAAAGTCTTCCAAATCCATCAAAGAACAAGTTCATACAATGCAGCTGCGCATTTGCATGGTTGAGTGAAACAACCAGGACAGTCAAATGGTTGTTTGATAGCGCTTGCTTCGAAGAACCTATCGACTTGATTTACCTTATGAAATCCTGATTTGATAAAAACTCTATCTGAAGTATTGGAAAGTCCGCTAAGCCAAGATACACCTAATACCAGGGAACATTCCCGCTCTTTTAACCAGGCCAGACGCTTCTTAATCATCTTCTGACCAATGCCCTTTCCTTGAAATCTTTCCTCAACGCAGAGGGTACAAAGAGATCCAACTTTATGGGATTTTAGGCGATTGCTGATTTCGGGCTCAAAAGGCAGATAATAATCAAAATCAGAAAGTATTTCAGCACAGCCAACGCTTATAACTCCTTCATCTATGAACCCTCCGAAAGCCACACTAGTCTTACCTTCAATTACTCCGTTGAGATATTGAAGATTAAACAGGCCTTCCCCCTGAGTCCTATTCATCAGGACCAGTGCGCTTTCTAGCGTGCCCAGAGAATCAGAGAATAATTCTCGAATTTTGACTATGAAGCCATCATCTTTCATCTGATCAACATCCTCTTTAGCGTCGATCAAATCAAGATGAGAATCATATATCCTACAAAACTATCTCGTATAGGCTGGTGGTTTTACGTGTATAGGAACACTAAAACGAATTAGCGGGAATTCAAAATCACTGCACTCAGAGATATGAGACCGGCATTAGAGGCTAATCCTAAAAAAACTAGCTTAAAATTATGTTTATAGATCTGGTAGAAAACCTGGATGAAAAGATAAATAGATACAATTGCGCTAAGGACAACAAGAAGCCTGGAAGCCGGATCTAAAACATAGTCATTCCAGCCAGTAGTACCAGTAGTTGCTACCATAAAAGCGTAGATACAAACCAGGGATCCTGGTATAGCTATGCTCAGGTTAACTACCGCTGCCAGCACACCAATGAACACATTTTTAGTGCTCCAATTCACCTTGGCATTAGTCATGAATCACATTTCTCCGAATATTTTCCGGTCCCACCACGTAAGACTATAACTCTTCTCCAGTGCTGTGAAGCCAACCTTTTTATAGGCGTTAATGGCATGATAGTCATCAACAGCTACCATCACCAAAGTCGAGACCTCAAAGTTTTCAATAGCATGGATACAGGAGTGGTAGACTAAAGTCTGGCAAATCCCCCTTCGGTAGTACTCATGATGGGTAGCTACTTCATTAAACCTGGCAATTCCATCCTGGTGATAAAGTCCCAGGTCGCCGACCAACTTCCCTTCCAGATAGGCTCCGAAACGGTGACCAAATTTTCTCTTACTTAGCTCCTTGAAGGTTTTGATACGTGATTTTTGAAACTCAATTTGGGAATCAATGGATCTGGACGAATTGGGATTTACGTGAACTTCTGGCAGCGAGTTCCAATCCGCTTCGGAGACGATTGGTTTTACCACAATGTCTTTGTTAATCTTGGGAGGCAATTCAGGTCGCTTTGTGACCAGGGTTGTCTCAATGTCCAACCTGAAACCATGATCCATAAATGACTTTAAATAGGTAGGGTTAAAGTTTGGACTATCCCAAGTGAACGTGTAGAACGTGGGGTTCTCAGTTTCGAACTCCATTTGATAGAGCCTTTTCCAGTCCTTGAAAACATCTCGCTCAGGAGCTTCACGGAAAATGAGAAAATTTCCCCAGAAATAGTTGGGCTGACTTGAGGTTTTCCACACCAGGTAATCCCCCCTGTCCAAGATCTCAGCTTCAAACTGGGCCGGAATCAAATCTGTTATAAGAGACAGAGTTTTTAGTCCAAATTTGTTCATAGTTTTCATCTTTAACTACTAAAGTCAAACAAACTTCCTGACCACATCAAAGGACAAGTTGCCAGTACCCAACATCAATCCACTGGTCAAACTTCCGACCAATTTCTTGGAAAGATCCAACTCTTTGGAATCCAAATTTTTCATGAAATTCGATACTTGCTGGATTTGGTAAGGAGATTACCGCAATAACGCTATGCCTTGATCGTTTACGAAGCTCAGAGAGTAAGTCATTATACAATTGTGTACCAATTCCACGACTGCCCAGGTTTGGAGTTACATAAACGGTGCTTTCCACAGTAAACCGATAAGCGCTTCTACTTCCCCAGCTACCCGCGTAGGCAAAGCCGATCAGTTTTTCATCCTCAACAAAAACAAGCCAGGGCAATGATTCAGTGACGTCGAGGATACGGTTTTGCATAGCCACAAGAGACACTGGATGCTCTTCAAAGGTGGTGGTGGTATTCAAAACGTAGTAGTTGTAGATGTCACAAATTTCTTGAGCATCAGATACAAGACTATTACGAATCATTTTTCCTCTCTTCTTAGTAGTGGCCTATTTTGATTTATCAAGGCCAGACAAAACTGGCCTGTTCCCAGAAAATCCTAAACAGTACAATGTGACTTCCTATGCAGTACGATTTTTCCAAGATAAAGACCCTGGTTGTTAAAATTGGTACTACTTTACTGAGTAACGAAGACGGGTTTGACGGATCGATCTTGGAGAACCTGGTTCAGGATATGGCTCGGGTGAAACGTACCTATGATCTGAACCTTTTAATCGTTTCATCGGGTGCTATTGGCTGCGGGATGGATCGTCTGGGTATGGCTGAACGACCTACCTTACTCCCCCTGAAACAAGCCACTGCAGCTGTTGGACAAGCCCGTTTAATGCATTTATACGAGACATTGTTCCGAAGCTCTTCAGAAGGACTTAAGACTGCC
This sequence comes from uncultured bacterium, assembly GCA_964539825.1. Taxonomy (GTDB): domain Bacteria; phylum Muiribacteriota; class UBA6191; order UBA6191; family UBA6191; genus CAZIKF01. Next base: position 53,820 of record CAZIKF010000008.1, read on the forward strand.
CAGGTATTGTTGTCAACCCGTGACTTAGATGACCGTCAATCGTATTTGAATGTACGAAATACGATTAATACCCTGTTTGAATTCGGTGACATTGTTCCCATTGTAAACGAAAACGATTCCACCGCAACCCATGAGCTTCGCTTTGGAGATAACGACACCCTATCTGCGCGGGTAGCCTCGAAAATAGATGCGGATTTACTCATTGTGCTGAGCGACATCGATGGCTTGTACAGAACGAATCCTACCAACGACCCAGACGCTAAATTGATTGCCCGGGTTGAAAAGGTGACGGAAAACATCGAGACTTTTGCTGAGGACACGTCGGCTGCCTCTTCAATTGGCGGTATGAAAACAAAACTTGAGGCTGCCAGAATCGCCTATTCCTCAGGTTTGCCCATGGTGATTACCAACGGGCATCGCAGGAAAATAATCTCCGAGGTGCTTGAGGGAACCGCTCCCATGACGTTGTTTAGCGCTAAGGAAAACTCACTGGCTTCGAGGAAGCGCTGGATCGCGTTTGGGGCTTCTATGAAGGGCCGCATTTATGTGGACGCGGGTGCGCGAAATGCTTTGGTGCAGCTAAACAAGAGTCTGTTACCCGCCGGGATGGTTCGAATCGAGGGTCGATTTGAGCCTGGGGATGCCGTGAGCATACTGGGACCTGATGGCTGTGAAGTAGCCCGTGGATTAGTCAATTACTCCTCGGGTAAAATGAGCAAAATCTGCGGAGTGAAGACGCATGAGATCGCGACCCACCTGGGACGAAAAGACTACGATGAGGCAATTCACCGGGATAACCTGGTTGTCGTCTGAGAAGAAATCTATGAACCAGGATTTTGGAGGTGAGATTTGTGGCATCAGAACACCAGTCTTTGCATGAGGAGCTCCAGGCAATGGGTAAGCAAGCCCGTCAGGCCTCGGATACATTACGATCACTCTCTTCTACCTTAAAAAACAAGGCTCTCCTGGAAATTGCACGTCAGCTTCGCGCAGCCAAAGAAGAACTTCAGCTTGAGAACAACAGGGATCTTAAAGCTGGTGCTGAAAAAGGCTTATCTCAGGCCATGCTTGATAGGTTGGAGCTGAGCAGTTCCCGTATCGAGTCGATGGCCCATGGCCTTGAGGTCGTTGCTTCACTTCCTGATCCGGTAGGTGAAATAACGAATCAAACGATTCGTCCCAATGGACTTCGCATCGCACAGATTCGCCAGCCCATCGGGGTGGTGGGAATTATTTATGAAAGTCGACCCAATGTCACTGCAGATGCCGCCGGATTATGTCTAAAGTCAGGGAATGCCTGTATTTTGCGCGGGGGTTCCGAAGCGATTCATACCAATGTAGCCATCGCCAGGACTTTCATTGAAGCGGCAATAGCAGTTGGGATACCCAAAGGAGCTGTGCAAATCCTGGGGACCCCGGACCGTAGCGCGGTGGGTGAGATGCTAAAGTTGGATCGCCTTATAGATGTGATCGTACCGCGAGGAGGTCGATCCCTGATTGAACGCATCTATGAAGAGTCCCGCATTCCCGTAGTGGCCCACCTCGATGGTATTTGTCATACCTATGTGCATTCCCATGCAGACCTTGAGATGGCCCATTCCATATGTATAAACGCAAAACTACAGCGTCCGAGTGTCTGTAACGCAATGGAAACTCTACTGGTGGACAAGCGCATCGCCAAAGACTTTTTACCGATGCTTGCAGCAGAGCTGGAGAAGAATCAATGTGAACTTCGCGGTTGTGAGGCAACCCGGGAACTCATTGAATGCAAAGCTGCGATGGATTCTGATTGGGTGACTGAATATAACGATAAGATATTGTCAATCCGTATTGTAAGCGGGCTTGAGGAGGCTATTGAGCATATTAATGTCTTTGGTTCGCATCACTCCGACGCGATCGTCACCGATAGCTACAAAGCTTCCGAGAGATTCCTCGATGCCGTCGATAGCGCAGCGGTGTATGTGAATGCCTCTACTTACTTCACTGACGGATACGAATTTGGCCTGGGCGCTGAACTTGGCATTAGCACTAGCAAGCTGCACTGTCGTGGACCCATGGGACTCGAGGGACTGACGACGCTCAAGTACATCATTCGAGGTTCAGGACAAATCCGCACCTGAAGTAAATCCACAAGTAGGGTGTTTAGTGGCCAGCCCCAGGCTGCAAGAAGGAGAGTTTGATCTTGACTTCTAAATTCTAGAATTGTAATTCGAGAATTGAATTCACATTCATCTTGGTACTCATTTCTCCCTTTTTCGAGGGTCTCCTGAGTTCTACAAACTGGTTGGACTCGTTTCGAATTAAAAGTCCTTCCTCGGCATTGAAGATAAGCTGTGAGCTGCCTTTCATGGTGAGACTCAAGGCGCTGCCAACCTTTTGAGCATCCGTATCCACCCTGGCGTGAATGATGACGAGAGCTCCCAGAATATTGGTTACTTCGTAAATGATGGAGGTGTCCAGGGGGAAGGTTGGTGTGGAGGGAATGGTGACTGTCCAGGTACTCCCTATTGAGATGGGTTCTTTGGGTAAAACAAGCTGAAAACTTTTTACCTGGAACTGATGTCCGGTTCCCATCGCTTTAGGAATCCCTCCCCAGGGTGCGAGAACATATTCTACGTTTTGGCCCGCCGCGGGATGTGCATAAACTTGATCATTCACGGAAATATTTCCCGCCTGAATCTCGGCCTTTTGCACCAGGTGACCGTTTTCGAGGGTTTTGAGAGTTTTCAGTCCTATATAAGCCTGGGAATTACTGGCCACGTATTTCTGAAATTTTACATTCGTGAAGAGGGTCTCCGCCCTTGAGAAATAACTATAAACCGACTCTTGTAACCTCGGTTTATAGCGGAGTGAAAGGGTTGGTGATGCTTCTTCCGCAGTGTAGACACTACAGAAACTAAGGACGAATACGAAGGAAGAAATCCATCTCACCATAATGTTCAATCGACGCAATCTCTGCACCAATGGAGACAAAATGCGTCACAAAGTCATCCTGGTATAAAGTTCGGTCGGAAATTACCAACTCTCCTTCGCTGCTCATACAGGAATAAAACTTCTTCAGAATTGTTCCTATTTCGCGAACTTTTTCCCTTTCTTTAAGCTCTCCCATGAGCTGTAAGATGACTACTGTCTCAAATTTTAGCTCATCTGGTGACAATTCCTCCAGGCACAAGGGATTCTTTATTCCCTGGTCCTTCGCGGATTCGCAGGAATCCTTTGAGTAAAAAAGATGAGTACACCCCGGGACTAATTGACTTAAAAAACCAAATTCATCCCCAGCAATCAGGCATTTTTTTGCATTGCGATTCTTGAGATACTCTTTACCCAGTCTGGACTCCGCATATTGCAGACCCTTGAGCCGTTCCTTAACGGGACCTATGCCCTTTCGCAGAATTTGTTTCCCGTTTCTTAGCAGAAAGTCACAGAAAAGCTGCTCGCCATAGGTTTCCCAACCATGTGGTTTAAGGGACTTTTCGAATCTATCCCGTAGAAATGTAATGGTTTCCTTATCGAACATGATAATCAACGAGTGCTGTGACTCCAACCTCCTGTACACGTTCAAGCTTTGTAGAGGATGTGGTCGGAACAAAGGCGCTGACTCGAAATCTACCCCTTTGAAACTGATCTTCAATTCTAAACACCGCACGAACCCTGGCAACTCGCTCCTGAGACCCTGAGACCTGGGCACCACCGAGGGCGGTACGGTCTCCAAAACTAAAGAGTGGTACAACCTTGGTGGACTGCTTGTTGGGAACACCTTTATTGAGTGTCACACCATTGATGAAATTATCAAGTTGGGTAGAAAACTTCCGAATGACTCCAGCTATAGCAACCGCTGTCCCAGTCTTTTTCAGAGTATCCTTGAGAAAATTCTTAAGATTGAACGAATCAAGAGAAACTACAGAGACGCTGGCAAGGATCATGCATAATATGAGGGTGCGAAGGGACATATTCTTCTCCTTTCCTACGTCCTGGTTGGAAACAGTTTTAGAAAATCGAGCCCATTCTAAGATTTATTAAAATCGGGATCAAGAAATATGCCGATTAAATGCTTACTCATTTCGCAAGTGGTATAGGAGCTTTCGATACGGACTCTTATCAGAGATTGAGGAAAGTAATTCAAGGATGGAGTTCTTATTCCCCGAATTAACCCAGGAAAGATCACCCATGAGCTTAGAGTGAAGATTACTGGATTCATAGTAGGCCTTTGAAATCCTCTCCATTCTCTTTGCAATCGACGGCTCTAAGAGAGCAAGAAGGTCATTTAGAAATTGCCTTCGCCGCGCTGCGTCTCTAATTCCCTCCAGCCCAAATCCAAGGTATAAAACTCTTCCGTTTTCATAGGAGTTCAGGACTCCGGCTACTCCCATATAGGAGTAGCGAATCACATCTTTGGAAGAGTCCAAGACAGCCTTGATGACATCAGGAGCTTTCTGGTTATTTGCGCTGTCTCCACCATTGAGCCGGAATTTCTGATCCTGAAATTGGATCTTCTTAAACATATAGCGTTGACTGCGAAATTCAGCTCCTAAAACGCTGTGATAAAACCCGGTGTCATTGAGATCATTGCCAATACCCTGTCCCGTGAGTAGTAATTTCCCTCCCAGGCTTAGAAACTGCTTTAGATGTTCACGATTCAAGATGTTGAGGGTGTCCTCTTCATCGTCCCCTGTATACCAGATCACGGTTCCATGGGATAAGAGATCAGCCAGATCCACCGACTGACCCGTAGAAGATACCCGGTGCGAAATATCCAATTGTTCTAGACTGGAGCGATAAAATTCCTGGTATTTTTCTTGTGAATCATCTACAACGAGTAGAAATGACGGTCCACTGTCAAGCTGCACAAAATGTCTCAGATCGGAGGCTAAATCAATCTCAATATCCTCCCTGGCGAAACCAGAAGCGGTCACGCTGACCCGGTACTTTCCATTTGGGATTGAAGCGTTAAAGACTCCATTAGTAGTACGCGCAACCCCCAATTCAGAATCATGGAAGACAATCCAGGCATCCTGAGTTCGTAGCCCTTCGCTCTTCATTTCAATCGTCAAACTGGAGTGTGGTTTGGGCACCAGATCCACGCTTAATGAAGTGGTTGAACGTTCTTTAATCTTGAGTTTCTTCTGATAAGTCTCATAGCCGAAGGTGTGTATCTGAAGATCGTATTCTCCACCCTTCAGGGCCAGGTCAAGGGCATGACCCGGTCTTAGCGAATAAATTTTATCTCCGGGCTGAATCATTACTTTCAGATCATATTCTCCACCATTCATCTCAACCAATAGTCTGCCTCTCTGGAAGACTTCCTCGACCGCCGCGAGAGCATTGACCCTGCCGTAACCAAAGCTAAAGTCTGGACCCTCTTCTCCCAGGTCCAGAGCAGTAGAGCTTAGAATTTCTTCCAAACCGGCCACACTTAGTTCGGGGAAAGCCTGAACCATCAGGGCAAAGACTCCTGCCACGTGAGGTGCTGCCATGGAAGTGCCGCTCATCTCCACATAACCCCCGGTATGTTTAGCTGAGTACACATTAACGCCCGGAGCAGAAACATTTGGTTTTAAATAAGAGACTCCCTGCCACTTCATAATGCCTCTTGAAGAGAAACTGGCAACCTGATCGGAAGAATCAGTGGCTCCAATCGCGTTAGACTCCACAAATCCACCTGGAACTCCAATGGTTCCCGAGTAAGGACCCGAGTTACCAGCCGAAAAAACAGGAACAATTCCCATTTCTCTCCAGGTTTTTACGGCATCCTGATAAAGGCCCGGATCCGAAAGTTTTTTTAGTTTCCACCCCCAGGAGTTAGAAACAATCCTTGGCTGATCCTGAGTATCAGGATCACCATCTGGGTCGGCAATCCACTGCATGGCTTCCAATTGCTTGGAGATTTCGGTGCTGGCATTATCTCGAAAAATCTTCCCAACGATGAATTTCACATCCGGGGCCACTCCAATGGACTTACCGCTGTGGTCTCTTCCACCGATAGTTCCCAGGCAGTGAGTGCCATGACCATGCCCATCATTGGGTAGATTGGGTGGCTTTTCAGACACAAAATCACGTGCCAGAATCACACGTCCGGAAATGTCAGGATGATCCGCGTACCCGGAGTCAAGGAGGCCTACGGTGACTCCCTTGCCTGTAAGCTTATAAAGCCTTCTTACTTCGGGAATTCCAAGCTTGATAAGACCATAAGTGAATTTGGAATCCACGTCTGTTTCCCTTGAGCCCCCTTCTTGAGGTTCCTCTAAATAGAGAGTTTTATCAGCAATAATTGACTCTAAATCCTCTCTCTTTGCTAATTTTTCAACCATCGACATCCTGGTTTTTAAAATGATTGTGTTGTTTATCCACAAGGAGGTGATCTCTACGCGCTCCATGGGATTTAAGGACTGAATATCTTTGAGGAAATTCCCTTGAGCGGCCCGAGCTTTTTCCATTTTTCTCATTTGCACACTTTTGACGGACCCAGGAGCTATAGCATTGGTCTCAGGAGAAAGAAACTTTAGGATCAGAGTCACTTCCTTGTCTCCATTTGCCGCGCTGGCAATTTCCAAATCAGGATCAAGATCAGGTAAAGAATGAGGGATGGAGCAGAAGCTAATAAAATAGAGGAGCAGCTGAATTAATTTCATAGAATTATCTACGCAAAGAGTAATCGATTGTTTCGTGTAATCCAGGGCATAGAAAAACTCTGGGCGCATCAGAGCAATCAGAGGTGCAATTCAGACGAAATCAGGATAGAATTTCGAATATTTGTCTACTCTGTCCCGGCCTGACTCACGATTAGTCATGAACGCAAAAACACCATTTAAAGACACTCAATCACTACAGGGTTCAAAAATTCTGGTAGTGGATGATTCGGTCACGCTTCGAAAACGGATTCTCGAGTTCATGAGCTTGGAAGGATTCGTTACACAAGAGGCATCGAGGGGTGCAGAAGTGATCCCCCTGGCTAAAAAATTCCTTCCTGATCTCATTTTGATGGATGTCATCATGCCTGATTGTGACGGAATTGAATTATGTAAGGAGCTTAGAACATTCCAGCAGTTTGAAAAGGTACCCATACTGATGCTGACCGTAAAAGGCTCCGCTTATGATGTGTCCGAAGCGTTCAAGGCAGGTGCCAATGACTATGTGAGAAAACCTTTCGGGGCCGAGGAACTTCTCCTGAGAATCAGGGTTCATCTGCATACGATGAAGCTTCTTAAGCAGCTTGAGGAAGCGACGGATACCATCGGGAAATACATGGGTCTCACCGCCTATGAAATCCGTACACCATTGATGAACATCCTGGGACTCGCAGAAGTTCTAAACCAGGAATCTGTCTCTAAGAACGCGGAAACCAACTTTCTCTTCAAAAACCTTCTTACAGAAGGGGAGAGACTCGTATCCATGGTGAATTCCATGCTGGAGATCAGCGATCTAGGTTTCGGCAAGATGGTATTAAGCAAGGAAGCCGTAGATCTTGACCTATTCCTTCCCGAAGTAGTCCGAAAGGCAGTGAGTCTGGGACGGCATCGCCAAATCGAGCTTACCCTGGACTGTAGTCTTGAGCACTCCGAAGTATTCATGGATGCTGAGAAAATCCAGCAAGCCCTGGATAACCTGTTTTTCAATGCTCTGGACTCCTCACCCCAGCCAGGTGAGGTGACTATCAGGGCTCGAAGTACTGAAGATGGAGTGCGAATAGAGGTTCAGGACCAGGGACCCGGAATCACCGCGGAAGACAAAAATAATATTTTCGACCCATTTTTCCGAGATAGTTTAACAGGTCACTCTTCTTCCAGGGGTGTCGGGTTGGGCCTGGGAATTACCCGCAGAATCATTGATAAACATAATGGTACTATGGGAGTGGATAACAACGCCCAAGGCGGAGCAATTTTTTACATCACTCTTCCCTATGCATAAAATATTCTCAATCATAATCGCTCAAATCACTCTTCTTTCCCTCTGCCATGCCCTACCTAAGTATGCCCAGCGGGAAGGGGTTTCCTGTAACTATTGTCATGTCCGCAACGATGCACGAAAACTTAACGAAATCGGTACGTTTTACCTGAGTAACAAACATGCCTTTCCCTATCACATGAAACCCCCGATTTCAGCACAATACCCGGATTCAAGAACCGATCCGGCCTTTCTCAAACTGAGACAAAGATATTTGAAAAAATATGCTTCCGACGACCCGATTGAGGAATATTCAAAGAGAGGCAAACGCCTTTTTTTCGGCTCTCTCAAAATCGAAAAAAAGTCCGCAAAAAATTGTGCTTCCTGTCACACTCCCCGTGAAATCGCCCAGGTGAACAGACTATATCCCAGGTATGTACCATTGGCCGGTACAGTGTTGAGCCTGGAGCAGATGCAAAACTACTGTATTGAGCAACATCTATTTGGAAAACCTCTAGTTCTTGGAGGTAAGGATTCCCTGTCAATTTCAGCCTATATCAATCGAATCAAGAAACAGAGTCCATGAAGAAGCTTCTTATCTTCGACTCTCACTCCATCCTTTATAAGAGCTATTTCGCTTTCATTCGGGCACCCTTAAGAAACTCCAAGGGAATGAACACATCCGCCGTCTTTGGCTTTCTACGTTACTACTTTTCAATCTTACGGCAGTTTGAGCCTGACTACATTTGCTTTGCGTTTGATAAAAGCCGAAAAACCTTTCGTTCAGAAATCTACCCTGAGTATAAGGCTCATAGAGATGAAACACCTGAAGATCTCAGGGCACAGTTTCCGTATGCGAGAGCTGTTGCAGAAGCCATGGAAATCAAAACTCTGATGTTAGACGGTTTTGAGGCTGATGATATTTTAGGAAGCCTCTCTCATCAACTCTGTGAGGCTCACTCAGATCTAAGGGCATACCTGATTACAGGGGACAGAGACTCCTTTCAACTGGTTAATGATTCGGTTTTCGTAGGTTATACCTCTTCCAAAGCAAGGGAGGGAGTGGAGCTCTATGACCTTGCTGCGATCCGAGACAAGTATGGTGTGGAGCCGGAATCTTTGATTGAGGTGAAGGCCTTACAGGGAGACCCTTCGGACAATATTCCCGGAGTTAAGGGAGTTGGAGAGAAAACAGCGCTAAAACTGATTCGTGAATGGGGAACACTCAACAATCTCTATGAAAACCTGGACTCCATTAAAGGAAAACTCCGGGAGCGTCTTGAATCAGACCGAGACTCGGCCTTTCTCTCCCACAAGCTGGCACGGATCAACCTCGGCATTAATCTCGAAGTAGATTTGAGTGATCTTGAATTTCCCCGTGAATACGGCCCCAAACTCCTTGAAATTCTCAAAGAATTGGAATTTCAATCCCTGATTGAGACACTTTATCCCGAATTACCCGAACCAATTTCTCAACCTGTGGAAAGGCCGCCTACTGAATATGCTCTTGTTCTGGAGGAATCGGAGCTTTCCAGCTTGTGTTCAACTCTGCAGTCAGCACAGACCATAGCCTTTGATACCGAAACGGATTCCCTGAATCCCTACCGGGCCAATCTTGTAGGACTGGCTCTTTCCTGGAGCCAGGGCAAGAGTGTATACATCCCCTTTTTACACTCAGAAACGAATGGCCGCACTCAGCTCTCCCATGAAAGGGTTCTTGATAAGATTCGCCCCCTTTTCGAAGATCCTTCCAAAACCTGGATCGCGCATAATCTAAAATACGATATGGCCGTACTGAAGAAGTATGACTTTCAGTATCCTCCATGCTTTAGAGATACGCTTATTTTGGCTCATCTACTCTACCCCGGTACTCAATTAGGATTGAAGGCTTTGGCAAACCGTCTCCTGGGGGAAGATCGCATTAAGTTCAAAGAGTTAATGGGTGATCAGGATTCCTTTTCACAAGCCGATCTTGAGACCGCTTGTGAATATGCCTGCGCCGACGCTGATAACACCCTGGCTCTTTATGAACTTTTTGGGAAGGAATTAGAACAAAAGCCAGGCTTGAGGACATTGGCGAACAATATTGAATTCCCGCTCATTGAGGTCTTGGAAAAGATGGAGGAAACTGGCATAAAGATTGACCGCGAACACTTTCGAACACTGTCCGAAGAGCTTGAGCGCGAGTCAAAAAGAGTACGTATCAAAGTCTTTCAAATTGCAGGTGAAGAGTTCAATCTCAACTCTACAAAACAGCTTCAAAAGATACTTATGGAGAGGCTGGAAATCCCGCTCACCCGTAAGACGAAAACGGGATTTTCAACCGCTACGGATGTATTGGAGGAACTAGCCCCGAAGTATCCAATCTGTGCGTTGATTACAGAATATAGACACCTGGTAAAGTTACTCAATACCTATACGCTGCCCCTGCCTGAACAAGCTGATGAGAAGGGTATTTTGCGAACCTCGTTTCAGCAGACTATTGCCGCCACCGGTAGACTGTCTTCCACGGCCCCCAACCTTCAAAATATACCGGTGAAAACCGAATGGGGACAGAAAATACGCAAGGGATTTCGATCGGGAGAACCCTTCTGGAAATTGGTGTCTATCGACTATTCACAAATCGAACTGAGGGTTCTTGCTCATATGTGCTCGGACCAGGCCCTCATTGAAGCATTTCGCCATGATCGAGATATTCACCGGGAAACAGCCGCCAAGGTTTTTGGTAAGCCCCTTGGAGAAGTCACTAAGGAGGAGAGGGAATCTTCCAAGGCAATCAACTTTGGAATCATCTATGGCATTAGTGCCTTTGGCCTTTCCAGACAGCTCCAGATCCCGATGGTCGAATCACGAAAGTTTATCGACACCTATTTTGAAGCATTCCCGAAGATTCGTGAATTCATGGACAGAACAAGGGATGAAGCCATGGAGAAGGGGCAGGTGCAGACAATTTTTGGCAGGATCAGGACCATAGATCAATTAGGTTCCAAAAATCGCAGCTTGCAGGAAGCCGGTAAGCGCATCGCGATAAACACAAAGATCCAGGGTACAGCAGCAGAATTGATCAAGATGGCTATGATCTCTCTATTTCAGTATCTACGTTCAGAGAAGTTGCGCAGCCGCCTTCTTCTACAGGTTCATGACGAACTCATCCTTGAGGTTCCCGAAGAGGAACTCCATGAAGTTCAACAATTTCGTAGAATTATGGAGGAGATCTATCCGCTGGATGTCCCGCTCACCTGTGACGTGGAGGTTGGCTCCAACTGGGGAAGTCTTGAAAAAGTGGAGCTTGAAAACGGCTGAGGATACCTGGGCATGGGGAGAGGACTTCGCCAGAAATCAACTCAGAATCGGTGAGCTTGTCCTGGTAGGAGGGATACTTGGAGCAGGAAAGACTACTCTCGCACAAGGAATAGGAAAGGGACTCGAAGTGGAGATGAGAATTACCTCACCCACATTCTTAAAACTGCAGTCTTACCCCGGCAGATGGACATTCCATCATCTCGACCTCTATAATGTGGATTCAATCCAGGAGCTAGAAGAACTGGGGATTTACGACATTCTTGAACCGGAAAACGGAGTTTGCTTAGTAGAATGGTGGGACCGATTCCCCTCCCTTTTTCCCAGACCTCACCACCTGATACATCTTGAAGAATCGGAGGATTTCCGAGTTCTAACTTATGAACGAGTCGAGGCTTGATGGCTGAAGAAAAACTCAAACTGGGAGAAATTCTTGTTAAGGCCGGGGCTATCAGCTTGCTGGATTTGGAAACTTTCCTCCAGGAGCAGGAAGAGCTTCGTGACGAACGTGGATATCAGACACGCCTCGGAAGCCTGTTACTTGAACATAAGTTGGTCAATGAAGAGACCCTTGCTTTGGCCTTTTCAGAGCAGCAGTCCATAGAATACCAGGATCTGGCAAATTTCAAACCGGATCTCAATGTACTGGAAAAAATTCCCTTTTCAATTCTGAGCCGCTTTAAGTTTATTCCCATCTTCATGGATTCAGACCGGCTTGTCATCTGCATCCATGATCCTATAGATACCTTTCTTTTCGACTTACTATATAAGGCTCTTGGCTTACACATTGAGTTTAGTTCCAGCGCTCGATCAGCAATCGACCGGTGCCACAAAGAATGTCTTCAGGCGATCTCTGACTCCGGGCGAATCAACCGAGATTTTGATGTAGATTTCGATGAGTATCGATTGATTCTACAGCAAGAATCCGGAGTAGTAATAGAACAAGAAAGACCAGAAGTTTCCCTTTTAAGGTCGCTGAATCATTTTTCTTTGGAAGAGATTCTTAAAGAGGCTTTTCTAGTTAATCGGGCCGTTGCCCTGAAATGCAAAAATGACCATTCCCAGATCAGTTTCTTTATCAAGAAGAGTTCTTGGAAATATCTTGGCTCTTGTGATGAAGACCATTATGAAGCATTGACTTTGCGGACCAAACACTACTGCAAGGATACTGAGTTCCGCCCGGATCTTTTCAGCCAGTACTTTATCGAAGTCCCCTGTGGTGAAGACCAAAACCTCACCCTAAGTGTGCTTCTTATTCCGTGCCCAAGGACAACAGAGATTACCTTCGAGCTTTACCCTCATGATCCCCAATCCTGGGGAATTTCTCGTACGGGTTTGCTCGCCCAGGAGATTGAATCCCTCAATTCCCTGGACTTTTCTTCCCAGGGAGGATGGATTCTTGGGGCCGCCGGTTCAGGCAAGTCGACTTTCTTCCAGGCTCTCTTATGGGATCTGGTAAAGGGAAATCAAGAGCCAATTAGCTTTGAGACTGGATTATCTTCAAATTCTCATGATGCCTGGACAAGAGTGGAACTTGATGAAGAGAAGAATCAGCTTCAGGCAATTGTGGCCTACCGGGGGCCAGGCGCCGGGTTGGTCGGCATCGATGAACTTCATTTAGATGAAGTGGGCGGATATTTGCGCCTACTAGAAGGAAGACCGGCATTGATCACTTCCCAGGGCGGAGCTATTTTTTCCACTCTATCTAGCCTGGAAAGACAGGGAATAGGCCTGGGTTATCTGCTTGAATCTATGGCCTTCATAATCTCTTTAAAACTGGTTCCCGGGGTGTGTCCCTATTGCTGTAGACCCCATAACCCACAGCCCGAGGAATTGCGTCAAATCGGTTTAAAACCAGAATCACTCAAAAAACCCTACTTCGTGACCAATGATGGGTGCGAATTCTGTGAGAATAGAGGATATAGCGAGAACTCCCTGATCTATGAATTCCTGAGAGTGACTCCTCAGGTGGTCAAGATTCTGCAGGACAATCCGCTGGGAAACGAACTCGCAATTCATCTCATCAAACTGGGAGCCCTGGTTCCTTCTAACAGTATCGCCAGAGAGAAGCTTTATCGGGGCAGAATCACATTGAACACCTATGCTCAAATTCTGCAGCGAAAGATTTGAAAAGGCTTAAGGTCTTTTTGGAGTCTTAGAGCCTGTTCACGATCTTTAATCCAGTAACTCTAGAGTTATCTTTTTAACAAGATCATGATCGATTTGATTCAGTTCCTTGCGAGTGAGGAATCTTATGGTGCAATTCGGTTCAGCCTGGCTATGTTCCTCCAGCCAGCGCATAAACAGATTGTATTCATTCAATCTCAAGTTGCCTACTTTTCCGAGAATTTCATATAAGCCCCGATCCACAAAATAGGATCTCAAAACCTCTCGAAGAACATTCTCGATGGAGTTTCGATCCATGGATTCAGCATCCACGGTACGCTTCTTAACCAGGTATCCTTCCCGAAAGAATAAAAACTGACGACGCTTTTCTTCTTCCCTGATGCTCACAATCACGTTGGCGGATTTACTGGAAAAGGAAAAAATGGAATTTAAGACATGGAACGCGTTTCCTTCTTTGAGACTATAGATTTGCTCTACACCCGACTTAGGTGGAAATCTATGGAAAGCGACGTTTTTACGTTCGAATTTACGGCTGAGCTTCTCTTGCACTTCCTCAAGATTCCTGAGCGGACCAAAATAAAATGCTTCATCGCGAAGTCTTCGCGAGGTTACCTGCACTTCTTCCGCCTTGGGAGACACCAGTTTGATGAAATAAGCAAAATTACGCTCTCGCGGAAGGGATCTATCTCTCCCGCTCTGGGTTTCCAGGCGATTTTCCGTCAGCAGTGCATTTAAAAAGCAGTTCTCTTTCTCAATAGAGAATTTTCGAGCCCGCTTTAGAAGACGTTTGATCAGCGGAGATCGCCTCGTTTGCTCGTAAAAGATGCTCTGGAGTTCAAATTGAATGTCACGGAAGGCAATGGAATGTAAACGCTTACCCGACTCGTTTTGAAAATGAGCCACTCCACTTCCCTCTGGTAAAACGTTAAGCTCCTCGGGGGTGGTCAGACTGACAGGGAAATAGTCCTCTCGCCAGTTAACACAATATTTATAAACGTGATCTAATGTCAGCGTCGAGTGCTTTTTTCCTAAAATCTCGAGGATTTTCAAAAGAACAAAGGCTGTCATTCGAGCATCATCAAGGGCTCGATGTCGATTTTCGACTTGAATATCGAAGAACCTGGAAAGAATTTCTAATTTATGTGCCGGTGACTCTGGAACCAGCACCTTTGAAAGTTTTAAGGTACACAGCCCATAAGAATTTTGTTTGTGTCCTAAAACTCTTCTATATTCAGAATGTAGGAAATTAAGATCAAACGCGGCATTATGAGCCACCAGCAAGCTCCCCTTAGAGAACTCAAGAAATGCTTTCAGGGCTTCCTCGACTGGCAGTCCCTCATCGCATTCCCGCGACTTGATTCCGGTCAGGCGGGAAACATAATCGGGGATGGGCCGGTCCGGTATAACAAAGGTCTTAAATTCATCCTTTAGCTTCCCACCCTCAACGATCACTCCACCAATTTCTATGATTCGATGGAGGGGAGGAACACCGCCGGTTGTCTCCAGATCGAAAACACAATAACGAAGATCCTTAAGTTGATGCCCCTTCTCAGCAAACTCCACGAGAGTCCAACTTCCGGGCTGATCTTCTTCAAACCTGGGATCATTGGATAAAACTCTGCGGACATAAAATTCGGGGTCGCCCGAGAGATGATTTTCAAAGAATTCGCGACAAATCTGGGTCGATGATGTCTTGGACCCATTTTCAGACAGGTATTTAAAGATCCTGTCCCGCTCTTCTATCTCCCCTGGATTCACAGTTCTATCTTGCTTCCATTCTAATCTGGCGTTTAAAAACTTTCAGACGGGGATACCTCTAGGCCTCAAATAAAATACGGAGACTAAGGGATTTGAACCCTTGGTAGTGTTACCTACTCACGCTTAGCAAGCGTGCGCCTTAAGCCGCTCGGCCAAGTCTCCAAGTCATGAAACAAACGGAAGATGTAGGATTCGAACCTACGGTGGACTTGCGCCCACAACGGTTTTCAAGACCGCCTCCTTAAACCACTCGGACAATCTTCCATCCGCTGGAATTATAGCGACCCATACTCAAAAAAAGCAAGAAAGGAACACCAAATGAACGGTTCATCAACATGTTTTGTCAACAGGGAACCTTGTCACAAATGAGCATGCCTAACTGATTCTTTCTATTTGTGCTCCCAGGGCACAGAGCTTTTCTTCCAGTCTCTCGTAGCCTCGATCAATATGGTAAACCCGGGAAACTTCCGTTCTGCCGTCAGCAGCCAGACCTGCCAATACCAACGCTGCCCCGCCTCTCAGATCAGAGGCCATGACCGGCGCTCCACTCAGTGGCGTACCTCCGGTAACCAGGGCCCTGGCCCCTTCCAATTGGATTTTTCCTCCCATTCTTAGTAATTCGGACATATGCAAGAAGCGGTTCTCATAAATTCCTTCAGAGATTACCGAGATTCCTTCTGTTGTTGTGAGATAGGCCATCATGGGTGCTTGTAGATCGGTTGGGAATCCCGGATGGGGCCGGGTGGTGAACTGAATTCCGGTGGGATTCCTGGAAGGCATCACTCGAATTGAATTTTGAGAAAACTCAAACTGGTTTCCACATTCGCGCAGTTTCTCTATAAACGTATCTAAAGCGCCCATGGGGGGATTCACAACTTCGAGCTCAGAGCGAGTGATACATGCTGCCAATAGCAGCGTCCCAGTCTCTATTCTATCAGCTAGTATTCTATGTTCTGTGGGCTCCAGGGAACTAACTCCCTGAATCGCGATCCTTTCTGTTCCGGCTCCTTGAATATTCGCGCCGCATCCATTAAGAAAGTTCGCCAAATCCTCCACCTCCGGCTCTCGGGCAGCATTTTCGATGATGGTTTCTCCCTCGGTGAGAGATGCTGCCATCATCACATTTTCTGTCGCTCCGACACTGGGAAAGTCGAGGTAGATGGACGCACCATGTAGGGGGGAAGCTACCGCTTGAATATAACCATGTTCAGTGGTGATGACAGCGCCCATTTCTCGAAAGGCCTTGAGGTGAAAATCCACCGGCCTGGGGCCAATAGCGCACCCGCCAGGTAAAGATATTTCAGCTCTTCCAAATCTTGCCAAAAGAGGCCCCATAACCTGAAAGGAGGCTCTCATTGTTTTGACCAACTCATAGGGAGCTACGGTACTGTTGAGCCCGGAAGGATCCACATCCATGATTTTTTCATCTGAATTGTATTCTATTTTCGCGCCAAGAGTCTGCAAAACTCTTTTCATGGTTCGAATGTCCATCAGGTCTGGGACATTCCGCAGGCGGATCGGCTTGGTAAGGAGTAATGTCGCGGCAAGTATTTTCAAAGCTGAATTCTTAGCCCCTGATACCGTTACTGATCCTTGTAACGGTCTTCCTCCAGTTATAATAAATCGATCCATATTCTCTGATTTACCTTTCTTCCATTCTCGGTTTGCTTCAAACCTCGATTACCGCATCAGGCTTAGATTTAGGGTAGAGCTCTTCCTTCCGGCGATCGATCATATCCTGGGGAGGGCCGCTATCGGAACGTCTCCGGTCATCTACCAGGTGGCATTTACATAGATGTCTCGCACTGGCCCATTTCATCGCTGGTTCAATTTCTGAGCAAATGGGTAAAACCTCGGGACAGCGTGTATTGAAATAGCATCCGGGAGGGGGATTGATGGGCGTGGGCACATCCCCTTTTAACAGAATTCGATTGGATTTTTTGCGCGGATTGGGACGGGGGAGAGCAGACAACAGTGCTTTTGTATAAGGATGCTTTGGAGTTTGGAAAACATCTTGAGTGGGAGCCAATTCCGCTACCTGTCCCAGGTACATCACTCCGATTTTATCGGAAATATGTTTCACCACTGACAAATCATGAGCAATGAAAATATAGGAGAGTCCCATTTCTTCCTTAAGATCAATCAAGAGATTCAAAACCTGTGCCTGAACGGAGACATCGAGCGCAGACACCGATTCATCACAGACTATAATCGAAGGATTTAAGGCGATGGCTCTTGCGATTCCAATCCGCTGTCTTTGACCACCTGAAAATTCATGGGGATATCGATTCAAATAAGTGGAGGAAAGACCTACCTTATTGAGCAACTCACAGACCCGTTCATTTCGTTCCTCTTCTGATTGGCAGATTCCGTGGACCAATAGAGCCTCACCTACCAGGTCGGCCACGGTCTTACGCGGATTCAAAGAGGAGTATGGGTCCTGGAAAATGGGCTGAATCTGGCGTCGGTACTCCCGCAATTTCTCGCCACTGCTTCCAAGGATATTCTCACCCTTGTATAGAATTTCTCCCGAAGTCGGCTCTAACAAGCGAAGAATACATCTTCCTACAGTAGTCTTCCCACAACCAGATTCACCAACCAGCCCCAGTGTTTCCCCCTCTTCCAGGGCAAAGCTAACATTGTCCACGGCTCGAACATCACCCACATGTCTGGAGAGAATTCCCTTGTGTATAGGGAAAAACTTTTTGAGTCGACGAACCTCCAGAAGCGGGGCCTGGGATCCAGTTCTTATGATTGGTTCGTAATCAGATTGAGAATTCACGTTTACTCGCCTGTCATTCTACCAGATGGCACGCTACAAAATGCCCGGGTTCAACCTGTCTCAATACCGGTTCTTCTTCTTTACAACGCTGAGTCGTGAGCAGGCAACGATCATGAAATTTACAGCCGGAAGGAAAATTCATAGGACTGGGGACAAATCCAGGGATAGGAGTTAAACGATCCTTATCTTCTTCAATGGAGGGAATCGAGTAAAACAGGCCCTGCGTATAGGGATGAAGCGGCTTCTCAAAGAGTTTCTCCACCGGGGCAATCTCGGCGATTCTTGATGCATACATCACTACTACCCGATCACATACCTCGGCCACTACGGCCAGATCATGGGTAATCATAAGCACAGACATAGAGGATTGCTTTTGCAGTTCCTGGATCAATTCCAGGATTTGTGCCTGAATCGTCACATCCAGTGCGGTAGTCGGCTCATCCGCGATGAGAAGATAAGGATTACATGCCAAAGCCATGGCAATCATAACCCGCTGCTTCATTCCGCCTGAAAGCTGGTGAGGATATTCATCAATACGAATTTCAGGTGATGGAATTCCAACCTTTCTCAACATGCCGATCGCAAGATCCCAGGCAGCATCTTCCTCGATTTCCTGATGCTCCAAAATAGCTTCTGTAATCTGGTTCCCAACCGTAAAAACAGGATTCAGGGAAGTCATCGGCTCTTGAAAAATCATGGAGATATCATTACCGCGAATCTCACGAATTCTCTTTTCAGTCGCTGTAACCAGGTTTTCCCCGCGGAAACGAATCTGCCCTGAGGCCACTCGCCCCTGGGGTTTTGGAATCAATCGAATGATAGAATGGGCTGTCACCGATTTCCCACAGCCTGATTCGCCCACAAGACCCAGAGTTTCGCCCTCAAAAATAGAATAGGTTACGTTATTCACGGCTGGGACAACACCACGATCAGTGTCAAAATGCACACTCAAATTCTGTATTTCAACGAGAGGTTTAGGTTCGGTTTCAGGGTTGTCGAGAATCATCGGCTCCACTGATTATCTCCTTAGCTTTGGATCCATGGCATCCTGCAGGCCTTCACCGACCAGATTAAAAATTGAGACCATAAAGAAGATGGCCAGACCGGGACAGAGAATTAGCCATAGTTTATACTCCTGCCGACCCTGGGAGAGAATCTCTCCCCAGGAAGGGGCCGAAACGTCCCCCAGACCAAGAAAAGATAAAGAAGATTCGATGAGGATCGATGAGGCTACTCCAAAAACCGCTGTAACAATTACCGGACCCAGGGCGTTGGGCAGGACATGCCCGAAGATAATCCTCGTTTTGGAAAGCCCCAGGGCAATGGCAGCCTGCACATAATCCATATTTTTTAGCTTGAGAAACTCTGCCCTTACCAGTCGCGCAACTTCGGGCCAACGGGTGAACCCTATGATGAGCATGACGTGAAAGATGGATTTTTCATGGATCAGGGCTGAGAGGGTCAAAATCAGGAAAAACGTGGGAAAACAAAGCATGATTTCTATGAAACGGGAGATGAGCATATCCATGGTTCCCCCGAAGAAGCCGGCTATACTCCCCAGGATGATGCCAATGAAAATGTAAATAGAGACGGCCACGATTCCAATGGTGAGAGATATCCTGGTTCCATAAACCATTCGGGCAAAAACATCCCGGCCTTCTTTGTCCGTACCTAAAAGGTGCCTACCACCGGGAGCCTGGGGATGAGACCCGATTGAACTCGTCTGTCGATAAGAAAAGGGCTTCAAGGAAAAAAGAAAGGTTGAGGACTCTTTTGCCTGACTTGCTTTCACCGATTCCCCTACCCAGTCCTTATAGGGCTCTTTATAAGGATGGAGATTGAGTACCAGGAATATAACCACGGAGAGAATCAGGTAGGTGTATACAATGCCCGCATAGGAGACCAACACCCCCCTACCAGACCGCAGGTATTGAATGCTGAGCACCAGGAAAAGCACCGGGACGAGAAAAATCTGAATATTGAAAAATAAATCCACCCCATTTTCAAAAAAGTTTCGGTCAAACAAACTCCGAAACAGCGGGAATCCCCACCCCTGGGAGGTCGCATAAAAAATGGGTTTATCCAGAGAGATAAAGGGAGAAAAAACGGCAACCAACACCATCACGAAAATGCACGATAGGCCAAACATCGCCAGCTTGTTTTTGCGAAACTGTTCCCAGACAATGGTCCAATAACCGATTTTTTCTACGGTATCCGTATCCATCTTTTAGGAAATCCTTCTCTCAATCATAGGTAATCCTTGGATCAACAACTGCGTATAAGATGTCAGAAATAAGCAGCCCAATGAGCGTCATTACGGCTGAAATTAGCTGAATCGCCATAACCATGTTGTAATCGCGCAGCAAAACCGCGTTGTATGCCTCAAATCCAATTCCAGGCAGGTTAAAAATTACTTCTATGATTACGGAACCCCCTACCACCGTAGGTAGAATACTCCCCAATAGAGTCAGAATGGGGATGAGCCCATTACGAACGCCATGCTTAAGAATGACCACGGACTCCGGCAACCCCTTAGCTCGAGCGGTCTTGATATAGTCCGAATGAATCACATCCAATAGGCCGGTGCGCGCATAGCGGGAAAGAGAGGCCAGCGAAACATAGGTCAGGCAGACAAGGGGTAGGAACATATGCCAGGACACATCGGCCAGCCTTTGCAAAGTAGTCAGCTCAAAGGAGTCCAGGGACTTGAATCCCCCGGTGGGAAAAACAGAATAATAGCCTCCTCCTTCAGAGAATAGAAAGAGCAGGACCGTGCCGGCAAAAAATGTGGGCAGGGAATAGAGCATGAATAGGGATACGGTCAGGCATTGATCACTTAAAGAGCGGGGAAAGACAGCGGAATAAATTCCAATGGGTACGGCCAGTATATAGGCAATCAAGATTGATAATCCTGAAAGGAGAATGGAAAACTTTAACTTTTCCATGACTTTGGGCATCACAGGACGACGATCTACGAAGGAAATTCCAAAGTCCAGGCGCGCCAAGTTACTCAGGTAACGGGCAAATCGAGTATCTAGAAAAAAGATGCGAACTCTATCAAAGAATCCTAGCTCATAACGGTCTCGAATATCATCGTAATAAGCCAGGACCCGATCCACAAGATTTCGAATCTTCTCCTCCTGCATCCCGGGCAAGTACTTAAACTTATCCGCCCTTTTATTTTCAGCCTCAATTTCCATGTTCATGGCTCGTTTTTCATCATCTAGCCGTTTGCCATACTCATGAATCAAAGGCCTTTGAGCATTGTGACGAAAGATCTTCAAGGCCTGGTTGCGCATCCTCAGATTTGGGGGATCGGCAATGATTCGAGCGAGCTGCGGCAAGATATCATTCCCATAGTCTTGAAGAAGTTCTGTAGCACGATTCTTTAGTGCCAGGGAATAGAGTTTCTCCGCGTTGAACCGATGATCCAATAGGGTTCGAATCTCTGGCTCCGTAAGGGTGAAGCGCAAATTGAAGAGAATGGGTTTATCGAGGTTGAACTGCTGTTTAAAGATTCGATAGCCGTCCATACCGGCCTGTTTACCGGCCGCTTCCGAATCACCCGATGCCGCTCCGCCAGGTCGACCCGGGGCGATTTGTAAAATCACAAAGACAATTACCGTAATTGCGAGAAGGGTGGGAATCATCACCAGCAAACGCTTTACGATATATTGCTGCACTGTACCGATCCTATTATTGGATATACCAATTCATCGTCTGAACATGGGGACGCATCTTCTGAAAGCTCACATTTTTCACCCTCTGCTGCAAAGCCACTACGTTTTTCTCTGAATAAAGAAAGGAATAAGGCTGCTCCTTATGTAAGATGGCATGAAACTGGTGCTGTAACTTTACCCTCTCATCAGGATCGAAGGTCTCCCTGAGCTTTTCAATAATCTTGTCCGCCTCAGTATTTCTAAATCCAATACGATTCGAACTCTTGGGCTGATCAGCCTGTGAGGAATGCCAGATCTGGTAGGGATCTCCGTCGTAATCAAGTCCCCAGCCCCCGGTATACGCGATAAATTCCCTATCTTCCATTCTTTTAAGCATCACCGACCATTCCACCGGTACAAGGGTACAGCGAACCCCTATTTTATAGAGATTCTCCTTGAGAAGAGTGGACCATGATCGAACTTCAGGTCTGTATCCATAGATAAGAAGCGGGAATTCAAGAGGCCTCAGTTTCCCATCGATTTTCTTCTCTCGGACCCCATCCTTATCTTCATCCTTCCAACCCGCTTCCTCCAGTAACCTGGAAGCCTCATCCAGATCAAATTTCCAGGGCTTTAAGGTTTCATCATAGGCGTTTGAATGACGATAAAAGCTACCGGTAGTCACCGTTCCCAGGCCATTTAGGACATTCTTTACCACGAAATCTCGATCGATGGCATGTGTCATGGCCCGTCGAACTTTTGGATCCTTAAATCGATAATCATCGAGATTCCATCCAATATAGCGGTAGACCATTTTGGTTACGGTATGAACGTTGTAGGTTCCATTGCGATAGGGACCAGAGATTGGGGCCTCCAGAACATTTTCTCGATATTGGGCTACAGGCAGCTCATGTAGGTCAAGGAGACCTGATTGAAAGTTCAATAATTGCTGATTCTTGTCTCGAATCATATGGAGGTGAATCTCTTGAATGGGAGGTTTTTTCCCATTAAATTCCTCGAATCTCTTCAGCTCTATGATTTCTTGCTGGCGCCATTTTACGAACTGGTATGGCCCACAGCCTATGGCTCTGTTGTTGTACCAGTGCTCATTGAATTTCAATCCTGCTGTAGTGCTCGGGAAAGGCTGTCCATCTTCATCGTAGCCATAGAGCCAACGGGGAGTGGGCCATAGACCAAGAGTGAAGGAAAAGGACTGGTAAGTCTTTTTCTTCCAGCGAATGATCAGAGTGTGGTCGTCAAGCACCCTGACATTCTCAATATCCTGGTAGTAGTTTCGAATGTGTGCCGCCTGTACCGCCGGATTGAGAATCAAATCCACTGTGTACTTAATATCATGGGCTGTGACAAATCGATCTCCCTTAAGCCATTCGTATCGCTTATTGGAAAAATCAACCACCGGTTTATGCCATTTAACACCTTTCCTCAGGTAAATTGTATATTCCCGGGAGTCATCGGTGACCTCCACTCTCTGTGCAAGCAAGGGATAAAATTTGGAAGGATCACTGGGAGATCTCCCCGCGAGAAACATACTCACATACTCTTGAATATCCTCACTCAGTCCAGCGGAATTCTCGATGATGAAATTCATACCCTTGGGGTCCGTTCCCTGAAAAGCGTAAACCTTATGTAAAACTCCATTGGTGTTAGCCTCAGGCGGCGCTTCCTTGGGGGGGATTCCTTCCAGAACGTTTTTAACTTCAGGATGCAGGAATTTTCGCCTTCCCGAACTTTGAGCAGAACCCGTTGAGGTATTGAGCCGAACTCCCGCCCGAATCTGTTGAGTCAGAGCATCCATCTTCTGTTGAGTTCTCCCTATCTGTGAGCTTAACTCCTGATGGTCCTTATATAGCTGAATCAGCTTTTCTTCCCTGGCATCCTGCTGCCAGATCAATACCCCTAAAAAAAGAAGCAATAAGATTGATAGAACCGTCCTAAAAATCGAATTGGCATACCCACGTTGACTCATAAAAACTCCTTCATTTTATAACAGCATTGAAGGCTTCCCTGGGAGCTGTTCTCTTGTTTCGGATGCTCCTATTCCTCAACATGAGGACAGGCGACGTGACGTCCCGACTCAAAGGACTGAAAAGCAGGCGCCTCATCGCTACAGGATGGTTCGGCCAGAGGACAGCGGGTTCGAAAACCACAGCCTGAAGGTTTGTTGGTTGGGGAAGGTACGTCCCCCTGCAACACGATGCGATCCTTTAGTTTGGCACGAGGATCAGCTACGGGTGTAGCCGAAAGCAAGGCCCGGGTATAAGGGTGGACAGGGTTTTCGTAAATGGGATCGCCAGGACCCAACTCTACCATGTTACCGAGGTACATTACGGCGATTCTCTCTGAGATGTGCTTTACCACTGCCAAATCATGGGCAATGAATATATAAGTGAGCTTGAATTCCTCCTGCAGATCCATCATCAGGTTTACAACCTGGGCCTGCACGGAAACATCTAGGGCTGATACCGGTTCATCAGCGATGATTAACTTAGGATTGGTGGAGAGGGCCCGGGCAATTCCGATTCTCTGCCTCTGACCCCCAGAGAACTCGTGCGGGTATCTTTCAGCCTGATCAGCCCGAAGACCCACACGATCAAGAAGATAGAGCACCCGATCTTCCCGTTCACGGTAATTCATCTTTGGATTATGGATAACCAGGGGCTCCTCAATGATAGTTTTCACGGTCATCCTGGGATTCAGAGAGGAATACGGATCTTGGAAAATCATCTGGATTTCAGAGCGATAAGGGCGCATGGAGTCTCTATCGAGTTCGGTTAAATCAACCGGCCCCCTGCGGGAATGGAAAATAATCTTGCCTGCGGTAGGCTCATAGAGCTTGATGATGCAGCGTCCCGTAGTGGATTTTCCACAGCCAGACTCTCCTACCAATCCCAGGGTTTCCCCTTCAAAGACATCAAAACTCACACCGTCTAAAGCTTTTACATACCCCACAACCTGACTCAAAAGCCCGCCGGTAACGGGAAAATGCATTTTTAAGTCTCTTACCTCGAGCAAGCGCTTCTTCGATTCCATTCCAAATCCGCCTTATGCGCCCGACTTTGCGCTATCGTGAAAACACCTGACAAAGTGACCTGGCCTGACCTCTTCCAGTTTGGGCTCTTCTTGTTCGCAAATATCCATTTTCTTGGGACAGCGAGTACAAAATTTACATCCTTTGGGTAATCCCAGGATATTGGGTACAATCCCGGGGATAGCCCGCAGTCTTTCTTTCTTCTTTTCCGGGTTGGGAATCGATTCCAGCAACCCCTGGGTATAGGGATGGAGCGGGTTATAAAAAATGTCATCAATGGTCGCTATTTCCTGAACCATACCGCAATACATCACCACAACCCGATCACACACTCCGGCTACAACTGCCATATCATGGGTAATCAATATAATCGCTGCCTCATCATTCTCCTCACGAATCTGCAGCATCAACTCTAAAATCTGGGCTTGTATGGTGACATCGAGTGCCGTGGTGGGCTCATCTGCGATCAACAACCTTGGATTACAGGCCAGTGCCATGGCAATCATGACTCTCTGGCGCATACCGCCTGAAAAATGATGAGGGTAATCGTGGAGCCTTTGACGCGCGCCGGGTATCCCCACCAATTCCATCATACGCACGGCTCTATCCGCAGCCTCTGTCTTATCTACTCCCTGGTGTAGAAGAATGGGTTCCATGATTTGATCCCCGATGGTGAACACCGGGTTCAAGGAAGTCATGGGCTCTTGAAAGATCATGGAAATTTCATTTCCCCTTATTTTTCGCATCTCCGGATAGGTGAGTTTTAAAAGGTCCCTTCCAGAGAAATCAATGGACCCGCCGGCAATATATCCGGGGGGATTGGGAATAAGGCGCATCAAGGAAAGGGAGGTTACGGATTTTCCTGAGCCTGATTCACCTACAATACCCAGAACTTCACCCTCGAAAACATTAAAATCCACTCCGTCCACAGCTCGAGCGGTTCCTGCTTCGGTTCGAAAGTAGGTCTTGAGACCTTTGACGTTAAGAAGCTCTGCCTTTTCCATGAATGTCCTTAGCGCAGTCTAGAATATTGTTTAGGATCAAAAGCCTCGCGCACGGCCTCTCCGATGAAAGAAACCAGCATGAGTGTTAGAAACAACGCGCCCAGAGGGGCAAATACCAACCAGGGATCCTTCAGATGAGACATACCCTGGCTCATCATTTCTCCCCAGCTTGGAGTGGGAGGAGCCAGGCCAAATCCAAGAAAATCAAGAGATACCAACGATGTAATATTCCCTACAATGGCAAAGGGCATAAAGGAAATCACAGGTGTCAGGGAGTTAGGAAGGATATGCTTGAATATGATCGTGTGATCTTTGTGCCCAATGGAAATTGCCGCGGACACATAGTCCTTTGCCTTCTCTCTTAAGAATTCTCCGCGAATATAATATGTCATTCCCATCCACCCAAACGCGGCTAACAGTACTACCAGCCAGCCAAGATGCACTTCACCCACGATACTAACCACAATCATGATGGCATAGAGAAAGGGGATGGAAGACCAGATTTCGACAATCCGCTGGACTACAATATCGAAAATTCCGCCAAAGTAGCCCAGGTAACCGCCAATAGCCACCCCGATCAGGTATGAGAAAAAAGTCACCAACAAGGCAAAAGTCATTGAAATATTAAATCCGTAGGCAAGTCTGGCGAAGACATCCCGACCCCTGTCATCGGTACCAAACCAGTGTCTGCCGTCAGGGCGGTGAGGCGGTTCAGCATCGGGATACTCGGTGAGGTTATTTTCAGTAGGTGAATATTCGTAAGGGGCTAAAAGTACTGAATTGCCTTTACCTTGCGCTTCAAAATGCTTCTTCAATTTCCTGTAGTTGACCGGGTTCTTACCTTTCAGGCCAAATTCATGGTCGTAAAAGATCTTAGAAGGGTAATAGGGAATAATTTTGGAGACTATGGGTAATTCATAGAAAATGGGGAAATAGGATTTTCCATCATAGCGCACGTGCCAGGCGGTATCGTTGATAAATAGGGGTAATAACCAGGAGAAGAGAAAGACTCCCACAATCAGAAGAAAGGACCAATACCCGCGCTTCAGTTTCTTAAACTTCTGGGCTCTCTTGGAAAAAATGGGAGAGGTGAAATAGTTTCGAATCGATCGCCAGAGATCCGCAATTAACCACGGCGATCGCAAAAGGCTCCAAAATAAGAAAACTACGAGATTGGGGAGGTTGGAAAAAAAGTAGATCACACCCCGTATGATGGAATTTCTCACCGAATCAACCAGGCAGACCAGTCCGAGGACGATGAGCAGATCCTTGTTCTCCATAGCTTTTCCTCTTACTTGAACCGAATCCTGGGATCAATAAGTGCGTACATCATATCCGCGATCAGGTTTCCCACAAGGCTCAGAATACTAGCAATCACGATCACCCCGAGAGTTACCGGATAATCTCTGGAAACCAGGGCGTCATAACCTAAGAGCCCGATCCCATCAATATTAAAAACACGCTCAATCAGGTAAGAACCTGCCAATAGAATGGATAAAAAGTGAGCGATTCCCGTAGCAATGGGGATCAGGGAATTACGTAATACATGCTTGAATACTACAACTCTCTCTTCAAGCCCCTTGGCAAATGCAGTACGTACATAGTCCGCACCAAGATTTTCCATGAGAGAGTTTTTCATTAACATGGTCGTCACCGCAAATCCACCGAGCATATAACAAAAAACTGGCAAGATGGAGTGATGCGTGAGATCCAGGGTTTTCTGCCACAGGGAGAGTTCTTCAAAATTCTGTGAAACCATTCCACCCAGGGGAAATACATCCCAGTAGCTGCCGCCTCCGAATAAAACCAATAGCACCAGACCCATGGCAAAACCTGGTACTGAGTAACCTACGAAGACGATGATTGAACTAGACCAATCAAACATGGTTCCGTGGCGCATGGCCTTAAAAATACCGAGCGGAATACAGATAATATAGCCCAGGAGGAAGCCGATTCCTCCAAAAAACAGGGACACTGGAAAGCGAGTATAGATTCGTTCCCATACGGGCTCGCTATAGATATAAGACTCCCCCAGGTCAAACTGACATACATTCCACAGCCAACTCAGGTAAGCAATATGAAACGGCTTATCAAACCCATAGATTTTTTTAAGCTCTTCAACCATTTCATCGGAGACCTGAAAAGACTGAGTACCTGTGGTTGAACCTCCCGAAGCCACTTCTCCACCCGCACCGCCACCCGTGGCCGCAGCCTCATACTTCATGATGGCTTGTTCCACAGGTCCCCCTGGAACCACCCACATAATCCCGTAGCAAATGAACGTGATCGCAATAAAGGTGGGAATCATCAAGAGGATTCTGCGTAGAATATAAGTCCCCATTGAAGCTCCTTACTTACTACCCCAGTGGTCAACTCGAACTTCACCAATGGGAAGGTCGGTACCATTCGCCCGGGCTGTCTCCAGTGCCTTGTTTTTCTCTTCGTCAAACCACCAATAACTAGGCGCGTCTCTATAATCACCAGTCTTAGCCAATGCAGAAACGGGCATTCCAAATTTGTTCCAATAGACCAGGCGCTCCGCTGGTGCGAACCAGTCGAATGCGATGGTGTAATCATTGGTCAGGATATCATCAAGTTCAACGAGCATCTCAACGCGCTTATCATAATCGAATTCGGCATTGTAATTTTCACAAAGCTCATCGACTCTCTTGTTCTTAACACCCCACCGATTCCCGGAGTTTTTAACGTCCGCGAACTTGGAATGATAGAGAACTTCGGGATTGGGAAAACTTGAACCCGTATAAGCGCCAGTGGTCAACGCGAAACTACGATCATTCACTTCCTTAATTTTCGTAGCCCACGTAATTTCCTTCAGGTTCAGCTTGATTCCCACATTTTTCAAATCCTCTTGAAATACGGTATAGAACTTCTCGGACCACTTACCCACATAGTTCATATCGAGTTGGAAGATTTCGCCGTCCTTTTCCAACCAGCCTTCGCTATTCAGTTCTTTCCACCCGGCTTCAGCCAGCAGTTCACGGGCTGTATCGGGGTTATAGCGAACTTTAGGGATCTTCTTACCCATATAAGGGGAATTTTGAAAGTGGGAATCCAGGAAAATATACTCATTGAACATGAGTTTTTCCATCAGGGCTCCCCGGTTCCAGAGATATGCAAAGGCCTCGCGGATCTTAATATCATTGAAGGGCCACTTTCGCTGGTTAAAGGAAAACCCCTGGGTACCTTTCGGCTTGCGATTAAAGACCTTACGCTTTTGAATCCAGCCTTTTTGAATTTTATCGAAGCTGGTTTCCTTCACCCAGCGATGAGAACGATAGATCGGCATATAGTCGAATTCGCCTTTCTTGAACTTTTCCCAGACCAGTTCCTGGTCCCGCACGAACATATATTCAAATTTGTCAAAGTTATACAAACCAGTGTACTGGTACTTATCAATACCCCAGAAATCCTTCCGCCGTTTGAAGGTAATCAGATTGGGTTTATCAATCTTATCGAGGATATAGGGCCCCGAACCAGGCAGCATTTTCCAGTTATACTTCTTCATATATTTCTTTCCTTCAATCTTGGAAAGAATATGACTCGGCAGTACAAAGAAACTGGAAGCGAAGGTCATAAAATTTCGCCAGTGAAGCTCTTTGGCCTTCACCATCACAGTTCGATCATCCAAAATCACAGGCCGTAAAAACTTACTCCAAACTTCGTTGGTTGCAGGATCCTGAATGTCTTTACTGGAATAGAGATCCCAGCTCGCTACTACATCCGCTGCCACAACCGGATTCCCATCCGACCATTTCGCATCGGAATCGATGCGGAAATAGTAGGTCATTTTGTCACCGGACATGGCCCAATGCGTGGCTAGCTGCGGATAAAAGTAGAAGGGATCGGCGCTTAAGCCAACCAGGGTCTGGTAAACCAGTGATTCGATCATGGCTACCTGGGTGTCACTGGAGTCTTTTCCGGTGGTTCTGATGGTCGCGGGAAAATTCGACGCGGCCATTCGCAGCTTACCACCCTTCTTAGCCCGGGGGTCCCCATCTAACTCGTAGTTCTCGTTGGTTTCCCAATTGATGGAAGTAAGAATTTCCTGGCGTTTTTCCTTAGAGAGAACCGAGGCGAGAAAACCAACATCTTTCTGTGTCTTCTGCACCGCGTCGGCTACCTCTTGAGTGGGAGCGGCAACCTGCTGCACCGGGGTTCCAAATGGTTTGAGGAAGTATAGGAGAATGATGCCCAGAACAATCGATTTCCAACCGACCCAACCTGGATCTTGCTGCTGCTGATTCATGTTCGATCCTTCCCATCCGAATCCACTGAGTGGCTCCGGGTCTTAATCCCCTGGTCCAAATCTGGAGCTGGAACCTTTCGTACCGCCAGCGAAATCACCCACATCAAGGGAGTAATGGTCCAGGGAGCATCCATGTTAGTTCATCAAAATGTCGGCGTCAAATGGAATATGAATAGGAAAATTCCCACTTTACAAGGCCTAAAAAATCCGCTACATTGAGGCCCTTCCAGCGGTGGTGGTGGAATTGGTAGACACGCAGGTTTGAGGGACCTGTGGCCGTAAGGCTGTGGGGGTTCAAATCCCCCCTACCGCATCTTCTCTTTCAAAATCCTTGCTACTGTCGCGGCAATTTTTTCCATTTCAGACTCAGTTCCACTCTTAGATTCACGGTTGCAAGGCACATAAGGTCCTTCAAGACCGTATCCTTTGCGAAGATTCTCGAGACGTTCCACTTCTTCTCCACGCACTGGTGTGGCAATTCCCGCCAGGTGCAGCAAGTATTGAATTTTTGCGTAATGTTCGACTGTTTCCAGGCGATTATACGCTTCTTCCAAAGTCTTTCCATAGGCTAGTACCCCATGGTTTTGGAGCAAGAGAACATCGGTGTGGGGTACGAGCGGAGCTATACTTTGCGGAATCTCTTGCGTGGAAGGAATCGCCAAAGGAGCGCGGGGAACAGAACCAACAGTGACAATGGATTCAGTCAAAAGACAGGAATCCAACTCCACTGAGGAAGCTGCCAACGCGGTAGCGTAAACAGGATGACAATGAACAACCGCATTTATCTCGGGGCGTAGCTGGTAGACCCTTTGGTGCATTAGAAATTCAGAAGAGGGCTTGGAGTCAAGTTGCCTTGGATTTCCATTTTCATCAACACTAACCAGGTCTTCTGGACCAATGAGTCCCTTATTTCTTCCCGAGGGAGTCGTGAGAAAACCATCTTCAAGGCGTACCGATAGATTCCCGTCAGAAGAAACCATGTAACCACGCTGATATAGAAGGTGGCAAAAACCGATCAAATCTTTGCGCTGACGAAAGGACGGGCTCATAGGTTCTCCCTGGCATTTATGAAAGTCTCCTGAATCCGCTTGAGGTTGCCGGGATCAGGGACTGGATTCTCCCAATTCTTGACCTCACAGAGCTGCTCCATGAATTGAATCAAAATTGACTTTTCCAATCCGCAATTCTTAATCACTTCAAAGGTGTTTCCCAGGGACTCCAGCCGACCCTCCTTAAAATACAAGGAGCGCTTTGCGTGCCGCAACAGATCGTTGAGGTCATGGCTCACCCAGAATATGGTTGCCCCCGATCTCTCTACAGCCAAAATCGTATCAATTATACGCCTTTTCCCGGGACCATCCACCCCTGCCAGGGGTTCATCCAAAATCAAAAGCTTTGGCCGATAGGCAAGGATTGACGCGATGGCTACGCGCCTTTTTTCACCGCCACTCAATTGGAGAGGATCTCTTTGAAGCAAGGTCTCCGGAAGACCTACCAAATCCAACGACTCCCTACAACGAATCTCCCACTCGCCCTCATCCACCTTAAAATTCCGCAGGGCAAAGCACAATTCAGCCCTGACTGTTTCTTCAAACACCTGATGCTCAGGTTGCTGGAACACGTACCCCACATGGAAGGGGATCTGTTTTGTCGGCCAGGGTGCCTCGACCACTTTGTCACCGCCATCCAGTAGTCCAGCCACCAATTTACAAAAGGTACTCTTGCCCGAACCCGTGGATCCAAAAATTCCGTAGATACCCCGTAGTTCAAGTTCCATCGCGGGAATCTCTAAACCGAGGCTCTCAAAGGGAGTTCCTTGCATGTAATGATGTTGGAAGGACTGGAATTTTAAGAATTGAACAGTTCCCAAAGCCCCATCCTTTCCAAGAGAATTTCATCGGGATCATCAATCTTTAGATCGGAGGCGAACCCATCGAGGAAAAAGCGTTTTGGATCTTCAAAGGATTTCATCCCGCCGTCCCTAAGAACCAGCAGGTTGTCGCACAATAGTATTTCCTCGGGAAGATGGGTGATTAACAGAATACAGATCCCTTCCCGAACTAATTCGCCCAGTAATTCGAGCACCTGGGAACGGCCATCGGGGTCCAACATGGCCGACGGCTCATCAAGAATGAGAACTCTTGCCTCCACGGCTAAAGCCCCGGCAATGGCCAGTCTTTGCTTTTGACCTCCAGAGAGCATCATGGGATTGGCATTCTCCAGTCCCTTTAAGCCAGTACGTTCCAGGGAAGTTTCGACTCTCTCTATAAGAATCTCCCTGGGAAGCGAACGATTCTCACAGCCAAAGGCAACATCATCGCGAACCACGGTTCCTACAATTTGATCATCGGGATTCTGGAAAACGTAATATACTTTGTCTCGATGACAGGGAAGCCCCTCACTGGGTTGATCTGAACCAGGGAATTCAACGGCTCCTTCGTCAGGATCAAGAATTCCAAGTAAAATTTTCCCTAAGGTAGACTTACCCGACCCATTCTTGCCTAACAAACCTGTAATTTTACCAGCGGAAAGCTCGAAATTTAGCCCATGAAAAAGATTCTTGCCGTTAAAATCCTTGGAGAGATTAGCAACGCGCAACAAGGGAAGTTCCCTGTTTGGGTCTAACCGATAAATGCAAGAATCTAGACCAGTTCAAGAATGGCCATTTCCGCACCATCCCCAAGTCTCTGGCCAAGACGATAAATTCTTGTGTAGCCGCCAGCGCGGGTGGCATAAGTTGGAGCGATCTCGTCAAACAACTTCTTCACAATTCGAGGCTGCTCTTCTGGTGTCTCAAACTTTTTGCCTGCCTTTTCCGTGCGCTTCTTCAGCTTTCGCTGTTTGGGTGTAAGAGCAACCAGATTTCTTTTGTTTTGACCACTTGTAAAGAAGGAAATAGCCCCCTTCTCACTGCGATCTCTGGTAGCCTCGTCAGCCAGTCCCCGTTTCACGAGTGTGATAAGGCGCTCGGCTACCGAACTTGCCAACTTAGCCTTTGCCAGCGTAGTTCGAATCCGACCATGGGTTAGAAGGGCAAAAACCAGGTTCCTGCGTAAGGCTAACTGGTGATCGGGCCTTCTCCCGAGTTTACTTTTTCGTACTCGATGGCGCATTTTACACCCCTTCTCGATCGTCCTTGAGCTTCAGACCATACTGGGATAACTTTTCTCGTATCTCCGTCAAAGACTTCTTTCCGAAGTTCTTGATCTGCATCAGTTCATCAATAGAAACCTCAGCAAGTTGACCGAGTGTTTTAATGTTTCCGATCTCAAGGCAATTACGGGAACGAACTGAAAACTCCAAATCCTTGATGGTGATATCATCGTTGGATTCGATATTTTCTTCCTGCTTCCCTTCCAGTTGGAAATCCAAACTTGGATAGGGAGATTCCACCTCGATCTTAGAAATAAACTCATAATAGGATCGAAGCATTTTGGAGGCAAAGCGCAGTGCTTCCTCAGGGAACATAGCCCCATTGGTCTCCAGGTTCAAAACCAGCTTGTCATAATTGATGTCTTGACCTACACGAGCATCTGATACCGAATAACTGACTTTTCGAACAGGTGTAAAATGCCCATCCAGAAACATGGTATCAAGACTCTCGTCTCCCGTACCCTGCCAATTTTGATCATAGCCTCTGCCAGTTCTAATATCGAGTTCCATTCCGACTTCTACATTTTCCTTCGTGATAGTACAAATAACGAGGTCGGAATTCACAACTTTGATTCTGGGATCTCCAGTGATGTCTCCGGCAGTCACAGGCCCTACACCCTTCTTTTGAATACTTACTGTGAGCTGCTCATTGAGCTCTTCGTTTTGAGCCAATACAACTTGCTTGAGGTTTAGCAAGATTTCCAAAACATCTTCCTGGACTCCGTCAATAAAGGAGTACTCATGTAAAACACCATGGATTCTCACGGAAGATATGGCAATTCCCGGCATAGCCGAGAGGAGTACTCTCCTAAGTGAATTTCCGAGGGTTAGACCAAAGCCTCTCTCCAGGGGCTCAAAAACAAAGCTACCTTCAGTAGCAGTATTGGACTGAACTCTTTCCATCTTATAATTCGGTTCCTGTACCTTAATCATTTGGTCTCCTCCTCAAGAATTAACGGGAATAGTACTCGACTACGAGGTTTTCCTGAATGTCCATCTCAAGCTCATTACGCGATGGCATTCGTGTGTACGAACCCGTCATTGCTGTTCCATCTACATCAACCCAGGCGGGAATTCCCCGTGATGCTGCGTTCACAAAGTTCCCTTGAATTCTCTTCTGGACCTTGGAGCCTTCTTTAAGCGAAATTTTCGCTCCGGGCTTTACAAGAATGGATGGGATACTGGCCTTACACCCATCCAGCAAAAAGTGTCCATGGGATACCATTTGCCTGGCTTGTGCACGGGAACTTCCAAATCCCATGCGGTAAACCAGATTGTCCAACCTGGACTCCAGTATCTGAAACAATGCCTCTCCGGTCACCGGGTGCTTTTTGGCCATGTGATAATAGCGACCGAACTGATGCTCCAGAACACCATAGGTGTTACGCAACTTTTGCTTTTCTTGAAGTTGAACTCCGTAGTTTGAGAGCTTTTTGAGCCTTCTGTTTGGCTGAGATCCTGGTAAAACACCAGGTCTGGCCTCTATGGCGCACTTAACGGTATAACACCGCTCCCCCTTCAAAAACAGCTTTACTTTAGCCCTGCGGCAGATTTTGCAAGCTGAACCTCGATATCTAGCCATGATCCTTCTCCTGTGCCTTCAAGCACTTACATCCTTCTACGT
The DNA here is from genome assembly GCA_964539825.1 of uncultured bacterium. Lineage (GTDB taxonomy): Bacteria > Muiribacteriota > UBA6191 > UBA6191 > UBA6191 > CAZIKF01. The sequence goes on from CAZIKF010000008.1 coordinate 88,424, forward strand.
TTCTTCAATTTGCATCCATTATGAGGATGGGGCGTAATATCTTTCATTCCAGCTACCCTGATTGAGGAATGGTGAAATGCCTTTACCGCTGAATCTTTCCCTTGTCCAGGACCACTTACATAAATTTCAACCAAATTCATGCCCATATCCTGCCCTTCCTTGACCACCTTGTTGGCGGCTAGTTGAGCTGCATAGGGAGTGTTCTTTCGTGAGCCTTTGAATCCTACGTTGCCCGAGCTGGACCACGCGACCACGTCACCGGACATATCCGTAAGACTGACGATGGTGTTATTGAAAGAGGAACGAATGTAGCATCGCCCTTTTGTAATCGTCCTTTTAACTTTCTTCGCTACACCCATGGTACTAACCTACTTCTTTCGCCTTGCTCCGACAGTTTTACGAGGACCTTTACGGGTCCTTGCGTTAGTTTTGGTTCTTTGCCCGCGGGCAGGAAGCCCTCTTCGATGGCGAAGACCACGATAACAACCGATGTCCATCAATCGCTTGATGTTCATGTTGACTTCACGGCGCAGATCTCCTTCAACCTTTCGATTTTCCGAGATTTCTTTGGCGATTTTGGAGATTTCCCCATCAGTCAAATCTTTTACACGTGTGTCAAAATCCACACCCAGGCCGGTAAGGATATCTCGGGAAGCCGTGATCCCAATCCCATAAATATAGGTCAGGGCATACTCCACCCTCTTTTGCCTCGGTAAATCAATACCTGCGATCCTTGCCATGATTCCTCCTACCCTTGCCTCTGCTTGTGCTTGGCCGTTTCGCAAATTACACGAACTACACCTTTTCTTCGAATGATTTTGCACTTTTCGCAAATCTTCTTAACCGATGATCTTACCTTCATGACACTTGCCCCCTTGACTCAACCGCCGCTTCAGACTCATTTGCGAGTTCGGAAACGATCCGTTGTGTAATCTCCTTTTTATCGTGATTTCCTTCGATGTCAAGTACGACCCCCATTTTTTTGTAATATCCAAGTATGGGTTCCGTATTTTCGCGGTAAACATCCAGTCTTTGCTGAACCACTTTTTCCTGATCATCAGTTCTGATGGTTAACTCCATATCAGGATGGGAATCACAGTACCCTTCCTTAATAGGCGGCAGGTCCTGAATATGATAGATCTTGCCACATTCAGAGCAGACTCTCCGACCCGACAACCGGGCTACAACAACAGAGTCCTCAACTTTCAAGTTGATCACGCGATCAACCTTCACCCCACGGCTTCCAAATGCCTCATCGAGAGCCTGGGCCTGGTCCAGTGTCCTCGGAAAACCATCCAGTAGAAACCCCTGATTTTTAGCCACAAGGTCCACTACCACTTTCAAAATCATCTCTATCATCACTTCATCAGGAACCAATCCACCGGAATCCATATAGGATTTCGCTTTCATACCCAATTCCTGACCCTCCTGAACAGATTGCCGCAGAAGATCTCCGGAGGACAGGTGAGAAATGCCGAATTGCTCAGCAAGCATCACTGCCTGTGTCCCCTTCCCTGCTCCGGGAGGTCCCATAATCAAGAATTTCATTATGACCTCATAAATCCTTCATAATGGCGAGTAACCATATAAGATTCCATTTGCCTCACGGTATCCAGCATCACGCTGACCACGATAAGGAGACTAGTTCCTCCAAAATAGAACGTGACGTTCAAGTACTTGGTCATCAGGGGTGGGATGATTGACACCAGTGCCAGAAACAATGCTCCGCAAAGCGTGATTCTGGTAACGATCCGGTCAATGAAATCTGCAGTCTTACGCCCTGCACGGATCCCGGGAATGAACCCCCCGTACTTCTTGAGGTTCTCCGCCATTTCAGTTGGGTTCAACTGAATAGCCGTATAAAAATACGTAAAAAAGACGATTAGAAGAACGTATGCACTGATATGGAACCAATGGGTATAACCGAACCAGATCGAGGCTGTCACAAAAAAATCATGTTGGAAACGGTTTTGGAGGTATTGAAAAATTAAGGGTGGAAACATCATCACCGAGGAAGCAAAAATGATGGGTATCACTCCAGCCATATTCACCCTTAAGGGAATAAAAGACTTGAGCCCGCCCTGGGTCCGGCCTCCAGCGGTACGACGCGCATGCTGAATTGGAATCTTTCGGACTCCATCCTGGATATACACAATTGCCGCTATTACAAATAAACAAATGGCGGTAATCGTTGTAATACGTGCCACACTGGGAATATTGGAGAAGTCGGTCACTTGAATTGTTTCCACGATGGCCGCAGGAAATGTCGCCAGAATTCCAACCGTAATCAACAGAGACATTCCATTTCCAATCCCTTTGGAAGTCATCTGTTCCCCTAACCACATGATGAATGCGGTACCTGCAGAAAGGGTAATGACAGCCATGGCGGTAAATTTCCACCCCAGCATATTGGGGAGGACCACACCGGGCATCGACTCAAGCCAGGTGGAAATACCCAGGGCCTGAACAGAACCAAGGAAGACGGTTCCATATTTTGTATACATCTGAATCTTCTTGCGCCCCTCGCTACCCTCTTCCTTCTGCAGCCGTTCAAGATAGGGAACTACATACACGAGAAGCTGCATAATGATAGAAGCGTTGATATAAGGAGCAATGCCTAATGAGAAAACGCTGAATCTTTCCAGGGCGCCCCCGGAAAACATGTTCAAAAATCCCAGCACACCTTGTTGACCTTGAAAGACATTTGCAACCGCTTCCGGATCGACACCCGGGGTGGGAATCTGGCATCCAAGCCGAAAGACGGCAACCATGCCCAAAGTGAAGAGAACTCGAGATCGAAGTTCATCTATAGTCCAGATGTTTTGAAGAATTTTAAGCACTCACAACCTCTACAGTTCCACCAGCACTCTTAATCTTGGCCTCAGCAGACTGGGAAAACTTATGTGCCTTAACAGTTAGCTTTTTGGTTAACTCTCCACCACCGAGGACTTTGACTCTTCCCCTTGGATGAAGCCATCCCTTTTCGATGAGAAGCTCTGGTGTGATCTCGCTTCCGTCTTCAAAGGTATTGAGTACCGAAAGATTTAGAGGTACATATTCGACCCTGAAAATATTGTTAAACCCTCTTTTTGGAACCCGGCGAAACAATGGAGTTTGTCCACCTTCGAAACCTACATATGGATGAGAACTTCCTGAACGGGAAAGCTGACCCTTCTGCCCCCGGCCGCATGTCTTGGACCCGGCGCTAAATCCCAGGTTATATCGCTTTTTATTAGTCCTGCTTTTTATTCGCCCGATTTTGCCAATTTCCAACATGGGGAACACCGCCTCTTCTTTTAGAATCTATGCCAGTTACTCAGCTGACTCCGAGCCCGCCGATTCTTCCATTAACTCTTCTACCACCACAAGATGGGCAACTTTCTTAATCATTCCAAGGATCTCCGGTCTGGAATTATGGATTTTGCTCGCGTTAGTCTTCATAAGACCTAAAGCGTCCAAATTTGCCTTCTGACGGCCGGAGATTCCGATACTGCTGCGAACGCGGGTTACTTTGATCTGCTTCATGGCTGCTCCTAATGAAAGATCTCATCCGTGGTTCGTCCGCGAAGCTTGGAAATATCCTTCAAAGACTGCAGACTCTCCAGGGCCTTAACGGTGGCTCTCAACACATTTACAGGATTATTCGAACCCAGGGATTTCGAGAGAATGTTTCGATATCCGGCAGCTTCGACGACGGCCCGAATTGAGCCTCCGGCAATCACCCCGGTACCTTCGGATGCTGGTTTCAAAAAAACTTTTCCAGCGCCACTCTTGGCCGAGACTTCGTAAGGAATCGTACCATTTACCATCACGGTGGAAATCATATTCCTTTTAGCATTCGCAAAACTTTTCTGAATAGAACCGGGTACTTCATTTGCTTTTCCCAGGCCAACACCGACGCGCCCCTTACCATCACCAACAACAGAGATCGTTGAAAAACTGAAGCGTCGACCGCCTTTGACCACTTTAGCCACCCTGGAAATTCGGACAACCGTTTCAATTAATTCCTGCTCATCCTCACTTTGCTCTCTTCTGTGCCCATCGCTGCGCTTGCCTTCGGCAGCCGGCTCAGGAGCCACTTTTTCCAATGGGGTAGAAAACTCAGGTTTCTTTTCACCTTCGTCTGCCACTGGCTCAACAGTTTCCTGCGATCCATCAGCCACTGCTTCTGCAACTTTTTCTACAACAACATCAGGTGTGGAAGTCTTAGCCTCTACTTGCTCTTCTACCTTTTCGTCTTTGTTTTTATCCTTGGTGGTCATTATGCTTAACTCCGTCAGCGTAAAAGCTTCTCATCGCGAACTACTTCTGCAAGTGCCTTCACGATCCCATGATAGCGATACCCATTTCTATCGAATATGACCTCATCAATTGACTTTTCCTTGATCCTCAAGGCGATGAGCTTCCCTACTTCCTGAGCCCGCTCTGTACGAGATTTTCCTCCCAGGGCTTTGCGAATCTCAGGACTCAGGGTTGAGGCGCCGGTCACGGTCCGCTGCCCATCATCATCTACAACTTGCGCGTAGAGGTGCTTGAGACTCTTAAACACCACAAGACGTGGTCTTTGCTGAGTTCCGTGGACCTTCTTACGCACCCTTTGGTGCCGCATGATCCTACGTACTGCTGTGTCCTTTATATCTGCCATTTCGAACCTCTACTTCTTTCCTGCTTTTTTACCAGCCTTGAGTCGAACCTGCTCGCCGGTATAGCGAATTCCCTTACCCTTATAAGGTTCTACGGGTCGCTGTCTCTTAAGCTCAGCTGCGAATTGTCCGATTTTTGCCTTATCTATTCCAGTCAATGTAATCTCATCCTGCTTTTTCGTGATTTCCGCTTTGACGCCATCAGGAATAGGCATAATCACATCATGGGACTTACCTACTTCCAGCTGAACATTTTTTCCTTGTAAAGAAGCACGGTATCCGACCCCTACGAGGGTGAGTTTTTTCTCGTAGCCCTGCGACACCCCGGTCACCATATTATTTACGAGGGCACGCATCAGACCATGCAAAGCGCGGGTCTTTCTATGATCATCTTTTGGTCTAACTACCAGCGCGCTGGGGGAAATCTCAACTTCAACCTTGGAATGGACTGTTAAAGAAAGGGTGCCAAGCTTTCCACTCACTGTCAGTTGATCATCCTGCAGTTGAGCTTTCACTCCTTCCGGTAAAATCACTGGAAGCCTTCCAACTCTTGATGTATTTGCTTTCGATTCCATAGGTTTCTCCTACCAGAGGTAGCAAAGAACTTCTCCACCGATTCCAAGTTGCCGAGCCTTCTTACCGGCTAAAACTCCCTTGGAGGTAGTTAGAACTGCGGTTCCAAAACCACCCATCACCCGAGGTATCTCTGTCTTACCCACGTATTTACGAATTCCAGGACGGGATATTCTCTTTAAGCCCTGAAGAACTCGTTCACTTTCCTTGTATTTCAGGTGTAGCACCAGGTTCGTCTTGGGCGCTTCCCCTTCAATCTCATAATCCTCTATATAGCCTTCACTTTTCATCACATTGGCGATCTCCACTTTTAACTTTGAAGATGGCATTTTTACTTTCTGAAAACTCTTGTGAATGGCATTACGAATTCTTGTCAGCATATCTGCAATTGGATCTGTCATCATGATGTTCCCCTCTCCTACCAACTGGCCTTATATACGCCAGGTAGCATCAAATTTCCGGCAAATTCACGAAAACAAATACGGCACAGATCAAAGCGCCTGATATAAGCTCTTGACCTGCCGCAAACACTACAGCGGTTGTATTCTCTGGTCGAGAACTTTGGTTGTCTCTTCTGCTTGGCGATCAACGACTTTTTTGCCATTACTTACTCCTGGTCCTTACGAATGGAAGTCCTAATTCCTCTAACAGGGCGAGCGCATCCTCGTTTTTCGAGGTGGACGTTACGAATGTGATGTTCATCCCCCGCACCTTCTCCATCTGATCGTAGTCAACTTCTGGAAAAATCAATTGTTCACGAACTCCCAGGTTATAGTTACCCTGGCCGTCAAATGCCTTTCTGGACAAACCCTGAAAGTCCCTAACCCTGGGCAAAGCTGAACTCACCAACTTCTGCATAAAGTGGAACATTCTAGGACCCCGTAGAGTTACTTTGGAGCCGATCGGCATACCTTCACGAATCTTAAAATTCGAAAGGGACTTTCGAGCCCTGGTAACAATGGCTTTCTGCCCTGTGATTACACCTAGTTCATTGGCTGACGCTTCAACGAGTTTGCGATTATCCTTGGCATCCCCGACGCCGATATTCACAACGATCTTTTCAAGGCGGGGAACCTGCATAACATTGGCATAACCCAACTTCTTCATAAGCTGAGGAACGACTTCCTTTTTATATTTTTGCATTAATACAGCCATGGCTTATTCCTTGTCCAACATTTCCCCAGATTTCTTGGCAATCCTTACTTTGGTTCCATCATCGAGGACTTTAAATCCTACGCGGCTGACTTTTTCGGTTCCTGGATCTACAGCCATCACATTAGAAACATGAATACCGGCTTCCTTCTCCATGATTTCTCCCGGTCTGCCTTCTCTTGACTTGACATGTTTCTTAATCAGATTAACCTGTTCCACGTACACACGATCCTTGGCTTTATCAACCTTGATGATCGTGCCGCGTTTCCCCTTTTCTCGGCCGGAAATAACTTCCACCAGGTCCCCTTTTTTAATTCTAAATTTGGCATTCTTCATGGCGCTTCCTTCCTCAAATAACCTCAGGAGCCAGAGAGACTATTTTCATAAAGTTCTTGCCCCTTAACTCACGAGCCACAGGTCCAAACACGCGAGTTCCGCGAGGGTTGTTGCTCTTGTCCACGAGTACTGCCGCATTATCATCAAATCGAATCCAGCTACCGTCAGGGCGTCGTATTTCCTTGCGAGTTCTTACGATCACAGCCCGAACTACTTCCTTCTTCTTAACGTTACTTCCCGGTGTGGCGGACTTCACCGATGCAACAACCAGATCCCCAACGGAAGCGTATCTCCGTCGTGTCCCGCCTAAAACCTTGAATGCCATCAATTCTCGGGCACCACTGTTGTCGGCAACTTTCAGTTTTGTCATTTCCTGGATCATTGCTGCTTCCTTCCCGCTTCAACCTACTTCTTTGCTACCTTAACCAGGCGATGTCTCTTTGTTTTAGACAGTGGCCGGGTCTCCATTACATAGGCTTGATCTCCTACCTCACACTCTTCGTTTTCATCATGAAAAACCAGTGTCTTGGAGCGTCTTAAATACTTTTTATAAAGCCCATGCTTTTCCATGTAATCAATTCGCAACGTGGCAGATTTCTGCATACTTTTTTTACATACTGTCCCGAAAACTAATTTGGGAATTTTTCGATTTGTATCCATGATCATCTCTACCTTCAAGCGCCCCTATTCTCAGAAAGAATCGTAAGTATTCTCGCGATTTCTCTACGCTTGGAACGAAGTCGCGCCTTATTTTCCAATTGACCTACCGCATGTTGGAACCGAAGATTGAATAATTCTTTCCGACTTTCGTCAAGCTTTTTCTGCAAATCTTCCATTCCTAGTTTTCTTATTTCTTGGTTTTTCATTGAGCTTTTTCCCCCCCCACATCCATTCTTGGGATGACTCTGGCTTTGCACGGGAGCTTGTAAGCGGCCATACCCAATGCTGCTTTAGCCACGTTAGATTCAACTCCTCCAACCTCAAAAATTACGCGGCCAGGTTTAATGACCGCTACCCATGAATCTGGAGACCCCTTACCTTTACCCATTCTTGTTTCCGCGGGTTTCTTAGTAATCTGTATTTGTGGGAAGATCCTGATCCAGAGCTTTCCACCTCGGCGAAGCTTACGATTAATGGTAACCCGGCATGATTCAATCTGCTGATTCGTAATCCAGAAGGACTGTAGAGACTGCAGGCCAAACTCACCGAAGGCAACGTAATTTCCCTTCTGGGATTTACCCTTGATTTTCCCCTTTTGAGGCTTTCGATATTTGCTCTTTTTTGGAATCAGCATAGTTTCTCCTCAGATGGCTCTCCTAATTGCTACCTCAAGTTCTTTGTTGTGGGGCGGCTGCCTGTCTTCTACGGCCTCCCTTAGCTCCTGTGGTTTCGGCTTCACGAGGCTGACCAGCACTTGACCGCGAAAAAATCTCGCCTTTATAAACCCAGGCTTTGACCCCGATTACACCGTAAGTGGTAAAAGCCTTGGCTTGAGCATAATCAATACTTGCTCGCAAGGTGTGCAGGGGCACTCTACCTTCCATATAATGTTCGGTTCGAGCCATATCTCCTCCGCCGAGTCGCCCGGATACCTGGATTCGAACACCTTTGGAGCCAATTCGACGTGCCCTGCCGATTGCCTGCTTCATACACTTGCGAAAGGAAACCCTTTTCTCAAGCTGAAAAGCCACATTATCCGCGATGAGCTGTGCGTTATTGGCGAAATCTTTGATTTCCTTGATATTGATGAAGACACTTTGTTGAACTACACCTTCAAGTTGTTGACGGAGCTTATCTATTTCCGATCCGCCGCGACCAATAATCATTCCAGGCTTTGCCGTATGAATGGTCACCTTTACGGATTTGTCCGTCTTACGGTCAATCTGGATGAAAGAAATACCATTTTTGTGGAACTTCTTCTCGATGAAGACACGCAATTTCAGATCACTATGGAGCAGATCGACGTAATTTTTTCCCTCAGCAAACCAGGTGGAAGCCCAGGTTTTATTGATTCCGCCTCTTAAAGCAATGGGGTTTACTTTTTGTCCCATTTTCTATCCTACCTTTCTCCGAGGATCACGGTTGTATGGCTCGAACGTTTCATGACTCGGTCGGCACGTCCGCGAGCCCTTGGTCGAACCCGCTTCAGGGTCGCGCCCTCATTGACATAAACCTCACTGACGAAAAGGTTTTTTTCATCCATATTGTGGTTATTAACCGCGTTAGCTTTCGCCGAAAGAATCAACTTCCGGATAATTGGTATCCCACGCTTTCTGGCCAGCTTTAAGGTGGTCAAAGCGCTCTCTACGGATTTCCCACGAACAAGGTCCGCTATAAGGCGCATCTTCCGGGGTCCGATTCTTACGTTTTTTGCATGTGCTTTGGCTGTCATTACATTCACCTTTCTACTTCAAGCTAACCTTTCTTTCCGTAAAACCCATATGCCCCTTATAGGTTCGTGTGGGGGCAAATTCGCCAAGTTTATGACCAACCATATTTTCACTGACATACACTGGGACATGTTTCTTACCATTGTGTACCGCAAAGGTTAGTCCTACGAATTCAGGAGAAATCGTGCTTCGGCGAGACCAGGTTTTAATAATCGGCTTTCGCTCCTGCCCCTTGGACTCGTTGATCTTCCTTTGAAGATGGGCATCAATATAAGGTCCTTTTTTGATCGATCTGGGCATGGTCTACTTCCTCTTCCTCTTCCTCTTGGTAATAATCATTGGATTCGAATACTTTTTACGATTCCTGGTCACATAACCCCTGCAGGGCTTTCCCCAGGGAGATACGGGATGATGCCCTGACTTGGAGCGCCCCTCTCCTCCACCATGGGGGTGGTCCTTAGGATTCATCGCCATTCCACGAGTTTGCGGGCGAATACCAAGCCAGCGACTGCGTCCGGCCTTGCCGATTACAATCCCTTCATGCTCCTGATTCCCAATAACTCCCAGGGTTGCGAAACAATCTGCCGGCAACCTTCTCATCTCACTGGAAGGCAACTTAATGACAACCGTTTTTTCATCTACAGCCATCAGCCTGGCCCCTGTTCCTGCGGAACGAACTAGCTGACCGCCTTTACCAGGCTTGACCTCAATATTATGAATCCAAGAACCCTCAGGCATATTCTTCATAGGTAGGCTGTTTCCCGGCTTGAGCTCTACATCATTTCCTGAGATGACTCGATGACCTTCCACCAGACCCTTAGGTGCCAAAATATAGCGGCGCTCACCATCGGCATACTTTATCAATGCAATATGGGAGGTCCTGTTGGGGTCATACTCTATGCGCTCCACAATCCCCGGTATATCATATTTGTTTCGCTTAAAATCGATGATTCTATAGCGACGCTTGTGCCCCCCACCTCTATGGCGGGAAGTGATTTTACCGCTGTGATTACGTCCCCCGGTCTTATGCAGTGGAGCCAACAAGCTACGACAGGGAGACTCTTTGCTCAGTCCATCCTGAGATTTTACGGTCATAAACCGCCTGGATGGAGTCACTGGTCTAAATGATTTGACACTCATGATTTCCCCTGTTCTATAGGTTTTCGTTTTTCTCGAAAAAGTCCAGTGATTCGCCGTCGGCGAGGGTCACAATCGCTTTTTTCCAATCTGACTTCTGAGTTACAAACCGCCCGAATCTCTTTTTCTTTCCCTTGACCCTGGCGATATTGACGTCTAGAACTTTGACGCCAAACATTTTTTCCACCGCTTTTCGAATTTCGATACGATTCGCATACTGTTGAACCGCAAATCGATACTTATTCATTTCACTTTCTACATAGCTTTTTTCAGATAACAGCGGCTTAATCAGTACTTGGCTAAGATCGTTGCTCATAACACAACCTCCTCGATAGCGGACAACGCACTTTCAAGAAATACCACTCGGGTATAATTTAAAAGATCGTGTGGGTTCAGGTTGGAATAGAGCAAGGTCTTTACCCTGGGAATATTTCTGGTGGAGAGTTCCAGATTTTCTGTTCTCTCCGACTGTATGAAGAGCACCTTCTCCCCACCCAGGTTATTTACTACGGACACAAGGTCCCTGGTTCGAGGCAGTTCAGGATTAAGGTCTTCAATCACTACGACTCCGCCCTTACGTGCTCGCTCAGTAAGGATAGAACGTAAAGCAAGACGCCGGACTTTACGCGGCATGGATTTCTTGTGATTCTTCCCATCTGGCCCATGAGCAACTCCGCCACCTACCCAGAGGGGGGAGCTCCTGGTTCCGGCCCTGGCTCTACCTGTACCCTTTTGTTTCCAAGGCTTGCGACCTCCACCCCTAACCTGCGAACGGGTTAAGGTACGGGGATTCGCTCTCCTGCGATTGGCTAGCTGGAGGAGCAGATATTCAGAGGCAACTTCATGGTTTATCTCTATATCAAAAATGGCCGAATTTAATTCTACCTGGCCAATCTCTTTGCCGGTCTTATCATATTTGGTTACTTCTACCATGAGCTCTTCCCCTAAGCCTTGACGGCTTCCTTCAAGTAGACAATCCCATTCCTGCATCCAGGGACTGCGCCCTCCAAATAAATCAGGTTTCGCTCGGTGTCACATTTCACAACACGAAGGTTTTGAACCGTTTTACGTACGTTCCCCATGCGCCCGGGCATCTTCACACCCTTCCAAACCTTTGAAGGCGTGGAACAGTTACCAATTGAACCGGGAATTCGGTAACAGTGACCTCCGTGGGTTTTATCTCCACGATGGGAATTATGACGTTTCACAACTCCTTGAAATCCACGACCTTTACTAGTCCCGGTGACATCAACCAGATCCTGCTCGGCGAAAATGGAAAGGGTTACCTGGTCTCCAGGATTGGCATCTACGGGGCGAGCGAACTCTCGCAAAATACGAAAAGCTGGCGTATTGGCTTTCTTAAAATGACCCGCCTGTGGCTTCTTTACCCTCTGGGGCTTTTGCTCCAAAAAGCCAAGTTGAGCTATCTCACGGCCGGAAGTTTTTTCGGTGCGAACCTGTGTGATCGTACAGGGCCCCGCTTCAACAATCGTCACCGGAATCGCTTGTTTGGTCTCCGAATCAAAGATCTGGGTCATGCCCAGCTTTTTACCGATTATCCCTTTCAAGTTCATAACTCCCCCCTAGACCTTTATCTTAATATTTACCCCGGATGGGAGATCCAGGTGCATTAGTGCTTCAACAGTCATGGAACTCGGCTCCGTCACGCAGATCAGCCTCTTGTGGACCCGCTGCTCAAACTGCTCGCGAGAATCTTTGTTCACGAAGACAGAGCGCAGAACGGTTACCCGGTGTATTTTAGTGGGCAATGGAATTGGTCCTACAACCTTTGCACCGGTCCGTTTCGCGGCACTTACAATTTCCTGAGCAGACTGATCCAGGATCCTGTGATCAAAGGTTTTCAAGTAGATCTTGATTTTTCGTTTCATAACCGCTCCAGCTTAGCTTTCAATATCCGTACCGCGAAATTTTTTCACAATCTCTTCTGTAATCTGTTTAGGAACCTCTTCATAGGCATTAAATACGAGCGTGAAGGTTGCTCGACCCTGGCTCAGGGATCGGACTGCTGTCGCATAGCCAAAGGTCTCGGCCAACGGGACATATCCGGTGATCTGCTGAGATCCGCCCCTTGCCTCCATCTTTTCCACTCTCCCTCTGCGGGAATTGAAGTCACCAATGATGTCACCCATATACTCTTCAGGGGTCACTATTTCCATCAGCATCACTGGCTCAAGCAGGAAGGGGGTACAGTTTCTCATTCCCTCTTTCATTGCCATGGACGCAGCGATTTTAAACGCCATTTCATTAGAATCCACTTCGTGAAAAGAGCCATAATGCAAGGTGACCTTTACGTTGTTCACCGGGAATCCCGCGAGCACACCCGTATCCAGGGCCTCTCGGCAACCTTTCTGGATCGCTGGAATATATTCCCTGGGAATAATTCCACCCACAATTTTGTTCACAAAGAGAAATCCGCTGCCATCTTTGTTTTCTTCTTCAGTCAGCCTCTCAATGAGCATCTTGACATGGCCATAGTTTCCTCGGCCACCACTTTGCTTAATGTACTTGCCTTCCTGGTCCACCTTCCCATGAATGGATTCCCTGTAAGCGACCTGTGGGGCACCCACATTCACTTCGACTTTGAATTCACGCCTGAGCCGATCCACGATCACCTCAAGGTGTAGCTCGCCCATTCCTGAAATAATGGTCTGACCTGTTTCCTCTTCCGTGCGGATATGAAGAGATGGGTCTTCTTCAAGCAGCTTACGAAGGCCGGTGGTCATTTTGTCGCGGTCATCCTTGGTCTTAGGCTCGATGGAAAGGCCAATTACGGGATCGGGGAATTCCATTCTCTCCAGAATGGCCTGATTCTCCATGTCACAAAGAGTATCTCCGGTGGTTGTACTCTTAAGGCCTACTACAGCACCGATGTTTCCCGCGGTGATGGACTTAACCTCTTCACGGGTATTGGCATGCATCAACAGGAGCCTTCCGATGCGTTCCTTCTTCTCTTTTGTAGAATTCATTACATAGCTTCCAGATTCAACCACTCCGGAATACACACGAATAAAGGTGAGACGTCCCACAAATGGGTCGGTCATAATCTTGAAGGCCAGGGAAGAAAATGGGGCCTCAACGTCAGCGGGTCTTTCCACTTCTGTGTCTCCACCTGGTGTGACACCCTTAATAGCCGGAACTTCCAGAGGGGAGGGCAGAAACTCAACCACGGCGTCAAGCATGGTCTGCACACCCTTGTTTTTGAAGGCTGTTCCGCAGGTCACGGGCTGAATGTTGCAGCCAATTGTAGCTTTTCGAATAACCTTACGGATGAGATCCGAGGGTATGTCCTGCTCTTCTAAATACCTCTCCATGAGCTCATCATCGAACTCCGCGATACCTTCCAACATTTTGCCGCGATATTCTTCAGCCTGCTCCCTGTAGGATTCTCGAATTTCTCCAGTTTCAAATTGAGCGCCAAGCTCCTCGCCAGTCCAGATGGTCTGATTCATGTCAATCAAATCAATGACACCTTCGAATTTATCCTCAGCGCCGATCGGGATCTGAACTGCTACTGGATTCGCGCCCAGGCGATCTGCCATCATATCCAAGACGTTGAAGAAGTCAGCACCGGTTCGATCCATTTTGTTTACAAAGGCCAGCCTGGGAACCTTATATCGTTCCGCCTGCCTCCAGACGCATTCGGATTGAGGCTGAACGCCAGCCACTGCGCAAAATACAGCTACAGAGCCGTCAAGTACTTTTAGAGAGCGCTCTACTTCAATCGTGAAATCCACGTGCCCGGGGGTATCAATGATGTTGATTTTGTAATCATTCCAGTGACAGGTGGTTGCCGCGGAGGTAATTGTAATTCCGCGTTCCTGCTCCTGCTCCATCCAGTCCATGGTGGCGGTTCCGTCATGAACCTCCCCAATTTTGTAGTTCTTCCCCGTATAGAAAAGAATACGCTCGGTGGTGGTGGTTTTCCCGGCGTCGATGTGCGCCATAATCCCTATATTACGCACCATTGATAGGTTTTCTTTGGCCATTTTTGAATTTCCCCTATTAACTAGAATTTAAAATGAGAGAAGGCCCTGTTGGATTCCGCCATTTTATGAATCGTTTCCCTTTTTCGCATTGCCGAACCCATACCGTTGGCTGCATCCTGCAACTCACCCGCAAGCCTGAGGGCAAAAGTCTTTTCTTTTCTCTTGCGGGCTTCAGCAATAACCCAGCGCAACGCTAAAGTTGTCTGCCGTTCCCATCGAACCCGAACTGGCACCTGGTAGTTGGACCCCCCAACCCGCCGGGATTTAACCTCACTTAAAGGCTTAATATTCTTTATGGCCGCCTCAAATACCCCAAATCCATCATTTTCAGCAGCTGACTCTGAAAGCTTGTCCACGGCCTGATAAAACAGGCGGGCGGATAGCGACTTCTTTCCGGCTACCATCATGCAGTTAATGAACTTGGAGGCCAGGACACTGTTATAAACAGGATCCCCTTGAATCTTTCGTCGAATAGCTCTTCTACGCCGTGACATGTCGCTCCTCTAGCTGGATTCCTTGGGTCTCTTCGTCCCGTACTTGGATCGTCCTCGCATACGCTTAGCCACACCGGCTGTATCCAGGGTTCCTCGAATAATGTGATACCGAACACCAGGAAGGTCTTTTACCCTCCCGCCTCTGACGAGCACAACGCTGTGCTCTTGAAGATTATGCCCCTCACCAGGGATGTAGGCATTGATCTCCTTACCTGTTGTCAAGCGCACTCTTGCTACTTTTCGCAGTGCTGAGTTGGGTTTCTTGGGAGTGATCGTTGAAACCCTTACACAAACACCTCTACGCTGAGGACACTTCATCAGGGCAGCCGCCTTGGTCTTTTTGACGATTTTCTTCCGCCCTTTTCGAACTAATTGATTTATTGTAGGCACTACTTCTCCTCCACTTCCTGGAAAAAAACAAGGAAGTTTCCCACTCAAACGAAGTTATGAACTGTGAGCGAAGGATGGTATCACAGGGTATTAGGCAAGTCAACAAGCTCATTGACGGGATTATTACAAATTTTTTGAGGGTCGGAAAATGGGGTTTTCAGCAGGAATTTTAAGAAGGGATTTATCGTATTAAAGCCATTTTTAAGATACGCCTGATGACAGCCTTGCCTTTTGAGGCATGCAACTTGAGAAAGTACACTCCATTTCTGAGCGGAACCCCGGTTTCAGACTCCAAAACCAGGGATTCATGGAGTCGCTTTGCGGGAAAGAATGAATAGGTGCGAATCCTGGAACCATAGGTATCATATAAACCTATCGAAAGATCCTCAGGCTCCTGGGTGAAGCGACAGTCAATCTGGGTATCGTTACGAACAGGATTAGGATACAACCCACAGGACTCCAACGAAAATGAACCCACCAGGTTAAGGCTATAGGTGACTTGATTTGGGTTTCCCGCAAGATCACTAGTCTCAATACTGATCTCATGCTCACCCATTGAGAGCCTTCTACTCAAAGAAAAGAGCCCTGCCCCCTCAGAGAACATTTCCATTCTTTCCCCTTTAGAGATGAGATGCACGCTGCTGACCGCCGTCTCACGATCAATACTCTGCACCAGGAAGCGAACATCCCCGGCTCTTCTCCCATCTTCAGGCTCAAGAATCAATAGCTCCGGAATCCCAGTATCTTCTACAAGGTCGACCCGGTTCAGCCTGTGGGAACTCACACTATACTGAAGAGCTCCCCCGACACAGCTCAGTTTTTGGACTGGCCTGCCCAATTCCCCATCCTCACCCGACTCAACGAACACCAGTCGAGAACAGTTGGCAGAGGTGCGAACAGTCCCACTTGAGCTCAACCACCGCCTTTGAGGGAAATATAGATACGGAAATCCTGGTACATCGTAGACCTTTCGATACCTGGTAGTGGGAATGGGATTGAAATCCGCCACATTTTCTCGATGACCAACCAGGTATTTTCTGGTAGCAGTAGTTACGGACCGGGCTGATTCTGAAACCTTCAGCTTTGAACGGAGGGGACGATCCGAGCGCACGTGCAGAAATACCGAACTCTGGGATCTGAACCCCCTGAAGTCTTCCCCTTCCAACCGCAGCCAAACATCTCCCAGCAAATCCATATCCACTTCAAAGTTCCCTGAAAACGCTGTACCAAAGTTCTCCCCGTTAACCGGTATAGTTCTCAAGGTTTCGAAGGGCAGTTCCCTTTCTTCTTGAGAAGCCTGTGAAAAGAAAACCCTGGGAGTGGGTCTGGCCGAATCCAGTTTAAGGGCATCCAGGCGTCCATCAAAATCCAGGGCTTTAAATACGAACCCAAAGGAAAGCGGATCGACCGGATTCTGAAATATTTTGATGCGAAACTCTGGTCCGCGATCAATTTTGAAAGGAGCAATGATAGAAGCGAAGCGATTCTGAGCTCGATCTTTGAAAAACTCCAGATGTAGATTGGCCTGCCCATTAACTTCTCGTTGAGGAAAAGGAAAGGTAAGTACCAGGCGCGTAGTCTCAACGGGAAGATTCTCAACTCCCTGTAAAAATTGGAGGGACCCATCCCTTAAATACTCTATCCATGCTGACTCCTTTCCCGTAATTCGAACCGGCTCTGGGGCAAGCCATAGAAAACTGACCGAAGTTCCAGTAGCAAAGGCTTGCGCGGAATCGAGGTCTAGCTCCTGACCCCCCGTTAATAATTTCACCTGGGATGCTGAAACAGGGCTGGCAACACGATCAAAGCGAATTTCTTCGCCGCGCCCAAAAGCACCCGTGGGATCTGATCCCTGACCAATTCCATCCAGGGATTCCACAAACCAGTAAAGACTATCTGTTTCTGGAATAGGAACAACCTCCGCAGAGGTATTCACAAAGGTATAATCCACCGACTGAGACGTGATAAAGGATGGAAAGTCCAAAAAGGTTGTGCGCACTCCGGGGGAATTACTCTCCCTTGATAAATGGAGACGATAAGTCACTGCTTCTTCAACAGCTTCCCATCTAAGATTCTGTACAGGGCTCGTCGTAAAGGTCTGGACGCTTTGCCCGCGAAATTGAGTAAGGGTTAAAGGAGTCACCCGTCTGGGCAGAGATGGCAGGCTGTCGTGAAGACGTAGGACTCTGCGAACAACATTTTCATTGCCCACCAGGTCCCTCAGGCGAAATTCAAATGCGGAGAACCCCACTCCACCCGGAAAAACTCCGGTGATAAGAAAGGACCCCTGGGAAGATTCGATGGGAAAACTAGGGCTGATACTGGAGGGAATACTCCTGGGGTGGAAGGGGCCTGCCAGGGAAACTCCAGCTTTTTGTGCATCTTGATCCCAGGCCAGTAATTCAAGGCTAACCTGGCTGGTAGCAAAGAAACCAGTTGAGGCAGAAGCCAGGCCACAGGGACCGCGATCTGAAATCGTACCCCTGATGGCGAAATTCTGGTTTGTTGCAAAATCAAGATCTCCCAATCCACTTAAGGATACAGTGGGGGCCACAGTATCTAATTGGAAGGTGGTCAATACGGTGCCTTGATTGGAAGCCTGATCAAAGATTTTAATCCTGGTTTGGTACAGGCCATCAAAAGATCCGCCCCTGGGAAGACCTGTACCGCTCTCATGGATAATTTTGGCAAATACGTGGGTACGAGCCGAATCTCCATCCTGAGACTGGTAGAGTACGGTGGATCCAACCTGAAGACCGGGGGAATTCTCATTTTCCGGATGCCCTGGCTCCAAGAACTCCAGGGAACCCTCAGAGCGGGAAATATCTATTCCGGACACATCGGCTGAGAAAGAGATATCTTCATCGACGAGCAATTGAACAATTTCCAGATCCTTTACACAGGACCCACTGGAAGGAAATTCAATCTTTGAGACCGGGGGTCTGGTGTCATAGAGAAATCGAATTGTTTTAGCGGTCCGGTTCCCAGTCTTGTCAAAGACTTCAATCTCCAGGGTATAAAAACCATCGCTAGTCCCATCTGAATTGGGAATTGAGCTCGTCTGAAAGGAGCGAAGTATGGATTGGGAACTAGACTCAATGCTCCTAGAAGTACTTAACACCTGCCCGGTAGGACCCAGGATTTGAAAGTCACTCACCTGAAGATCCGCCTCGATGTCTAGAATACTCAGACGCACAAATACCCCCAGGTTTGGATCGATCGGGAAGGTGGAGATGGTGGAGCCCTCTTGAGGATTCGAAATCAAAAGCGGCTTCGCTATAGCCAGGCGATCCAATACGAAAGTCCTGTGGAATCTTGTTTGATTTCCGGCCAAATCCACAGCCAGAAAAGAAAGGCGGTAAGTTCCGTCAGTAACCAGGGGAGCATTGAGACTGGAACCAAGGTCAAATCCAACCTCTGGCGGTAGGAACGTGGTGAGCTCAATTTCATTGAGGGAATCGGGACTCCGCTGTAGGGGGCCGAATAGCTGTACATCCAGTACACCCGTAGCAACACCGGAGGCCTGATCGGTACTATTGGAATCTTTGAACCGATCCACCAGGTCAATCCTTGAAGAAACATAAGTAGTTAGTAATAGAGAATCCGCTGGAGACAAAATGATCACAGGCGGTGAGGAAAACTGGTTGGGAGCAACGGTATCAACCAGGAAGGCAAGAGGGCCTGTAGTAGGTACCACAGGATTACCAAAGAGATCTCTGCCTCCCGAGATACGAAATTCGACAGGACCATCAAAATCCAAAATCTTCGGCAATACCTCGTAGGCATAACGAAAGGAGAAAGTTCCGATTTCAATGGGAAAGGAAGAGTTCAGTTTACCTGCTTGACGAAAGACATTGCCTGCCTGCCGAAACTCAAGATCGGGAGCCTCCAGCATCGGAAAGAGGGCTTCCAGGGCAAAGCGGACCGCCAGGCTCGAAAAGAAAACGGTGGAACCGGGACTTTGGGCGAGTGAATCCGGGAAGATTTCAACCTTATTAGCCGCGTTGGGATCAGGATAACCTAATAAGAACAGCCGATCCACGGGAACCTGGAGAGTATTTCTATGAACTTCGATCGCGGAGGCGGACTCAACCGGATCGGTGTTATCAAAAGTATCGATGGCCTGTACAAAAATTGTGGTGGGCGTGGAAAGAGAACTGGCTATGGTGGAAATATCAACCTCATTGAGTCGAAAATTCCCAAGCTCATCGGCGTCCACGAATAAACATACAAGGTTGGCACAGGAGTCCGCGATGGAATCAAAATCAGAACCAGGAATAGGAATACTACCGGGGCTGGTTAGCTGAATGCGTTTGGTTGAATCTATATCAAAACCAGCAGGTGAATTTTCTGGCGGCAGGAAGACTACCAATCTCGTGGAGGGTTCCGCCGTCCCAGCGATAGCCATAACTTCCTGATTCGTATAGACAAGGGGTAAGGTTGAACCGGGGAGCACAGGCGGAACTGTGATCTCGGGAGCATCGGCTGGCCGAATGTCCCTCAAGATTCTCAGGTTCGCCACCGTACCCTTATTTCCCAGGTTATCTACGGACTGCAGCCGAATAACTTCCTGAACACCTTCTCGAAAATCCAACATGGGAACGCGAGCCTCGAAGGGAGCGTCATCACTGATTCCAAATGGCGGCTCGTTTAGGGTTACCTGGGTGCCCTGGAATTCTATAGGAACATCCGTACCAGAAGGCTGGCTCACATTATCAAAAAGAGAGAATGAAGGGATCCGGCTTCCAGAGATATCGATCCTGGTGGTATGACCAAAGTTTTCTATGGATCGGCCTTTGATCAACAGTGCGATTCCAGGCGGCGCTGCTATTCCGCTAATCTGAAAATGAGGATCGGGGACACTGGCTACGGGAAACGAACCTCCCGGACCATCATCCACTGTAAACTCAGGTGATTTTAGAGAAACAATAAATTCCCGATTGTCTGCACCAAAGAAGTTGGGCAGGGTGGGAAAGGAGGTTGTGTAGTTATCATCGGGTCCGGAGTCACCTAATTCGAATTCAATGCTCGGCCCGGTTGTATCCTTAATGACATCAATGGAAGTACAGGGATTGCTCCTATTACCGACCTGATCAAGCAGACACAGATCCAGACGCAAGATTCCATCTGGAATCGTCTGGAAATTGATAGTCTGCTCCAAAAAGAAAGTCTGGTATACCAGGTTGTTCAACGCATCGGTTCTATCCGAAAAGCTCACGGTTTCGATTTGACCTGTGGCCACTCCCGCTGGATCTAGAATCGCAATCTCATGACTAAAAGGAAGAAAGGCATCATCAAGAATTGAGTTCGTGATGGGCACAAGGTCACTGGTGGACGCGGGAATTTGTACACTTTGAATGGGAATCACCCCGCTGGTGGGCGTTACCAGGGAAATACTCAGATCATAGGACATCCTGCCGTGTTCTGCGTTTGCGTCGGTCCCATTAGGAGCCTCGGCCCGGATGGTGAATAGTGAGGTCTTGATGGGATCGCCAGGGTTTAGATTTGTAAACACCGGGGAATTCGGTGGAAAAAAATCCTTAATCATCAACAATTCCACGTCGTTGTCCGTATTCATGTTTCCGCTCAGGTCCTCAGGCGCGAACCCCCAACGATAGGCAACCTGCCCCGCCGGGGATGTGAGCCGAGGGGCCCACGGGGTCGCGACCACGATGGTTTCCAACAGCCCATTATTGGCCTCGGTGACAAAAAGAGCATCCTGAGGCTGATTATTGGCTGAACCCACAGCGCTGTCTACGTCAGGGCTATCCTGGGAGAGGATATGAACTCTCACAAAATCTCCTCTTTCATCGGGAACCGTTCCCTTTAGAATGAAAATCGAATCTTCAAAGGGCGGGTCAACAGAGGGTGGAGTATTTCCAAATATGAAAACAGATCTAGGCTTCTCAAGCAGCACATCCTGGGGGGCAATTGTATCTTTGCGCACAAGGATCCGGGTAGGCACTCCCTCCACGGGATCATTGAGATTTCCAAAGGCCGAAAAACCACCGGGAGAAACATTGTTGAAAGCATCTCTGGCACCCACAATAATCTCGTAGTCCCCGTCCGCTAAAATGGTTCGGAAATCAAATCCCACCGGGTTAAACAGACCCAGCCCAGGCCCGCTCTGTGCAGGGGCGATACCAGGGGGATCAGACGCATTGGGAGGATCGCGGTCAATCAGGGCGACATTGAGAGGAAACGGCCCGGTCTGAGTTGTAACATCCCCTACCAGTTCCACCGAGAGGGGGGGACCAGTATCGGGAACGCCGCTTAGAATTCGGCCGAGCTGCGCAACTACATCGGCAAGGGCTTCCCTGCGATCGGTGGCGCCGGGAACCGGATTTGGATTGGGGTCATTATCCGGGTCTGTGTCAAAAACACTCGTATTATTGGTGATTGTTCCTATGAAACTGACTTCCAGTGAAGTTGTAGTATCTACATCTCGCCGGTTAAAGATAATCTCGAGCAAAACATCTGGATTGGAGGGATTGAAGTCCACAAAGTGAGAGAGAATATTGGGATCCTGCAGGTTTAGACTTCGCCCTCCTTCTACCTGGAATCCCCCAATACTTGGAGCACGAGGAGGACCTTGATCCACCAGAAAGGCAAGGGGAGTTTCTCCGTCTATGGTAATGGGTCCAAGAACCCAGGGCTCAGTTGATGCCGCTGGCTCCTTGGCGAAAGGGTAAAGAAATGTGATTCCTTCAAACAGAGGTACTTCAGGTGAATCAATACCTTCGTCTGGATCCGCGATCACTACAGTAGCCTGCTGAGCTGCCGGCTGTGTATCGAGCTGATTCATAAAGACAAAATCTGCCGGGGTGGTCACAATTGTATATTTGAATTGCCCGAGAATCGTTCCACCAGGATCATCATTATCGTCGGTGATCTTTTGCTCTCCATCATTAGGTTCGTCTATGAATTCAAACCTCGAAATCTGGGCAGACAGGGAGTTACCAGGGGAAAGTAGGAGTAGGACTACCAGGGCAATATAGAGGGCTCGTAGAATGGAGCAGTTCACAGGATCAAACCGAACGACACTATCCCCGAAATGCGCTTGCAACCGGAGTTTCAGTCACATTATATACAAAATAGGCCTAAAATAGGGAACTTATGTCAATCTAGAATAGCGAATTTCCCCGTTTTCATGGCTCTGCGTCCTGAGCCTTCCAGGGTAATTCGAAAAAAGTACACGCCATTACTCAACGCGTCTCCCGAGCGGCTATGCAAATCCCACTCCACTTCATTCCGGCCCGGGATGGGGCTTTGGTCAGTGGAGTATAGGAGCGAACCGGCGGCATCGTAGAAACGAATCACGGCTTTTTGAACGATGCCCTCCACAAAATAGTGTAGTGAAGCCCGGTTGGAGCTTCGTATGGGATTTGGAACCATTTGAGCCCAGCGCAGACCCCACCCTGCTACCACTTGAACCGCGCGCTGCATACTAGAAGACAAACCAGAGCGATCGGATATACTCAATTCCAGGTTAGCTTCAGAGGGTGTTGGAGGTACATCAAGCCAGACTCCGTCTTCCTTGTATTTTGCCTTTATCAACTGGGAATCCAATAAAACCTTCAGGGTAGAGTGATCTAACCCCGATCCCGCATCTCCTACATGGATAGGAAGTCTCTGGTATCCCTCACTCAGGAGCTCTCCACCTTCCCATTCCCATTGTGGCGGAACCCGGTCCTTTCCCAGTACATAGCTCGTACCGATCTCAAGGATCAACACCTCCCTGGAATCCTTTAATCGACCCTCAAAATGGAGCTCTCCATGGCCTCGTTTGAGCAACAGGACATTGGTAAGAATTGGGGAGAATTTTACAGCGGAAAGGTCGAGAGATACTGTTCTACCCAATACATCCCCAGCCCCCCCGAAAATCTCCAGGTCCTGGAGCAGTTCAATTTCTCCTCTCATCTCTTTCAGAGGCAAGAGATTTCCAACCAGAAAAACCTGATCAGAAGAGTCCACACGTGAATTGGATCTCAGGGTCAGACCAGCAGAGGGTGCCTGCAGCACCAGCCCCCTGGAGGCTAAGAATCTGCCCACGGTGATTTCGCGCTCCTTAAAGTGGCTCCTGTGAGCCTGATCCTTATATTCGATTTCCAAGAAATAGAAGCCAGTGTCATCGGTTTCAATTTGAAGTGGTACCGAGAAACTATGGGCTACCGCCCCCTGCCCTGAAGAACCCTCCTCGATAGGAACCGGTTTCAGGGTTCGACTGATAGCCCCTTTTCTAAGTACAAAACGGGGTGATACGATCTCCCCTTCTTCGCGAATCACCTGGATGCTCTCCAACCTGGCCAGGGAAGATAAAAATCGTGTGACTGCGATGAGTTCCCTGTTATTTACCGGATTTCCAAACACTTTCACAAAGGGCTCCGCCCCATAGTCAACCGGTAATAATCCCTGAAAGGGACTCAGCTTCCGTCCCACCAGATCCTCTAGATTGGATATGGTCAACTGAAAGGGCTGCCGCGGATAAGGCTCACGAGGTGAGAGCTCAATTCTGGTTCTCAAAAAAAGTCTATCAGTGGTTAAGGTGGTGGAAATCGTAGAATCCAGGGAAAGGCTGGTCGAGAGATCCGCGATATCCAGATGGAAAAATCCCGGAACTTCTCTTTTAAATCGCTTATTCAAGATTACTTCCAGGTGAATGTCCTCGGAAGTCAAAAAGGCTTGACCTATAGAGAGCGGTAACCGCCTGGAGTCCTGGAGTAAAAACACCTCTTTGACCTGAAGGGGCCTGGCATCTACCTCAAAAGACAGGAACGGGCTCCACGGCGAATCCAATCCATCACCATCGCGACCCCTGATCCTCAGTTGATAGGACTCCAGTCCTACGATTGGTCGGGAAAGGGATAAGGAGAGTGGTTCCGATTCCTGAAGATGGGAAGGATAGGTACGATGGTGGATAGGAACCACTGAGGATTCACTGAGCCTATAGAGCTCAATTTCCACATCGCTAGTTCCACGAATATTTTGCCATCGTATACTCAGAACTCCCTTCTTCGTTCGAAAGGTGGTGACCCTGGAGTCTACAACGGAAAAGGCTGGTGGATTGAGGATCGCGGGTATGGCACGGGATCGATCCACTAATTCAAAAAATCGTTGGATTTTACCCCGGTTTCCAGACTGATCCGTCGCACCGAGCTCCACCTCAAAAAATTGGTTTGTCAGGTTTCCCTGGAACGGTACGAAGGTGGTATACCTCCAGGAAGCCTGGGCACTGTGAATGGAAAATTCTGGATTTTCCTGTTCAAGATCCGAGAGGGTAGTCACCGGTAAGAAGACTGCCGAGCGCTGCCGGGTGTCGGGATCCAGCTGGAAAATCTCGATCTCCAGGGTGGTTTTACCCTGGTAAGCCTGACCTTGGACAAAAAAATGACAGAAACCCCGATCCTGAATTTTTCCTTTCAAGTCTAGTAAAAAACCGGACGTAACCCCTATCAGCTTCCCGTCACTCAATCCTTCAATGCTGATTTCAGGACTCAGCGTGTCCATGAAAAAGAGCGCTGTTTCACTCTCTGAGTTTCCTGCGGAGTCAAATATTTCAGCCTCCATTCGAAATTTCCCATCTTCCGCTCCCTTCGTATTCAAAAGACGAGTGGAGAATTCCTGAGTTGGAAGAAAAGCGACCTTTCGAATCTCAGAGGATGCTTCATCATTTCCGGAGATGAGACGAATTTCACCGGCAATGGCCGTATCTGGACTTAACGTGGTGGTAGGATCAGAGGATTCTTCCAAGATGAGTTGAAGAGAACTCAGTGAAGATATTCCAGAGACAGGAATGTTGAGATCATTGCGACCGGGCTCATCTCTAACCTGTACATCAAAGATATCCTGAACCGGTCCCACACAGCTTCCTGGTGAAGGAAAAAAAGTCTCGATTTTAGGCTTTTTACTATCGAGGAGAAAGGTATGTGTCTTATTTCGGGTGTTACCGGTCAAATCTTCCACTAAAATTGGGATCTGATAGATACCATCTCTGGTTCCATCCAGCGGTATCGATGAACCCAGGGTAAGCCGAATTCTGTTACCGGGAAGTTCAAGACGAGACGCAAATGGAAGATTAACGCCATCTGGGTCAATGAGCTGAAAACTAGTTTTTGAAAGATTTACGTCAATGCGCCGAACTTCCAACTCTATAAACTGTGAAGGCCCGGTCACGGGCAGCGCAGCCACCGTGGACCCATCTTCAGGATTCGTGACCAGCAGGGGAGCCGAAACTGGGGTTTCATCAAAAACAAAACTGGAATAGAAAACATGATCATTTCCCACCTTATCGCGTGCCTTGAGACTACTTCGATATACCCCGTCCCTGAGCGTATCCAAGACCTGAATGGATAAATCATAACCAGGTGCGGGAGGAACAGAAATCGTAGTTACAGGCAGATCAGGAGAATTCAGGAGTGGACCAGCCAGGGTCAATTCCGAACTACTTGTATCAATCCCCGATCTTACAAAACTGCCGTTACTTGGAAAAAAATCATCGAAATCAACGCTCAGGGTCAGGGCCTGCTGGCGAACGCGGGAGCCGTGATCCGGTTCAAACCGGGGAGGTATCTCCAGGAGATGAAATTCAGGCGGAGTAGTCACGATATTGGGAGCGAGGGAATCAATTTGGATCGCAGTGGTTACAAAAAGCGGAATTACGGCATTCCCAAACAGGTCCCTGCCTTCTTCAACAAACGCCGCGGCAGGCCCATCGAACCTACCTCTTGAGGGCAGGGTGGCATAGGAATATTCAAAAGCCGTTGTCCCTCGAACCTGGTCCACCGAGGTCAACAAATTAGCCCTGCGGGTCTGGGCCCCGAACTGCTGCAGAGAAAGGCTGGGAGCCTCCACCAGGGGAAGAAAAGTCTCGACCCGGAATCGTACTTCCTCCAGTCCAATGAAGAAGGTCTCCAGGAGACTCTCCGGGAGACTCTCCGGTGGAAAAACCTGGATATCGGTACCCGTACCGCGAAAATTCACGACAAACAGGCGCGCAATTGGAGCACCTCCTGGAAGATAAAAAACTTCTATAGGCTCCACCGAGAGATCCGGATCCGTGTTCTCAAAACCATCAATGACCTGTACCCAGATAGTCGTCGGTTCGAAGGCATTTTGAGGAATGGTTCCAATATTAACTTCGAGGGAAAAACTGCCGTCATCCTCCATGAAAACCTGGTCAAAATGGGCACTGGTCAACGAAGTCGGAAAACTTGAAAATACGGAGTCAAGCCGGGGAACCAGACTTGGCTCTGTCCTGGGAATACGGGGCACAAGATCCCCCGTGGTAAAAGAGGAGGGATCTTCGGGCGGAGTGAGGACAACTACGCGAGAACGCAGCTGAGTACCATCAAGAAGGGAAAGTACTTTGGAATCCCTTTCAGAGATAAGTCCAGAAATTCTGAGTCTATCCGTTGAACTATAGACAATGGTCTTGGAGTCAGTTGGGAGCCGGATCGGCTCTAAAATAGAAGGCGGCTCGGCTGGCGTAACATCGCGAAACACGGACACGGAGTTTAGCGGGCCCGGTTTACCCTGTTCATCAAAGCCCTGGAAGTTTAAAACTTCCAAAATTCCCTCCAAAAGCCCTGAAACCAATATATCTGCCTGAAAATCAGTACTGGTAGTGGTGGTGGAATCCAGTGCAGCCAGGGTATCGGGAATATGCGCACCCCGTATTTCAACCCTTTGGATTGAACTAAATCCATCAATGGCTATCCCTTCAATGTGTAGAGTGTCCTGGCTTCCTGGATCCGGTGTGACCGGCACAGGATTTCCAGGTCCAAAATCCACGGTCAGCTCCGGTGAGATGAGAGAGATCACATATTGATCATCATCGGCACCGGTGAAGTTTGGTACCGGATAATTGTTATCTGGTCCCGAATCCTGACGATGTGCCGAGTCAAAGACAACCGAGGGACCGGTACTATCCTTAAAAACAAGAACACTTGAAGTGATGGCAGAGGGATTTCCGACTTCATCAGTCAGACTTGCGATCACGGTCAAGAAACCATCGCTGAGTTCTTCAATGTTCACTCGCTGGGAAAATTCAAACCGATCAGGAACATTTCCAAAGAAATTAATTCCCTGTACGCCCTGCCCCCCAAAGGGTCCTGGCGGCTTATCCCAGGCGGCATTATCATCAAGGCGGGAGGAGGCCACTGCCGTGGTGGACTCAAAAATTCCCTGACCAGTAGTTGTAGATACGCTGACACGGCCTGATTCATCCACCACCGTAAGGGTGAGCTTAACAAATCCATGTTCGCGCAGATCAAGAAAGGGATTTAAGACTACTTCTTCATTAGAGTTTTCTACTCGCACCCTCAAGTTTGTCCCGGTAAGAACTATCGACGGCTGAGGACTGAGGATCCGGGGATTTTGAGGAGCCTGCAGGTCCTTGATGAGGTAGAGCGGGGCTGTAGTTTCCGATATATTTCCCTGGGGATCTATCGGGTAGGCGGTGATCTGGTACCCTCTTTGCCCACCTGTCGCCGCATGGGAAGGGACCGGGGAATTGACTGTATCAGGATCCAGGTTGGAAAAATCATAAAACCGACTCAACAATCCATTGATCGTGGGAATTTCATCAAAGTGTCCGTTCTTCCCGACGTTCGTGATCAAGGTTCCATCATCTCGGGTGAGATCCAATTCCATGGTTACAGGATCGTTTCTCTCATCGGCAACACTCCCCCTGAACTGAAAAATTTCTCCCTGAAATTCCTCATAGGGCAGGGGCGGATCGGCCTGATCAGCAAGGATCAAAAACCTGCGGGTAGGGACAATTTGTACCGAGAAGCCATTGGGGGGAACCCCATCCTTGATGACCTGGATTGCGGTAGTCAGACCGGGGAGCCTCGCACCTGAAGCATTGATTTCACCTGGAGACTGTCCGTTTCCTGTATTGGTGGATAGCGCATCCTCGGCCCCAATGAAGATTTCATAGTCTCCATCCAAAAGATTCGTGAAATCAAAACCCTGGGTCTGAAACAGTCCTGGAGCCAGGGAAGGTCCGAAGGGATACTTCACGGGAAAGGGAGTCTCTGATGGGTAGATAGGACTGTTATAGGGAAAATTGTCTACATCATCGGGATACTCAACCTGGGGAGATGTAGGACTCACGCCAGTGACTGAAATGAAAAAGGGTCCCGTACCGGTAGTTCTAAGCCCCGGCTCTGAACCTGTGGAATTCGTAAAGCGAACCGGAAGCAAAAACGCGTCTACAAACGCGTTGGATTCTGGTTTAGGAGAAGCACCTGGGAGCCCTATCGTGCCGTCGGTATCCTGCCAGAGAGCGGGATTATTGCGTACGAAGCCGCTGAAACGAACGCTAAGCGGCACCCCGGTACCATTGACATCGGTGGCGTTGAAGATATCGCGCTTATTAAATACAACTTTAAATCGAAAACGATTCACCCTGGCATCCAGACCTGCCCTCGGAGTTTCCGCCGCCAGGGGCTCATCAATGCAATTGCTGGTTCCCTGGCATTCAAAAAAGTCCAGAAAAGGGGAATCAGGAGGACCCTGGTCTGAATCAATGAAAATAAACTCTCCGGCATCTGTACCGTCCTGAAACACATGGGGCCCAAAAAACCAATCGGAGGGACCCTCCAGAAAACCGCTAACAGTAAGCGGAGCCAGTCCCCCTGTAGAAGTAACAGCGACATTTCCAGGTAGATTCCCAACTGGAGTGGTAGTCCCGTCTATCGGAGTTGAAAAAGTCGTCCCGGGAGGCGTGAAGGTAACCTGGCAAGGGCTACCCCCCGAGGGTCGGCAACCCACTGTCACTCCGGTTAAAGCTGGAGCTACATTCCCAGAAGTTGAAATCTCCTGAACCACCTGGCTGCTCGGCGGAATCCTGGCCCAGGCCAGCAATTGTGTACGCCCCTCAAACATAGGAATTGTCGGTGACTTGGTAATCAGTGGCTCTTCTGTGACGGTGGAATTGAAGGGTGGATGCTGGATCTGGGCCGACTGCAAAACCTGACCGAACTGGTTATAAAACACCACCTCTACATCCCCGCTGGTGTTTTGGTCCTCCACTTCTACGATATATTGGAAGGAAGCCAGAAATTCATTTCCAAACTGCAGACCAAGAATTGTTTGAGATCCCTGGTTAGGCTGCTCCTCATAGACAAACCTATTTACGTCCGCAGACAGTACGACCAGAGAAGCACACGACAAAAGAGCTACCCAAAGCGATTTTTTGTACATAAAAAGGGCCGGAGAACGCCATTTTCCCCGGCCAGATCATAGCATATTTACGAGATTTCCCTGACAAAAAACCGCTATTTCTGGGAAATATTGTCGTTAGTATTCATGGCTGGCACCCAGGGTGTTTAGGGACAAGCACCATCTCCAGTCAGACTGGCGGTGGTAGCATCAAGATCTCCGCCATCAATCACGGCTTCTTCACCTTCAATATTCCCATGCATCAGACACCAAACATTACCCACATCATCAGATCTATAATTAGCCGACTCCGCGCATCCCGGATCAGTTGGTCTGGACTGCAGGAACTTTTCATTTTTCAACTGATCTAGTTCGGTATTTCCGGAAATAACTGACGCCTTACCCGTGTCGAGGTTATACATTTCCAGGGCACCCAAAATGGTCTTCTGGTTCGCATAACATGAACGCTGGTTAGCCATCTTTCTGGCTTGCCGAAAATTCGGAATCGCTATAGCCGCTAATACACCAATGATGGAAATCACGATCATAAGCTCGATCAGGGTGAAACCCTTTTGATTCAGTCTTTGGCTCATTTTAACTCCCTTGTTTGAAACACACCTTGAAACAATCACATCGATTGAGCACGCCTTGGCTCTAAGAGCGTGTCTAAAAAGAGCATGACAGCGCTTTGTCACAGGTATGTCACGAGGTAAAGAAAGAATAATTGGAGCCAAAAGAACGAATGGAATCAAGAATTTGGCTAATTCAAATAGTCTGAGATCTTGAGGACTTTTAGCTCAGGTGGGTCTTCGTCTCGAACTGCTTCAAAATGGACACTGACCCAGGCACGAAGTTTTTCGTCCTTGATCATCTGGGCTGAATACTCCGGATGGAGATCCTTATAATCTGTGACATGCTGATATTTCCAGGGGAAAAGAGTTTTAAGCAGGGCTCGGGGAAAGGTTGCCAGAATTCGATCAAACAAGGAAAGCTGAAACCTTGATTTACCCAGGTCATGGAGCAATACGGCTCTCCTGGTCAAGACAGGATCAGCATCTGGAAAATCTTTAATTACTTGTAGAGAGGTATAGTAAACATCAAGCGAATGCCTCTGATCCACCACCGACATTTGCAGAAAAAGAGAGATCTCCTCGGCGCATAGCACCAGGGAGATCTCCTGTATTTCTGCTTGTTTTACACTTGCAAAAACAGCGCGCTTGAATTGATCCGCACGATGAAATGCGCGCGAAATCCATCCCAGCATGACTAAATTATGGACAAGCTCCGTCACCCACTAAGTTAGCCGTAGTGGCATCAAGGTCTCCACCATCAATCACACCTGTCTCACCTTCAATGTTTCCATGCATAGTGCACCAAACATTACCAACATCGTCAGATCGATAGTTGGCAGACTCGGAACAGCCAGGATCAGTTGGCCTGGCCTGAAGGTATTTGTCATTTTTCAGCTTATCAAGTTCTGTATTTCCAGCGATGGTCGTAGCCTGACCGGTGTCGAGGTTATACATTTCCAATGCACCCAGAACTGTCTTCTGGTTTGCATAACATGCACGTTGATTAGACTTTTTACGAGCTTGACGAAAGTTGGGGATCGCGATCGCAGCTAACACCCCGATGATTGAGATCACAATCATCAGCTCGATCAAGGTAAAACCTTTTCGTTTCCGTAGCAGGTTCATATCATTTTCTCCTTGGTTCAAAACACACCATAACACACCACATCTATATTTAATTATGAAGAAATTTGAATAATTTATCAACTCAATGGCGCTTAGTGATTAATTGGCACCATTTACCAGGGTCAGCATAGGCATAAATACGGCAAGTACGATTCCACCAATGATCAACCCCATGAATACAATAACTACCGGCTCTATGATTGAGGTTAAACCCTTGACCGCGTTGTCCACTTCAACCTCATAAAAGTCGGCGATTTTCATAAGCATCTTATCAAGTTCTCCGGTTTCTTCACCTACAGAAATCATCTGCACCACCATGGCAGGAAAAACATTACAATTCTTCAAGGGATCAGCGATGCTCTCTCCCTCCCTGATGGAATTGCGGGTTGAATCCACAGCTTCTTTGATAACTATATTGCCTGCAGTGGCAGCTGTAACCTCTAGAGCCTGCAGAATCGGAACCCCGGAGGTGATCATGGTCCCCAGGGTCCTGGTAAATCGGGCTACCGCCATTTTTCTCATCATGTTTCCAAAGGCCGGCATTCTAAGAATATAGGTATCATAGAGCCTGCCCCCCTTATCAGTTCGGAAAAACTCCATGAGTGCCCAGGGAATTACAAAAATACAGGGAATGATAACGAACCACCACGCAACAAGCATATCTGACAGCTGAAGGAGAAATTTAGTAATAAAGGGTAATTCCACATTCATAGACTCGAATATGGATTTAAACTGAGGCAATACAAACATGATCAAGGCAAGGACAACAAGACCTGCAATGGAGAGAATCACAACCGGATAGGTGAGGGCGCCTTTAACCTTTGATTTCAGTGCCTCTGAACTCTCTAGATAGGTAGCCAACCGCCTCAGGATACCGTCCAGAATACCCCCGGCTTCCCCCGCTCGAACCAGGTTCACAAAAAGGGTATCAAAGACCCTCGGGTGCTTTGCAAGTGCGGCTGAAAGGGTTGATCCTCCTTCAACATCGGAACGAATCTGACCGATGATTTTGCCAAAGGCCCCATTATCAGTTTGACCCTGTAGGATCGAGAGGCACCGCACCAGGGGAACCCCGGCACCCATCATCACTGAAAACATTTGAGCAAAGATCGAAATATCTTTGGAGGAAACACTACCCGCAAACAAGTTAATTGAAAAAACGGTCTTTTTCTTGGTGATGCTCGTGATAAAGAAGCCTTTTTCGCGCAGCTTCGCTATTACTTGCTCCTTACTATCACCTTCGAGTTCCCCCTGAATACTCTTACCCTCGTAGTTCTTCGCACGATACTGAAACGAGATCACGAATCCACTCCTTCCCACAAAACCAAGCAGAAAATTTGCACCTGTATACTTTATTATAAGGTCAAGTCCCCAAATTGGGAAATTGACTTCAAAGATCCTACACAGTTTACCAAAAGTCTTAAGCAGGGACTAAAGCAATCAGAGGGAGTCATGGAATCAAAAAAACAGGTTTGAAACCGCCATGGAGGCAGGTTGCACTCGATCCCGCGATCAAATTGGGGGCTTACAACTAAACTACTTCCGAGATTCGTGAGTCGAGACCGGGGAATCATAAACTCTGCAGTGAGGCGAAAGTCGAACTTCGTGAAAATGACAGTGCCCAGAGAGTTGTCAGGACCAAGCATATTGATGAAACGTGAGGAGGCTTATGCGTCGCATAAGTTGACGAGGGTTGCGTCGATAGGCGCTGGTCATGGCTGCTCGAAGGCCGACATTTTTACGGAGTTCGGCTTTCGCCTCACTCCTTTAGCATCCTTCCCAGTTCTTCTTGTCTCAGGGAATGCCGCAGGGCTTCATCATAGGTAATTTCACCTTTTTGATAAAGTGATTTCAAAGAATTCTCAAAAGTAGTCATACCTGCGGTTTGACCGGTCTGCATGATGGTATAGAGCTGCTGAATCTTATGCTCTCGAATAATGTTTTGTACGGCTGAATTCACCAATAGAACTTCCTGGGCAACTACCCTGCCCTTACCAGACGCCTGGGGAATGAGCTGCTGGGCGATTACCGCTCTAAGCACAAAGGATAACTGGGTTGTCACCTGGGCTTGCTGGTGGGGAGGAAACATATCCACGATTCGATTGATGGTCTGCGCTGCATCGGTGGTATGTAGGGTGCCAAAAACCAGGTGACCCGTCTCGGCGAGGGTCATACCCGCACTGATGGTTTCAAGATCTCTCATCTCTCCCACTAAAACAACATCAGGATCCTGCCTTAATACATGACGTAAAGCCCCTCCAAAACTTGAGGTATCAACGTGAAGTTCACGCTGGTTTACGATGGATTTTTTATGGTAGTGAAGGTACTCAATGGGATCTTCAATGGTGATGATATGCTTTCTTGAGGACTCATTAATCATGTCAATAAGCGCGGCCAATGTTGTGGATTTACCTGATCCCGTAGGTCCAGTCACCAAGACCAGGCCCTTATGCAGCTCTGTCATGGTTTTGCATATCGGACCTACCCCTAATTCCTCCAGCGTAGGAATGGTGGAAGGAATGATTCGATAGGCAGCTGCTATACAGCCCCGCTGCTTATATACATTAACTCGGAACCGGCCAAATCCATGAACGGAATAAGAGAGATCAAGCTCCATCTTTTCCTCGAACTCTTTTTGCTGTTCCGAGGTCAACATATTATAGACAAGGCTGCGGGTATCCATAGGGGTAAGCACATCAAGATCGGTAGCGATGAGCTCACCATCGACACGAATTACCGGCGGAGTCCCTACGGTGAGATGAAGATCACTGGCTTCGTTATCCACCACAAGGTTAAGAAGATCATTGAGTACAAACATATTTCACGGCCCTCAAAACACCAGGATTCAGGATACCCAATTAGTAGGCTCTAATGCCCGCCCGCGGTGACCCTGATCACTTCGTCCAGAGTTGTTATTCCAACCAGGGATTTCCTGAGCGCTGACTCCCGAAGGGTTAACATTCCCTCTTTGCGAGCCAGAGTTGTAATATCAGAAACGCTCCCTCCCCTGAGAATCAAACTCTTCTGATTTTCAGTCATGGACATCACTTCATAGATTCCCATTCGCCCCTTGTATCCCGAACCGCCGCATGAATCACATCCGGCTCCCTTGAATAAGCGAAAGTTATTGGAGTCTATATGACGCAAATCCAGGTGAGCCAGGACTTCATCATTGATCGTAAAAGTTTCCTTCACTTCACGCTTGGCCCGATACTCAGTTTTACAATCTTTACAAATGGTTCTAACCAGCCGCTGTGCTTGAATCAACACGATAGAAGAGGTGATCATAAAGGCTTCTAGCCCCATATTGAGCAGTCTCCCGATGGTACCTGGAGCATCATTGGTGTGCAGGGTTGAAAGAACGAGGTGCCCTGTCATGGAAGCTTTAATCGCGATCTCCGCTGTTTCAAAATCTCTAATCTCTCCAACCATGATGATATCTGGATCCTGGCGCAGAAAGGAGCGAAGCGCGGCGGCAAATGTGAGTCCGATATCAGGTCTGCACTGTACCTGGTTAATCCCCTCAAGCTGATACTCGACGGGATCCTCGGCTGTCATCACATTTGTGGTTGGCTGATTCAGAGTACAAAGGGCCGAATACAAAGTAGTGGTTTTCCCAGACCCGGTAGGGCCGGTGATCAAGATGATTCCGTAAGGATGACCAATTCCTTCTTTAAACCGTTCATAGGTCTTTGGCTCGAATCCCAGTGACCCAAGGTCCACCTTCAGGGAACTCTGGTCTAAAATCCGCATTACTATTTTTTCACCCCAGGTGCAGGGAAGGGTGGAGACCCTGAGATCCACGGTCTTGTTCGTTACCTTGATCTTAATTCGACCATCTTGGGGAAGTCTTTTTTCAGCGATGTCCAGGTGTGCCATGATTTTGAGCCTGGAGGTAATCGCGGCCTGGGCCTTTTTGGGTGGTTTCACATCTACGGTTAAAACACCGTCCAGGCGATATCGAACCCGTAATTCCTTTTCAAAAGGCTCAACGTGAATATCTGAGACTCCTCGCTGAACAGCCTGGGAAATAATCAAGTTCACCAATTTGATGATCGGTGCGTCGTTCTCACCCAGTTCCCCGCTTAGTTCCTCTTCAAGATCTTCTTCAGATGCCTGACCGATATCACCGATCTCGTCCATCAGGCTATCAGCCTTGGAAGCATCGCCGTAGGCTTCATCCAATGCCTGATTGAGATCCTTTGAGGTAACGATGACAGGTTTCACAATCATTCCTGTCATCAGGGCCACATCGTCAATCGCTACGATGTTGAGCGGATCGACCATGGCCACAGTAAGCTTGTTACCTACTTTATTGATGGGAATCAATTGATGCCTGCGCGCTACGGGCTCGGGGATTAACTTCACCGTGCTCGGCTCGATCAAATAATGACTCAGGTCAATATGAGGAACATTGAGTTGTTCCGCCAATACCCGGACAATTTCTTGTTCGGTGACAAGCCCCATCTCAACGAGAATTAGACCTACCCGCTTACCTGCAAGTTTTCCTTTGGTAAGCGCTTCCTGGAGTTGCTCTTGAGTGATTAACCCCTTTTCTACAAGTGCGTCACCTAATCTTATTCGCTTCATGGAATATTTCAGGGCCCTGCCCAGTGAATGGTTAAATAGTAGCCCTCACCCATCGAGTTGATAGCTATTGACCCTGGATAGATAGTAGAGA
This sequence comes from uncultured bacterium, assembly GCA_964539825.1. GTDB lineage: Bacteria > Muiribacteriota > UBA6191 > UBA6191 > UBA6191 > CAZIKF01. The sequence continues at coordinate 124,090 of CAZIKF010000008.1, forward strand.
GCTTTATTACGGATCTGACGATTCTGATATTTCCCGATTTCACTCTTGAGCTTGAGCGATTCCAGGTAGTCTCGCACCTTGCGATACCAGGCTACTTTTCCCTCATAGGAGACCTCTAGCTCGCCGAGATTATAATGACACATTGCCAGGTAAAACTCAACCAGGTGATACTTCTCATTACGTCGGTCGCATTTCAGGAAACGGTCAATGGCTAATCTGAATTTTCGAGCTTTATAGAAGCGGAAAGCCTTCCTGAAATAACTTTTAGAATACACTTTTACCTGATTGTGACCCCAATCACATACAAAAAGATCTCCATCTTGATCGATGCTGATTCCGTGTGGAAAACTCAGCGTCGAATCTTGACCGTAAAAGCCGCTGGTTGTCCTCAGAGAATACGCCTGGGAACGAGGACGAGTCATGCTGATGGGAGTGGTCGAGACACTCTGAGAAAACTGACTGGGAACACCAATTGAACCCATGGGAATGCCCTCACGATCAAATTTCAAAATTTCGTGGGAGATATTATCCGCTGTATATAGATGACCCATGGAATCCACATAACAAGACTGAGGCATAAAGGCTTCTCCTTTTCTGATATTAGCCTCTACCTCACCGGCAAAGTTTCCATCCAGATCAAAGGAAAGAAGTCGAGCTGTTCCGGAGTCAATCACATACATTTTGAGAAGCGTTTCAACCCAAAAGAGCCCCTTTGGTGCTTTGAGGTACACATTGGGAAGATATTCATCGAGATTCATAAAGTAATTGGACTTGCGTCCGAACATCAGATCGTATGTAAAGACTTCCAAACGACTGTTTTGCTCGTCGCTAACCCAGATCAATCCACGGGAATCAATGGCCACAGATCCCGGAAGATTCAATTCCCCGCTCTCAACCCCTTTGGAGCCAATGATATTTACTTGTTTGAAGCCGGAGACGGAATCCTGGTAAACCCGAACGATGGAATGGGCCTGATCAACCACATATACCAGGTCTTCATCGAACTTGATATGAGCTGGCTGGACCAACCCAGGAAAATTGAGGACCCCTGAGGGGGTACCATTTCTTTGAAAGGATTGTATTCTCTGGTTCCCGAAATCAATTACGTAAAGAGAATCCTTGTGGATAGTTGCAAACACCGGAAGCAGAAACTCTCCGATCCGATTTCCTCTGCGACCGATGATCGTCTCCAATTCGTATTCTTCCCCCTCCCCGGATAGGTTGTCGAAGAGTTCTGAATACATTTCATTGGTGACAACTTCCATCTGCAGAACACTTCGCTCCAGACGGGATTCGAGAAGGGCGAATTCACCAGACCAATGATTGCTGGAAATTAGGAAAAACAAGAAGAAGTATAGGATCCGTCCAAGCATTCTGACTCAATTTCTCTGCAACGCCCGGATTGGCAACGGCAGTGTTTAGAATCGCCGCTTCAGGGATATCCTTTGAACCGAGCCCAGATCATCGTCATTATATGCGAAATCAAAGGTCCAGTCTTGCAGCTTTGCGGAGGCTCCTACCGTAAATTCGCCCTCATTATTCCCAACGCGAATTCCATAACGGTCCCAGAACCATTGCTCAAGCCCAAAACGAAAAGCGGTTCGCTCCCGCTCCCTTCTGAGTACATCTACCGCGACATGAATCCCGCTTTGCAGCTTTACAGCCCCTCCAAGAGTGAGTGTCAAAGGAACATCGTCCTTCCTACCAGTACTCCAGTCGAGAGATTCAAACATATCCCGCAGCGTCAGTCCAAAAGTCGTGTTTTTTGAATGCTGATACTGCACACCAACATCAAAACCAATTCCATCAGCCTCTTCGGTGAAGAGAGTTTGATTTAGAAATTTAAAGGAACCGCCAAGGGAAACCTTATCATTCCACCTTGTTGCAGCAGTTACTGAAAGATAACTCTCAGCATCCTCAAAAAAGGAGAATATTTTCACACTGTCCGTCGCTGGAGATGGATTGTTGACGCGATTACAAGTACCAGCCACGCAGTCCATAGTAAGAATAGGCTCTGTAGATCCTGGATAAACCCTGGTTTCTGGAATCCCACCCACCGAAAACCGGTGATAGGCGAGCCCAAATACCCAATCTCGTCTGGACCGGATTTTAGAGGGCATCCCTATAGCGAAATAGTTATAGTTTCGATCAAGGCTCAGAGAGGTATGCATGGCGGCGCCTTCACGATCTTTCAAGTAGGCTAGTCCGGCAGGATTCCAATAAGTTGAATTCACATCTCGACTCAATGCCACACCGGCTCCACCCATGCCCAGAATCCTAGAGTCAATACCAAATTTTAGATAGGCGGCGGCCTGCCCCTGGGCGGTAGCTGCCCATGCACCGGTAATCAATTGCAGCGCCAGACATACTCCCGGCATCCAACGATAAACCAATTTCATTTCGCTCTCCCTGCGCTTCTGATGCGTTTCATCCTGATTCCCGGCTAACTCAAGTTGATTAACTCCCGCCTCCTGCGGCGATGTTGGAAACTCTGTGCACCCCGGTTCCATTGTTTGTAGCGGTAAAAGTTTGCTCTCCCT
>CAZIKF010000009.1:0-124562 GCA_964539825.1 uncultured bacterium
CTTGATCTTCTTCTGGCCGCTGACATTGATCCCGCGTAGTAGGGAAATGAATTTTTGCATTTAGTTACTTCCGGGTTTGCTTTCGCTCTTTTATTAAATCGGGCAACCAATCCATGAAAAAAGGGGCACCCAATTTCAGGTGCCCCTTCTTCTCTTTGATCAGCAATGTGATCTACTCGGTTACTTCCTTCTCGCTTAAGGTGCTTTGCACCTGGATCAGGTAGTCCCCGGAAATCCACGCTAGTGTGGCCCCCGGCTGAACTACCATTTCCTGAACTGCTTCGTACACTGACTTCGTAACGCCGGAGTTATCCGCAAAACTCACTCCCTGCTGCAGGTAGATTGACCCGCTTTTCATTAGTTTTGCCCTGGTCTCAAAACTCATTTGGGAAGCCTTTGAATTCATGCTTACCACAGCCTTCTCTAATTTATTCTCTGAGACCAGCATGCGAATTCTTGGAGTGCTTAGCAGGGCAAAAATTTTGGGACCCTGTTTTTGAGGGGTAGAATGAAAGATGGAATAGTTTAAGTCCAGAACTTGTTCCTTCACCGCACACATTGTTGGGCTTGAAAACAGCAGAAAGCTAAGCGCGAATTTTAAGAGTCTTGAAAAACCCATTTATTGAGATCCTTTCTAAATGAATACAAACTATTACAAACATCGTCCGTTTTTGTTTGTTTTCGAATCCTTTTGTTGGTTTTTTAAGCCAGGCTCCAAAATATTTTCTATGGGTATTTGAGAGGCGTATTTTTGCTCAGTACCGAATTCCTACTAGGGGACTGGCTTTAGCCATTCTTTATAACCTTTAACAACACTGGACTGCATCGCGAGCTTCTTCCATAGCCTTTCGTATCAAGGTGATGGACTCCAGGACCTGGGCTCGTTTGTCCTTAGGAATCTTATGGATCACCAGGTCAATGGCGGCTTCTGTCAGCCTGCGCAAGCGCTTTGCTTCAACCTGGCCTTCCTCAGTTAATTGTATCTGAACGCGGCGGCGGTCCTGCGGGTCACTTCCCCGTTCTACCCAGTTTCGGCTGACAAGCCCATCAATAAGGCGCGTCATCGCGCTTGGCGAACTTCCCAGCCGCTCTGCCAGGGGAACTACTTCGGAAGGACTATCCAGCAGAGATTGTAGTGCTACGCATTGCTGCACAGTTACCGTTCCGCAGCATACTTGCTCTCGCTCGAACATGGAGAAAATGCGGCAGAGTGCAATCAAATCTTCGATGGAATCCTTCATGACTTGCTCGCCGTCACTTCATAGGACCAGACTGTATCTGCGATTTGTTTTAGTCGTTCTTCACCAACCATCTGAACTACCTTTGTGAGTAGTGGATCAGCACAACCGTCCAGGAAAAGACTTCTGACTGGCTTGCGGGTGTACTTCACATCTGAAAATCCCGCTTCGCGGATCATCTTGAAATATTCATCCTCGGTGGACGCACCAGACAGGCAGGCTACGTACGACACAGCCAACTCTGCCAGGTCTTTGGGCAGCGGTGCGCTGAGTACGATGTCAGAAACCGCCAGACGTCCACCGGGTTTGAGGATTCGAAATGTCTCTTGAAATACAGCAGGTTTGTCAGGGCTCAGGTTGATTACACAGTTGGAAATGACAAGGTCTGCGGTTTCTGATGCAACGGGAATGTTCTCGATTAAGCCCTCGCGAAATTCAACGAAAGCATGCACACCCATTTCTACCGCGTTCTTTCTTGCACTTGCCAGCATCTGAGTGGTCATGTCCACACCGATTACACGACCGTGGGGTCCCACTGCCTTGGCCGCGACCAATGCATCGAGGCCAGCGCCAGCCCCAAGGTCCACAACCACTTCTCCAGGTTGAAGTGACGCCAATGCGATTGGGTTGCCGCAGCCAAGTCCAAGGTTGGCATCCTCCGGCACCGAGTCCAGGGCATCATCTGTATACCCCAAGTTTTGCGAGTGAGTATCCACGGGAGTCGATGCTCCACAGCAAGAAATTTTTCGAGCAGCAACCTCGGAGTAATGCTTTCGAACGAATCGATGAACCGATTCAGGAGTCTCTGAATCTTGAGTAGGAACAGCCATGATATTCTCCTTTTACTAAATATATTTGCAGTCTTCAAATATATTATATGCAGAATGCAACTAGTGTAAAGGGAAAATAAAAACTAATTAGAGAATCCTGTGAGGGGAGCCCCTCGGCTCAGGTAAAAATGTGAGCCCCAGAACTGAATCAATTACTGCGCCCATAAACATTAAGCCAAATCCAGAAAAATCTAAAAATCCGGTGAGTCGAGGTCGGGGAATTTCGAAGATCCTGGGCGAGCGAAAAGCGCGAGACCTGTGAAGAAGACGAAGTACGTGGCATCGTCACGTTCGAGGAGGATGAGCAGAGTATCGAGCTTTGCAGCCGCTCAGGACCTTCGAAATTCCCCGACTTCGGCTCACTTTAAAAAGGAATCCATTGCCAGGGTTTCGAGGGCAATGACTGCGGTACGTGTTTGCGCGTTGCCAATGGCTCGGAAGCTCTCGTAGATCAGGGTACTCATATCTGGGCTAATGCTAGTTTGAGCCATGGAGGATACGAGGGAGTCAATGCTCTGTAGGGAAAGAGTATTGAGTCTGGCCAACTCTTGAAAAACCAAGAATTGTGGTTTTTGGGCAACAGTGGAGATTTGTGAAGACATAGTCTGTACCTGGACTCCCGCTCTGAACAACGGGAAGTTGTCTATCGGATTAACACGGTTCCAGTCAATTCCAGGGGCCAGGTTAAGCAAAGTACGAACTGTGAACTCATTAGCGCCAAAGGCCAGGAGGGTGGTTAAGGGGGTGATCATCTGGGTGGTGGTTTGGGAAGGCATTGCTGCCTGGAAATTTCCGGTAAAAGGGATTTCAAGAATAGAGTCTATCCCTCCGCTTAGAATGATTGGCGAGTTGGAATCCTCTCTAACCCTGAAAGCATAATACCCATCATCATCGGTGAAGGTTCGTACTTCCCCTGTCTCCAAGATATTATTTAAATTGGTATCCACTCCCACCAGGGCTCTTCGAATGAAGCCGTCTCCACCTATGCCCGATATCGTCTTGGTAGTGACATATCCTCCGTGTACTCCCACTCCTCCTCCACAACCGCAAAGGAAAAACACAAATAGAGTTATGAATGCTCCCGTTAACTTCATGGCCTTTTTGAATTACAGTCCTCCAGTATTAATAGTAAGAAGGGGGGTCAAAAGTGGAATGCAGGTAAGACAGGTTTTAATAAAAAGTCACCAAGATAGGCCAAGAATGGGTCAATACAGACAATTTTGGTACTCAAGGGGAACTAATCGTTCTTAAAAAGCAGCAGCGGGCACCTGGAAATCAAGTGAAAACCAATTTCTATTGAACCTGTTTGCCGGGTTCGGAGCCAGGATAACCAGGGCGAAGTAGGAGGGTTTAGACTTCAGGTCTGTAAGGATTCTGTCGCCTGTTTTTCAAGGGGACTTAAAATGTACTTTTCCCTCTTTTTGATCTTTCCCTGGAATTTTGGATTGATGGTTCTATTGAATTTATGCTTCCTCTTGAGAAAGGAGTAAGGCATGACTCCGCACAGGTGTACCGGTAGGAACACGAGTGCGTTTAGCTTCAAGCCAAGACCGTAGCGCAGTACCAGGTAGGGCCACCAAACATTGATTCCTAAAAATAGAAACTTCAAGGCTATAGAGTATATTCTGGCATGCTCATCCCAGATGAATTTCTCGGGAGCAATGAGTATTCCTAGCCCGCGTTCCAACGTACATTTTGATCGGTGAAGAGTCTGCATTCCCCAGCCTGAAATAAGAAGACTGATGCAGGCTAGCGCTAGTAAGATGAGGGACTGGGTCGAATGAGAGGAATTGCCCACTGCCTGCGTCCCCATGAAAAGGATAGCCAGGCACAGTAAGATCCCCAGAATAAAGGCGACCATGGCCACCTTGAAGGCAGTACGGCTCTTTCTGAGGAAAAACAAATCCTGGCTTGAGTTAAGAAAACCTTTTTCCAGCGCACTCTTGAATGCGATGGTCTGAACCATTGCAAGAAACTGGGCGGCTGCCAAAAGGAAAAGACACCCTTTTGCGATGAGTACGTGGGCCCTGGGATGATTCTGAAAGATACCCAGGGAGGCGAATGTATCCGGCTCCATATGGGGATAAAACCCTAGAATTGCGCTGGTGACCAGTCCGAGGATGAGATAGAAAACGAAGATTTGATAAATAGCGACCATAATGCCTTCCCATGGAGCCTGTCGGGGAATTGCCTGTTACTGCGACCGGCTCTTAGTAGCGAAATCCCAGATCGAACCGGATTCCCTTTAAGGGGACCTTACTAAACCCGTGTGGTCCCGCGGAAGGAAAGCGATAATCGTCTGATAGGGTATAAGACACCTGCAGCACACCTGAATTGCCAAGTAGCGGTACATTTTGAAGCACACGGTAACCCAGCCGAAAGGAGACATAGGGTTTGAAGTGGGTGTCAGCGCTTTGGCCGATTTTTGAGAAAAAATCTCGAATACCAAGGTTAGGCTTAATCCTCTGAACACCAATCGCGGCGCTAGTATAGCTAATCCCGGTGTCATAGCTTCTGTTTTCGTACTCCATGCCATAGTGGGTAAGACTATTGGAATCAAATCCTTTCAGCTTTGGTTTGGCATAGGTCAAATTGAACGATCCCTGGCTCTGTCCGGGGCTTTTCCCGCCGTCTGGGTCCTCAAAACTAAGCTGCCACCCCTGTGTTCGTGAGAAACCTTTCCAACGCAGCAGCATTGGATAAATGCGCATTCCGCCGCTTGTATTGGCAACTTCACTGGGGAATTGGACTCCGGAATAGGGCCGCCGCTCAGCATGGATTAGGGAGCAGAATTGGAAGCCCAGCATGACCACGGGAATCAGGTATTTTTTGAATTGCATTAGTCTTCTCTAGGTCTCGTCCTTTTGGGGGGGTGCTTTGACCTTTGTTGGCCCTTTTTTAAATTTGTCTCTTAATTTGACATTTTGTTTGAATTTGTTATGCTTAGGATAAGGGCTAAAAGGGTCGGCTTCTGCCGTTCCCGCTATATAGCAATTGCAAGTGCAAAAGGAGTTGCGCCATGGTCTTTCCCATTGGAGGGGGCGGGTTTTCGAACCAGAGCCTGTTCGGCATACAAAAAGCTAAGTCTCTTCTTAGCGATACCATCAATAGAATTTCTTCGGGAAACCGCATTCCATTCGCGGCAGCAGATCCTGCGGGATTAACTGTCAGTGAGAAATTTCGGGGTCAAATCCGTAGTTTTTACAAAGCACAAAACAATACCCAGGACGGAATTTCTTTGCTGCGCACTGCCGAAGGCGGACTTTCCACAATGTCCGATGATTTGAATCGCTTGCGCGAACTGACCATTCAGGCTGGCAATGGTGCTTATACCGCAGAAGATATTGGCGCGCTAGAGAATGAAGCCAAACAGATTCTTGCCGGCATCAATGATACTTCCGGCCGGACTCAATTCAATACCCGAAACCTGCTCGACGGCTCTACATCAGGAAGTGCTACATCCAATGCGAGTGATGTAGAAGCTTATCTCACCGGCAATGCCACTCAATCAGGAAGCTTTGAGGGTAGATTGTCTGCGTCTACCGGTGATAATGGAGAGCGCGTTTTTGAATTAACTCTTAGCGGCGGAGGAGAAAGCCGCAGTGTGACTCTAGATTCAAATAACAGGGCCAGGGGTGCTCTTCAGGGTGTAGATCTTCAGTTTGAGGACATTGATTCTGCCAGGGTGAGTGGTTCTGAAGTTAATTTCGAAGACACCTTCACTTTTTCAAACGCAGAAGCAACCACCATTACGGATGCCGGTGGAGATGCGGTTACCGTCAATTTTGCAGCTGGAAATATTACCAGTAGTGATATGGTTGATCAGCTCAATACGGATTTCGCGGCAAATGCCGTGGATGTGCAGGCTTCCCTGGATGATGACGGAAATGTGGTACTCAACGGAGCGAACTCAGGAGAGGACTTCACAATTTCTGGGACTTCGTCCGGTTTTTCCCAGGCCACGGGACTCTTTGATCAGAATGTGAATGCCGCAGCGGGTGAAACCGCAAGTGCTGAAGGCCTTAATAATGAGCAGTATGTGAGCGAGGGGATCTCCTTTGATTCCACCGTTTCCTTTACGGTTCAAGATGGTCAATCCGGTGCCGCGACCCAGGTCGACATCGGTGGAGCCGGAACCACTTCTACAAGAGCGGAGTTACTCGATGACATCAATTCCCAACTAGAGGCCGGGGGACAGAGGGTGGATGCCCGTTTTACGGATGCTGGAGAACTGACCTTTGAATCCCGGGATGTAGGCAATCAATCCAGGGTTTCGGTGGAGGATGTTTCCGCCGGAGCGGACACTCTTCGCTCCACGCTTGCTGTTTCGGATCGAAGTGATTCGGGAGAAGGATCTACGAGATTTGATCTTGAAGTGAACAGCAGCGACCTATCCTTTCAAACGGGATCAAATCAAGGCCAGAGTCAGGCGTTTAGCTTTGGTAGTTTTTCCTCAGGTGCCTTAAATCTTGAAGATGTAGATCTTCAGTCCCAGGAAGGACGGGATGATTTTTTAGGCAGGGTGGATGGTGCGATTGACCGGGTTTCCTCAGCACGTAGTTCCATCGGTGCCCGCGAGAATCGCTTTAGCTCAACCTTCAATCGTCTTTCGAGTTCTATTCGGGACTCTACCGCCACTGAGTCTTCCATTCGGGATTCAGATCTGGCCATTGAGTCGATTAAGCTCGCTCAGCAGCAAATGAAGATGAAATCTGCGCTTTATGCACAGACTCAGATGCTCGATATTAACAAGGGCTTTGCTGCCAAGATCTTTGGGTAGAATTGACCCGCGGATCTGAATTCTTAGAAAATCGGTATCTAAGGATTCAAGGGCTCCTTTTGGGATAGAGCTTACGAGTGTACAAACCTCTTGCTTAACGGTATAGAGACCCTTCAGAATAGTGTTTTCAGTTTCTGAGCAGGGCTCTTCTCTATGCGTATCCTAAAGTTATGGTCTGTCCTATGCCTCTGCGGCCTGCTCACTTCCTTTATTTTTGGAGAGGAATACATCGTAACTCCCCTCGATCGAGAAGCACTTTTACTTGCCTACGGGAGAGTTGAATCCTTGCGCTCTTCCAGGGTAGCGGCGGAAGTCCCCGGACGGGTTCTTTCCCGATTTATAGAATTAGGAGATTCGGTGAAGAAAGACCAGATTCTCTTCCACCTTGAACCGGGTGGTCTGGAGTTTGAAATTCAGGCATTGAAGTGGGAAATTCGAGAAAATGAGATATCCCGGGATCATCACCAGAAAAGATTGAAGCGCAGAACCCAGAATCCCAAAGCCTATACGGAAGAAGCCATCGATTCGGAACGCTACACCCTGGACCGCCTTATTGCTTCTGCGGGCCGCCTGGAGGCGAGAAAAAAGGAGCAAGCCAGAAAGTTGTCTCTTAAGAAGATCAGGGCTCCTTATGACGGGATTGTTTCAGGAGTTTTCCATCAAGAAGGAGAATGGGTTGGTGCCGGACATAAGGTTTGCGAACTCCTTTCCCTGGAGGGAACCCGTCTGCACCTGGAGGTTTCAAGAAGATTCTTCGAATCCGTTGAAACGGGAGACACTCTTCAGGTACTGGTCGCACAGAAGGAAATTGACGGAGTAGTGGAGCAGAAAGTGCCTTCGGTGAACCCAGGTACTGGAAATCATCCTTTGAGAGTCAGGTTGCCGCTCACGATCAAAGATCTATCCCAGGGACAAATTTTACCGGTAAAAATCCCTTATCATGAAAAGGTACTGAGAATTCCCGAAGACTATGTGAAGCAAACGGGAAAATCCTTTCACGTGGTGGTTTTTGAGAAGCAGGGGCTCACCGAGGTCGCCGTAGACGGTGAATTAGAAGGGCCTTTTTTCATTCCCTTTGATAAAGCCCTAGAGGGAAAAGTACTGCAGCAGATTCCGCGGTGATTCATTTCTTTCTTCATCGCCCTCTCCTGACCAACCTACTTTTCCTATTTCTCTTAATTCTAGGAATTCAATCGCTGCGGAGCCTCCCGTTGGAAGCCTTTCCGGAAATGTCCTTTGGAGCCGTGATGGTTACTACCCAGTGGCCTGGTGTTATGGCTTCTGACGTAGAAGAGCAGATCACCATTCCCATGGAAGAGAAAATCGCGGAGGTGGATCACATTTTGAATATGACCTCCATCTCAACCCAGAGTCTCTCTCAAATTCGCGTGAAGTTTAATGAGTCTCTCAGTGACGCCCAATATGAACAGCTCCATACCCAGGTTCAAAATAAAATCCAGGAGGTTCAAGAGCTGCCGCAAACTTCCAGACGTCCTCGCGCGGTTCTGATTCGTACCCAGGATTGGAGACCGGTGGTATCGATAGCTCTCAGCGGCGCGGTATCCGAGCAGAACTTGAAGAAATCAGCGATTCAAATTAAGCGCTGGTTGCAGTCGATGGATGGGATTCAAAAAGTAGATATTTCCGGGAAACGGGAGGGAAGAGTATTCGTAAATTTGGAACTGGATAAACTTCGGGAACATCGAATTTCGCCTCAGGAAGTTTTTGGGGTTCTTGAACGTGCCCTTCCTCATCATCCTGGTGGGGTGATGAATATAAATCCTGGCGGAATCCTGGTTCGAACAAGGGGTGAATTTCAATCCCTGTCCGAAATCATGGACTATCCAATCAGAGCTTTAAGCGGTGGGTCTATGGTTAGGATCTCAGACCTGGGCTCGGTAAGATTTGGCTTCGAGCAAGCGCTGGGATACCGCAAGCAAAAGGGAGAATTAGCCCTTGCTCTTAACATTCATAAGGAAACTTCCGCTAATGCCCTGGATCTGGTTCCGCAGATTCAAGAGAAGATCGAAGATCTCAAAGAAAAACTGCCCCCCGGTCTAAGGGTCACTTATTTCAATGACAGCACTACAACCATTCTTCGTAGGCTGGGAGTATTGGGCGGGTCCCTCTCCCTGGGGATTCTACTGGTATTTCTGGTCTTGTGGCATTTCCTTGGACTCAAGAACTCTCTTTTAGCTCTTTTGGGAATTCCCTTTAGTTTCCTCACCGGGTTTGTCTTCCTGGATTGGTTTGGAATCACCATTAATGAGATCTCCGTATTTTCTCTGATCCTGGTGTCAGGGATGGTTGTAGATGATGCGATTGTAATATTAGAAAATATGGTGGCCCATCTACAGCGTGGAAAGGAGCTGATTACAGCCGCCTATGACGGAGCCAAAGAAGTTTTTTTACCCGTAGCCGCAAGTACTTGTACCACCATTTGCGCGTTCCTGCCCATGGTTCTGATGACCGGGGAAGTTGGGCGCGTGATGGTCATCATTCCCATCACCGTTACCCTGATTCTTATTGCATCCCTGGTGGAAGCCTTTTTTATTCTGCCGGGTCATTTCGCTGAGTTTTCTCAGATCGAAAATAAGCTGCGGGCAGGTTCACAGAGCGTGGATAAAACCCTGGAGTTCTGGCAGAAATTGGAGCTGAAACTGCGAGGCTTTTTGAACAGGGTTCTAAAGAAACCGTTTCGATCCCTGGGGTATGGCATCCCTATCTTGATCTTCCTTGCTACTTTACCCATCACTACCGGCTTCTACCGTATAAAGGAAACCTTGTTTGTCGGAGATGTCACCACCCTTTGGGTTGATGTGGAATGTCTCTCTCAGTTAACCCTGGAGGAAACCCTGGAAAAGGTAACCCCGGTGGAGGCGAGGGTCGTGGATTTATTAGGGGATGGGGTCGCGAATTTAACCACCTATGTAGGAGGCGGTCTCAATGAAGAATATCGCTTCCTCAGGGGTACAAACCTGGCTCAAATCACGGTGGACCTGAAGGAAGAATATACCCGTCGAAGGGAGGTTCGAGAGATCGTTGAAGATCTGGCCAGTCATCTGCATCCAGGAGATTATTCAAATATCCGGGAGATACGAGTACGCAAATTTCAGACTGGTCCGCCCGTGGGCAAGCCTGTTGCAAAACGGTGTTTCGCCGATACCCTGGAGAGTTTGCAGAGCTTTGGTGAGGAATTGGTAGAGCGAATCAAAGATGTCCCGGGTCTAAAAAATCCGGATCTAAGTCTTAAAGAAGGTCCCCCCAGGATTGACTTGGAAGTTTCAAATGCCGCGGCGGCTCGCTATGGATTAAGGCGTGATGAAGTGGGGCTGCAGGTTGCCATGGCCGTGGAGGGTGTTCCAGCGGGGGTTCTACATTGGGAGGGGGAGGAAGTGGATCTGAACGTACGTACCATCCAGCCAGCCCTCAAAGATTCATCCAACCTTGGAAATATTTGGATCATGCAGCCCGGAGGTGATGCGGTATTACTTTCAGAAATTGCTATGCAGAAGCCCGCAGCAACCTATGTTCGTAGAACACGGTTTAACCAGCAGGCATCCATATCAGTGTTTGCGGACTTAGATGATTCTTCCAGGGCTACACTCAGCGAGGTGAACAGGGCTGTAGACGAAATTATCACGGACTTGCTAAAGGACTATCCAGAGATCAAAGTTCAGGATGGGGTGGGAGAGGTGACTGAAACCCAAAAGTCTCTAGATTCCCTCAAGCGGGCTTTCTTTGTGGCGGCATTGTTGATGTATTTGATCCTGGCTACGCAGTTCAATAGTATCCTGCAGCCTTTTATGATCCTTCTGGGCATCCCCTTTGCGTTTCTCGGGGTGCTTTTTGGTATGGGTGTCTATGATTTCCCGTTTACCATGGTGACCTACATCGCTATGATCGGATTGGCGGGAGTAGTAGTGAATGACACGATTGTCCTGTTAGATTTCTATAACCGGTATAGAAAAACTCATGATCCGATGGAGGCGGCCGTCGAAGCGGCAGTTCGACGCTTGAGGCCAATCTGTTTGACAACCATTACCACAATATTGGGCTTGCTTCCGGTACTTCTTGGTTTCGGGGGCAGCTCTCTTTTATGGAGACCGATGGCGGTGGCGGTTTGTTTTGGGATCTTTTCTGCGACCGCTGTAACTCTATTTTTAGTACCTGCCATGGTGGTCAGTGTAGAGAGCTTGAAAAGACGCTTTAATTTTTCTGATGCTAAACTTCGGTGATGGGCTTTACAAAAGGGATTGCGCACCCTTATGATTAAGATAGCTTCATAGTTGTTAGTTCTAGATCTTTTCGATTTGGTATTTCGATTTTAAAAGCAGGTAGGGCCTCGCTTGCCTGCTTTTTTTTTAGCCTGGATTTCTGCGCTGACAAACTGTTTCTCAATGAGGGTCGACCAATAGAAGATAAGTCCCCTCCTTTTTCATCTCCTCTACGATTTCAAGCTTCATAGGACTAAGAAGGAAAAGCTTCATCGACGCGATCATGATCTTGGAGAGCAAAATTCCTGCTCTGCGGTGTCTTAGCTGTGAGAATCCGGCATTCTTCTCAAATTCATTAAATTCCTGAATTTTTAGCAAGCGTCGAAGGATTGCTTTGAGCCGCTGAATCAAGACATACCAGGCGGGGTAATGAATCCTTCCTATTTTATAGGGCAGATTCCCAAGATGTTCTCTGAATTCCGCGAAGTCAGGCGGGTCGCCATGAGATGTGTAGGTGGGCAGGGAAAAGAGAAGGGAATTAGTAGGCGTTTTCCAGGAAAAGAGTTCATTGAGGAATGCTGGGCGATCACGTTTGGCTACATGTTCGAGCACATCAAAACATAGGATCAAATCAAAGGATTGTCCTTTAAAGCCCCGAAAACTCCCGAGGGTATAAGTTTCTGCCCGAAGACCATTCTCTACCAGAGCAGAGACTAGAGGAAGGCTCCGATCAAGACCTGACACATTGTTTCCAAGCCCCTCAAGGGCCTCCATCACATAACCGCTGCCGCAACCCACATCCAAAATTTTGTGATTAGTTGGAAGCGGATCCAGAAAAGTAAGGTACAGGGATCTTACCGGGATAGAGTGATACATCTTCTGCCCTGAAATTTTGTTCAGGGGAAGGGAAACAGATTGAGTTGTGAGTTTGAATTTCATTTATTTTCCAAAGAAAAAAAAGGGGATTGACAAAATATAATCCTGAATTACAATCACGCGGTAATAAAACTATACAGAACTTTCCAAGACCCAAAAAAATAATCGTGAAAATCGAAAAATCGGGAAATGGGAGTCAATCAATAAATGAAAACGCCAATTATTGATTTCAATAATAAAAAATTTAAAGGAGTGAATGAACATGGGTTGGTTTAAAAGACTTTTATTATTCTCTATTGTAAGTGTCAATTTTTCGAATGACATCGTACTGGAAGGAACATCTACGGGATACTTGAATCCTGGATGGGATCTGGTTGGACGGGACCTGATCGTGAAGGAAAAAAAGCCTTATATCCGCATTGATACACGCGGAAACTGCCGTTACGAATGGGAGCAGAAATGTGAAACAGACTCCAATGGAAACACCAATTGCCATATGGTTCCTGAGTGGGTATGTGACTATCGCGCGGCTTTATTCAGCTTACCTACCGAGGTTCAGGTAAAGGGCAAAGATGTTCGCTATATTCATGGAGATCAAGATATCAAGATCGGTTACATGAAGAGTTTCCTCTGGTGGAAATGGGTTAAGACTGAAGAATATGTAGAAATCTTTTCCGATATCAACACCGCCAAACTTATTTTGAGGGGCCAGGAAACACTGAAGCAGCTTGATCAGTTTGAAAAACTCCACAAAGTTAATCTGAAGAAAGACAATGAACTAGCCCTTCTCAATGACGCGCCGGTTGATCTTTCCCAGACCTATACGGTTGTGGGACCAAAGGGAACCGTCACCGTTTATTATGATGGTCAAAACCGCACCCAGATTAAAGGCACTTATAAAGGTTCCCAATTTGACTCCAACGGACCCTCTACCATTCCTTTCAATGGTCGGTCTACCGGAGTTCATGATGGCAGTGCTTTTGTAAAGTTCAATAGTGACATGGTTACAGTTTCGCTGGTCAATCACCTGGACGCAGGTCAGGTCCCTATTGAGCATCAGCAAAAACTGGAAGAAATGTCCCCCGGATGTATTGTTAACGGAAAAATCCTGACGGCAGTGATCATGATTTTGCCTGAAGGGGTAGGAATCCCAGCAGCTTACAACGTTGTTGTTCCACTCCGCTAAACTTTCAATTAATCAAAGAAAGCCTCCGGCCCCTGGGTCGGGGGCTTTTTTTATTTCTATCATGCAAAAACCTCAATTTGCGCAGCGGACTTGTATGCCTATGAATTGGTTTTCAAAGTAGCGCTCATTTTGTGCTAATGGCTTGCTCTATGTGGGTCGAGGTGGGGTTAGGTAAGAACTGTTTCTGTGATCAATTCCTGTTCACACAGGAGGATGTAATGGATTTAAAAAAACTGGAACCAGAAGAAAAACTTGATGAAGTTCAGAGAACTTTGCGGAACCTTTCTAAAGAGTTACAAATCGTAGTAAAACTCTTTGATTTGATGACCAAGTCTCCAGAAATGGTAACTCGGGGCCTCTTGCTGAAGGCAAAGCAAAAGGTTACCAGAATTTTTGACAAAGCCCGTGAAACGGAAAAGTCACTCAGAAGGGATGATTCCCTCGAAGAGTTGGCCAGTGATGTTGGCTCCATGCATCCAGTAATGATTCTTGATGAAGTTAGCCGGTCCTTTGAGCAGTTCATTCAAACACAATTGGCACTTTACGCTGATGATGTTACAACCCTGATGATCCCAGATAAGGACTTTGAATACGTATTGCGCACTCTATATAACAGTGCGGTAAGAACCCAAAAGGGATTGAACGCTAAAACCTGTGAAATTTCGCTGAGTTCAGCGGGAAAAAATATGGTCTTGAAGTTCAAAGACTTTGGAAAAAGCATTCCTGAGGAAGATATCGACCATTTGTTTGATGGAAGTTTGACCTCACAGGATTATGCCGGAGGATATCCGTTCTATCGCATGAAGAGACTTCTAGAGAGAGCCCAGGGGCAAATTGAAGTGCTTTCCGGTAAAACAAAGTTCACAACCTTCACCATTAAAATTCCGTTCTTGAAGGTTGGATAGATGGATAAAATTGAGGGAATTTCCATTCGGATTAGCGCGCTCTTACTGGTGAGTATTTCGTCCGCAATAGCTCAAATTCCAACAAATTCAATCGTTGAACTTACGCGAAATTCTCATCATCCGCCAACCCAGGTTCAAGGTAAGACTTTGATTTTCATCCCACAAAAAGAAAATCAAATTGAAAAGACCAGGGCTCAGGAGCGGACAAAAAAGATGGCGCCTCTGAACCTGGTTCAAAGAAAGGGTCTTAACAGGATTCTGGATGAAGCGAATTCTTTCACCGATGAAATCTTGCTGCTGGCCCGGGATTTAAGGGCACCCCGGAGTACTCCAGAAATCAAGATGGAAGATTCTCCTTCTGATCAACTACCCGCCAAGAGAGCCCGCAGAGCAATGAAATCCATTCCGAAATTTAAAGATACTGTGAGAATTCCAAGGGCGAAAAAGGAAGTAGATCCTCGCTATCTGGCTCCAACAAGTCCTTATGTGAAGAGGACACTAAGTGGAGCTATACCGGGTAGCAAACGCGATACCCGTTTGCAGGCTCATGACCAAAATAATCTCAATCCAGATGGGCAAAGGGGAAGGTCGATTCCTGGCCGGGTCGGCAATCCGGACAAACCAAGTGCTCCCTTGCATAAATCCGAAGTTGAAATGGAAGGTAATATCAGAAACCAGTTTACTCAAAAAATACCTTCAATTTTCAGAAGGCGGCCAACTAAGCAAGGGACAATAGGACCTGAAACTTCCTATCGACGAGTCTCTGAGGGGCTCGAACTGGTACACCATAAAACCCTGGAATTGAATCCCCTGAGTGACCTGAAACCTAATGATCCTGGGCTGACGGAAATTCGACGCACACCGGCGGGATTCATGGATCTACCTGAATCTGTCTTTCAGGAAGGAAATCCCAGGGCTAAGGAGCCTGAAGAATTTGAACCGGGCTATAAGTACCCGCCGTCCAAAGCTGCAAAACTTCCCACCTTTACGAGGCGTTTGCAGGTTGTCAGTAGGCGTAAAAGTTCACGAAAGTTCAGCGAAAGAACCCAGACTCAAAGAAAGAGAGTAACCACCGCAAGCCGCCGCAAAACCCGGCGTCCGTTGGCAATCTTCTGAACCTGATTTCAATAGTTGAGCAGCAATAGGCTAAAATGAGTAGGCTTAGCGCCCGACTGGGTGATTCTTATGAGGGAATGTCGTTACGTTTATCCCATTGATCGAGAAGTTTCCTTATGGCTTGGTGGGGGAACTCTCTGCATCACAGTTTTGATTCTAGCCCTGCTTGGCCTGGTTTGGACAGGTCTTGTTCTGGGGTCAGTCTGTTTTCTGCTCACCTACATTTTCCACCTGTCGCAGGCTGAAATAGTCTTTAGAGAGGATGGGGCTATTTTTTTACAGCGTGATGAAATCGTGTTTGTGCTCTCCTTGGAAGATTTACTCAGGATTGAACTTAGCACTGAGGGTTCTACCCGTTGGATGAAATTTGTATTCCAAGAAGTGGAAATGGCTGATATTGATATTTCTGATCACTTTGATGATTTTTCCACTATTGAGGGTTGGATTATGAAATCACCAGTCTCAGAGCGGCTCATCCACATCGAATCAGATCCGTCCGCTGACTCTGTTGCGCAGTTGGAGCGAGGATGACACTCAGGATCTTCCCCAATGAGGAAGAATGCCTTAAAGATCTGCGCTACCGGGCCAGGGGAGCCGAGATTGGTATCGTTCCCTGCACCATGCCGTTTCATTTAGGATCTCAACAGATGTTTGCCCGTGCAAGGAGTCACAATGACTGGGTGGTAGCGTTAGCTCTTCCACCCGAAGACATGGGTTTGGAGGGTTGGGGTAGTAGGCCCGCGGATCTATCCGAACAGGATCGAGAGATCCTCATTGAACACGGTGTTGATGCCTTCCTGAGATTGGAAAAGCACCATAGTGATTATTTTGAACTAACGGAGAAAAAACTATTTTCGAACCTTGGCCTTGATGCGGACAGGGTCACTGAGATGTGCAGCCGATTTTTGAATCTCCTGTGTCGCTATGCCCCCAGAAGGCTATATCTCTATGACCTGTACTATCGTGAATCCTTGGTAATTGAAGAGCTTGTGTCCGAATACTTCAAAGACCTGGAAGTCATTCACTGCCCCTTGCGAAGAGAATTGGGGGGTTTAGTTTCTTCCTCAGCCAATTTCCTTCTCACGGCTTCAGAAATAGAATCCTCGAAAGGCATTTTTGAAACTCTTCAAAGTAAATTCAATAACTGCATCGGACTTTCCTGTAAGCGAATTTCAAGACGCGTAGCAGATGCTCTTGAAGATCTGGAGTTTGAAAGTGTGAGAGTGTTTTTATGCGGCCCAAAAAATAATGAGAACGCTGAGACAATCGGTCGTCATACGAGAATTTTTGCCAGTGTAAAAATCAGGGACGTAGTTTTAGTGGACACTCATTCTCTAGAAATACCGGGAGAGCGGGATTGATCGGGGTATTCGATTCGGGTTTCGGTGGCTTGTCGATTTTCCGTCGCATTCTTTCGACACTTCCCCAGTATGACTTCGTGTACCTGGGAGACTCAAAGCGGGTTCCCTATGGGAATCGTTCTGAAGAGACGGTGGTGGAGTGGTCTAGAGAAGCAGTGGACTATCTCTTTAGCCGGGGTTGTGAGTTGGTAATCATAGCCTGTCACACGGCATCTAATGTTGCTCTTAGAAATCTCCAGCAACACTACCTTCCTGAAAGCGGCTATTCGGATCGTAGAATCCTTGGGGTTACCATTCCCATTGTAGAGGAGGTATGTACGCTTGCGCGGCACAGGGTAGGGGTAATGGCTACGAGGGGTACCTGTAAGTCCCTAAGGTTTGAAGAAGAAATCCTCAGTCGCCGCAAGGATCTGAAAATATTTCATCAACCGGCTCCTCTTTTGGTGCCACTCATTGAAGAGGGATTTGTCAAAGGTTCCGAATGTACGAAGATCCTAAAAAAGTATTTAATCCCATTGAAAAGAGAGCAAATTGATACCCTGGTTCTGGGCTGTACTCACTATCCCTTAATTCTTGAATTAGTGCGCCAAAAAGCAGGTAAAAATATTAAAGTTCCGGATACGGCCCAGGCTGTTGCGACAAAATTACACGATTATCTAGAGCGTCATGAGGACATGGCTGCAAGACTTTCTCAAAATTCTCAAAGAGTCTACCTTACGACCGACTCGGCACAATACTTTCAAGAAATGGGCAAGAAGTTTCTGGGAGAAGGGTTTCAGGCAGAAACGGTGGCTTTTTGAGTCTTTCATAGATCAGTCGTAATTACAGATGCGAACATTCTGGGAAGGGGTCCTTCCTAATGAAACCTGAATACGCCCTCATAAGCCTTTTTTATATAATTTCGTTAGCACTAATCGGTGGAGATCATTGATAGGAATCTCACCGCGGCCTACATAATGGTCTTTCCCAAAGTGCATACTTGAAATCATGGAGGAACGATCTAAAAACCGGGTCGGAACCCTCGCCTGAAACTCTTTTAATGAAGCCAGAATCTCTTTTCTACCGAGAGTGGGACTGGCAATATGAAATCCCCAGTTTTCGAATGTCTTCATGCTTACCTTTAGCGCGATAGGCTTGAAGCCGGCACTCTCCAAGGTTTTTCCGATGCAATGAAAGGCGGCCCGGTTAAACAGGGGGGAGGTGGATTGTACAATCATAGTCCCTTGCTCAGTAAGGATTCGCCGCACTAATTCATAAAACTGGCGGGTAAAAAGCTTGGCAAGGTGGAGATTATAAGGATCAGGAAAATCTATAATTACCAGGGGAAATTTTTCCGCGCAGTTTTGCAAGAAGAGAAAGGCGTCCTGGTTGACTACATGAACCCTGGGGTCTCTCAGGGAATAGGAATTGATCTGAGCAAAATCACTATAGCGAAAAAGATCAGTGAGATCTTTGTCCAGATCTACGAGAACAACCGTATCAATCTGTGAATATTTGAGGATCTCACGAACAGCGAGACCATCTCCTCCGCCTAATACCAGCGCTTTTCTCGCTCCGGGGGTTAGCTGAAACGCGGGATGGACTAAAAGTTCATGGTAGCGATATTCATCCAGGGTGGAAAATTGTAATCCCCCGTTAATGAAGAACCTCAGGTCTTGATGCAGGGAGCTGTAAAACTCTTTGAGCTCAAATCGATCATCTCCAGATTCATACAAGGTTTTTGAAAGTCCCGGCAGAGTGCTTTGGCGTACCTTTGGAAGAAAGGGGTCAAAACGAGTGAACTTGATTTGCTGATAGGGGGTGTGGTCCTCATAAATGATGGGATCACGAAATAGTTCCTGATCCGCGATCTGCGTAATGGACGTGATCTGAAAACCAAAAAACAAGGCAAATATACCCAGGATGCCGGTAGAGGTCAGGATTTTGCGGGGGTGAGTGAATCGACTACGAAAGAAAAACAGCGTCATAGCAGCCAAAAGTAGATTGATAATGGCACCGGAATAGGCGGTGTGTCCAATTCCAAAATTCGGATAGAGAAGGAAGGGAAAGAGCAGGAATGCAAGCAGAGAGCCCAGGTAATCAGCCATCATTACCCTTGCGGAATTCTCTCGTAGTTCAAGACCAAGGCTTTGGTTTAGTCGCAGTATGATCGGAATTTCCATTCCAATCAAGAGTCCGATTATGGGTGATGCGAGTAGGAAAAAGAAAAGGCTATAGGCCGGAAACCACGCGGTACCCAGGTGAATGCAGGGAACAGAGATCATACAGGTAAGCGAAAGTAGTAGTTCCACCATCGCGAAATGATCAAAATTAACTTTTGTAAACCAGCGTGTCTCTGTGAGATAGGAACCAATACCCATGAAGAACATCATGACTCCCATGGTGTACAGGAGTGTGGTGTTGGTCCCGCCTAATAGCACGGTTCCCAGGTTGAAGAGAGAAAGCTCTGAAATGATCCCGCAATAACCGCTGAGCAGCATGCAGGAGATCAAGAGAAACTTAAGGAGGCGTATGTTCATGAAACTGAGAGGTTGAACCGGAATGTTTCACGGCTCTTAAATAGAGTGGATGGATCAAGCAAAATAATCCCAGGATACACAGTGCCTTTCTGGTGTAGTCCAATGTGCTTTCAAACCAATCTTTGAGAGCTGAAAAGGAGAGCATGAGGAGAGAAAGACTCATGATACAGAGCCCCCCCTCAATGGAGGGGGTCATTTTTCCAGCTGCCAAAAAGCAGCAAATCGGTAGCGATAGGAGGGTTGCCAATCGAAGAGAGCTAATCCCTTCAGGCGATTTGGTACCCCACACTAATGTGCTCCACAGGATGATAAAGAGAATCACTAGTTCCGGGACTTGAAAAAAATAAAATCCTTGATGAAGAACCTGATCAAGAAAAGCGGGGAAGGGTGTCAGTTGTAAAGCGGCTTGAGATTTTGAGAAGGATTCGCTGAAAAAACCCAGGGAAGACTCCCAGGAATGAATTCGTAAAAAGAGGGGGGGAAGTGTAAAGGAGGCAAAGAGAAAATAGGATTTTTCCTTGTCCCAACGATAGGTAACTACAGTAGCCAGAATCAAAAATGGAATGAATATGGGTTCAATCAATGCGATCAGAATCGCGGGGGGTGAACATAGGAACAGACTTCCCCGTTTCTGAAAAAAAGTTCGGATGATTCCGGTCAAAAATGCGGGAATCAGACACAGAAGAAGAAGAAATTCAACGGACTGCTGGGTTCCTTGATGAAAGAGGGCAGCAGGAACTGGTGCCACGGATAAAAGAAGCAGGGTCAGGAGTCGGCGCTGTCTTGCGATTTTAATCTGGATCGAAAGAAGCTCTTCGAAGAGCAGGAAAGCGCTGAAGATGAGGACGGTGATGAGAATTGTATAAAGGCTTTCCAATTGGGAGCCAAAGCCAATGAAAGGAACATCACCCAGGTAGATTATGAGGGGTGTCAAGAGCAATAGAAGCCCATAAAATCCCGGTGAATTTAAAATTCTCTCCAGCATGAAGGCGTCAGTATACCCCCGGGAGTCAGGAGACAGAAGTCACAATCAGGCAAGGATCATTTTTCATACCTAGATATGAAGAGATGACTTTCTTTATTGGAGACAATTTCGAGTCATGATTTCACCCAGGTTCGGGCTCTTGAAGACTACCAACAATGCTTCATCCGGTACATGGTAGAATCGTCCCTATGTCCTTCAGGGTTTTTTCTTGGAATGTGAATGGTATTCGATCTGTCGCGAAAAAGGGGTTTGCGCAGTTTTTAAGGGACTATGAGCCAGAGATCCTGTGTATTCAGGAGGCAAGAGCCAATCCCGAAGACCTTCCAGCTGAGTTGGTTTCTCCTGAGGGCTACCACACCTATCACGAAGTCGCGTCTAAAAAGGGCTATAGCGGTGTTTCTCTCTATTCGATGTTTCAGCCCGTTTCCCTGGAAACAAGTTTTGGGAATACCCGGTTTGACGGTGAGGGTCGCATTCAGATCGCTGAATTTGAGTCTTTTGTCCTTTTCAATCTCTATTTTCCTAATGGGAAGCAAATTGAGGAAAGACTGGATTACAAACTGGGATTTTGTGAACAACTACTTTTGGAGTTGCAGCGGTTCAAAGAGCGAAAAGTTATCATTTGTGGTGACTACAACACCGCACATCAGCCGATTGATCTCAAGAATCCGAGGGAAAATGAGAAGTATTCTGGATTTCTTCCTGTAGAAAGAGAGTGGATTGATCGTCTAATTTCTCATGGGTTTGTGGATGTTTATCGTGTTTTACAGCCCGATACGATTCAGTATTCCTGGTGGAGCTATCGATTTAACTGCCGAGCAAAGAATATCGGATGGCGGATCGATTATCACTTTGTAAGTGAAAACCTCCTGCCCTTTGTTTCTAAACCCGTGATTCACGATGAAGTGACGGGCTCGGACCATTGTCCGCTCAGCCTGGTAGTGGACCTTCCCATGTCCCAATGAAGACCTTTGTAAAAACGTGGTTCGCTTTACTGGTATTGAGTTGTCCGGGTTACTCAGGCGATTTGGACTGTAGAATCTGCCACCGTTCGGTATTTTTAAAGCAGCGTAACCTGTCTGCAATCGCCAATGGCATGTATCCGGGTCACCCCTGGATTCAACCTGGGTCCCGAACCGTCCCAAAGACTGAAAAGCAGGATAGCTTTTATACCAAATTGATGACTCTGAACCTGCAGATTTCAGCCGCCAATGAAAAGGTTGTCAGATCCACTCTTCAGGGACTGGTTCAACAGGGCCGTGAGGAGGTGCCAAAATTTGAGAAGGTTTGGAAAATCGGGAAAACTCTTCTATCTGAGGAGCTAGACTTTAAACAGGTTTCCAATTACCTGAACCTTTTATTTAACCCATTTCTGCATCTCTTTTTCTCTAAAAACCAAACCATAAGATATCAAGCAGAGTCCAGCCTGGATGTGGGTAAGGTCTTGCTCCTCTTCGGCGGTTACCACAACAAGGCAACTACAGATTTTCATTTTTCTTCCATGGATTGGACTGGCAGGGGCTATGGAGGAATTTTTCAGTCAAAAACTCTTTCCAAGAGCAGGGCAATCCATTCAACTTCCCAGGTTCAATTGAGTTCGAAAGGGGGATTGGAGGGTTTTAAGCTACGGCAGGGAATAGCGAATCCAGGAGTTCTAAACCTGGCTGGATTTCTCCAGCGTTCTCATGCTGGGAAGGACTTTGGGTTTCGAGACCGTAAAACAATTTACCTTGGAAAACACCCCGGGCTCAGTTTTGATCAAGTAGAGATGGATTTGGCCTTTCAAATCCAAGAGCTTAGAATTGACGCCAACAGGAATCCCGTGCTGGATTTGCTATTTTCCCTGAAACAGGCCCCCTCAAAGAATAGAAATTTTTTCTGCCAGGGAAAGGGGAAACTTGTACTGGGGTTAGATGGATTGGTAAAAGAGCTTGAGAGTAAAACACATTTCACGGTTCGATTTCTTGGTATTCCTTTTGTGAAAGGGATCTCCAGAGACATAATCCGCATGAAGCCGAATTAAAAGTTCCCTTCAGCCTGGGGAACAAACCAGAAGCTGAAAACTGTTATATAATCTAGTCATAAATTAGAGTCTGCTGAAGAGGAGATCCCATGTTCCATCCTTTCAAAACTATTTTAATCCTTACCGCCCTACTGCCTTTCTTGCCTGCTGAGGCGGGAGTATCCGTACTTGGAAAGGTAATTCTGGCCAAAGAGGGAACGGGAATCAGCAACGCGGTTGTGTGGTTGGAGATCGCGGAGCATCAACCCAGTCGAGAACTAAAAATTGAGAGCATGGTACAAAAAGGAAAGGAACTTCATCCAAAAGTCTTAGTTGCGCCTACGAATACGGAAGTGTATTTTCCGAATCAAGATCCTATTTTTCACAACATATTTTCCTTCAATAAGGTCAAAAAGCTGGATCTGGGGAACTACAAGGGTAAGGGTAACCCGGTTATTTTTGGCGAACCGGGAGTTTATCCCATTGGCTGTAGCATTCATCCCTGGATGTCCGCTTATATCGTCATCGTCTCCAGCCCCTTTTTCTCCAAATCA
Organism: uncultured bacterium; assembly: GCA_964539825.1. Taxonomy (GTDB): domain Bacteria; phylum Muiribacteriota; class UBA6191; order UBA6191; family UBA6191; genus CAZIKF01. Next base: position 22,570 of record CAZIKF010000009.1, read on the forward strand.
GGTGCTGGTGGAGATTTCACTCTCAAGGATCTTAAAGTGGGTACCCATACCTTCTTTCTCTGGAATCCCGACTTTAAGGAGACGCAGACTCGTGAAGTAAATCTAATCGAGGGTGTTAACAATCTGAAATGGGAAATTTCTAAGGATCAGCTTAAACGAAAACGAAAAAAACGTTCCAAGCGTAAAAAGAAATCGAGCTACAGCGGGTACTGACAAATCCAATGACTTCTGCTCAAACCAGGCAAAGGAAAAAGAACCTGATCCAGGTTCCGGTCCGAAAATTCAGGCTGCGTACCAAAATTCTATTGGGAACCCTTTGCATCGTGCTGGCATCGATCTTCTTGATCGTGACCTACTTTCTCTACTTCTATAATCAACAAACACGCTCAGCTATGAGAGAGAGCTTGAGAGTAGCCCGAGGCACTTATGAAAAGGTGAGTACTCTCCAGGTGAGCCGCCTGGAATCTGTTCTCGTCAGCATTAAGAATTCCCCCAGGTTCCTTTCAGCAATTGGGGTAGCCATCGATGACCTGGCTACCTTAAGGGATTCGATTGAAACCGAATATGATCTTTCCGGGGCTGATTTATGTCTTGTTACGAATGACCGTGGGCAGCCCCTGGTAGGACTGAGCTCCACAGTGAAAGGGTTTCTTACCTGGTCTAGTGCGGAAAGGGTGCGCATTTCCACTCAAAACTTTGTTCAAATCCATGTGGATGAAGATCTCTACGAAGAGCTAGGGCTGAACTGGGGAGATGAAGAAATTTATCTCGATACCCTTATCTATCGCGGCTCTCTCTATAAGATCATTTCAGCCCCTCTCTATGATGCCCAGGATAATTTCCTCGGGGTTATTCTCCTGGGAAGCGCGGTGAATCGATACATGGTCGGAGAGCTTGCCAAGGTAACTGGCGCGGATATCGGGTTTCTTTCTGACAAAGGTATTTTCGCCACTTCCCTGAGTAAATTCGAGAGTGACCAATTATTTCCCCTGCTGAAGAATTCTTCTGAAAGAGTTCTTGAGATTCTGGATCGGATTGCCGCCCGTCACCCAATCTTAGATTCGGGTGGAAAGGTACTGGGAAACCTGGTTGTGATGAAGTCTTTGCGAGTTTTCTATGAGCAAAGAAGAATGCTGTTTCTCATCTCGGCAATGGTTCTTTCAGTGGTGGTAATACTGGCGGTACTTTTTAGCATGCTGACTTCTAGAAGTATCGTACAGCCTCTTCAGGTACTGACTTCAGCTTTTCGGGATGTGGGAGAAGGGAATCTGGAGACCCAGGTGTCCATTCACTCTGGTGATGAATTGGAAAATCTATCCAATACCTTCAATGACATGGTTCTTGGTCTGCGTAAAAAAGAAACCATGTCTAAGTTCTTAACGGGAATGGAGATGGAAGAGGTCGACGCGATCAGCGCAGGTACCAAAGATATTTCCATGTTTGGAGATAAGCGCACGATCTCCATTTTATTTTGTGATATCAGGTCCTTTACCACTCTTTGTGAAAACTATGATCCTAAAATCATCATCAACTCCCTGAATTACTTTTTTGATCAATTGATTCCATTGATTGAAGAGCATGGCGGCTCTCTTGATAAACTGATCGGAGACTGCATTATGGCGGTTTTTGAGAATCGAGAGGATTATAACGGTGCTGATGGAGCTCTTCAGGCTGCTATGGCAATGCAGGCAAGACTAAAAACCTTGCGGCCCCAGATGGAGGCTGTGGGAATGCCTGAGTTTCATGTAGGCTTTGGGGTAAACACAGGAGAGTGTGTGGTAGGAAACGTGGGAACCAGCGATCAGTTGTCACGGACCGTGCTTGGAGACGCGGTTAACCTGGCGGCCAGGGTGGAGTCTCTCTCCAAAGAAGGAAAGAGCACTTGTGTACTTTTTACCGAGTATACAAAGCAGTCCTTGCGGCTCAAGGTGGAGCATAGTTTCCTGATGGAGACGATCGTAAAGGGAAAGTCCGTACCCGTTTCTATTTATGAGGTTGAGGAATCTGAATTGGACCGTTTTCAGGAAGACAGCGAAGAGAAGGAATCATGATTCAGTCTGTAAAGGGAATGCGAGACTTTTATCCCGAGGACTATCGAGTTCGTGAGTGGCTCTTTTCAATTTTCAGGGAAGCCTCATTGTCCGCTGGATTTGAATTTTATGATTCCCCTCCCGTGGAGCATGAAGAACTCTATACCAGAAAGGCAGGCGAGGAGATTTCATCTCAGCTCTATGTTTTTGAAGATAAGTCCGGACGATCTTTAGCCTTAAGACCGGAGATGACACCTTCGCTTGTGCGCATGGTAATTCAGCGTCAAAAGGAGCTGCCGGATATCCTTAAATGGGCCTCCATTCCGCAGTGCTTTCGTTATGAACGGATGACTCGGGGGCGTAAGAGAGAGCACTTCCAATGGAATCTTGATTACCTGGGGGAGCCCTCCATGATAGCGGAGGTAGAAGTGATTTCCACCGCCCTGCATGCCATTGAAAAAATGGGTCTTGGTAGTGACGATGTAAAAGTTCGCATCTCTAATCGCAACCTCTATTCTGAACTTTTGACCCACCTGGGTTTAGAAAAATCCTTACACCTTAAAGTTTTCCTGGTGATCGATAAGTTAGGCAAACTTTCCCATACCGAACTGCTCCACAGCCTGGTGGAGGAGGGAATCTCTAAGGAGCATGGAGAAAGGATCTTGGAGATTTCCAGTTGGAAGGAAATTGAACAAGTTGAAGCGTTCTTGAAGAATGCGCAAGGATTAGGCCGAGGACTGGAAGAGGTAAGAACCCTATTTTCTTATTTGCGGGATTATGGATTTGCTCAATATCTGAGTTTTGATCTTTCTGTAGTACGCGGTCTGGCCTATTACACAGGCACTGTATTCGAACTTTTTGATGCCGGGAAATCTTTGAGAGCCATTGCCGGAGGCGGACGCTATGATGATCTGATCGGACATCTGGCGGGAGCGCGAAAAGGCGGACAGGAAATCTCAATTCCTGCCGTTGGTTTTGGATTCGGAGACGTCGTGATTCTTGAGTTTTTGGCGGACTTGAAGCGTATTCCCCGCCTCAATCCTTGTCTGGACTTTTATCTGATTCCCTTCTCTTTGGAGGAATTTAGAGGCCTTCTGCCTCTTCTTCATCATCTCAGGTCTCGTGGATTAAGAACCCAACTTCATTACCCGCCGCAAAAAGTCAAAAAGATGCTCCAGAAGGCAGAAAAACTAGGAGCCGACTATGCGGTTCTTTGCGGCTCTGAAGAGAGAGAAAAGGGCATGCTCCGTCTCAAGAACCTCAAGACTTTTGAAGAGAAGCTGATTTCAAAAGATGACTTCCTCTCCCTGGCCGCCAACCACGCAGCTTGTAAGAACCAGGCTTAAATTTTTCATGGAAATAGAAAAGATAAGTCCGGAAGATCTATTTGCTGACCCCAGTCCCGTGATCGCAGGACTCCAAGCTCAGTCAAAAATGGAAGGCGTACCCATCCTGAACAAAGAGAGTGCCCGGGCGCTATACCAGTTGTGTGCGATTCATAAGCCACATCGGGTTTTGGAGCTTGGAACGGGATTGGGTTATTCTGCATGTTGGCTTGCCTGTGGAATGAAACAAGGAGAGATTCATCTCAATGATTATCGAGCAGAGTACCTTCAACGAGCCAGGGTTTCTCTTGAGCAGGTGAATCCTGCCATCGGTGTCACCCTGTTTGCGGGGGAGGCAACTGAGGTTCTGGAACTCGTGAGTTCACCCTACGATCTCATCTTCATAGATATTGATAAAGTTTATTATAGGAAGGCCCTGCTGAAAGCCCTGGATAAATTGAGGGAAGGAGGGCTCTTGATTTTTGACAACGCTCTTTTCTCAGGCAGAACTTTCGCTGCGGCAACATCTAAACAAGAAGGGGTCTTAAGCATTCGAAAGACAATTGCAGCCCTTCAGAAAATGAAATTCATAACCCATCTATGGCCTATTGGTGACGGGCTCTTGGTTACCCTCAAAGATTGCTGACGCTGTAAGCTTTGCTGCCAGGCTCACTCCCTGTTGATTCCAATGGGTATCGGTACCGTGATAGAGAATTCGCGATGATTCTCTAAATGGGGCTAGTAACTGTACAACCTTAATCCCTTCTTTCTGTAGAGATTTGTATAGCAGTGGCAGGAACTCAGAGTATTGGATGGAGGCCAGGTCGGTATAAACGCTGGCCTTATTGGGGACGGCCAGAAAGAGAAAGCGCATTCCCCTTTTTTTTGCCTGTTGTTGCCAGGTTTTTAGATTCCAAACAATAGCATCCAACTGGGATTCTGAGGGAATCCAGTTGGATGCCCCGGTTCTTTGGGACTGGACTTCAAACTGGCCAAAGAGGAAGGGGGGATTGAGTTGAAATACCGGGGTGAAGGGAGAAATTTCTCCCATGAAGTCGAAGAGAAAAGTGAGACGAAGGTTTTCCAATTCAGACACGAGCGGAAATTTACAAAGAAGGCTCCTGAGGCGGGGTTCAGTTCTTTGAAACCAATCGCGAACCCTTTGAAGGGCGGGAGGTGCCAAGACTTTTCTGCTCTTGAGAAATCGGTAGGGAATGGAGCGTTCAACGCTTTGGAGGATGAGAATATCTCCTTTTTTGGCCTCCTGTGGAATGTCATGAAAATTATACCTTTGCAGACGCAGCGACGCATGCACTCCCAGCGAAGTTTCTCTTTGCAGGGAATCAGGAAAGGGACGGTGACCGCGTGCGATCCAGGTAAAGCTATCGCCGACGAGATATATTCTTTGTTTGGTGGGAAGTATGTCTTCCCGTTCCAGCTGCGCGGGAAGTTTTTGTGAAAAATGCCGGACCCTGGAGAACTCATAAAGATCTCCATGAGGCAGAGCGTTCAGGGCGGTCCCAGAGGGTTCTGCCGGGTAAAAAGTAACCATCACCAAGGTAACCACACATAGCAACCCCAGGATCCTGTAAATCCAGACAATGAAAGTGTTTCTAGAATCTAAAATAAAGAAATTCATAGGGTTCGAATCTTCCCAATAGAATAATCAGACCAGTAATCAATAGCCGGAATCCCAGGCTGTTCCTTTGGATCCTTCGGTCTAGTATCTCATTCTCAGCCATCAACTCGACGATGAAAACACCACAGCAGATCAATAGGCTGATCAGCATGGCATTAAGGTGCCAGGACAACGGGCTGATGCCCGGTAGAAAGAAGGGTTGTGAAAAAATCTGAAGAAAGGAAGGCAGACTTTCAGAGCGAAACAGGGACCAACCCGCGAGGACACCGCACTGGGTACAAAGGATTCCAGCCCATTTCCCTATCCTTAGCAGTTTAAAAAGCCTGGACTTTTCAAGGGTAATGTAAAGAAGGAAATGCCAGAATCCCCAGAGAATAAATAGGACTGTCCGTCCATGCCATATGCCCGAAAGAAGAAAAACAAAAAGAAGTGCCAGGAGAGTATTCTTTTGTGCCCCGCCCAGGGGAATATAGACATAATCTCTAAACCATAGTCCTAATGTCTTATGCCATCGCCTCCAGAATTCTCTTGGGGATGTGGCGAGATAAGGTCTATGAAAATTTTCAGATAGCTCAATTCCCAATAAGCTCGCACTTCCCACGGCTATTTGGCAATAGGCTGAAAAATCCAGGTAAATCTGGAATCCATAGAGTATGGTTGCCAGGGAGATGGTGACCAGGTCCCAATCTGTGATTCTGGAGTACACCGGGTCTACGAGCAATCCTAACCTGTCCGCGAGGACACATTTTTTGAAGAGACCGCAAAGGATTTCATAGAGTCCGATTTTCCACATTCTCAAATTGGGAAGTCTCAAATTTTTAAGCTGGGGAATCAGCTTCTGCGGCCGTTCAATAGGACCGGCAATTAATTGGGGAAAGAAAGATAGATAAAGGGACAATGTCTTTAGAGAGACCACCCCCTGTCGTCCATCTTTAATCTCAATGAGATAGGAAGCGGCCTGAAAGGTGAAAAATGAGATTCCCACCGGAAAGAGTAGTGCGGTGGGAAGAAGCTGAGGGGATAAGAACTTGATCGCCAGAAAAGGCGCAAAAACGATCAGCAAAGCGCATAGCAGTAAACTCCTTTTAAACCGATGAGCGCGGTGAATCTCTCTGCCAAAAAGGTATGCGAAGAGAATCACCCAGCCTAGAAAAAAGAGCAATTCCGGTTGGGACGCACCATAAAAATAGAGGCTTGCGAAGAGAAGCAATGAACTATGGGAGGACGCGCGAATCCAGCTGAGTCCTCCCAATAGAGAAAGATAGAAAAGGGGGTACTGCAGGGAAATGAAACTCACGCACAGAGAATACAAGGAAATGTGATTTCCGCAAAACTCGTTTTCTTGAAATCAGGAAGACAAAAATTAGCACTTCGGAGCCAGACTGGCTCCATTTACTTTTTGAAGAAATTAGAAATGATTTCTTTGTAGTGGCTGTTTTCAGGATCCTTAGCCATAGCGTCCTCGATGTCTCTGAGGGCATAGGGGTCAGCGGGAGATATCTTGGTGGCGGTTTGGTAGTGTTCCTGAGCTTTTACAGGGTCACGATTCGTGAGGTAGTAAAGTCCAAGGTTATAGTTTGCTACCGGATCCATTGGATTGAGTGAGAAAGATCGTTCAGTGATGGAAATAGCCTCTTTGATTTTTCCATTCAAATAATGAATCCATCCAAGATTGCTCATGGCAGAGGAATAATCCTGCCTTAGCGCAAGAGCGCTTTCATAATGACCTTCGGCTGCGACGAGATCTTCTAGTTCCAGACAAATAATACCAAGGTTGTTGTAAACTTCCGGAATCTTGGAGTCCAGCTTCAGAATTTTTTCATATACTTTCTTAGCTTCCTCGAATTCATTTTCCCCAAAATATCCATTGGCGAGATTGTAAAGAGCATGGATGGAGCTATCTTCTAAATCCAGAGCCTTATTAGACACTTCAATCGCATCTTTGTACTGTCTGGCATGGTTATATAAGTTTCCCAACGAAATAAGGGTCTCAAGGTGCCGTTCCTGAATCAAATGAGCCTTCTTGTAGTATTCCAGCGCAGTGTTAAAGTCACCAGAATTCTTATAAGAAAGTCCCAGGTTATATAGAGCGAAGAAAAACTCGGGTTTGATTTGCAAAGCCATGAGATAACAAGCTCGTGCCTTGAGGACCTTCTCTTCTGAGTCAAATAGGATGCCCCAGTCATTATAAGCTTCGTAGAGCTGTTCATTGAGACTCACTGAGCGGGAGAAATGATAGTGTGCCTGCTCCGACTGCTGAAGTTCTCCATAGAGGAGTGCCAGATCATAATGGACTTCATATAAATCCTGATTAATGTCTAAAGCGTCCTTATAGAACTCGATTGCCTTTTCTGAGTGATTCCCCTTTTTATATACGATCGCAAGCTGTACGGAGGCCTCATAATCCTGACGGTTATAGGCTAATGCTTCCTGAAAAGACTCTTCAGCTTGATCCAGGTTACCGGATTCGAGATACGCTAGACCAAGATTATAGTAGGTATCTGCCGCATCAAGCTTTAGATCCACAAGATTTTCATAGAGAAAAATGGCTTGCTGATATTCGCCCTGCTGGTAAGCTCGTACGGCATGTTCATATAGGTTCTGATTTCGGTGATAGGAAATGGTCTCTTGAGTGACCATCGAGCCGTATAGCGGGCTCAGGCCGAGAATGAAGGTAAGATAGCCTAGTCGGAATCGGAACATCAAAATTTCTGGTAAGACAAAGGTCCCCTATTAATAAGGGTATCGTCTGATTGGGCGATCTCCTAATAGCTGAGACAATGCTCATTTTCAGGTATAGACAAAAGCACTAATAGCTAGGCTTGAAATGTCGTAAAGTGGGGAAAAGACTCTAGTGCAGCAGGTTATTAATCTGTCCCATGCGAGCCTTAAGCGCTTTCCAGGTGAGCTCTTCACTTTGCTTTCTAGCACTGGATTCAAAGTTTTGAAATAGCTCAAACCGGTTCTGGATAAAGTTGCGAATTTTAGGACCCATTAGCTGATTCATCGCACGTAAATTGCGCTGAAGCTCCGCCTCAATTTCATCACTAAATTCACCATCCTGAATGCGTTCACGAAGCTTGAGGAGATTGTTTTGAATGGAGTGAAATTTGGATTGGTATTCTTCAAGCAGGGCAATGAATTGCAATCCATCTTGAACGGTAAGGAGAATTTCTGACGAGAGTCGCTCCAGCTTGTCCGCGAGCTCCTGAACGTCGATTTCCACATCAGGCATGGGAATCCCCTGCTACTCTACGAAGCTTTCTCGCCTTCCACGGGAGATGGAGGCAACTCCTCCCCCTCACCTGGTTCCGGGTCTGGTTCAGCTTCAGCCGCGCTAGGGGTATCTTTTAGACTTTCCCAGCCAAAGCGAGCCATTCGGATGTATTTGGGCTCAGTATCCATTTCTTTATCGTTCACAACCTTTTGAAAGAAGTTTATCGCGTTGCGAAGGTCTCCGGTCTGGCGGTAAAGTTCTCCGAGCAAATAGGTAATTCCCCCCTGGCTCAGGGTTCCAAAATCAGGATTATCTTCGTGGGTAAATGCCTGGAGATAGTAGTCCAGGGTGTATTGAATATATTTTTTCTCCAGATCTGTTTTTCTCAAGGAACGATACAGCCACCCAAGACGTAGATTGAAGGTACCCAGTCTGGCCATTGAGGATTTTTTGTGCTTGGCACACAAGATGGCTAATTTATAGCTGGCAACCGCAAGATTAAAATTTCTGGGCTGGAGAAAGTCAGCTTTTTGAGCGACCATCTCGAGGATTTCAAAATCATCTTCGAAGTCTTCGTCCACAATTTTACCGGTGTTGAAATAGTCATCTCCTCGAAAATCAGAATAATAGCAATTGGGACATGTCCAGACGGAATAGAAAAGTGGATTGGTTCCCTGGTATTTTTTCCCCAAATCCTGGTACTCCTTGAGAACTGTAACTTTTTTCTGCCAAACGTTCTCCACCTGGAATTCCTCGTAACATAAAGGACACTCCACATTTTTGAGCCAGATAAGATCTGTTTGTAGCATCGTCATGGGCAATTCTCACTATAAGTATATAATGATGGATGTCTATTATATACTCAAAAGGAAGTGTTTTGCCCGAATTCCCGGTCAAAACACAATCTTAGGATACCGGAGCTAATCTGTGATTGAGCCTTCCTGAGTATGAACCTGCAAGTGGGCGAACCACTTGCGTATGAGTATAGTTCTACCTCAGCCCGGAGTGAATCACTTTGTACAGGATACAATCCCTTCCCCTTTTAAGATCTTGTGCATGGGGGCGGCCAAAGATTTTGAGTCGAATTCTTCGGTCCTTGCCCCGAAAGGTCATGGTTGTTCACTCAAAGAGCTTCCAAAGCCTTGGATTCAAGAAGGCTTTTGAAGAAGCGTCACAGCTGTGTTCTCGTTTTCCGAAGTTCTTTTTACTGGAAGGCGAACCCTCTATTTCCGAGGTCCTAAGCTTATCGAATCAGCTCCAAGATTTTTCTTGTGTGGCAGCTGTGGGTGGAGGAGCCGTTCAGGATCTCTCAGCCCTGGGGGCCTTAGGCTGTCTAAAACATGGAGAATTGGAGAGCCACCTTTATACGGGGAAGGGTTCGCCCAAAAGAGCAATGCGAGAAATAGGATTGGTGAGCTTTCCTACAAACTACTCATCGGGATCGTTTGTTTCCGAGACAGCCGTGATTTTGGCAAATGGTTATAAATGCGCCGTATTTGGCCCTGGACTCAGGCCGGACAAGGTATTTATAGATCCCCTGGTTCTCACTTCAATGAAGCCTAACTTGTTGAATCTATCCGCAGTCGATACGCTAACTCATTTCATAGAAATCTATGTGGGAGTCGAAGCCAGGCATTCTTTATATCATCAGGCACTGGAGGGCTGGTGGATTGATTTTCAGCGTGCATTTTCTAGCCGGGATAGTGAAGTCCTCTTTTTTCTGAGCGCTCATTTACTTGGCGGCTTCTTCCCACTCTCAACAGGAGGGTGGCCCATTCATGCCCTGGCCCATGCCCTGGGGCCGATCTGCTCGCTGAATCATTGCGAGAGTCTGGCTGTTTTACTACCGCACTTTTTGAAAAGTTATTTAGAGGCTTACCCTGACCATAATGAGACCCTGAAGCAATGCGGCTCATTTTATAAATCCCTATCGCTCGAAATCCCTTCTCCCAGCAAAAAGCAGATGGAAGCTGCAGTCACAATGGCGAACTCTATGAATTCCCGGCTCTTTGAAGGGGCTGATGGCCTCGAGGAGTATCATCATATTCTAGAATTTTGGCAATAAAAAAAGGCGAGCCTCTTTAGGGCTCGCCTTTTACTTTGTTCAGTTTTACCAAAGACCCTGATCTACCTGCTGATCTTCGTAGCCCTTGAGGATGGTCTCATCGGACTGCAGTCCAGCGGCGGGAACTTTTTTCGTAACAACTTTCTTGCTTTCAGTTCCTTTAAGCTTCTTGATAATGTCTTCGCGGGACTTCTTAGCCTGGTAGCCTTCACGAACGACTTTGAGTGCCTTGATGGCAGCTACATCAAAAAGGAGGGCGTTTCGTGGGCCCTTCTCTACTGGGATCAATCCCTGGAATTCAGTAATATACTTTCGAATGGTGCTCAAACCAACACCGGTAGCTTGACTTGCTTCTTTTAGAGTTTTGAAATTCTTTACCATTTCGCTATCCTTTCTATCTTGTTAGCGTAAAAACCGTGCTATTGAACCATAACATCGCTACTTTGCCAAGAGGAAAATCAAAAAATTTAATTATTTTAATCAACAGAGGTTTCTAGCTATCCGAAAACATGAAACTCAAGTGACCATCAGGGGTTTGAGATTTCAAATTGAAATCTAACCTTTTCATTGTGTAACAGATGCGCTAGTAGAGAGAGCGACATCTGCCTGGGCGGGCTGATTTCCAGGATGGTCACGACCTTTCCTAACTTGGCAGGTTCTTTGCATTTAGGAAAGGTAAGTTCTTGAAACAGGAAGGTAAGCATGAATCTCAACAAAATGACCTCACGAGCACAAGAAGCATTACAGCAAGCCTTCGAGCTTGCTGAAAATATGGGGAATGCAGAAGTTCTACCCATCCACCTCCTCCAGACATTGGTAGAGCAAAAGGAGGGGCTCGTGGGAGTTCTGCTTGAAAAAGTGAGAGAGTCCATCGAGGAGCTAAGGCTCAGACTGCAAACACAGTTGAATTCACAGCCAAGAGTCGAAGGGATCTCCTCCCCGGCGGCGTCACGCTCTCTACAAACAGTTCTGAGGCAGGCACAGGAGGAAATGAGCGGTCTCGAGGATCAATTTATCAGTACTGAACACCTCTTGCTGGCTCTTCTGGGTGACTCCATAGTAAAGCTCTGTTTAGAGTTAAACCGTGAGGAAGTTTTGCAACAATTAAGCAAGATGCGAGGCTCACAAAAAGTAACGGACCAAGAGCCTGAAACGAAGTTTATGTCTCTTGAAAAGTATACCCAGGATCTCACCAGGCTTGCCCAGGAAGGGAAGATTGATCCGGTAATTGGCAGAGAGGAGGAAATCCGCAGGGTGCTTCAGATCTTATCCAGAAGGAGGAAGAATAACCCATGTCTGGTAGGGGAGCCGGGAACTGGAAAGACGGCAATCGCAGAGGGTCTTGCCCGTAAAATAGTTTCTGGTGAGGTTCCTGAAGCGCTGAAACGACGTAGACTACTCTCCCTGGATATGGGTGCGTTGATCGCTGGCGCAAAGTTTCGAGGTGAGTTTGAAGACCGTCTCAAAGCGGTGATCAAGGAGGTTGAATCTTCAAATGGGGAAATACTTCTCTTTATTGATGAACTCCATGTCATTGTTGGGGCAGGCGCTACCGACGGCGCTATGGATGCGGGAAATTTGCTCAAACCTGCCCTGGCCCGGGGAAGCCTGAGAGCTATTGGCGCGACTACTCCCAAGGAATATCGCCAATACATAGAGAAGGATTGCGCACTGGAGAGAAGATTTCAGCCTATCCAGGTGAAGGAACCAGGAAAGGAAGAGAGCCTCGCGATCCTGAGGGGTATTAAAGATTGTTACGAAGTACACCACGGAGTCCGGATTCAAGATCATGCCCTCATCGCAGCTGTGAATTTGTCAGTGCGCTACATCTCAGATCGCTATCTTCCCGACAAAGCGATCGATCTCATCGATGAGGCGGCCGCTCAGATTCGCATTGAGATTGATAGTAAGCCAGTTGTCATTGATCGAAACGAATCAAAAATCCGTCAATTGGAGATTGAAAAAATGGCCCTGGTCAAAGAACCGGACCCGATATCAGCAGTGCGTCTTCAAGCAATTGAGAGAGAGCTTGCTGAAAAGAGAGAGGAATCCAAGAGGCTTTCGCTCCAATGGGAAAGGGAAAGGGAACTGATAGATTCCATTAAAGGACTAACTCATAATAGGGACACTCTTAGAAGAGAGATGGAGGTCGCACAACGTGATTATAATCTAGAGCGGATCTCCGAAATCCAGTATGGCGAGATTCCAGCCCTTGAAGAACTTCTAGATTCCAGGAAGGAAGACCTGAGAAGTTTTCAGATGGAATACAAGATACTAAAGGAGGAAGTTGGCGAGGAGGATGTGGCGCAAGTAGTATCCCGCTGGACGGGTATCCCCGTTAGCAGGATGCTTGAAAAAGAAGCTAAGAAACTCACTAAACTTGAGGGAATTTTAGCTCAGAGAGTGATAGGCCAATTGGAAGCTGTCAAGGCTGTTTCGAGGGCAGTTCGCCGCAATAGGGCTGGTATCGGGGAAGAGGGAAAACCCATAGGATCCTTCCTTTTCCTGGGCCCCACGGGAGTAGGGAAAACAGAGCTGGCAAAGAGTCTGGCCTGGGCACTTTTTAATGATCCCAAGACTATGATTCGACTTGATATGAGCGAATATATGGAAAGGCATTCTGTAGCTCGCTTAATCGGCGCTCCCCCGGGATATGTAGGATATGAAGAAGGAGGACAACTCACCGAGGCGGTTAGACGTTCACCCTATAGCGTTCTCCTATTCGATGAGATAGAGAAGGCTCACCCAGATGTCTTCAATACTCTACTGCAGGTTCTTGATGAAGGACGCCTGACAGATTCAAAAGGCCGAGTAGTCGACTTCAAGAATACAGTGATCATTTTAACTTCAAACCTGGCTAGCCGGGAGATCATGGAAAGCGGGGCTAAGGGTTCCCAGCAAAGGCAGGAGGTTCTAAATGTCGTCCATCAAACGTTTAGACCGGAATTTATCAATCGACTAGATGAAATCGTGGTATTTCAGAATCTCACCCAGGAGGAGGTGGTAGAGATAGTGAGGCTTCAGGTCGCTGAGATTTCTCAGAGACTTAAGGCCAGGGGTATCGTCATCGAATTAAGTCCTGAGGCTGAGACTGAACTAGGAGTACGAGGCTTCGATCCACATTTTGGAGCACGTCCCCTCAAACGCCTCATACAAAACGAAATCCTCGATGAGTTAGCACTCAAATTGATTGAAGGGAACAATGAGAATAGCTGTACAGCCAAAGTATCCCTGGAAAACGGTAATTTCCATCTGATATTGGAGAGCCCGAACAAGGAAAGCCTCCCACTGGTGGCTTAGAGTTCTGAAAATGCAGTAGCCTCATAGCCAGCGGGACTGATTTCATACCCGAGACTTGATCCCGGCATCCAGAAAATAATTTGATCCGAAGGTTAAAAACAAGCTGCAGTGAAGCGGGTCCTGTCACCGGCAATCACCCCATTCCATTCAGCGTGCGAAGGGATCTAACATAGGTATCATAGCAAACAACGCCGAGCATCTCCTTTAGGAGAAGTCACGGCTAACTCCCCATGCAATCTTCAAGCAATAGCAATAAACATGCACCCTACACCACGCCGAACTCCACAGGGACCCCATTGACCGGAGCCACCCGCAGCAAAATTAAGAAAGTTAGTTCCCCTGTTTGTACTCTGATATTCCAACTTTCGCTTTTCACGTCGACCCCTTAATTTCTTATGGGTGGGGAGCCTGGTGATACCCCAAAACGGTTCATCCCCACGGGTGTGGGGAACATGATATCCTGGCCCGCGATAAGGATCTCTTCGTTATGGTCGTCAATCTGCTAAAAGGGAAGATGTCTCAATGATCGTACTGGGAAACTGGTTCACCACGATTACTATTATGGACGATGGGACCATTGTCTCCCCGGATAAGGAAATCGAGGCGATGGTGCGCCGGCTCTACGACATGAGTCATTGGTCGGAACCAGGAGCACAATGGCAGAGGAACTTTGCCAGTGAAATTATGATTGTGGCACCTAGCTTCACGATTGAAGAGGATAATAGCCCTGATGATTGAGGGCACATCTTGCACAGGCCCCACAGGCTGAACACTTAATCCCTGAGCATTCCGAGGCGCAGTTTTTGCAGATCCGAGGCCCCTCCAGTGAATCGATATACTCCATAACGTACAACATCCGAACCCCGGTGCTGCGCTCTCCGAACCTTATCTTGGTAAGCAGCGTTTCAGCGGTTTTTAGACCCCGATGGGGAACTTTCCCTGGGAAGCGGCTTAAATCGGCTGACAAAAGCAGCTGGAAAATTACTAAAAGGGATGCTGGAACCTTATGGAGAATCTTTGAATCTGCTAAACTACCGCCCCGGAGCCCAGCAGTATTTCATCGATATTGGAAAGAGCGGACTTGGAAGATCAAAAGCTCGATAATCACCTTTTACAACAGCTAGAGAATCGTGCCATCCCCCTTGGTGAAATTCTTAAGGAAAAAGAATTCGTCACCGTTGATCAACTCGAAGAAGCTCTCATGAAATCCCAGGAAGAGGATTCACCCCTGGGGGTGGCCCTTCTTGAATTGGGCTATATCAACCAGGCTCAGCTCAGAATCGCCCTACAAGATCAGGCTGCCATTAAGAGGGTCCAGAAGCGGCGTACCGGAGTGCGCCGACGACTGGGAGAGATTTTACAGGCGGCTGGTTTACTTACCGAGGAGCAACTGGCTGGTGCTCTGGAGTTTTCTGTAGCTCATGGAGTCAAAATAGGGGAAGCTCTTGTTCAGCTAGGGATCGTCACCGAAGATGAACTGGCCCAGGCCGTGGGCGAGCAGTTAATGATTCCCTATATCAAGCTCTCCAAGACTCCACCGGATCCCCTCGTTCTGGAAATTATTCCAGCCAAATTAGCGCTGCGTCATATGGTTCTTCCCGTAAAAATGGAGGAGAACAACCTCTTTCTCGCGATGGTGGATCCTCAGAACATTCTGGTAATCGATGATATCGAGAAATCAACCGGCCACCATTTAGCCCCCATGATTGTCTCAGAAAAGGATTTTAAGAATTGCTTTGAAGCCCATTATGGCGAGGGGGCTCAGGCGGATAACCTGATTGAGATGATCGAGGATGATGATGATAAAAGCCTTGAGGACCTATCCGACGAGGATTTTGATGAGAATTCAGCTCCCATTCGATCTCTGATGAACAAGGTTGTCACCCAGGCGGTTGAACTGGGCACCTCAGATATTCATATCGAACCCTTTGAAAACCTCCTGTTAATGCGCTATCGCATTGACGGAATGCTTAGAAAGGGAGCAGGACCGTTTCCCCCGACAGCGGCTCTTCCCATCGCGTCCAGAATCAAAGTCATGGCAGGCCTGGATATTTCTGAAATCCGCATGCCACAGGACGGCAAATTTAGAATGTCGCTCAAAGGAAAAATTGTAGATGTGAGGGTCTCGACTTGTCCCACCAGTTGGGGTGAGAAAATTGTGATGAGAATTCTGGATCAATCGGGGAGCCGTCTACGGCTGAATTCCCTTGGCCTGGAGCCTGAAAATCTCAACGAATTTCAGACGGGATTGGGTGCTCCAAATGGAATCATTTTGGTGACAGGGCCAACTGGATCTGGAAAGACCACCACACTGTATTCGGCCCTGGTGAGCCTGAACAAGCCTTCTGTTAATATCCAAACAGCTGAAGACCCTGTGGAATACGACCTGCCTGGTATCGCCCAGACCCAATGTCTAACTGAAATTGGCATGACCTTTTCAAAGGTTTTGAAGGCCTTTTTACGCCAGGATCCCGATATCATTCTCATTGGGGAAATTCGGGATACAGAAACTGCTGAAATTGCTCTCAAGGCAGCACTCACTGGACATGTGGTTTTATCGACCCTCCATACGAACTCCTCGGTTGAATCAATTGGGAGACTTTTGAATATGGGGATTGATAGATTTCTCATAACCTCAGCAGTCCGTGTAATCCTGGCCCAGAGGCTGATGCGCCGATTATGTGAAAAATGTAAAGAGCCTGATCTAATCTCCCAGCGGGAGCTTCGCAGCGTTGGAATCAATGAGAGACTGTTGACCTTTGAATCAGGCCAGAAGCATTCCATTGATAAGTTGAAAATCTTTCGCTCCGTTGGGTGTGATGACTGTCTGGATAACGGCTATAAAGGTCGTGTTGCCATACACGAAGTGCTTCCCATGAATGAGGCAATCGCTGTTGCGATCACTCAAGAACTCGCCGTTCCAGAATTGAAAAAAATTGCTCGTGAACAAGGTATGATGAGCCTGAGAGACTGCGCTTTGATCAAATCTCTTCAGGGGGTCAGTGCCCTGGAAGAAGTCGATCGCCTCACAGTAAATGAAGAGAAAATTGCCAGCTTCGAGGGAGATGATGAACTCATTGATGAGATCATGATTCGTTCGGGATCCTGGAAGCTTGGTACTAAGGATTTAGTAGTTCGCAAAAGGCAGGGAAAGTACATTCCGGGTGCTAAAGGTAAACTTGATCCCTTCTTCATCAGAGATGATGTTCCGGGTCTGGAAAAGGAATTGCAGGAAATGGAATTGGGAGAATTGTCATCCGGTGGGGGAGGCGGGGGCACTTCTCTTGATCCCACACTCTTGAAAAATCTCCTCAGTGACGTCCAAAAAATAACCGGGACCCTTTCTTCTGGTGCAGAAACAAATCTACCGGTTCAGGGATTGCTTAAGAATCTGGCAGACAAGGTCGCAGGAGTAAAGAAATCCTCCCCAGAAAAGATCCAGTCCAAGCTTGAGCACTTATTCTCCAACCTGGAGCATTCCACCAGACATCTAAAATTGATTCAAGAGCCTCTCGATCTCCAGCTAAAGACGATCCCGCTGGTCAAAGCGGTCCAGAAGGATATCTATCAAAAAATTCCGGTGTTAGCAGCTAAGATATCTACCCGGCTGGGGAAGAAAATCCCGGTCAAAAAGATCAAATTCTCAAAGGATCTCACGGCTGTAAATATCTATTGTGACCTGGATTGGAACCTGGTTCGTGAAGCCCTTGTCGCAATTCTTGAAAACCATCTTGAAGAACTTTTGAGTGGTGGAGAATTAAAGATCTGGGCTAAAGAAATCCCTCAAGATGGAACCAGGGGGCCTTGCCTCGAAATACTCATGCGAGATCGCTGTACTGGATTTCAACAGAGCTTCGGAGATGAGGTCATTAGTGCCGGCCGGTCGACCAGGGGACGAATGGGGCTTGGTTTAGCCGTAGCGAGCCGTGTTGCCAAGGAACATGGCGGGAGCCTTCACATTCAGGGTATTGCCGGTAAGGGGTGTCAAACGAGGTTAGTCATTCCGATCAAGAAAAAGGCTTGAGATTTTCCCTTAGAGCCAGTTCACGCTTCTAGGACTGACGAGGTCGGAAACGATCTTTTGAATCCAAAAAGATCGTAACCGGTCCTTCATTCACGAGGGAAACGCGCATCATAGCGCCGAAGGTTCCCGTTTCCACCTCGATTCCCAATTCCTCGAATCGCTGCAAAGCCGCCTGGTAGTATTCCTCTCCCTTTGAGGGCGGTGCGGCCAGATGAAAGGAAGGACGGTTTCCCTTTCGCGTATCCGCGCATAGCGTAAATTGAGAAACCAAAAGTATCTTGCCTCCCGCCTGACTTAAATCCAGGTTCATCTTGTCATTGGCATCAGGAAAGACACGCATCTTGGAAATTTTGTGAACGAGATATTCGAGATCATCCAGTGAATCTTCGGACTCAACCCCGAGAAATACCAGGAATCCTCCATTGATGGAGCCTACTATTCCTTCACTGGTTTGAACTTCTGCCCTGGAAGTCCTTTGGATTAAAGCTTTCATGAGGCTCTAAGAAGGTTCTTCATTATTCACCACTTCCACCAAATGTCGGATCTCGTCCAGGGTTGAATTCAGCTCTCCCATAGTATCCAACAGCCCCCTGCTATGAGCGGCGGTTTGATCTGCTACTTTACGATTTCTGGCGGCCTTTCGATCCACGTTGATCAGGGTTTTAGCGCTCTGAAGAATGCGCTCGGATTGTCTTCGGGCTTCGTCGGAAATTTCTTCTAACTGCCGATTTGAAGATTTGATCTGCTCCAGGGTCTGTTGAAAGAGTTCCTGGCTTTCTTCCACTGCCTTGTGGCCAGACTGAGAGAGTTCAAGAGTTTCTTGCACCTGACGGTCTATTTTTTGGCTCTGTTCTACTGCATTCTGGGCTAGTTTCTCGACCTCCTCTACTACCACGGCGAAATCTTGTCCTTTTGGGCCAGCCCTCACGGCCTCGATGGACGCGTTAATAGCAACCAGGTCAATTCGATTGGAAATTTCTCGTATGGCGTGAGTAAGTTCCTTAACCTCCGCAGAAGAGCTGCATAGGGATTCCAGGGCTTTTAAAACTTGAGCCATAAGACCGGCATTGACCCTGGTCTGCTCGATGGTCTTACCCAGTGCGTCCAATGTATCTCTTGAGCGCTGAGCATGGTCCGTACTAGTCGCCGCCATTTCTCCAACCATAGTGGCTGTTTCTTCGATGGATTGTGACTGCTCATGCACAAGTGTCGACATTCCCCTGGAGACTGAATCTGTTTCTGTACACATACTTAGCAAGCCCAATGCTAGTTTCCTGGATTTGGAGACCTGCTGATTGAGTTGTTTTAAGATATTTTTTGTTTGGAAGGAAAGCGCGATGACAAGAATTGATAGGAGGACAAACGTTGCTATCGCGGAGAGGATACCCATCTGATAAACGGGCTTAAACACTTCATTTTCGGGCACAATGCTGCCAATATATCCGGTACTGTCATCTGGCATTCTTAATGAATACTGTGAAATAAAAAAGGGATTGAGAAACTGAAAGCGTAAATCCAAATCCTGTGATCTCAAGGTGTAATAGTGTCCGAAGGATAGATTTTCCCCGGTAAAAAAATCAGGATTTCGAAAGAAGACGGAGATCTCCTGAAATCCCTGGTTGGAAATTTCCTGTTTATACTGATTCAGAAGATCTCCCAGCCCGTCCAGATCCATCAATGCGATGAAGGACCCAAGGTTTACTCCCTGGAAAATGAGGGGTTTTGCCAGAACATAGGAATTTGAATCCTTCCACCAAAACGCGGTTTCTTTTTGCGGCTCCAGGTTCTTGGCACTGACAATTTTTGCCAGGAGAATCCATGAATCTCCCCCTGAAATAATTCTCCCACCCCTTAGAACGACTCCCATTGAATGAAAGCCTTCTTCAGACTGAAAACTCCGTAAAGATTCTCTGACTTTGTGATATTCACCGCTTATCTCAGCCTCGTATACCTCCCTGGAGATCTGGAAGGACTTTCTAAAGCGTTGGACTGCGGAGGAGAAAAAATGGTTTCCCTGTTGATGAAATTTTGAATCAACCAGACCAAGGACTTTAGCGGTGGCATCCAGGGAGTAGCCGTAGAACTGGAGTTCAAAAATCAGGATCAACAAGACTGAAACAAGACCAATTCCAACGAACAACTGCCAGACAAGCCTGGTTTGGATGGATTTCTTCGCCATTACAAGGAGCCCCCGAATTTTCGTGTGGAGAAGGAGCGAATTCCTGATTCGAAAAGTCGTCTAGGGTCAAGCAGATGACCGGGATTACCGTCTATGTAAAATTTAGAGATAATGGGAGAGCCTGAATCGGTAGCGGGTGCAGTGAGATCTTCTGGTTCTAATAATCGGATTCCACGGAGTCTGGAAATAGGGACTCCCGTCAAGGTCCCAAAATGCTGGAGAATCAGTATACAGCTATTGAGAGGATCCGTTGGAGATTTTGAGAAAAGGGTCATCAGATTTACCAGGGGTATAGGGATTCCTCTAAGACTGATCAATCCAAGGACAATTTCGGGAACCATGGGCAGCCGCATGGGAGTGCTATAGTCCGTTACTTCCTTTAGAAAATGCAGAGGTATGGCAAAGAGCTGCCCGCAAGATTCAAAACTTAGAATTCGGCCTCGATCCGGATCGGAAAACAAACGTTCAAGGAGCTTTTGGACCGCGGTTCTTTCCCTGGGAACGGATGGTTCCACTACCGGAGTGGAAACTCGCTTTCTTCTATGTAAGTGCTCGATGAAAAGATCCACATCTAAAACACAGCACAGTTGTCCTGTCGAGAGTGCGGCCGCTGAAGATGAGAAATGCAGTGTTCTCAAAAAGGGGCTCTCTAAAGGTCGAATGAGCAAATGTTCCTTCCCCAGACACTTCTCTACCCGCAGGGACAACTTCTGGTGATCCCAGCTTTCTAGAATCAGGGTGTGGTTTTCCGATGGAGGGAGGGTTTGAGGATCCATGAGCGAGAAGAGTGAGGTTTCCTTGAAACCAATTTCAGCTTCCGCCCCCGGCTTTTTATGAAAGGAATCCACCTCTCTTTTTGTGGACAGTATTTCACGGACCCGATCTAATGCTACCGCAAAAATTTGGCCACCGGAGCTTAATAGCATACAGTCAGTTGTATAGAAGGTCAGCGGCAGATCAATGAGAAATTTAGTTCCATCTCCCGCGGAGGATTGGACTTTGAGATTGCCGCCATGTTTTTCGACCTCCCTGCGGACGATGTGAAGCCCAATACCTCTTCCAGAAGTTGTTGTTGCCTCCTCAAGGGTGGAAAAACCTGGCTGGGTCAGAAAATCCATCAAGTCATCATCCGCCGCCATCTTTCCCCTCGGATAGCCAAAATGTTGAATGCCCATCCCATCATCACTAACCTCTACTAGTAATCGGTTATTTCTCTGCGATGCTACCAACGAGATGGTTCCCTGTGGCGGTTTACCAGCCTTTCTTCGAACAGAAGGGGTTTCAAGTCCATGGTCTAGAGCATTTCTAACGAGGTGAGTCAGAGGTATTGACAAGGTATTTGCCGTGGTTTGGTCAATACGCGTGTCCGAGCCGTGGATTTCAAATCTGACCTCCTTCCCCAGGGATTTCCCGTGTTCTCTGATGATCCTTAAAAATCTCTGAAAAACCAGACCAATGGGAAACAAGCGTAGATCAAGGACCCTATTTTGAAGCCTGGTTAAGCCCTCTTGTAGAGGTTTGATGGACTTTAAAACAATGGGATCTTCCTGAAACTTCTCGCGCATACCCCCGGTCAAGAGTCTTAATGAATGAACATCTTCTACCAGGCTGTCGATACGTGCGAACGGAATTCGGATTAAGGTATCAGTACCGGCGGGAATGAGGTTGGATGCCAGGATAGACTCTGGATTGATTTCCTCGCCCAGAGCCCATTTAGCTAAGGAGGCAAAAGTGGAATCTACGCGTAGAGTCGGGTGAGGAGCAAAGTCGCGGGTAAGGCGACCCTTGAGATTTTCCAGCAGGAGCTCAAAAACCTGTAAAACCCTTGAGATAAGGGGGATTTGGATTTGAGGCCGGTAGAGGTAGTCTTCGTGGAGCCAGTTCATGAAAACGGTTTCTGTTTCATGACATAACCTGGTAAAAGTGGTGCGTAGTTCCGGAAAAAACGCACTGGTTCCTTTCATGCCATGAATCTCCCGCAGAAATTCTTCTCCCAGGGCTTTTGAGGTGAGACCGGATGCGGATCGCTGTAAAATTCCATGGAGTCTCTCAATGATTTCCTGTGATTCTTGAATGAAGCGAATGAATTCGCTCTTTTCCGGATGGAAAGGATCAAGGAAGGAGAAACCTGGATCGGTCAAGATTTCCGAGTCTTTAGCAAGGAGGGGTTCATCAAGGTGTAAAAATTCCTTTCTTTGGGAGTTCTTCAAGACTGAACTAAGGCCATCAGAGAGTGAAAACAGTGTTTCTCCGATTCCCTGAAGTTCAAGTTCATCAACTTCCGCTTCGAAAGTTAGGGGTTCCAGGCGGTTATAGAGCGACTTCGTGCAGCGCAGTAGGGATTCATACTGAGCTGAGCGAGCGGGCTCAAGAAGCTCTCTAATTCGGCGTGCCAGATTGGTCAGGTAAGGTAGATCATCACGAAGTCTTTCGGTTGAAAACCCATGAATCTCATCGATCAAGATATGTGCAACGGGTTCGATTTGGGCCAGAAACTCGTCTGATAATTTAGGCTCCTGGGTCCGCATTTCATGTACCCAGGTAGGTTAATGCCAGGAGTTTCTTCCTGGCCAGGGGTACCGTTCGAGAAAATGAAGGAATCTCTTTGTTATAGGAACCGGTCAGGGTAAACCTCCAATAAGACTGGGCGGCCAGATCTCTATACAGAGAGCGGGCCTTTTCCCAGGCCTCCTCCTGTTCATACTTTGCCGCCAGAAGAAAGTACATTTCATCTAAAAGACATGAGGATTGGATTCTGGAAGCCTTCAGAAATTTAAGCATGGCTTCACTGGAACCACCGCTTTGAAAGATGCAAATGACCACCTGAAGAATGGCTGAGTCTTTCAAGGGAGAGCCAGGATGCTTAATAATCTTCTGGAAATGTCCAATAGAGTCTTCATAGCGATGAAATCTCTTCAGCAGAATCTTTCCAATTCGATATTGCGAATTTAGGTAAAGAGCTTCCCTCTTCCGGGGAATCTTTTGAAGAAGACGGATTGACTGTTCACTGTCTTTTGACAGGTTGAGGATCAAAACAGCCTTGATGTAGAGGATGTTTTCATACTGAAAAGTAAATAGGCTGTAAATTCCTAAGAGGAAGGATGAAACCAGAATCAAAAGAATTTTTCGGGCTGATTTACGAACAACGGGAGAAAAGTGGAATGGCTGCAGCCTTGGGGTCCAGACGATACAGAGCTCTACAAATAGAAAAGTTGAAGAAGCAAACAATAATAGAAAGTAGACATATAGGAACTTTGAAAAGAGCTCAACGGAGAGTTGAAGGATCTGCCTGGTAATCACTGCCTTATCGATGGCATCCAGGAAGACAAAAATTAAAAAGGTGGTTCCAATGGATATTCCCAATAAAGCGAGTGGATTCATCCATAGCTGGGTGAGAAGATCTTCCCGAAAATAGCGATCACGCACCTGCTGGTGAATCTTAAAGTGAACAGCGCTTAGAATTAAAGAGAGCAGGATCCAGAACACAAGCAGGGGGGGAAAGAAGAAAAGAAAAAATCCCTGGTAGAAGTAACAGAAGATTGAGGTCCCCAGGAGATGGAGAACCGTTGTTTTTATGTACTCTCGTTGGGATCGATTGTGCACAGGTTTTGGATATTGGCGGGTAGAGTCCGGGCTTTCGGGAGGCATTTTCCAAAATTATACCCGTCTCTTTGTGCCAGGAATAGGGGTGAGGGAAGAGGATGAGCCTGATAACGACAGTCTCATCGCAGAATTCCATCTTTTTGGAGCGATACCGAAAAGCAAACCGATACTGATTGCAGGTTTGTGGCCAAGATAGGTCCAGCTTAGATGGGTAAAGGAATCGACCGATTCCTGGTTTGGCTGGGAATCTGAACATAACTAATGGTTTTAGGGATAATGCACATGGAGTCGGGATTCAATGTCGATGAGAGAGAAAAGAAAGGACGAGGATGAAAAGGGCTACTTTGATTCTATGGTTGTGTATGGGCGGACAATTCTTCGCGGGCTCTTCACAGCGTTGGATCCCACTTTCA
This sequence comes from uncultured bacterium, assembly GCA_964539825.1. Taxonomy (GTDB): domain Bacteria; phylum Muiribacteriota; class UBA6191; order UBA6191; family UBA6191; genus CAZIKF01. Next base: position 46,365 of record CAZIKF010000009.1, read on the forward strand.
GCGTCATCTTTCCACAAGGCCCCGCAGGATAGAGGGTTTCGCAAGGCATTGAGGGAGATTCCCAAATTACAGAAAGGCTCATTTCATCGTTTTTTAGCCTGGTATGATCGCGTAAGTCTTGGGTCGGAAAAAATGAAGATCATGAAGACTTATTATGAGAATTATTCAGAGAAGAAATATAGGCTTTTAAGCCTAATTTATTTCTTCCATGCCTTTGATCCCCGCTCTCCGATATGTGAAAAGATCCTCATTCGATTCGTGTCGGATCATCATTTTCAGTCAAATGTTCTGGCGGTTCTCTTCGCTTCCTATTCAACCTTGGGTAAGGGTAGAGCCTATTCTTTTTTGAACCTGCTTAAGAAACTAGAGAGGCACTGCCCTCAATTTCAAATGCCGAACCTGGCCACCTTACACTTTGTGGATTTAATGTTAAGCCAGGAGCTTCGCGCAAAAGGGGTATCTTTTTTTCGTGAGAAAATGGTGAAACTATGGAAACGTGAGTTGCGAAAGGATACGATGTTATCTGGTACGGCTGGTGAATGGATTCGAAAAGTCGTGACGTTTTATACCTTCCGCCAGTCTCAGTTTCCGGTATTTCAGTTAGGCCCTGTTGATTTCACCAATGGAAAGAACCGTATGTTTAAGATGTATGGATATACTCCTCAGTCAGTAGTGGAGGAATTTTGGAATCAATTTGATATTCCGAAGGAAGCGTTTGATCTGCCAGACTTTCTACCAGGCATGGAAAGCCTTAAGAATGGGCCGGTAGAGACAAAAAAGGGTAGAATAGAAGCAATTATGGGCTAATGTCATACAGGAAAGATGCCGAAAGAATAAAAAGGAAGGGAGTTCAAACATGAAAATACTAAGAGAAACAAGAATAGAAGGAACTCAACAGGCACAACAATTTGGATTCCAGGAAGTACCTTTTGAAGTACGCCTGGATACAACCGTAAAAATCTCAGGTCGTAAACAGTCTGCGATCAAAGTAAGCCCACCCGTTGATCACCAGGCGGCCATACAGGCATCAGCCCTTATCAGGCAGCTCTTTCTAGCACAGCCCGTGGAAACAATCCACACTCAGGCAAATGCAGATCGAAAGAAAGTTGCGATGCTGCTCGAAGAAGAATAGCTATCTCTCGCAAGAGAGCAGTAGCCCAGCCCCGGAGGGGGCTGGGCCTTTTTTTTTGTGAGGGGAGAACTGGTGCTTAGGGGATTGCTTGTGGGCCCAGGAATATCACCTGACGACCGATTACTCCTAGAACGATGCGATGCATCGCCCGTCGTCGCAATCCATCGCCATGTAACATCCCTGAACCCCCAATCAACCACCACGCACCAGCCCTCCCCTCACTGACTTTTCATTTGGGGAATTTCTTTTTGGTGTTTTCGGGTTTAACCGGGAGCTTTTGCGACTGCCTGATAGACTCGTCTTTCACACTCCCAATTTCCCAATGACCGTGAGTCGATGGGCTGAGATTTTGGCCCTCATGGGTGAGCGAAAAGTCCCTTGTTCGAGCAGACGACGAAGGATGTGGCATCGTCACATTCAAGGAGGATAATCAAAGCAATGGCCATGGCGTCCAGCAGCGAGCCAAAATTCACAAAAAAAGAAGATACCAGTGAGTCGATGTGCTGAGATTTTGAGGCTCATGGGTGAGCGAAAAGTCCTCTGCGCGTGCAGACGACGAAGTACGTGGCATCGTCACGTAAGAGGAGGATAAACAAAGCAATGGCCATGGCATCCAGCAGCGAGCCAAAATTCACAAAAAAAGAAGACACCAGTGAGTCGATGTGCTGAGATTTTGAGGCTCATGGGTGAGCGAAAAGTCCTCTGCGCGTGCAGACGACGAAGGCTGTGGCATAGTCACATTCAAGGAGGATAAACAAAGCAGTGGGCTTTGCAGCCAGCCGTGAGCCTCAAAATCTCAGCACATCGGCTCACCTAATTTACTAGCATGTGGTGCTTGTCGGCGAAGTCCGTATTCTCGAGCCGAATGAACCCGTTGTCTTCTGTGCGGATCATCAATTCGGTGAGTGGGTCTTTGGAAGTGAAGAAATCCTTGCTGAATCTCTTTAGGGTGGACCGTTGTCGTAATACAGAGCCGCGCTGGGCCAAAAAGAGTCCGGTCATTGGATCATTGGTAATTTTTGCCATAACATTCTCTCGTCAGGCATAACATCGCCAGTGAACCGTGGTTAGTTTAGATTTCTTTAGCGTGTCCTCAAGACGGCTTGTGATGCGGTCTCCACCCTTCTCTAAGGGCATTTATAGGGCTAGATTCCAATAAATTGTTGAGAGGTTTTTCTAGAGAATAGGACAAAAAAAATGTAATGGGAGAGAAAATGAAAAACAGTGTTTCGAGGGAGAGGTAGAATTATTCAAAATCCAGGGTGTCATCGAAATAATCTAAGATCTCGTATATTTCGCTTATGGGGCCATGAATAGCCAGGTACTCTTCCAAATCCAGGCGTGCTTCGCCAAGAAATAAGTGATTTTGAATCATCTTTAAATAAATTCTACGTGCTTTCTCAAATTCGGTGAGATGAAGATGAAGTCTTGCTTTCAGTACCAGCAGATCATCGAAATAGGGATCCCGCTGCAATCCTTTACGACAAACTTCAATAGCTGCCGTATGGAGGCTGAGGCTCTCCAAAATTTCTCCCTGGAGCAGGTAATATAGCGGAGATGGGCTGGAAGAATTCAAGTCCCTTAAAAGCTCGAGAGCGTTCAAAGGTTCGCCTAATTGCAACTCACATTGAGAAAGTGTTAATAATCTCTCCTCATGATAGAGAGGGTCCCAATCCAGAGGCTGGGAAAGAACTAGTTTGGCTTCGCTAAAAGAGGATTCTTGAAATCTACAGTGAGCAAGGCGCACCAGGATGTCCTGACGTACCCCATAAATCAAAAGTAAATACTCGAAGCAGATCGCCGCTATTTCAAAGTCGCCGCGATCATAGTAGAGGAGGGAAATTTCCTCGATAGCTTCCAGGGCGTCGGGGTCTTGTTGGATGACCTGTAGATAACAGCGGCAGGCTTTGTACGTTCGGTTACGGTCGTTATACCAACGCGCTTTGCGCAGTAACGGGGCTTTTTGTTTCTGTGTATCAGTCATGAATTTGCCGAACCGGCTCTCCGATCATACCAAATCCAGGTCATATCAGTAGGGCTGATTGTAAATCGAACAAAACATATCCAATTATATTAGATTTATCGGATTTTTTGTATGGATATAGATGGGTTTGTACTATATCGGAATGGAGATTTCATCTAGAAGGGCTCGAATATAATCCTCTTGAGAAGCTCGGTCGGGTAGATCGAAGGACTGGATTCGATGGGAACATACGTAGGGAGCGAGTTCTTTTATGTCTTCGGGAATGACAAAATCTCTCCCTTCAAACAAGGCCTGAGTCTTCGAAAGACGAATTAACTCCTGGGATCCCCGTACACTGATTCCATGGATGAGCCTTGGGTCGTTACGAGTCTTTTCCACAAGACTGAGCACGTATTCAATAAGCTTTTCATCAAGATGGACCTTGTAGGCTTCCTTCTGCAAATCCAAGATTTCCTGCCTGGTAAACTGATTGGAGCGGCTGACTCCAGAGGTTCCCAGTAGAATACTCTTTTCAAATTCCCTCCCAGGATAGCCTAGTGAAATTCTCATGGAAAACCGGTCAAGCTGGGATTCCGGCAGCTTATAGGTTCCCTCAGAGGAAGCGGGATTCTGAGTTCCCATCACAAAGAAAGGGTCCTGTAATTCATAAGTATGCTGATCAACCGTGACCTGTTGCTCCGCCATCACCTGGAGCAGGGCACTCTGGGTTTTTGGGGGGGTCCGGTTCATTTCATCAAACAAAAGAATCTCGGTAAACACGGGACCTTCTTGAAAAAAAAACTCCAGAGTCTTGGGATGAAATATGCTGACGCCCACTATGTCTGAAGGCAGGAGATCGGTAGAACCCTGAACTCTTTGAAATTTAAGGTTGAAAACATTGGAGATAGTCTTGGCAAGTGATGTCTTGCCCATTCCGGGGAGATCTTCTATGAGCAGATGTCCCTTAGAGAAAAAGACAACTAAGACCAGTTCGATTTCCCGGGTTTTACCCACTATTTCCTGTTCAATTTCTTGAAGGACCGCTTGAATGAGGGGATGTTTCATGTGCTTTTAGGGCTCCAGTTTCATCGTCTGATAATTTCTTGAATACTGGATATATCTTTTATAGGAACTATGGAGTCTCTCAAGCTCTGAGTCGCGGATCTCTCGTTGAACCTTAGCTGGTATTCCCAGTACCAAAGACCTGGGAGGTATGATTGTATTTTCAGGAATCAAGGCACCCGCCGCTACGATGGACTCACTTCCTACGATGACACCGTTCATGATGATGGCACCCATTCCAACCAGGCAGTAGGATTCGATCGTACAGCCGTGGAGGGTGACCTGGTGTCCGACGGTGATACCTTTTTTGAGAATAAGAGGAAACCGATCATGTTCTACATGTAAACAACATTGGTCCTGGATATTCGTTCCCTCGCCAATGGAAACCCGGTTAACATCTCCTCGGATCACGGTGTTGAACCAGACGCTAACATCTTCCTTTAGTTCTACATCCCCCAAAATTCGAACACCGTCTGCTAAAAAGACGCTCTCATGAATACGGGGTGCAGTGCCCTGGTAAGGGGTGAGTGTAACAGCCTCTGAGTTTAAGACTCGCATGGAGGAAGTATACCAGGAACAGGGTAGGCAGTCGTGAATAGTTAGTAGTCTACAGGGAATAGAGATGAGTGTCTTTTGGCCGGGATTCCGCGATTCTACTGAGTCCGGGAATCTAGCTGCCGATCAGCAGCCTATAACTGCCCTCAATGCACACAAACTCGGTGTGGTTTACCGTACAGATGTCTTCGATGCCCTGGGCGGTGGAATTGGCCACGATCATCTTTCGTATCTTGTTTTGTGATACGCAGAGTTCATTTTCAACATGCTGTTGAGCTTCGTTGAGACTGGAAAGTACATTCATGGGATCATCTCTCAGGCGCCGATCATAGAAATATAGGTTCATTAAGAGGTATTGGTCATTGATATCCTGGAAGAAGAAATCCACATGAGTCTTTCGAGCGCCGCTAACCCCCAGCCTTGGATAATGTTGCTCCAGCAGCGTGAGTCCAGTTTCAATTTCATGGAACCGTTCCGTCACCCAGAGCTGAAAGCAGCCTCGACTGGGAAAGAGGTAGGAAGAGATAGAGTTGCCCTGGTTAGCCTCTAGAAGATTCGCCCTTCTTTGAGCCTCCTGTAATCGCTCCCTTAAATCACAGTTGGAAGTTGCCAGGGATTTGTTTTCCTGTAGAAAGTAGATGAGTAGCTTCAGGAGTCTTGGTTCACACTCGTCAAAGTCCAATGTTGTGAGCCAGGAATGAAAATCAACTTCTGAAGACGGGGTATCCATTGGGGCAAAAATCCGAAGAGCAGGTTAAGCGCTTACAAAAATAGCGGAATTTAATCTATTTTTGCATAGGTCCGAGGCTTTTTCCAGGAGATTCTTTTTGATGTGTATCTGCCTTCACCTAAATCATCGAAGATCTAGGAAATGAAGAATCGTTTCCTTTTCCTCTGCCTCCTTCTTTGCCCCTCTTCCGTGGCGCACATTAATTGGGAAAGGGAGGCGAAAAACCTGGTACGACCTATGGGGCAAATCTTGGATGGGTTTAAAGAAGGTGCTACAAACGCTTTCGCGCGGCCATCAAGAAGACTGCACTATGTGCTGGCGGAGACTCTTTGGGATAACAGGGTGAGCAGGGGGAAGATCTATCGTACGGAAATGGCAGCGGCTTTGCCTGACCGTAGCGCTTTAAATAGAACAATTATGGTCTATTACCCGCCAACAGGCCGGGTTATACGTTGTAAGGTTCGGGACATAGGTCCCTGGCATGTGGGTGACGCTTACTGGAAGGAGCAGAGAAAACCGAGGTCTCTCTCTTACCCTGTTGATCCCACCGGTCAGAGAATTACATTTCCTTCGGGAATATCCTTGTCTCCACAAGTCTGGTACCGATTGGGTATTCGACGTGATATCGCTTTTCGACGCGGACACCAGGGTACGATTGGCTGGCGGTTCGTAGACTAAATCACCTTTTCTGGCGGGGTGCGGGTTCCAATATCTTACCGAGTACCCTTTTTCTAGCCACCAGTAACTGTGCTTTTTTGTATTCTTCATGAGAGCCCAGTCCCACCTGGTTCTCATTGAAGGTTTCTCGATCCATTAACTGAATCTCAAAGGGAAAGAAAAAAGTGATTTCACGCTTGGTGTTTTTTAGAATTTGATCGAGCTCACCAATACTGTGGACCGAAGCACGCTCGACAAAGAGATACTGGCGAAGATCATAGAGCTGGGTATAGGTTGGATTTGGGAATCGAACCAGGTACCTGCAGGTAAATTGGATAGATCGAAATCCGGACAGGGAGAAGGGATTGTCTGTACCCTTCTGATTTTGCAGCAGCAGCTCCTCTCTTTGAACCCTGGTTTCGATTTCATGCTCTGCCTCTTCGCGGGTCATTTCTCCAAGTCTGTACCTTCGCAGTATTCTGGAAACAAAGGTCTGTACCTGGGATATTTCCAGGAGAGTATTAACTGTTCGTGATGGCGTGACATTGGCATAGATAAAGATTTTTGAAGCGATCAGGTATTGAAAGACCAGAAGAACATCGAGCAGAGTTTCGGTGACAATTCTTACGCCGATGTGATCGAAGATTCTTACCGCAGTATTCTCAGGCTTATGCAGTAGTTTTAGAACCTTGGAGTGAAAATCCTTTTCTCTCTTTACTTCAAAATAATATAAGGGAATGAATTCATTGCGATCTTTTCCCAGGTAGATCATGTTTTTCTCATCGATATAAAGGTGTCCATGAAATCGCTGGAATATTTGGGATCTGGCCTCCTGGAAGTAGTCATAGAGAAAATCATTTTCAAGGTGCAATATGGTGTGCATCACCTTAAGAACCGCGCATGCCCACATATGCAGGTCCTTATTTCGAGCTCTTAGATTTGTCCACTGGAGAAGTAAGCGGATATCGGGACATAACCTAACCTCATCCGGGATTTTCAGGTTGTCATCGAAAGGCTCTAGAAATACCGCCTGGATAAAGTCCACGGCTCTTCGATGGGTGTCCAATAGAAACCGCTGATCCGTTTCTCGATTCCAGTTATAACCATAATAAAAAATGGTGTCCTGGGCTTCCTCAAGAGATCGAATTGTGGCATAGCGGGTGTCAACAACCGATTTTCCTGATAGCGCGTCGCGCATCAAGGTCCAGGGAAAATCATATTTGGAAGTCTTACGATTGGGCATTTTACCTATCCAAATACATCCTCGTTAAGGGAGCCGGTCATCTCAAAGATTTTAAGCTTGGCTTTAATGAGTTGACCCAGGGCGCGATAATAGGCAATCAGGGAATTTTGAAAACTCACCCTGCTCTTCATGAGTCTGAGGCTTGGAATTTGACCTTTTTGAAAGCGATCCTCCGCCTCAAGTTGGATCCGCCGTGCTAGCTTGGCGTTTTGCAGATGGGCTGGAATTCTGGCCTTATAGTCCTGGTATACCAAAAATGTGGACTCCAGCTCAGCTTGAATCTGTGAGCTTCGCGAAGCGATCTCCTGACCGATAGCTCGTGAATCTTCCCGGTTTGAACTCATTTTCTGTGCGGTTCGACGCCCATCAGTGAGATTGGTCTTCAGTTCAATTCCTACCAGGTAGCGAATTTCATCGATCCCCTGTGATTCCACCAGCTTGGTATAGGAGGTTTTTCCCATTAAATCCAGGCCCAATTCCTTGATTGAGTGCAGAGCTTTTCGCTTTTGATCCATTATCTTTTGAGCCAGTTCTAGTTTCTTGAGGTGCGGGGAGTTATTTTTGACGTCCACTCTGAGCGCGTCTAGACTTTCGCGTATCACCCTGGTTCGAGCATTTTTGTCCAGGCGAAACCGCTGGGTTTCATTCCAGCCTAGCAAAGACCGAAGCCTTGCTGATAGCATCCTTTTGCGGCTTCTTAGATCAATCCTTTTTTGCAGTGATTGATCGAGGTTTAGTCGCGCGTCCAAAAGCTCAACCGGAAATCGCGGGTCCTGGGTAGGCTTACGGTCTTCCTCCTGTGCTATCTGTCGATGCAGTTCAATTTGAAGATCCGCCTGCCTAAGCTCCTCTTCCAAGAGAACCAGGGACACATAGGTTTTAGCCACCTCAGCCAAAATAGCCTGTTTCTTGGCCAGTTTCTTGGTTTCCTGAAGCTGTTCTTCCAGAATTCCCTGTTCAATCAGGGCCCTGGATTTTCCTCCATCAAGCAGGGGCAGGCGCAAGTCCACATCAAAGTAATAGGAATTATCCTGGTGGGAGACGTCGAAGATTCTTCGATGTTTAAAATCCCTGGGATCATTGTCGAGGTTGTTGGCGAGATTCAAACCTGTTTTAAAGTCTGCCTGAAAACGTCGTGCTGTTGGTCTGGAAGCGGCTAGTTGAGAAATAGAAGCCACTTTGTGAGCGGCTCCCTTTAGAGCAGGATTTTCCTTAAGAGCTATCCTGGCAGCTTCAAGTAGATTGAGGGACCGGCCTTGCTCACCTTCTGATACTAACTGAATTCCCCCACCTACATTCTCAAGATTTTCTAGCGAAGAGGGTATTTTCACTCCCCTGAGAGGATTAAGTCTCTCACCCGCTGCCCGCATTCTTTCATTGCGCTCCTGCAGGATTTTGTCTCCAAGAGTAGCGGACGGATTGAAGGAAAGGAGAATGAATAGGAGAAACCACGGAAAACCACGAAGGATCATATCCAGAAATTCGACAAAATACTTAATTTATTTGATGTTTTTGTATGGCTTGCCCTCTCTGGGACTCCCCGGTTAGGATTGCTGTCCAAATTAGAGGAAGGGCCTCAATTCATGAACGCATCGGAAATGTTTTACTGGACGGTTGAAAAACTCACTGGCGCTAAGAAAGAGGAAGCGTTTAGGACCATCTCTTGTTTCTTTACCCTGTTTTTTCTCCTGATCAGCTATTACATGTTAAAAGCACTGCGAAATTCTGAATTTCACAGTGTGTTCCCGCCAGATTGGGAACCTGTGAGTTTTCTGGTCACAGTTTTTCTCTCCCTGGGAGTGACTCAGATTTTCAATCACTTCTTTGACCGCATCGATATGCATCGCATGCTTCGCTACACCTATATCACGGTCATCAGCTGCAAGGTTTTGCTTTTTGTTCTTTTATCCACGGGTGCCAAATGGCCTGTGATCCTGTTTTATTTCTTCGGGACTGTTTATTTTCTACTATGTATCGCGGTCACATGGGGCTCCATTAATTTTCTATTCAATCCGGAGCAGAGCAAGAGGTGCTATGGCTTTATCGCCTCAGGGACGATGTTTGGGGCAACGGCGGGAACCCTCATTACGGAGTTGTTTTTATCCATGCAGTGGAGACATGAACTTCTACTTGGCTCCGGGGCCTTCCTCTCATTAGCGATGCTTTTTGCTCATCTGTCCAAACGGGGATTGGAGGAGTGGACTCTCAGGGAACCCATGAGCAAAACACCGTCTCAGGGACTGCGAATCATTCGGGAAATCAAAGAGCTCATGGGCCACAAATTTGTCCGCTGCATCGGAATCATGGTATTTGCGCTGGCGGTATCCAACACGGTTATGAATTTTCAAACGCGCAGAGCAATGGATAGATCCATGTGCCACAATACTTTTTTAGAAGTTTACTCAGTTTGGAATCCGGCTGAGCTCACCTTGAAAGATAGCGGCTTCGAATTAATCTACGGAGCTAAATTAAGAGGGTCAGATTTGCGCACTGAAGAAGTAGAAAAATTTCTCAGGCTCCATGGACTAAGTATTGGGGCGGATGAGTTTATGTCCCTGCATGCAAAGTATAGGGAACGGCTCGCGTTTAATTATCTGTCATTTTGGAATAGTATCTTGAAGTGGGTCAGCATCCTGGGCCTCTTTCTACTGATCTTTTGCGCTCGTTTTATTTTTAAGATTTTTGGAGTACGGTTCGCCTCTTTAGTGCTGCCCTGTTTTTCATTGGTAGGATTGATTTTTCTTTTGGGATCCCCTGATCTTTTCAGCATTCAGATCCTACTAATCCTGGCCATGTCGATGGACTATTCCCTGAACAATGCTACCAAAGAGGTGTTTTATACACCCACATCACCCCAGACCAAAGGAAAGTACAAGCCCATAATTGAAGGCCCGCTCATGCGCCTGGGAGATTTCTCCGCAGCGGTAACCAGGATTCTTTGTATTGCTTTGGTCCCTTTAGCAATGCAAAGTTGGGTATATGTAGGGTTTGGAATCAGTATCGTTCTGGTATGGATACTTGCAGTTTGGTATGCTGGAACTGTCTTCCAGAAAAGAGAATCAGAAGACGGCCCGCGCTTTGTTATTCCATGAGAGTCTCCATTCCCCGAGAAACACTAGAGAAAATTAAGAACGACTACGGCGTTTCTGAAGAAAAGGCTACGCGTTTATACCTGTCCGCATTTGATGAAGCGGAGGCTTTTTTCTGGGGGGCTATCGAAGAGAGGATGAATGAGGAGGGATTGAATTCCTCCAAAAGCACCGCCATAAACCTACTTACCCCGAGGGAAGTTAAGGCATACCTGGACAAATACGTAATCGGCCAGGAGGAATATAAGAAACGCATAGCGATCGCTTCAGCTTTTCATTTTGCCATGGTGGATCACATGCGGGAGAACATGGATCACGGATTAAAGCGCTTTCGGAAGAAAAACACCTTGATCGCGGGTCCGTCGGGGAGTGGAAAGACCTACTGTATTGAGGTTCTTGGAGATCTTTTGGAGGTGCCCACCCTGATTGTGGATGCCACTGACTATACGGAGGCGGGATACGTAGGAAAATCCGCTGATGACATGATCCGGGAACTCATCGACATGGCCCCTGGTTCCACGCGCCAGGATCAGGCAGGATTTATTTCTCGACACGGGGGAATCATCTTCATTGACGAGCTTGATAAGAAAGCTCGGGAAGGGAGCATCGGGCATGATATTTCCCGAGAGGGATTTCAGCGCGCCATCCTCAAGATGATCGAGAGAAAATTCATCTCTATTGAAAATCCGATGTCCCCCTCAGCTCAGATCCAGGATTTGATGGAAAGGCAAAAAGGGGGCAAACGAAAACAAGAGAGCATGATTTCCACAGAGAATATTCTCTTCATTATGGGAGGATCTTTTCAGCGCCCCCAGGACAGTCTGGAACAGATCATAAGAAAGAGGCTTTCGCGCAAAGCGGGAGCCATGGATGATTTTGGAAACCTGGTGATCAGTGGATTTCAAGCCGAAGGGGAGAAGAAGGAATCCCAGGGTTATAAAAATCTCCAAAAGAACGCGGAAGAAGAAGATTATATCCACTTTGGAATCATCCCAGAACTTGTGGGTAGAACACCGATCAGATCTTATGTGAACGCGTTGTCAAAAAATGATCTGGTTCGAATCATGAATGACACAGAAGATTCCTTGTTGAAACAGTATCAACTTGAATTTGAAGCCTTCAAAATTGACTTGCAGTTCGCCGATGACGCCATAGAATATGTAGCGGAGAAAGCGGAAAAGAACAAGACCGGGGCCAGGGCGTTGATAGGAGTATGGGAAGACATACTCACTGATTTTCAATATGAGCTGCCAGGAACCTCCCATCATCACCTGTTGATTGATCGTACGGTGTGTATGGCTCCTAAAGATTATCTGCTCAAGATTCTATCCAGAAGTCCCTTTGAGGACTTTTGTGAGATGTTCCATACCGAACATGGAATCAGGCTGGAATTCACCCAGGATGCCGAGGAGTATGTTCATCGATACGCGACCAATGGTCATATCCAGGTGTCAGAAGCTCTTAAAATTCTTTTAACGGGAGCATCAGCTCTGAATTACATGGGCTATTCCGGTGTTTTTGAAGTCTCCAAAGAAATGTTGGAAGACCCCCGCTATTTCGACAATCTCTATGTGGATTGGCACGAACAACAGCTAACCAAAGGGAATACGCCTAAGGCGGCGCCCTCCAAAAGAAATTAGCCGATCAGCGCCGTTTTTTGGTACGCGGGAACTGGTTTAAAAAGGTACTGATCTTCAAAGATGGCTCGGGAAAGAGTCTCAAAGTCTGCTTCATCCCCAGGGGGGCGGCTCTTAAAAAGTCCAAACTTTCCCACCCCATAAAGGATTCAATTTTTTCTTTCAGTGTGGGGGACTGAGCAACGGTTTTACGCAGGAATTGTGGAATGGCTTTAAGATCTTTGGTCCCGGAGCCAGAGCCCATAATCTCCGCAATTTCCAGCAGGCTGTCAACAAGGGAACCGGAGTATGAGTAGCAGTGCATAATCTCAGTACCGGACCAATGGGACTCGAGCAGAGTTATGATGGTGGAAGCCAGGTCTTTCAACTGGACCCACTGGAGGCAAAAAGTTCCTTCTTCAAGATTTGAAAGGGGCTTATTGAGTCTTAGAATACGGGAAATATTTGCCAGCCGATCATCCGTTAGAGCAGGGTCCCATACGGGAGGAATGCGCACAATACAGGCTCGGCCCTGTGTGTGTACCGAATAGTTGGCTACCATCTCTTCTGCGGATGCGTAGTTTAATCCCCTTTGGGTCACAGGAGTCCTTGGCGAATCTTCCAAGTTCTCACCCGGATCATAGGATGAAAAGACTTCACTGCTCGACAAAAAGAGAAATCCCGGGGGCTTTGACTTGAGGTGCTCCAGGGAGCGATAGGTATGTTCAAGACGATTGATGAGGTCTTCATTTCGGTCAAGAAAAAGAACAAAATCTATTTCATAGAGGTAGGAGCGCAAGATATCCTGACGACTTAAGTCAATCTTCTGAAACTGAAAGTTTGGCTTTGACTTTAGTGCGCCCAGGGATTTTTCCGACTGCCCCATTCCCAGGATTGGGTATCCGGCTTCAAGTAGGAAGCGGATCACCTCTCTCACAAGGGGATCTTCGGTTTCCAGAACGAGTAGGGCTGGGAGCTTCGGCTTGGGGGCGACTTCCGGGCTCATAGTCTGTTCAGGCTAAAGTTTAGCTTTTGTTTGCCTCAATCAGTTCAGATATTTCCTTAACCCGTGTTTCCAGCTCTTCGCTGGTAGCGGCTTCTACAACCAACCGAAGGTAAGGTTCAGTGTTCGATTTTCGGCAATTGAACCACCAACTGGGATAGTCGATTCGAATTCCATCGAGATCGCTCATTTCTCCCCCGTCATAGCAGGTAGTCAGAATCTCGATGAGCTCATCTTTGTTTTCAGCTCGAAAATTAATCTCGCCGGAATATTGATATTTTGAAATCTCAGCAATAATTTCAGAAAGGGATTGCTTGGATTCATTAAGGATTCCAAGGACAACAAGGCAAGCGATGATAGCAGAATCACAGTAGGAATTTTCCCGAAAATAATAGTGTCCGGCCAATTCACCGCCAAAGACTCCGTTGGTTTTTCTTAACAAGGCTTTGGCATAGGAATGTCCCACTTTACAAAGTGTTGGCGTCCCGCCCAGTCGGCTTATTTCTTCAATGACGCTGCGAGAACTGCGGATGTCATAGAGAACAGCGCCGGTTTGGTCCTTTAAGAGCCCTCTACCCATCAGTCCGATCACAATGTCAGGAAAGACGAAGCTCCCTTTTTCGTCCACGAACATGACCCTGTCAGAGTCACCATCAAAAATACAGCCCACATCAGCCCCGGTCTCAAGGACTTTGTTTTGGAGCTGAACTACATTTTTTGGCTCTAATGGATTTGCTTCATGATTTGGAAAAGTACAATCCACTTCAAGATTGATGAAGGTACATTGGGCCCCTGAATCCCGGAATACTTCCTCAAGATAGACTCCCTCCATACCATTTGACGGATCAAAGACGATCTTAAGTCCATCCAGGGGCTTCTTCCACCGGGCTACAAAGCGAAGGTATTCTTCTCTCAGGTTATATTGGATGACTTTTCCACGGGCTCCAGATGGATTCACATCCTGTTTGCACAGTTCTTCCAATTCAGGCAAACCTGTCTCGGCTCCAATCGGCTTCGCTTCTTCTCGGGAAATTTTAAATCCATTGTATTCTTTGGGATTGTGAGACGCCGTAATCATCACACTGGCCTGGGCACCGAGGTGAGGACCTGCGAAATAGACTGTGGGAGTGGTACAAATTCCGATGTCCCAGACATCGCAGCCCCGGTCTAAAACTCCGTTGGACATGGCTTCGAATAGAGCAGGTGAGGATACCCGAGCATCTCTGCCGATCATTACATGATTGGAATCGAGAAGTTCTGGAAGAAAGTAGCCCACTTTATAAGCAATCTCTTCGTTAATGGCTGTGGGATAAATCCCGCGTACGTCATAGGCTTTGAATACAGACATCTCTTCTCCCGTTATAAGATTGGTTATAAATCGGCTTGAGTATATTTCCTTACCTATTCATAGCGCAACGCCCGAATGGGATCCATTTCCGATGCTCTTCTTGCTGGAAATATGCCGAAGCTTAGCCCCACCAGTACGGAAACAAAGAAAGACACCAGGATAGATGAAAGGGATATCAACGTACTCCAACCCGTAAAATGGGAGATTCCATAGCTGATCATGAAGCCGGTAAGTACACCGATAAGCCCTCCTCCAACACTGATCACCACCGCTTCCAGTAGAAATTGAACCAGGATATCTGAACTGGTGGCCCCTACGGCCCTTCGAATCCCGATCTCCTTGACTCGTTGCTGAATATTAGCCAGCATGATATTCATGATGCCTATTCCGCCAACGACCAGGGAAAGTCCTGCGATCAATACCATGACAAGATTGAAAATCTGCTGAACCTTATCGCTTTTTTCCAAAAGATCCATGGGCGCTACAATTTGATAATCCTGGATGCCCCGGTGTCGCAGATCGAGGATTTTTCGCACCATATCCCTTGCCAGACCCATCTGTTTGGGATCTCGAAGCTTCAAGATGAGAGTAGAGACTTCTGAATAAGTGGGATCTTTCTCCGAATCCTCTGTCTGTTGGAAATAGAGTAAAAACCGGCTAAGGATAGCGCTGTAAGGAAGATATACATCTCTTTGTGCATCCCGGTCCGAAATTTTGATACTGGAAGAAGATTTTGCAGACTGAGACTGTCTGCGAATATTGCTGATAACACCGATGATTTCGAAACTTTGGGAATCAATTTTCACTACTTTCCCAACTGGATTGCGGTTTCCGAAAAGGTCTAAAGCGGCCCTTTCTCCAAGAACCACGCGGGGGGCCGAAGACGCGAATTCAAACCCCGTAAAAAATCTCCCGAATTTTAACTCAGAAGGAATAACTCGAAAATACTCCGGCCCCACTCCCAGCAGGTTCACACGAGGCTTTTCCTTACCCAGGCGCAGGCTTCCGGAATACTTCATCTCAAAGGTCCCGCCACTGAGAAAGGGAAGCTTTTCCATGATGACTTGCAGGTCTTTTCGGGTAAGCCCCTGGGAGAGGGACTGTCTGGCGTGTTTTAGAGACTCTCCTGTTAGTCTCAGGGCTTTGATGTATAGGTTTTGGGCTCCAAGAGACTGAATTTGGGCCAGGGTTTCCTCGCGTGCTCCTGAGCCGATACTCATCATAGCGATTACTGCGGCCACCCCGATGATGACTCCTAACATGGTCAGGAGAGTTCTGACCGGGGCACTGGAGAGAGCGCGGATACTCTCTTTTAACAGGGTAATCTGGTTCATTCTAAAATCTCCCAATGCACCAGATCATTTTCGTGGAGTCCCTCAAGAATTTCGATTTCATTCTGTTGCTCAATTCCGGTTACAACTTCTTTCAATCCTGATATACCTGGGGATACAAACACGATAGTCTTACCCTCCCTTTCATAAAGGGCAGCAGAAGGAATAACCAGACCCTGGGAAGGGGACGAAACCAATATTTCATAGTTAACCGAAGCTCCTGGCTGAAAGGACCTCGACTGGACTCGAACAGAGATTTCTACTGAAATCATGGGTTCGCCTTCGCGGGAGAGGCGGGTACCCAGGTGGGGAACCGGTGAAATCGCCTCAAGGACGCCAGGAAAATTTCGGTCTTTTCGACCAGAGAGTATGAAACGAACCTCCTGGCCCGGTTTCAGGCTGTGGTAAGCCTCCTCCCCCAGTTTCCCTGAAATATAGAACTCATCCATTTCGACCAGTTTGCCCACCAGTGATCCTGGGCTGATCGAATCTCCGGCTTTATAGGGAATCATCTTTCCCTGCCCCCAATGGTCTTGAATGAGAAAGACTCCAGCTTTGGATGCTCGAATGATGGCTTTCTTAAGAATCTTTTGAAGGGTGCGGACTTCAAATTCAGCCTTCTGTACCGCGGTCTGAGACAGGGCTTGCTCTATTTGAGTCCCTTCCTTTGTTAGCTCCATGATTTTGCGCTTGGTACCGATTGAGTTTTTCAGATATTGGACTCTATATTCCTGTTTTTGAATTTCCTTGCTCGAAGCGGGTGATTTCTTGAGCTCCAATTCCAATGAAGTTAACTGGTTTTGAATTTTTGAATTCTTGAGTTCTTCGAGCGCGGACTGGTATTCCTGGTTTTTTAGATATCCCCTTTTCTTTAGGATTTCCTGGACCTCGAAACTCAAATCCTGAAACTTCCTTTCTACTTCAGCGAGGGTTACCTGGATCTCCTGTTTCTCAATTTCAAGATGGGGGCTTCCCCTGGCCAGGATGCTCAATTGGGCTTGCTCAGACTCCAGGCGAAGCTTCAATTCCGTGATTTCTTCAGTCAGTTCCACAAGTTTCTGCTTACCCTGTAGGCTGGTAGCCTCTAAATCCACCTTCTTCTCGGTCAAATCGATCTCCTTGGATTGCAGTTCAGTTTCCTTGGCCTTTGAGTCCAGGACAACCAGGGCTTCTCCCTTCTTTACCTCAGTTCCCGTGTCGAGGATCTTAAGAATGGTCGAGCTGAAAGCTGGGCCGAGCAGAATTTCACGCCGCGACTGAAGAATCCCGGTTCCTCGAACGGACTGGAAGATTTCTTTGGATTTTACCCTCCCCTGGCGATTCCACCTGATTTTGGAAAGGGGATCTATGCCCAAACACATCACCGTATCTCCTGGCGATATACCTTCTAGAACCTCTGCGTATTGGGTCCCTTCCAGGCCAATTTTTAAGGGGATCATTCCTTTCGAAGAAACGAAGGCTCTATTCCCGTCCCACAGGCAGCCATGTTCAATTCGAACACCGCTTTCTCGACGACCTGTGAGAATCTTAGCTAAAAGGGTCATTTTGGGTTTCATGAGCTCACTGGTCTCAAGGAGTTCAACTTCTACGGGAATGGTTTTAATCGCGTAGAGATCCTTTTGCCATGTCGCGACTTCCTGTAAGACCTTTTCTATTTTAGATACCCGACCTCTGTACCATCGCTTTCCGAGGGGAAGGACCTGGTATAGAACATCCTGTCCAATCTTGATTTGGCCCAGGTCTATCTCTCTGACTGGAAAAGCTCCCTTGAGTTGAGATTGCCTTGAAATCTCCCCTAGAAGGGACTTTTCCGAGATCCTGTGGCCGGCCTTATAAGTTCCAAAGCCATCCCCAACCCAGTGGTCGCGCATTAAAAAAACCCCGCTTTCAGGAGCCCGGATAGCGGCCTCTTTCAAGGAATCAGTCTCCTTCTTAGCGTCAGCACTAAGTTTTTCGAGGTCCACAACTAAAACCTTTTCAGCAAGTTCCCGGAGATTTTTATTCTCCTGCATCTGCCTCACGGCGAATTGGTGGAGAACCTCTGCCTTTTGAAGGTCCCGTCGGGCTTTCTCTATTTGGAGATGATCTCCTTCGCGTAAGGTTTCCAATTCAATCTTGAGTTGTTCGAGACGTACCTGGTATTCCTTGAACTGCAATCGTTCATCGGCTAACTGAGTTGTGGAGAGAGCCCCCTTTTCTCCAAGCTTTTCAAGTTCTGAAAGATGTGAGGAATAAAAAAGGATCATCTGGAAATGTTTTTCAATTTCCAGCTCAAGACGCAGCAGGTTCACGGGATCGCGGGAAAACTTCCTCTGTTCAAATACTATTTTCTGAATCTGTAGATCCTTCTCACGGCTAGCGAGTGAGTCCAGATCTTTTAGATCTTCAATTTCATGTTCAAGCCGCAATTTCCTCAACTCCACTTGCTTGAGAGACTCATCATATCGGGCTCGTCTGGCGAGTTGTTCTATTTCGAAGGTATCGAGCACCGCCAGGGTTTCTCCCTTTGTAACCTCAGATCCTTGCTGTAGGACCTCGATAAGATTTCCCTCAAAGGGGGAATGAATAGTAAGGGTTTTGAGGGGGGCGAGTTTTCCATCGAGCAGTAGGTGATGCTCGATGGGACCTAGATCAATAATCCTCTCGACCTTAGCCGACAGGCAACAGGAGAGCGTTATTAGCAGTAGGAATAGTTTAAACACCTTCAAAGAGCACGTCCAAGCTCAATTCCTTGGTCGGAATGAGATAAAAATCCCCAATATCAACATATTTCAAAAACTCTTTCTTTCCGTTGGGGGTACTGATCTCCAGGGTTCCATTCTCACTCTTTCGCGCCAGTTCTTTGGCCAGTTTGAAGATCCCCTCATGAAACTCGATTTCCAAATTTGCCCTCAGGGACTCGCCTGCCATGAGACCGGAGGCTGGCTCAATCTCTACATAGGCCCAATGGAATCTTCTGGACTGGGTATCTGTCGGGTTATAGGGTGTGGCCATAGATTGCACCCTGGTGACGGATCCTTCCAGGTTCATTCCACTCAGAGTCTCCATGAAGACCTTTTTATCCGCTCCAATGAGGTCCGCAAATTCCTCGGGAACTCGGAGCCTGGCCTGAAGGGAGTTAAAATCCACTATTCGACCAATTTGCATTCTGCGGTGAACCTCGGTGCCCTCTGTTATCACGGTACCGTTCCAGGGGTGTTTCGCTTGTAAAAAAACGCCGTCTTCACTACTTTTTATAGTAGCCCTGTCCAGAATTTCCTGAATTTTTTGGATTTCTTTGCGGTGTCTCTGTGTCACTAAATCACGCTTCTTAATTTTCAGGGGAAGAGATTTAAGTTTTTCCTCACGTTCCTTCTTGGCCGTTTCCCATTCCTGGGTCAGGATCCTTTGCTCTAAGATGAGTTTCTCTTTCTCCACTCCCTGTGCCCCACTGATCGCCTCCTTTTTAATCACTCTTTCAAGACTCACTTTTAGCTCGTTTACCCGTAAATTCTTACGCAGCTTTTCCATGTCGGTGGTAGAAATCGTATGTTCTGTCTCCAATACTTCGAAGGATTCAAGCCGAGAGCGCAGCAAGGAGACTTTCTCCTCTAGAAGGAGAATCTTAAGATTCATGTTCTCTATGACCCTGGCGTCCTTCTCACCCATCGCCCTCTCCACCTCAATCTGGTTGAGCCTGAAGGCAAACTCTTTCTCCAGCACCTTGAGATCAAGAGAGAGTCTCTCCTTTTCCACTTCCTTTTTGACGCGATCTAGTTTGCGCAAATTGTATTGCAGCTTTTTCTTAGCGCCATCAAGACGGTTTTCCATTTTTTTGGAAGCTATACGGATGACTTCCTGTCCCTTATGCACTGGACTGCCTGGTTCCATCATAAATTCGATGACACCTTGAAGCTGTTGCGGACAGGATAGAGTGGTTTCCCGTTCAGGATAAATCTCACCCCGAGCCTGCACAAGATGGGTGTAGTTCTGACGAAGTATGACGAATTGGTGCTGGGGAGACTTGGAATCTGAAGAACAGCCAATGAAAAGAAGAAGGACAGACAGGAGCAGAAAAAAGCGCATCATCAGTGGATTCTACTCGATTCCCAGGGCGATAGGAAACAAAGGAATCCTGGGAATAGGGCATGGAGCTGCCATAGAGGCGGGATTTTACCTAATTTCCCAAAAAATCGATGACCCGGTGGCTGGTGCTGTACCTGAAGAACATGAGTTGTAAAGGGATAATTAAAACAAAATAGAGGATGAGTCGAGAGCCGAGGCGTGAGGTTTGTAGGGTGTTCAGGGACGAGCATGGTGGTGGTTCGTGACGAAGTGCGTAGCACAGCTACGGTCAAGGAGGGAACCGCCGGCAGGCGAAGTACCTGGACGCTCTACAAACCTCTAAGCCTCGGTTCTCGGCTCATCAAAAAATCGACTCTAAGGCCTTTATCTTTTTAACGAAGGAAACGTCATTGTAAGTGAAGTAGGCAAATTGTTCGTCAATTCCTATGAGTTTGACCTTGCGCAGGCTTCGGGAGCCCTTGAGTTTATCCTCAATGGTGTAATAGCGATTTCCAATCACAATAAATTGCTCGGATTCTGTCCCAAAAGTTCCTGAAATCTCAAAGGGAGGAAGCACGACTTTGGTGCGGCTTTGAGTTCCCTTTGAATCACTCAGCCGGGGTATGCCTCCAGCGCCTGTGCCCTGGGCCTCTCCAGGGCCACCCAACCTAAGTCCGTCAACACCGGTTCCGCCTGAAACAGAGATTCCTGATCTTTTCCCAACGTTTTTAGCTGAAAGACGTTTCCCCTTTTTCCTTTTTCCTTGAGCCTGGACCACTCTTTTGGATCGAAATCCGGCGGCTACTCCCTGGACCGAATCGACGAGATTGCTAGCTAACATGGGACGATGCTCTCCGGCAAATGGATAAATGAATTCTTCAGGTTTCAACTGGAGACTTCGACTTTCATCCAAAATATCCAGGATTGATACGATTACCGTATTTCGACCCTCTTCATCACCGTAGGAGCCCTCATCCTCATAATCGTAGGAGTCTTCCCAGGCAAACTCATCTTGTTCCGCTCCATAGGAGAATCCACAAAAAAGGAATAGGGGTAAGATCCATAATTCTTTCAGTTTCAACATCTTCCTATGAGAGTCTGCTTCGCGATATAGCTTATAGTTTAGATTATATCTGGTTTCTTGGTAATCCCAAGAGCCCAATAAGTTACGGTATACATGCTTCTTTTCGACAGGAGTTCCCATTCTGTCTTAGCTTGGAGAAGAAATAGTTCTTTCTAATGAACCTGTGTCCAGCGATTCAATTTTTATACAGCGCCAATGACCCCTTACCGAAAAGAACTATATGGCGCTAAAAAATATGGAATTACGGGAAATTCTTGGGGAAGAGGCATTTGATCGACTCTATCGTTCCCTGCGCACATATGCCAGGCAGGTGCCTGGAGATTTAGCTTCAGAATCCACTGAAGGACGACCCAAACACTTCAAAGGGAAAAGCGTGAAAACACTTCCTTGATCTTGGGATGAGGTTCATCGATCTGAACAACGTCCGTGTTCATGATGAGATCATGTAACGCCTTCTTATCTGGTCTCAAAAACGCCATTACAAAGCCAAGCAGGAACAAGATTTTGGATAAGAGTTTAGCACCTCCACGCGAAAAGGCATCCCCAAAGCTCAGCTTTCGACTGGCATTGCCGCGAATCACTTTCAGTCCGCATAGCTTTTTACCAACGGTGGCCTGATCCTCATCACTCTCAAAGTAAGCATGGTAGAGAATGAATACCAGGGCATAGAGGAGTTGGAAGATGAACTGGTTCAGCAGTGGTCCGACCAGGGGGATATGTAAAAGGACAAAGCCCAGGGTGAAGATGTAGAGGAGACCCAGGATGGTGCTGGAAATAGCGATGAGAATCCAGTCGATCAGGTAGGCCAAACTTCGCAGCGATAAAGGTGCTAAATCAGGGCCGGTGTCTTTTTGCTTTTCTTTCTGCTGAATCGGTTCAGGTTCCATGGGCGAATCTCCTCCCCTATATTATATACTCAAATTGAAGTGTTCTACCCGAGTTCCCGGACAAAACAAAATCTTAGGACTTCTGTGTTCATCTGTGATTGAACCTACCCGTGGGTGAAACCAAAGCTTTGCGGTATAGTAGGGGCTTATGCTTGAACGTTTAACCATTCGACAAAAACTGGTAGCCATTCTTTTGGCAACCTGTAGCGTGGCGGTTTTGCTATCCGCGATAGCCTTCATGATTCTATCTGAATTCACCCTGCGTAATTTAGTGCAAAAGGAAATTGTCAGTCTATCCGGAGTCATCGGATATAACGCACAGGCCTCATTGGAATTCAAAGTGGGGGAGGATGCACAGAATATTCTCAATGGTTTCAGCACTCGAGAGTCGGTGATCTTCGCTGGAATTTATACCGCTGATCGAGTTCCTCTGGCCGAATACCGGCGCTCGAAAGATTCTACCCAAAAATTCATTCCCAAACTACCTTTGAGGGAATTCTCACACATTGACGAATTTTTACATGTTTCCCAGCCGGTTAGCCTGGACGGGAGACTGCTGGGATTTGTCTATATCCGAGATGATATGCGTGAAATTCATACCCTCAGGCTGCAGACATTTGGAATGGTTCTGTTGTTTCTGTTAGCCGCCCTTTTTGTCTCCTATTTGCTCCTTATCAAACTGCAGGCTTTAATTTCGGGGCCGATCATGAATTTGGCCGAAACAGCCCGCCAGGTTAGTGAGGAAAAAAATTATTCTTTGAGGGCTGTTCAGGAGACTCAAGATGAAGTTGGATTTCTTATCGAATCCTTCAATTCCATGCTCGATCAAATTGAGCTGCGGGACGAGGATCTCGTACGCTCCAATAAAGAATTGGAACAATTTGCTTATGTAGCCTCCCATGATCTTCAAGAGCCTCTGCGAATGATTTCAAGCTACCTACAGCTTCTTCATCGCAGGTACCAGGGAAAGCTTGACGCAGATGCTGATGAGTTCATTGGATTTGCTGTAGATGGGGCCAAACGAATGCAGGTCCTCATACAGGATTTACTGGCCTTTTCCCGGGTAGGGACACGAAAAATAGAGCTGCAGCAAGTCAAAGTTGGCAAGATTCTAGAGGAAGTGAAAACCACTCTCAATCCTTTAATCAAAGACACGAAGGCCAGCATCCATGTGGGAGACCTTCCGGAGATTCTTGGCGAACCAAATCTCCTCAATCAGCTATTTCAGAATCTTTTAACCAATGCGATTAAATATCATGGAGAGAAGGATCCTGAAATTTTTATTTTAGCGGCTAAGGGTGATCACGAATGGATCTTTTCTGTTCGGGACAATGGAATAGGAATTGATTTGGAATTTGCTGAAAAGATTTTTGTCATCTTTCAGAGACTGCATACAAAAGAAGAGTATCCCGGTACGGGAATAGGCTTAGCCATTTGTAAGAAAATTGTCGAACGTCTGCATGGCAAAATCTGGTTTGAATCCGTGAAGGGTGAATCCACTACCTTTTATGTCAGTTTTCCCCTACGAGAGGAAACCCATCCGGTAAGTGCCTGGGATGCTTATCAGGAAGTCAGGGGCCACGGAACAACTTAGGCCTGAAAATGACCTAGTGCTTCTTCTTCGGTTTCAAAAATTTCCGACTGATCCAGCAGACCCATGGAATCAAAGGCTTCATGAACCAATTCGCTTAGGCCGATGAAAACCACATCGCCCCCGCTATCTTCAGCATCTTGCTTAAAGGACCAGATGAGACCTAGCTGAGCAGAAACGAGATAGTTAACCTTATGAAGATCCAATATCATCTTTCTATTACCCTCGCCGAACTCCTTTATGAAAAGACCTCGAAATGCAGACAAGTGACTATATTTAAGGTCGTCATTCAAAGAGATATATACGATTCCGCCTGGGTGGGCCTGCCGGCGCTGCACAAGGGAATCGATCGCGGTATTTTGTTCTTCAGACATAGGTACTCCAACACTTCATTTTAATCACAGAGATTGAATGTAGCAACACTCACTCAACCATGCAAATTGAAACCGGCCTAAAAGCTTGGCAAGCTTCATGGAAATGTGACCGTATACGGGTTAAAAT
Source organism: uncultured bacterium (assembly GCA_964539825.1). Taxonomy (GTDB): domain Bacteria; phylum Muiribacteriota; class UBA6191; order UBA6191; family UBA6191; genus CAZIKF01. The sequence continues at coordinate 70,201 of CAZIKF010000009.1, forward strand.
TAGTTCTGAAAGCTCAGGTCGAGGCGATGTGAAACTGCATTGCCTGGGGTGAATTTGATGATTTCCTAGATATGCAGAACTTACCAAAAATATTTCCTGAAAAAGAAGAAATCATTCTTGATCCGCTAGTCACCAAATCTCCAGAAGAGAGTTCCATTGCGCGCAACAATTTTATGTTGATCAAGGGCAGAAAGGCCTTCCGAACTCTACGGAATTTATTAGGAGAGAAAACCATCCTTGAGGATCAGCAAAGATTGAAAGATTGCTACCGCATGATGGTTTGTTTAGAAAAGGAAATGCAGACCCTTCCAGAAGGATTGTTAGAGTGTCTGAAAAGTAATGATCCCGGGATTGTCAAAAAGGGATTTCTCTACTGCCTGAATAAAAAAATTCCCTGCTTTGAAATCCTACGGGAAAAGCTTGAGAGCATGAATCAGCCAATTCTAAGAGCCTATTTCATTCGACTAATGGCCCAGTTCTGGCCGGCTTACCATAGAGATATTTTTACTTTTTTCTCTGATGAAGACAATCGAGTTCGCCTTACAGCCATGAGAGAACTTGCGGCGTCTGCTGGCGTAGACAACTCCCTCTACTTTCCCATTTTTGTCTGGTATAGCTTCCAATCTGACGAGTCTTTGTCTCAAGAGAGCCAAAGACTACTCAAAGAACTACCTGAGAAAACCTTTTGTATGTTGCAAGACGAACTCACCAGGTCCCCAAATAAGGAGAGAAATAGGGTTGCCAGAGAGTGTCTTCATATTCACCAGGATAGGGGGAGGGCCAGGGAAGGGGTGTCCTCAACCTGTGATGTCGATAATGTAAACCTGAGAACCAGGCCTGAAACAGTCCCTTCGTTAAAGCGCTTGAAGCAGCTGGCGATCAACCTTGACGTTGATAAATCGGATTATTTTTTACAGTTCCTTTCTCATGAAAATCCTGAATTCGTGGAAACTGCCATTCTGGCACTAAGCAAAAACCGAAGAATATATGAGGATAACTTCACTATTGTTCAAAGGACTCTGGTTAAAATGAGTCATCACAGTGCCCTTGCACAAAATCGAAAAGCTCTTGCGATTATAGGATTCCTTGAGGATGTTCGCTTCATTGACCTTGTTTCTTTCACCATCTACAAACTGGCGGACAAACCCATTCTGCTCCACCATCTGATTGATCGAACCCTTGGATATTGGGCTACGAAGTCTGAGGCTCTTAATGAGGTTTTGCTGGAATTTCAGCGTTCCCATGAAGATTTTGAAAACTGGGACGCTGAGCACATTCAAGACGAGGTAATGGATGGGTGGGATTTGTTGTCTCAATTGAAAGAATCGCTCACTTCTACGGATGAAGGTTCCATGCGAAGAGATTTGGAGCGGCTCTCCCCGAGTCTTAGCGGTCTGGATTCCAAGGAGCTTCTAAAGCTCTTGCGCTTAACCCTAAAACGACCCCTTTCCACGGAAATTACTTGCCTGATTCTTGAAAAATTCGGCCTCTTTGCTTACCGCTATGAGTTTGAGTTTTTGTATCCCTATCTTGACCATAAGGAGGGCGAGGTAGTCGCATCGGTGGTGAAAGCTCTGGGAGAACAAAATGATCTGAGGGTCTTAAACAGGGTTCTTAAGGCTGTTCAAGAGGATCTTACCCTTCCCCATAACACAAAAATACTGGAATACGGATTTTCTCTTTTAAAGCGAATGCGCCCAGAATCTGCCCTTGTTGCATTGCAGAGCCTGGCGGAAGGGAATGCTAATAATCGAAAATTATTTTATAGGGAAATCACGCAATGGGAGCAACCTCCAACAGAGCTTAAAACCTATCTAATGGACAGGCTGAGAGCGGAAAATTCTGAACAGTTTATCGAATGTGTCTTCGGTTTTTTCAAAGAGCATGGTAACCGGTGGGACATCTCCCTGATGGAAAAGAATAGATCAGAATGTGTTGAAAAGAAAAAGGCTCAACTTTTTCAGACCCTCATCGACATAATCCTGAGAAAGAGAGAAACCTAAACCTGACGATGATGAATGGCAACAAAGGTGGAATCGTCTCCCACAGGTGCATCACCGCGGAACTCACTCACATTTTCCATCAGAGAATTAATCATATTCTGAGCCGACTGATTGCGTAGTCTTCCGATCTCCAAGATAAGCTTTTCCAATCCATAAAATTCCTGCCTGGAATTCTGACACTCCACAATGCCATCGGTATAAAGAACCAGCCAGTCCCCCGGTTGAAATTTGATTTCCTTTTGTTCAAAACCACGCCTGTTTCGCATGCCTAATGGGACACCCTTTGCAGACAGTAGGGTGGGTTCGACTGCGTCTGCGGGCCAATAAATCATTTTATTGTGACCTGCGGTAGTGAAATTCAAATCAGAGGTCTGAAGATTTATCTTTGCCAAAAAGAGAGTTGAGAATAGCTCACTCTTTCCCTGGGACAGGAGAAATTCATTTACCTTCATCAGCAGAGCATCCAGAGATTCTTCGCCATAGTAGAATCTTCTCAGGGCTGCTTTGCAGGAGGCTCCGTATAAGGCCGGTCCAATTCCTTTGCTGGAGACATCCGCTACTGCAACACCGATGGTATCGGTATCCTTGGCCTCAAAGAAATCGTAAAAGTCGCCCCCCATGTAGCGCGCTGCCACAAAAGTCCAGCCAAAATCCAACAGTCCCCCTGTATCAGGCGCTCTTAGGGGCATCATGTCCTCTTGGATTCCCTGGCCTTCGACATTATCCCCCTTGATTTCATCCAGAATCTCCTTTCGCACCAGGATCTCAACTTCTGATAGAAAGCTCTCCAGAAAGGACTTCCAGCGTTCTAGGAAAAGGGCCGCTTCTTCCACATCCAGGAAGAAGAAACCCCGCAAGGCAACTTCCATGATTTCACTCTTTACTTCGCTGCTCTGCTTCCTACTTTGGATTCGGCAGCCAACATAAGTGCGACCCTCCAAGGAAAGACTATTCCAGCTATGGGAGGGCTTATTGCTTCGAGTCGGCAGGTTTAGAAGTTTCCTGGTCAATCGTGCCGGGTTATCCCCTGGTTGATTAGATGCTAAATAGGCAAACTTCTGTTCGGATTCCCCCTCAAAAAAGCCCAGAACGGCAAAAGGACATGCGAGCATCTCACAAGTTTTCTTCAATCCTTTCGGTAAGGAGTGCGCGATTTTTTTCCCATCCAACATATCTCGCTGAAGGGTTTGTATGACCTCCATCTGTGTGATCTGGTTGGCTACCTCAAGACTCATGGTGTCAAAACCCTGGTTCATGATGGATATTTCGCACCAGATCGCTGATATAGGCAAGCTCTCAGCTCTCCTGCCGGGAATATAGCCCCGAACCCTGGAAGAAAATTTTTCCATTGGTTTTAACAAGAGTCTTGTAAGCAGGGTTCCAAGACCCAAAGCCAGGAGAGTAGCAACAAGTACCAGGGCCAGGAGAACGATCTTTAGGTCTCTGATTCCAGAGTAAACAAGGTCTTTGTGAATTGTCAGGAAATAGAACCGTCCAGCTAAAACGGTGGAGGGTATCAGAGTTGCAAGTTGAGATTGGGTATTTCTTTGCAGGGTCAATTTAAGCGGCAGTCTGGGAGCTTGTAACCATTCGTTCAGATTCTTTCTTTCTTGTTTAGAAAGTTCATTGTCAATTTTGGCAGTGAATTGCTTAAGGTCTTCTCCAGAATGAAATACCTGAAGCTTTGTATTGCGCTTCCAGATGGAATTTTGATGAATTCTCAAGTACTGATAATGGGTTTTGAATCCCAGCAGGTACAAAGCCAATGAGAGGGTACTTGAAAGTGTGGGGCCTGGATCATTCTCTGCGTTGGGGTACCTGGTTTTTATGAATCCTCTATGGAGTTGTCCAACGAGTGGATCCGCTTCTAAAAACTCTGCTTGGAAGCCTTCCAATCCCAAAAGGGAAAAATTCTTCTCCAAAGTTATAGCGATTGCTTTCAAATTTGTTTGGTGGGAATCCGGGAAGTCCGAGCCGATATGCACTCTAAAATTCGTATTTACAAGACAAGCATAATAGTTCTCCAACCTTTCTTCGGTGAGAAGTCCCAGGACCAGGAGATCTGGTGGCGGAGAGAGGCCGATACCATAGAGAAAGCCAAATTGCTCGTCAGGAAAAAACTCAATGAAAATGTCCAGCGTTCTAGGTCCGGTCTTATATTCAAAATTCTGCTTGAAACCCTGTTCAAACTGCGCACCTCCCAACAACTGGAGTGTTCTTTGGGTATCTGGACTTTCAGACAAGATGGAATTGGTCGCATATTGTCCTACCATATGAAGAAGACCCTTTAGAGCTAGCCACTCCCTGTCAGAAACCCATTTGTAGCTTTCAGGTTCCTCAAAGCCCAAAAGGAAAAGAGCATCCTTGGGGAATAAAGTCTTGGCAATCTGTCCTCGAAAGAGGCTCCAATTTTGACTCTTCCATTCAAGCAGTTCCACAATAGGGAATTCATAGGGGTCTACGAGCATGCCTAAAATTAGCCAGTCTTCATAGTCCATGGCCTTGCCCTCACTAGCGGCAATGGTTTCAAGAAAACGGGAAACTTTGGAATTACGGCTGGTGTTCTCGGCAAGGTCCCCCATCGAAACTTTTAAGTCTTCGATTAGTTCCTCAAGGGATCGTTCTCCCGCCGGAGCTTCCTGGTTTGCAGTTTTTTTGATGGTATGAACCAGATCGAACCGGACCTTTCTTACTCTCTCAATGGCTACTCTAAGTTCGGAGAGTCTTTTGCTGAATTCATCGGGGCCAGCCTGATTTGAAAGCTCGCGGTTAAACGTGCTCAACAAGTTCTTTTCCCGTAGTAGTTGGCTAATTTCTTCAGGCTCAATGTTTTCAAGGAATTTGGACCGCAGGAGAACCCTTTCATGGTAGCTGTCATAGAGCCTTAGAAAATCAGATACCGCCTGACGGCCTTCTGAGTTGGCTTGAGAATCCCCAAGCGTTAGGAGTCTCTGCCTATCTGAGGCTGGAAATAGATTCCCGGTCACAAATTCATGAATATCCCGGGGCTTTGGCTGAGCCCATTCGAAGCCGATCACCTGAAGCCTGATGGGGAGGTTTTTTTCATTAGCCGGCAAGTTCATTTGCTCGGTTTGAAAGCCCATATAAGGAATGATTCGATCAACTAAAATTCGACTTAAAATCTCCAAATCGAGAGAGCTCACATCTGGCTCTTCGCTAAGTTCCCTGGCCAGATCAGCGCTAAACTTCTGAGCACATTTCAGCGCGAGGTTTTGATAGCCGGGCAGGAATTGATTCTTATAGAAATTATCCAGTTCCAGAGTTTGGGACAAATGCAGATCGAAAACTGTCTGCTCGATAATCTTCTTCCGATTTGTGAAGGATTCCAGGGTAAAAACCAGGAGCGTACCAAGGGGAATCAACAAAAGTAGAAGGAGCAAAAAGGAAAATAGGGTGCTCATTTTTGAGGGCAGCGCGAAACCTCTCACAATCCTAATGCCTCCTGAGATTGATCAGGGTTAGATCGTCAGGGGCGTGAACTCCCTGTCGAAATTCTTCCAATTCCTTCAATAGAGCGTCTTGGAACTCAAGAGAAGTAAGAGAAAGATGATTCAGGACAAATGCCTCCAGTCGTTTTAGCCCATAGATCTCCAAATCAGAATTTTCCATACCGGTAACTCCGTCTGTATAAAGAACAAGACGATCCATCGGCTCTAAAGCCAATTGTTGTTCAGAGAACGCGATACCTTCAAACAAGCCAAGGGGAATTTCCCGCGAAGTAAGCTGGTCAAGAGAGCCGTCGCCTCTGGCAAGAAGCATCTTGTTATGTCCGGCAATGGAGTACTTCATTTCATAGCTTTTCAAATCCAGATCAAGACAGAAACACGTTAGAAACATGTAAGGAAAATTCTCAGCACACATGACTTCATTCAATTCACCAAGCAAGCCTCCAAGATCCGTACCGTACTCTTTTTGGCATAGAAGTCGGAAAGTCGTTCGAGCTGTCATCCCAAATAGCGACGAGCCGATCCCCTTTCCAGCCACATCGGCAATGATCATGATCAGGTGCGACTGATCCGGGGTGAGAAAAAAGTCGTAGAAGTCGCCAGCGAGCCTCCTGGCGGCGAGGAAATAGTGAGAGAGTTCAAACTCGTCAGGAAGGGGAGGGGGATTGGCAGGAAGTAGAGCTCTCTGCGTCTCTTCCCCCTTTCTAGAATCGGAGAGAATTTGATTCAGAACATCTTTAACCACAACAGAGCGCAAATGCCTCACTACATTTTGCAAATAAAGAAGATTGGAAATTTTCTGAGAGCTGGCCAGAAATAGCACGCCATAAATATTGATCTCCTCCGTCTCTCTTGGTTGGGAGACGATTAACAGGCCATGTTCTTCTTTGAGTTGTGCCTCTGCCAGAGCCTCCCCGGATATTCTCAAAGTGGCGTCTTCTGATGTCCTGGAGGAGAGAATTAAGTCCAGAATCTTCTCATGGTCGGGGGGCTCTTCTTTACACTCATGCCAGAAATATTTCCTGGAATCTCTAGAAACACTTCCTTCAAAAAAACCAGCGACCCCAAAATCAAAATGGAGGCTTTTGCAGATTTGAGTAAGCACCTCCTGAATAATTTCAGTACATTCCCTGCCCTGGTTGAGTTGATCATTGATTCCACGTGCCGACTGAAGGGACTCTATACGTATGCTGACCGATTCAGCCATTTCATTGAATTGGTCAGCTAATATTTGCAGATCTTCTACAGGCTGGTTGGGCATGCGTTTGGAATATTCGCCCTGGGCAAGTGATTTGATGCCATCTCCCAGAACTGCCAATGGGTTAATCAGGCGTTTGAAAAGTATATTCAGAGGGATGCCTAGAATTAGAATCGAAAGTAAAAAGAGAAAAGAGAGCCAGGCAGCTTCCTTTCGAAGGGGTGTGTAAAGCTCAGAAATCGGTTGATAAAGAAAGAACATTCCTGAGGAGAATGCTGCGGAAGGGTAAAGGGTTCCGCAGTATTTTTTATCATCACGGGAAAAAAGAAAATGAATGGGGGTCTTTTGAAGGATCGCCAGACGCGCTATATCCTCAATCTGCAACGGTTGAATTCCCGGTCTGAAGAAGTGTTTTTGAATTTGCTCCAGGAGCTGGCTGGAATTGATTTCATTGGATCCAGTCACCGGGTTAAAGATCCCTAAAACCTTGTCTATAGTGACTTGATTCCCGCTGGACACGAGACCCTTATAGTTTCCCTTATTCAGTTCAATGGCCTGGTGTTGAAAAAATTTAAACCTGGGACTCATTCTTTTTGTTGGGTTGGAGGGAATTCTCTGATCTTTGTTGTACTTGAAGAACTCCAATTCCATCCCACTTCCCTCCAGAGCTTCAAGAATCTCAAGCGTATCTTCACGCACTAAGTTGAGAGCCTTTCCACCCTGGGGCCAGGTGAGCTGGTCGAAGAACAGGTTTTCGCGAGAATCGAAATTACTAAGGATGAAAAAGATAGCCCTTGGAATCTCCATGGTGCTAGCGGGTTTTAGATATTGCTGATAAGCGTAAGTTCGAGGAAACACCGTGAAGTAAAATTCAATTCCCCTCTCCAGGAACGTCATAGGAATAAACTTATCTTGAGAGAGTTTAAAATCTAGATTGAAAGTGGCATCTGGTACGTTCATAGCAAAGTGATAAACAGGTGGACCAAAGATGTAGATACGAAATAGCCTTTGTACCAAGCCCTTGATCACTCCCCAAAACATTCGACTAACCTCATCTTCAAGATAAAAAACCGGGTGCATTGGAAGGGTATGGAAAAAGTCGCGGAGTTTGTTTTGTTCCAGAAAATCATCCAACTCCCCTTGAATAGTAAAAGCTCGAGTGGTTTTCGTTGTTAGAATATTTTCATAGGTAAAGCTCTCAGGATATGTGTTCTGCATCCGTTGGGAAAATAAGCTGTGTTCCAGTACAAAAACCTGCAAGAGGAGTGGACTTTGGAAGGAGACAACCTCTTTTCCAGGTGGGTAAATGGCCTGAGTAATTTTCTTTTTAAAGCGTAATCTAAATTTACTATAGGCAAGGAGATGCTTCGTTTTCTGCCGGGGATGAAAATCGAGATATTCACTGTAGTATTCGGATTGGTTCAACCATAAGCTGTCCCGCTTTGAGCCCGGAAATCGTCTGAATACAGGATCTCTTGAAAATTGCCGCACCAGTCCTCGCAAGGTTTCACAGTAGAGATCATAGGCTTCTTCAATCTCGCCTACTCCTCTTAACTGGTGCTCGAAAACCTTATCCTGTATCCTCTGGGCCTGCACCAGAAAACGATCCAACATCATTCTGAAAAGAAAAAAGAGAGGTACGATAAGCGCCAGAGCAAATCCTGCTCTGACGAGATTTTTGAGACGGATTTCCATGGTTCCAGAGGATTTGGCACAGGCCTGTTGAGATCAGTGCCTGGCTGGTGAACTATAACGTAAAGCAAGTGGTTTACCCACTTGTAGGTTCATACTCAAGAAGGCTCATTAGCAGATGAGTTTAGGAATCATAAGATTCCGTTTTGTCTGGGAACCCGGGCAAAACACTTCATTTTGAAGTATATATCAGAAAGGGGAATTCTACATGAAAACGGCCTCTGGCTTTTCTCTTGTTGAGATCATTTTCACTTCTACCATCCTGCTCGGTACCGGTATGTTCTATCTTTTTAGCATCAGCAACCTGGAAGGCGGAAAGAGAGACTCCACCGCTCAAAATCATGCTAACTATTTGGGAAGTATGATCCTCTCCAAAATTCTCTGGCAAATTGAAAATGAAGGGATTCCATCAGTTCCCCAGTTTGAAGGGATGAGTTTGACAGAATTATTAAATCGACAGGTTTTCATTCCCGAAACCATCGGAATTAGCGAAGAGAGTCGACCCATACTCCAGGGGACTGAAACCAATTCCAGATACTTCAGGGACCAGGTGCTTTTTTCAGAAAAAGTTCAGACTCTTAAAATCCAAAATCCGGTACTCTACCGAGACCTTGCAAAGATGAGGGTATCCGTAGATTGCGAGTCTCTTGAGGGAGAAAGCCAGCCTGAGATAGCCCAGGTCACTGTGAGAGTGTATTTTACTGATCCCGTTGCCGGGTCCGTGGAATTATCCGAGCGAACCGGAAAATCGATCCAGCTTCGTAGTCTTGTTTACCATGAACTTTAAAAGACAGATTCAGTTTTCGGCTTTTACGCTGGCGGAGCTGATTGTGGCCAGCAGTATTAGTTTAGTACTCATTGTAATCATATACTCCCTCTATTTCTTCTCAATAAGCTCTAGTCAAAGGCTCAACGCACGTGATCGTGCAGAGCATCGAATCCAGGCTCTATTCTCAAGAATGGGACGAGAAATCGAGGAAGCCAAGAGGGTGGTAGCACCTGTTCAAGGAGGAAAAGGCAACAAACTGATCATCATTAACAGGGATGGATTGCTCGTGATGTTTCACCTGAGCAAAGAGGACTCTGCAAGCGAAGGCTTGCTATCGTTGGAGAGGAGTCTCCTTGGAGAGCCTGGGATTCAAGCTTATGAGCGGGATGAATATTCCAATTTCTTAGGTCGTAATAGTCCCTTTTCTTACCCATTCATCAAGGAGTTTAGAGTGTCCACAGCCTCCTCGAACTCAGGCAAGAGTGCCGGGTTGGTTACCTTGTTGATAAGCACCTATATTCAGGATCAAAGGGTCAAAGGTATAGATCCTTTAAGATCTCCTTATCTAACCTATATAAATGCCTTCCGACTTCTTGGAAATGAGTATGACTGGATACCGACCTTGTAAACTTCATTCTAGTAATAGGGGAGTTATGCTGATTTTTGTGATCGGTTTGTTGTCTCTGCTCGGTCTGGGTATTTTTCTTCTGCAGGGTGAGCAAAATACCCTGCAGAAGAAATTCGCGCATAGGCGTATTGTAGATGCGATGAAACGCGCTGCCCGGGCGAGTCTTGCGGTGGTTTACCAACAATTAAGCAAAGATGATTGGACCCACAGAATCTATCGGTCGCAGCCCGCTGAAGGACAGGGGGTTTTTACCCTTGATGGCAATGAAATCCACTATTATTTATGTGATGTAAAGAGTGCTGCTCCGTTAGCAGTTACATCTCCAAATCTCACAGATATCCTCATTAAAGTCAGCACACAAAGAGGGGCAAGAAGATTCCATCGGATCTATCATCAAAGGCTCTTTTTTCGCTCATTGCAAAGGTTGGGAAGTAGGCCATTTGCATTCTCTGCGCTGGTAGAAATCGGAATAGATGAGGATCTCAGAGATGCGGATATTCGCGAGACCTTCTCCGATGAGATATCGCGCAGAGAGGCAAATGCAAAAGCGGAGCTACCTCGCAGTGAAGTGGTCTCCCGTGAGTTGGTTAGCCAATTCGGCTCTAATTTCGAAGGGAAGGCTGATCAGATACTCAGTAAAGCTGTAAACATAGGGGGTCTTCAGGACATTTTGACTTATGAGAATGTGATTTCAAAGAATTTCCAGTTACTACGAAATGAAACGATATTTCATTCCCGCTATCCTGGAGATTTCAGGAAAATCGACCGGGCATTGAAATTGATTCTAGAGGCTCTGGCCGCTGCCAGGGAACAGGATGGGACTGTACATGGAGAGATTAATATACCCAGATCTATGTATCTTCTGGGTATTTTGCTCCTGAAGACATCGGCTTGTATAGATGATTTAGATCTGGGAAAGTTGGCCGAAACTCTGAGAGCCGCTTCTCTCATTCCTTCTTTGAATTTGGAAGCGGTTGATTTGATTCAAAAGCAGGTCAGAAAAAGGAGTCGATTTCTCAGTAAGACGCGGGATCAGTTCGCTATGGATTTGATTCTCAAATCCAGGAAGTTCTTGGAGCAAACTAAAGAATTCTATCCAGCTAGTTTTGAAGCTCCCTATATCTTGATTCCACTGCTAAAGTCCTATCTTCTTGAAATTGATTATTCCGACAATGCTCCTGAGCTCAAACAACAGGCAATGAAGATTTTGGAGGAGCTGAGACTTCATCATCAGGGCTGGTACCCTGGTCGCGGGCATGAAAAAATAGAGGAGAACGGGCTGATTCTAACGCAACTGGAAAAGACCATCGCTGACTATAGTGAGAAGCTGGATACACAAAGAATTGATACCAACGAAATTCTCGAACAAGAGATTTTCCAACCTCGCTATCAACATCGCGTTCTCGCTCATGAGGATAAGTTATGGCTCTTTGGAGGAACGAATGGGGTTAAAATTTTTCAGGATGTTTGGGTGTCGAGAGATGGCAAGACCTGGAAGAAAATCCATCAAATTCAACCTTATCCCCGTCGCTACGGCCATGAAGTCATTCGATTTGGTGAGGAATTTTGGATCATTGGGGGAATGGGAGCCTCCGCTGAGATGCGAAACGATATTTGGACCAGTAGGGATGGCTCTCACTGGCATAAAAAATTCTCTCATGATATGCAGGCTACGAACCAAAGGGATTCAACTCGAAAGGAGCATTTTTACCCCCGCGCCTTTTTCAATGCTTTTAGCCTGGACGGCAAAGTCTATCTTCTGGGCGGCGCGACCAGTCCGATCCTGGCTGAAAAGTTTGATGTATGGGAATATGAAGATTCTCGTGGTTTTATTCGACTTCCTTCAAATGGAAAAGGTGCCACGTGGGGAATACGCTGGTTTGCCAGGGCGACTGTTTTTCAGGAAAGAATCTGGCTGTCCGGGGGCTGGGTCCATCGTAGAGATGGAGATGATACAAACGACTTAGGAGTTAACAACGAAATATGGAATATAGGAGGATTGAAAAAATTTGGATTGAATCTCTGGGAGATCCAGCACGAAAACACCTGGGATGAACTCACCTGGTCTCCTCGTCTTTCGCATGAATTTTTGGAGTTTCATCATCGGTTGTGGATCATCGGAGGACTCTATAATAGTAATCTGATGGAATTTCCTGATTCGTCTTCTCCAGTACCGGATATATGGTCGTCGGAAGATGGGAAAAAGTGGGCGATAGAGAAGAATGTATCCTTGCCCTACCCGGCAAGTATTGCAGCAGCAAGGTTTAATCGGCGAATTTTTGTATTGGGGGGCGTTGATGGTAGAGAAACTGAATTGTCGCCGTATATTTTTTCATTTGGCTATAGGCTTAGACCCATGGATTCTTTTTAATGTCTTTGGACTTTCCTGACAATCTCCTTAATTTGCATCCAGCGATCAGGGGGCATTTATATCTACAGGTGGCACTTTCCGGTGAGGATCATCTGGTCAAAGGAAAAATCTTACTAGAAGCCTTTCATAAGGAAGGGCATCCGGGTATCAAGGCCATTATTCGCGAGTTTCTCAATGGCCTTATCAAAAGGGAGACTCCCCGCGGGCAGGATGAAAATTTCAAGCGTTTGATCAAGGCACTTGATTGTCCTGATCCCCAGATTGTCAAACGAGCCTTTCTCTACGCCCTGAAACATGAACGCGAAGATCTTCTTCCTGCGATGCAAGCCGTGGCCAGAAAATCTAAATCCATGTTTTTTCAATCCTGTATTATCCGGCTCATTGGAAGTTTTGGCATCAGGTATTTCTCATTGATTCCTCCGTCCTTAGCTAGCAAGAATCCCACTCTCATTAGAGTATGTCTTGAATCGATAGAGCGGATGGGTGCCCAGGGGTGCCTTAAGATTTATCCGAGCCTGGTAGCGTTCTGTCGCCATCCCTCTAAGGAAATCTCTACTCTGAGCATTTCCCTGCTACAGTCCATACACCCAAAGGTGCATGAGGTTCTCCTTACTCAGTGGATCCAAGAGGATCAGACAGCTTTGCCATGTGTGGCCCATGCTATGAAGGTTTTACCCCATACACATAGCCTGTTTGAGGCGTTACCAGGCTTAGCTGAAGAAACTCGTCAGAGTCTGGAAGTCGACTTCGAGGGGAAAACCCTACTATCAAAAGACCAAAATGAGTCTCAAGGTGAACTGATTCCGAAGAATCTTGGAAACTCCTTTCCCGCCATGGTGAAGCATCTTCAAGGCTTGGCACCGGAGAGCTTTTGGGCTGCTTTGAAACAACTTAAAACTCAGAATTCCCATGATGGGATCGAGAGTTTTCTATACCATTTTTCTAAGCATAATAATCCGGAAAAAAGACTGATGGTGACCCACTTCATTGCTCAAAATCCCGGCTTAACTGATGAGACAGTACTTTTGGCTCAATTGGAAGATAGTGATGTTCGCTGCGCTGGAGCAGCGATTATCTCACTAGGTACCAATCCCCAGTTCAAAGAAGATTATCGCAAGGAACTAAACAAGGCTCTTTCCCGCCTGGCGAGGGATCGTAGCTTGGAATTTCGAGCTCAAGCCCTCCATTGCATTGCCATACTCCAGGATGAAAAATTTTTGGAAATCTTGGAGTTTCTCATCTTTGGCAAAGCGGGGGAAATGCAAAATGCCGTCCGATCACGATTGAGGGGGTGGGCATCATTTAGCGAGCCGGTTCGGGAACTGGTGCAGCGATTTGAGGAGGTCTCGCAGGAATTCAAAGAGTGGGATAGCTCCCTTGAGGGAGAGTGTCAGGATCTGGCTCAAGCAGAAACATGGCCCTCCATACACCCTGATGTGAAAGAAGTACCTATTAACCCGGATAAAACGGATTGTGATGCACCAAGAGAAGTAATTCTTAGCAATCTCATGCTAACGGATACACCTGATAAGGTAGATCTCATCTCCTCATTGATTCCCAGGGAAACCCACCTGGATTCGAGAAGAAAAATGCTTATATGTTTAGAGCAACTTAGTGAATCCAGAGCGTCCGAAATATCACTTCCCAAAGACATGGAAGCAGGTTTGATTGACGATGATTTCAACTCAACCAAGAAGGTTCTCATTTATTGTGTGAATCAAGGTCTTCCCTGTCCTGAGAGTCTCAAGAAAAAGGTGAAATCTCTTGACGTATCTTATTTAACTGTTTGTCTTATCCGTCTTGCCGCCATGCATTGGCCGCGCTGCCACGAGGAAATGCTTGAACACCTGCGTAAAGATGACCAGAGAATCATCATCACCACCCTCAGAGAGATGTTCAATTCTTTTGGCTTTGAGAACTCAATCTATTTTCCGTATTTGGCCTGGTTCAGCATTCATCCCAATCGCTCCGTAGCCCAGGTGGCCAAGTCCCTCCTGGCCAAAATTCCCAACCCATCCCTTTGTTACCTTTATTCCCAAATGGCTGTATCCAAAAACACTGATCGACAAAGAACAGCCTTGCTCTCGGTTCAGTCTTTAAAGGAAGAGGGCTTGGATTCCGTCTTGGAGACCCTGGCCCAGTCCTCTGAGATGACTATTGCCTATTCTGCCGGTGCCTTTCTTAAGGAAAGTCAAAAGAAATCCAGCTCTAGAATAGAGCAGGAGAAATCAATCCTGGCTATGCAGGTTGCAGAGGTTCGTACCAGGGCCACTGCGGGAAATGGGCCCGATTCTCTTGCGGCTTTGAAGCAGTTAGCGGAGGCGAAAGATTCCCCCGATTTTTTTCTTCAGTTTCTGGAGCACAATGATTCGGAGTTCCTTCAGATCGCGATTCTGGTCATTCATACGGACCATGAAATGTATCTTGAGAATTTTAAGAGAATTCAAAAGGCTTTGACTCATCTAGGAAGAGCAAAAGATCTCGATCTTAATATCAATGCATTGAATATCATGAAAGTCCTGGAAGATGAGAACCTTCTGGAGACCATTACCTTTATTTTGTTTCTGTTATTAAATAAGACGGACCAGGCACCGGTTCTGGCGCATCAGACTCTCTCTTGGTGGGCAAATAGATCCCAAAGGGCTCGCGAGGTACTCCTGCAGTTTCAACAATCGCAAGTAGCTTTCGATACATGGGATGAGCGCGAAAACAAAGATCCACTCCTGCTCAACTGGCTGTTCCTGAATCTGCTCCTGGAGACATTGCTAGGCAGTGATGAGGCAAGGAAACTGAGTCTTTTGAGCCAATTGCGACCTGGCAATGAGCAGCTTGATGAAAGCGAAGTAATTCGGATTTTAAAAGAAGGACTGGGGCTCGAGCAAAGTACGGAAATAATCTCCCAGATATTGCTACAGATTGGCCGGTTTTCCTATTTCGATGAATATTCTTTCGTAAAACATTATCTGGATCACGAAAATCTCCAGGTGGCTACCAGTGCTGTCCGAGCCCTCTGTGAGATGAAAAACTTACGCGTTCTTGATAGGGTGTTGCCCCTTCTTGAGGAAGACATCTCTCAGGGGCATAATTTGGAAATTCTTCAAAGTGCCTTGCCGCTGCTTAACCATGAGTCTCCCGACCTGGCACTAGAAGCGCTCAAGAAAATGTCAAGAGGAGATGAGCGAGCTCAGAATGTTTTCATCAAAGAATTGGAAACCTGGGGGAACCCATCAGATGACCTGAAAATCCACTTGATTCAGTTAATGCAAAAGAACTCATCAGAGTTTCTCTGTGAATCTGCCTTTCGAGCCATGAACCAATATGGAAGCTCGACAGATTTGGTTTTAATAAGCAGGGCGAAGGAAGAGGTTAAAAACCCCGAGAGAGGTGAGCTACTGTCTGCTCTGGCCACCTCTATTGATAGGAGACTGAAAACCGAATTTCGGACTAAAAGGGAAGAAGTCAAAGCCTGGGTTCAAAAAGTCGAAGAAAAAAAGACCACCAAGGCGAGGGGGCGGCTCTGGGTTGCGTTGGCGGCTTCTTTGGTAATGGGAGGTTTTTTTCTTTATGCCATCATTAAATCCGGGACAAATCCATCACCATCTAAAGAGATGGGGGCTACACGGGTTGTCGAGCACCCCGGGATTTTAAAATTTTTTACTGATTCACCAGAGAGTCTGATCGGAAAGCTGATGAAGGCTCCGGCGGTTGTCCAGGAAGTTTCAGGAGAGAAACTAAGTGTTCGTGTAAATCACCGACGCTTAATACTTCTCTTCAAAGGGCAAAATCTTCAGCCATCCGCATATCCAAAGGGCTCTCGAGTTTTAATAAAAGGCAGCTTTCTTGAAAGGGGGAGTCTTGGAACCGTGGTGCTCGAGGGTATTTTAGTCAAGGTCCTGAAGAAACAAGTCACCCCGGAGAAAAAGAGAAAAAAAATGAGGAAAAAGACCTGGGACTTGTCGGGTATCAAGGATGAACTGGAAAAACAGTAGATAAGCTAAATAGCATTTTTTTCATTCCTAACTATAATTGACAATATGAAAAACAAAAAATTCCTTTTTGTAGTTCTTTTTTGCTTTTTAGTTGGCCCCCCGATGGAGGGGTTTCCCGGTATTGGTGGGGCCTTCAAAAAGGTGAAATCTATCTTCAAGAAAGAGAAGGCTACTCCACCGGTATTGGAGAATAATCTAAACGAAATCCGGCTTAAATTACCCAAGATAGCCACCCAGAATGATAAATGGAGCTGCGGAATACGATCCTCCACCAGGGTTCTCAAATTCAGGGGTGTGGAGGTGTCCTATGATGAGGTACAGGAACTTCGCAAGAAACGGTTCGGGATTCCTCTGATTAAGAAAAATCTGCCGTTTTACAAAGCGGGAACAAGACCCAAGGGTGTTTGCCGGGTATTAAAGCATTATTTAGATGAATGTGAGGTGAAAACCAAGGCGAACATTGATTGGCTCACTACTCTTCTAAGCCAATATACACCGGTCATTACCCTGCTCCAAGTGGGAGATAATAAGGGTGTATTTGGAAATCTTCCCCTTCTTTCGAGAGTTAAGCCAATCCCGGCCCTGCATTGGGTAGTGGTGTCTGGATTCGATAGGAAGAAGGAAAGGATCTACTACTACGACACCTATGCCAATGACGAAAGAAGTTATTCTTACAAAGAGTTCAAAAAGAAATGGCTGTGGTCCAACAAGATGTCCAGTGTACTTGGTTTTAAGAAGGGAACCATTGTTTATTCGCCCCGCTCCGAGGCAGAGGAAAAAGAAGACCGTTACCAGGAATTATATTAACTGACCCTGGCCTCGAAGCATCTCTGTTCCTCACCTGGGATTTCAACTGCGTCAAAATCATAAAGACCCCTTAAATGGGACTCAATGGAGGGATCTACAAAGATATCCGACTGTAGACCGTGTGCTGTAAGAGTTTCCAGGTACTCCGCCTTGCGAAGAGGATCTCCCAGGGAGAGAAATTCCATACGCTCGCGGGTTCCCACCAGGCCAAAACTCACTTCTCCCAGGGCCAGCCCCACACCGTTTCGGATGGTGAACAAGCCGCTCTCTTCTCTGTGTTGATTCCAGGAACTAAGGAGTTGGTGCACCTCTAGAGAACACTGCAAAGCTCCCTGTATGAAGTGTTTGTCACTCTTTTCAAAGAAAAGTGCAACTACTGCATCTCCTACAAAACGCTCAATGACACCCCCGTATTTCTCGACTCTCTCCTGCCAAAAACTGAAATACTCACCCAGCATTTCCACAATTTCCTCAGGGGTATACAGCTCACTGAGGCTTGTAAAACTGCGAATGTCTGAAACCAGGACTACAGCCTGACCGCTGTGGCTGGCTTTGCCTTCGGTTTCATCCAGCAGATCCAGTACAGCGGAGCTCACATACGGCAGCATACGTTCCTTTTGATCTAGCTCAAGAACCATTTCATTAAATCTCTGAATCATCTCAGCACCCTCATGTTTTCCGCTGATGCTTAACTGAAATCCCAGCTCCTTTTGGCGCAGCCTCTGAAACCCGCTTCGTAAAACCTCCAGGGGGCGTATCACCGATCTGCCCAACCAGAAGAATACCAGAACTCCAAGAACCCAAAATCCAATATGAAAACCTTCGAATCGCCTTTTGAGGTCTGCAGATTTGGATAAGACGTTAACGCTCTTCTGAAGGATCAGGTAGCGGAAATTAGGAACCACCTCGCTGGGAAAAAAACTTCCCAGGTAGTCATCCCCCTCAACTCGAACAGACACAACGCGATCGGAATTCTGGCGAGTCTGGTTCCAAACCGTATGAAAAAATTCCGCGTTCCATACGCTGGCCTCAGGAAAGGAAAAGAATCGTCTACCGGGCATTTCCACAAGCAGCACGGCACCGGGAGGCAGGGATTCCTTCTCAAAGCCTACTTCTTGTAAATAGCGAACAAAGAGATCCTGAGCGTTGATGGTGGCCCCAAGCGAGCGCGGTCCCCCGGGAACATCCTCAAGCAACCCGAGAAAGTATTGATCCATCATTAGAACCCTATAGCGTGTCCACTTACCCCCATCCTTTAAAACGTTCTGACCTTCCGCGAGTATATTTTTGCGAAAACTCTGATCCTTGCGGTTGGCATATTGAACCCATCCGGGGATCTGATCCTCAATTTTGGAGATCCCGTAGGCTCTCTTAATGAAATCCGCGATCACGAGCCCGGGCTCCTCATTTCTTGAGCGCATTTCCCGTGTTCGTGGGTCCTTTTCCATCAAGGGGCCAAATCCTTTATATGTACTCAGTACCGCGGTGCTGAGCCGAAAGAGATAAATATTGGTGAAAACATCGAATGCGGTTTCAGAAGTGGCGACTTGAAAGGGCGGATAATAATAAACTCCATAGAGTCCGTTACTCCAAAGGTCTTTCTGGCTGAGAGGGTTTTCGCGCTGAAAGGCCTCGCGGACTTTATCACCCAGTTTTTTCAGGAATATTTCATATTTACTCTCCAGTTCCTTAGAGAAGCTTCTCCACTCGGCCTCCGCGGTCTTTTGATCTAGAAGAGTCTGTGCTCTGAGTAACTCCTGTTCGGCAAATAGGATTCCCAGGTACAGGAATCCCATAAAGATCATAAATATCAAAAAGAGCTTGGACTCGAATCTAAGGAATAAAATGCGATAGCCGCCCAATCGATAGAGCCAGACAACCAGGACAAGAAATGCAAGGTTCCAGAGTGTGTTCGAAGAGAGATAGGTTAGATAGCTCGGAAAGGTGCCTACCCACTTGAATCCTGGGGGTTCTGAGGGGAGAGTCCGGGAGGATCCGTCAAATTCAAACTCATTTTGGCTGGAGGGACGGAGGTTTTCGTGGGATTGGAGTAGAAAATCCTGGATGCGTTCTTTGAGATGGCGGATGGATACCGCTCCTAAATCCACGATGATAAGAAACCTAAACGGCCCGACTTCTCGGTAATAACGGTAGAGATAACGACCATAATAAAAAATGGTTTGGAAGGAATTTTGAGTTCCTTGAAATTGTTCGAAGCTTAACGGCACCAGGTAAAGCTGCTGCATTTTCAAAAATGTCTTCTCCCCGCCTTGAATGGCCAGAAAGGTTCTTTTAACCCAATTTTTGCCAAGAAGTTCCTTGAAATCCACTCCGTTTTTCATCAATACCCTGGAGCCTCGCGCTAAAAAGAAGCCAGACGCTGTGGGGAAAGGCAGGGGAATGGATTTGATTTGTTTTTTCCAACTTGATTTTGGACTTTTCAGAATCGAGGAAATCTTTTGTATCCAGGAGTAATGGAGCATCTCCACCAACATGAGCTTTTTCTCATAATTGGGAAATTCTTCCAGGGAGTCTTCAATGAGGTCGCGTTGGAGTTCACGCGAATCCTCAATGATAGCCGCAAAGCGCGAAAACTGCCGTTGCCCCTCTTCTCTTCGCAGAAGCCACCAGGAGGAATAATTGGCCACGAGATAAATGGCTAATAGTGAAATCAGGAAGAGGCCTTGAAGTCTATAGTACTTCATACACAACCTGTTTTTTGGAGTAGCCCTTAATGTCTACTTCGCTCAATTCTTGAATCTGGTAATCAGCAGTGGAGAGGAATCCTTCGCGAGTTGGCCGGTCCAGGTGAATTGTAATGTCTGAGTTTTTCACTCCGAGCGAGTGTAGTCTTGCAGCCATGTTGACAGTAGCTCCAATCGCGGTGTAGTCCTTGCGCTTTTGTGAACCTACCGGCCCCAAAACTACCGCACCGGTCGCGATTCCCATACCCACGTTAAGAATAGGGAGCTTTTCCTCGTGATGCTTCAGATTGAGTTTGCTCAGTTCCTTGCGCAATTGGGAAGCCATAGTGAGCATGGAGTTCTGGCTTTTGTTGTCCGTGAACAGGGCGATTGCGGCCTGCCCGGTGAATTTGTCCATACTTCCCCCGCTGATCTTGAGTTGGGATTCAAAAAGCGAGAGAAATTGATTGATCAATTCCAGTTTAGCGTGGGATTCAACGTGATGGGAGATGTCTTCTAAATTGCGGATTCCACAGAAGAGTATGGAGATTTCACGGCGGGTGGCGCGTTTCTCCCCACTCTCCAGTGAGCGTAAGGCCATTTGAGAGAGGAAAAAGGAAATCTTTTCCTTTTCACGTAACCCGGCAATCATTTCGTTAAAAAGCCTGGCCGCAAGGGCGAACTGATCGCGGCCTGGTATGGCAAGGTCCTGGGCGAGATCACCGGAGCGTACTCTCCTCAGGCCGGCACTAATAGCAAGAAGGGGATTGGTAACCGCCCTTGAAAGAGGAAAGGAAATGAGCAGCAATGAGCCCAGCATCAGGAAAGTACCGAAGTAAAAGGCATTTTCTGTATTCTGAAGGCCTTTGAGAATGGTAGTTCCATCCAGTCGAAGGGTCAGGCTAAGCTTGGGCTGTTTTTCCAGGGGGCCGGTAAAATACAAGAAGAGCTTCCCATCTTCAAGGAGGGGTTGAAAGATAACCTTTTGCTGGGTTCTTGCTTTTTGAGACTGGAGATTAAAACTACCCCGGTTTTCGTTTTCGAGTGGAAAAGAACGACCCGCGCTAAACCCGGATAAAAAATAGTCGAGCCTGGCCTGGGGTATCTCTTCAAGGGAGTCCAAAAAGCCACTTTTTTTATATTCTTCATCGAGGATTGCGGCAAGGGTAGAAGATTTGAGAGAGCCAAGTACCAGCCAGGGTATTTCCGTACCAGGTTCGGTAAAAAAGGTCCAAAAATCTCTGGCATCAATCCAGGGTAGTGGGGTCGCCTTAATACTAAGTGGATAAATCCTGGCAGGGTTATTGAAAAAATCGTCTACAAACCCACCACCCACAAGATTTGGAACGAAGATTCGCCGAAGCTCCAGAACTGCTTCCTGAGATTTCCTGAGAACCTCCCTGAAATCCGTCTTTTCTCCCGGACGAAAGGCTTTGAACAATAGCTTTCGAATCATCTGGGCATAGGTTGCCTTGGTCACTTCCGAAGAGTTCCGGGATGCGTAAAAGGTCGCTTTCCCGTTTGTAATGAGAACTTCAAGACCATGAACCGTAGCCAGTTCTACAAGGAATCGATCCAGTGGGTCCAGGGAGGGATCTTTTGGATCTTTCTTTCTCTTTTTGTGCCGCTTCTTCCCCCTCTTTTTACTGTAGGCTTCGTCTTCATAGTTCTTATGGAAATTGCGGCCTTCTTTACGGCCTTTTTCGAGGAACTCCTGAATCTTGGCAAGGAGTTGAAAGAGTTCAGACTGAAATCTTTGTTCTATTCTGTCTTGAAGCCTGGCGACACGATTAAACTGCCGGGTAAGAATGCTTTCGGCTTCATAAATTCTGGCTTGTTCAAGACTCATCAAAGTAGAGCGTCCAGCGTAGATTAAATATCCCAGGGCCGCGAGGGCAGGTAGTAGAAATCCTCCCAGGAAAATCATGGAAACTCTGGTTGAAGCCCGTGCCAGGATTGAGCCAATGAGAAAAATGGCCGCCAGGACCAGTAACGCAACACTCCAGGTTTGTCGAAAAAGAGATGGGTATTTTTTGCGTGCCCTTTTTACGGCATTAACCTGTACTTTAGGTGGCAGAACCCGCTCCACAGAATGAAGGTAGATTTTGCCGGCAGAGCCGGTTTGTGCATGAATTCCCCTGAGCTTACTGGTGGGAGATTTCGAGCCCATGTGAAAACTCCTGAATTTCCTGGGAATATGCCAGAGGGTCCAGACCTTTGCTCCAGGCCGGTTTCCTGGATAGGGGAGCCAGACGGTCCAGGTCACCCACTTTCCATGCGCTAGAGACTCGAATGATTGGTAGCGATAGAAATTTTTCCTTCCCAGTCCTGGGCTATAGGTAAGGTCGAAGGAGCCATCGGGTGGATCCTGGGGATCAATCCATATTTGAAATTTAAGTGCCGCTACGGTTGAAGTGAGGGGGTTTTCAAAGCTAAGGCTTCCGAGGGGAGCATAATCTCTAAATCTCAGGGCAGGCTTTCCATCTATTTCCACAATCCTTGTCTGTAGCCTCGATACAGGAATACTGCCCAATTCCTCAGTGATCCGGATCCCTTCACACTCTATGGAACTGGTGCTGATTACCATGCGTCCAAGGGCCTCGGATCCGTGACTCAGGGAGTAGGGAAGGAAAGAAACCAGGATGAGCAGAAGCCAAATGGGGAGATTCACGGGATTTTCAG
Organism: uncultured bacterium; assembly: GCA_964539825.1. Lineage (GTDB taxonomy): Bacteria > Muiribacteriota > UBA6191 > UBA6191 > UBA6191 > CAZIKF01. The sequence continues at coordinate 92,491 of CAZIKF010000009.1, forward strand.
TATACCGAATGTTCACACCGGGCTCGAATTCTTCGATGAGTAAACTATACCGAAAAGCAAAGAGATATGTCTGCGTGCAGGTTCATAACCAAAAAAAGCTCATCGAAGATGGGCAAAGGAATCTACAGATTCCTGATTTGGCCGGGAGTCCTGCCAAACCAAATTCGTTTGGGCATATGGATTTTGCTAAGATGAGGTATCTGAACCTGTGAAAGAAGGCTTCGCGACATGAAATTTTCCTGGTTACTCCTCTTAAACCTACTCTTTTTTGGGTGCTTTCTGAGTTTGGTAGAGGCCCGCAGAAAGGCGCAAAGTTCTCAAGAAGTCGCCTCTGAAGAATTAGAGTCACTCATCCACTCTGTTCAGGAAGAAAATGTACGTCTTTGGGGGTTTGTAAAGGACTACCAGCAAACCATGCGTTCCCCTTCGGCGGGAATTGCCCTTACTCCACCCAAGTCCTCAAAGAAAGTACACCGCATAGACACGACCCCTCGAGTGGAGAGCGCTAAACATAAAAGGCGCGGCGGCCTTCATCCCAAGACCCAGGAATCTTTGAAAAGGAATCCATCCAGGATAAGAAGAGCTAGAAGGCTGACCCGTAAGGATGTTTTAAGAAGCAGAGAGGAGGTAGCGGCAAAAGAAAGAAAGGCTAAAAAAGCTCCACAGCCAAAGAAGAGGACCGTGGTCCCATCCATGAAGATGTGGAACTTTGAATTGGGAGTGCGGAATTTATCCAATAATTCAGCCGATGGATTTCAGCATGACCATGAAATTTTCCATAAACTTTCGCGCAGAATTCGATCCCGGCATCGCGCCTTTATCGAAAGTAAATCAGTTTATTTTCGCGGAGACGGCTCAGGGACTTTTTCAAGACTGGGTTTTGGATTCCAACAGTTTCTAAAGAAATTTCAAGATCAGCCGCGCTGGAATCCGTATGTAGCGGCGATCGTTGATCATTGGCGCGGAGATATGGAGATCTACAAGGGAATTCCCCTGGTAAAAAAGAAGGATTCAAAGGATGTCTATACCACGCGATTAGGAGCTGAATACAACCTCTCCAATTCCAGCAACCTGGATATTTTCGTTGAACACGGAAGAAATCACCTGGATTTCATAGACGCCAATGGGACAACCATTGAGTTACACGCTCGAAGTAACCTATACGGCCTCGGAATCCTCCATGAGTTTTAGTGAGCCGAGAGCTGAAACTTAGGCACATTCCTGAGGACTTGTAAGCAGCACCTGCTCACCGATCACTCCTAGAACGATGCCTATAGCATCGCCCGTCGTCGCGATCTGCGACCATGCACTACTTACAAGCCCTCAGGAACGCACCACGTTTCAGCTCTCGACTCATTAGTGTTTTTCTTGTGGGAGATAGTTTCGGCTTTTGCCTCATCTATCTTTTTCTTGTTTGGGGATAGGTTCAGCTCTTGCCTCTTCCGTCATCTTCGGGCTTGACCCGGAGATCCATGTCCCCGCCCTAATGGCGGGATCTCGTCTTTTTCTTGGGGAACTATTGTCTGCTGGCCTTTGGCTCTTTAAATTGTGCTGTCTTTTGGTTTCTGTGGATTTTGGCCCAGATGTTCAGGGATAGTTCCTGCGCTTTCTTTAATTCTTGTTCGTCTAGCTGGAATCCCAGTTCTTTGAGGACTTCGTCCTGGTCTCCCCTGCTGGTGTGTAGCACACTGCGCCAGGCGTAGGCTCTGGTGAAATCGATAGGGACCTCTTTTTCACCACTATATAGTCTCGCCAAAAGATCCTGGATCTGGGTATCTCCCTGCTCCGCGGCTTTGCTAAACCAGACCAGGGCATGATCATAGTCGCGTTCGATACCCTCTCCGTGATAGTAGGCCATGGCCAGTAGAACCTGGGCATCCTTGAATCCCTCCACTGCCGCCTTTCTGTACCATTTGATCGCGTTGATGTTATTTCGAGGTACACCGTATCCCCGCGCATACATAACTCCCAGGTTCAATTGTGCTTTGAGATGTCCCTTCTGGGCTGCAAGGAGAGTCCATTGAAAGGCCTGGGCCGGGTCTTTAGGCAGTCCTTCACCATGGAAGTAAAGTGAACCTAGTTGAAACTGGGATTCAATATGTCCCTGGTAAGCCGCGTTGGCAAACCAATAAGCCGCTTCTTTTGGATCGGCCCTGGTACCCAGCCCGGTGAAATAGGCGGTACCGCACAGGTATTGAGCGCTGGGATTCCCATGACCTGCCGCACTGGTTAACCATTTGAGCGCTTCTTCGTATTGCTGGTCCTTGAGCAGCAAAATACCTAGCTGCGCCTGGGACTGAAAAGACCCCTTTTCAGCGGCCTTGCGTAGGTATTCAATGGCTTTCTTGGGGTCTTGAGGGTAGTTCATTGCCCCTCTTAAATAGGCTGCTCCCAGAAGAAGCTGAGCTTCCTTATGGCCTTTTTTTGCGGCAAGGCTTAGATATTGATTTGCCCTGGGAAGATCCTGTTGAACTACTACACCCCCTCGATAGATTCTTGAAAGGGTGTATAAGGAAGCGCCATGTCCTTCCTTGGCAAGACTCTCCCAGAACACAATTGCTCGGCGTGGGTTGGGGGGGAGACGTTTGCCCTCAAAGTAGATTTGCCCAAGGTAATAGGTCGCTTCAGCATGGCCGTGACGCGCGGCATCCATGAGTAGTCCCAGGCCTCGCGGAGTAAGAAGGGGATTATCAAGTTCGATGAACTCTTTCCCCTTTTGAAACTGCTTTTCAAGTCCCTTTGCCAATTCTTTTCCCCGTACGGTCTCTCCCTGTCCGAGACTGGCCTGTAAGTGATTGAGAATCAGAGCGGCCTCCTCAACCCCCTGCTCAGCGGATTCAATCAGCCAACGTCTGGCTTCTGAGGAGTTCTTACCAGAAGAATCCATTTCCAGCAAAAGAATTGCCGTGGCTAACTGCCCATAGGGTTGTCGTTGGAGGGCCGCCTGTCGGTACCAATAGGATGCCTTGGACAGACTGGCCACCGCACCTCTTCCAAACTGGAAATTGCTGGCTAGCAGCACCATTACGTCAGCGTGACCCCGGGAAGCTTTATTGAGGTAAAAGGAATGGTTCGCACCATGGTACTGGTACATGGGTAATGTGGTTTGCAGAGTGGATTCCTCACTGAATTCCAGTTTTTCTCCGCTGTATTCCTCTACAAAGTTCCGTGTCCAACCCTGAAAGTCAGGATCAGGCGGAAGTTTGGCGCGGGCGAAACTCACGCCTGCCAGGAGAATGAAAACAAAAAAATGAAAAAATGAAATTCTACCCATCTACCTCCATTTATCGATGATTTCTTGGGAATTCTGCATGAATTCTCCTCAGAATTAAGGGAGAATTCAGGTAGTTGGTGGTCAGTAGCGGGTATTCATTAGATTAACGAGTCATCTAATGATCCAGATTCACCAGGCCCTGTCATCTCGTGATTTGACTCAGGGGTAGGGAATAGATTTCGATAATACAAAAAAACTAAAAAAACAGGCTTTTTTGTTGTAATTTGATCCTTCTCGCGCTTAAATGGTCCCTGGTCATTTTTCAATGATTCTCCCCCCAATTCCAGGCCCCGAAACAACCTAGCTAACCAGTCTGACAGAAACCTATTACTTATGCGGTTTTGTGTCCTACTTAGCTACGTGCTCATACAAAAAACTTCTAAAATTGGCAAAAAATGTTTGTAAATTCCTTTGCAAATCCGTATGCTCAATCTGGTGGAAATCTTAGGAATTGCAGGAAAATCATTGTGAATCCTGCGGGGGATTTCGATAGGACAACTGAGACCCAAAGCGACAGGATGTCCCAGGGTGGTTGAGGTTAATTTAGTTCTAGTATCAGGCTTAGAGTGAGGTTGTCTTTTATGGAAACGATGGAATATGTGAAAGCGGAAGATGTGATTACCAACTACTACACAGGGGAAAAGTGGTTCCTGGTACACATCAATGGAAATCATACTTATGTCAACGAAGCGCGTTACCTTCAGCTTCAGGGTAAGGAGCCCAGGGTAAAGCCCAAGGTCACATGATCTGAGTAAAACGCATTCCATCCGATTGTAAAATCGGAAGGGGCCGGGTCTGCAGGGAGAGTTTCCCGACAGACCCGGCCCTTTGCGTTAAGATCGATTACTAAGGTTCGACTACAGACCCCTCTATGTGACAAAATAAGGCCTCAAAAAAAAAGGAAGGAATCATGACTCGAAACATTTCAAAACTTCTCATTCTCTTCAGTATTAGTCTTTCTGCTTTTTATGCTTCTGGGCATATAGGGGCAAAGGCACACAAAAAGGTTTATACCTCCTACGCGGTGGACAATGTTCATTCATCGGTAGGGTTTCTGGTGAGCCATATGGTCGTCTCCCGTACACGCGGTATTTTTGACGATTTTACCGGCCTCATGAAGTTGGGTAGTGAGGGTAAACTCCACTCTCTTGATGGAGTCGTGAAGGTTAAGAGCCTGAGTACCAGAAACGAAAAAAGAGATCGCCACCTCTTGTCCGCTGACTTTTTCAATGCCGCCAAGTACCCTGAGATGGTTCTCACTTCCACAAAAATTCATCAGCAAGCCAGCGGAAAGTTTAAGTTAGAAGGAGACATGAAGATTCGCGATCAGACGAGGCCGGTTAGCTTCAGCGGAGAATTCCGAGAGCCTATTGTAGACCCCTGGGGTAATAAACGCGCTGGATTGACCCTCGAGGGAACGATCAATCGCATGGATTATGGAATGACATGGAGCAAGTTGATGGATGCCGGTGGATTGGTGGTAGGTGAAGACGTAATCATCACTTTGGAGTTAGAGGTAATAGAAAAAAAGAAGGAACCGGCTAAGTAGAGTCCAAGATCATGAAAGGGCTGAGTCTTGCGATACTGATTTGTCCCTTTTCATGGGGTTTTGAGATTGCCTATGTCGATTTAAACGCGGCATTTCTCCTTCATCCCAAAATGAAGGAATTTCATTTTCCAATCTTTCAATTTAGAAAGCCGCCGAAACCTGCGCCTGGCCAATCTCTGGATGATTACAGGCAAAAGCGTAAACAAGCACTGTTGGAGCAGTCCCGCAGAATTCAGACCTTTGAGAATAGCAAAGAATCCTCCCTTCAAGAACTGAACCGTAAGCTGCATCAACTCAGGGCAGGCAGAGGTCTGGCGTACGAAGAGGAAATGAAAGCGGTGGCTGATTCCTGGAGGGCGGAGCAGGAAGAAGAACAGAGTTCCATGAAAACCCAGTCCGATCGTTATTATTTTGATGAGCGGGGGACTCGTACAAATTTCGCCAGGATCTGGCAGGAGATTAGAGAGGCTCTGAAAGAGTTGCAGGAGCGTCATTTAATTCTCGCTTTTCTCCCTGTTCATGAGAATTCGAAATATATCCAGCCGAAGGTAGAGTCATTCCGGCTTGATCAGCAGCCCGCGGCAAGTTTCCGTTCTCCCTGGGCACCCTTTCTAAAAGCGTCTGAGAAGGTAGACCCAGTGGAACTGGAGTTAAGAATGGAACCTTATCTCTCCCAGCAAGAGACGGTGAAATCCCTTTTTGCACCCTACTTTCCATCTTGGGAAATGCCGGTAGGCGGTGTGGACCGAACCGAAGAGCTAATTGTGGAATTGCACAAGAATCATTCAACACCACCCGGAAAGAGGGACCAGGTTCTATCCGTATATCGTTTTTGGAAAAATGACTTTGTAGGTCGAGAGCTGGCAATTTTCAGGGAATCGGCCCCGGTTTTTGAGAAATCCAGAATACCCGCGCCGCCGGAGGAATTCTGAAGGAGATCCAATGAGGCAAAGAAATTTAAGCCTGTCATGGACAGTACTCTGCCTGATGCTGAGTTCCTACTCGCTAACAGCAAGGGAGGATCCATTCTCTCAATATGAAGAAATACTCAATAAGAGAGTAGAGCCAAAGGCGGTGATTTCATCACCGGACAAGCCCCAGGTCAAATCATCGAGGGGATCCGCTTCTGCGGGCCTGCGTTTGGGTACCTGTGACTTCTCCCTTCTTCTGCTCTTTCATCCGCGTATGAAAGATTATAACTTTCGGGTTCGATCTTTTCGCGCTCCGCTTCCAAAGACCCTTGATGTACCCGCCCAGTTTTATCTCAAACAGATGCAGGAAAAAAGAGGTGCCTACCTGAGAGCGCTAGGCACCAGGGAAGAGTTGCTGCGCCAAAGTTTGGCCAGAGTGGTCCAGGAGCTTTTAAGTCTGAAACAGGACTTTCAGAAAAAGATGGCTGAAATTACTGCTAAAGGCGGTACCAAAGCTCAATCCGCCGCGAAAATCATGGAGCAAACAGAAGACCGGTACTTTGAAAGCAGATTAAATTTCGAACAAAAGCAAAACCAGCTCAAAGAGGATTTCGCAAAGTGGACCGAAAGCGCCAGGGTTGAGCTTTATGTTCCTGAGGACCAGAGAAACAATATCCTTCAGGCCATCTCAAGAGAGGTGCGGGACTTATTGACAACCCTTTCAGAAGATCAAAAAATCGATGTGGTTTTTAACCGGAGCTTACGGACAACACGGGGTCCCCTGGCTGCGCCCCGGAAATCTCCCGATTTTTATAAATTGGCGAACTATGAAAACTCCTTCTCCCAGTTTCTTGAGCGTCCCCTCGCGGTAGGTGAGGGGAACGCCGCCCTCAGTACAAGAGGCTTATTTAGGGGAATTGCTGTTTATCTTTCCAGGTATGAAGAAATTTACTCCTACTTCAAGCCCGTACTGTCCCGTCACCTGTTTCTGGGTGAACCCATTGACCTCACTTTTGTGGCGATAGCACAGCTCTGGGAGTCCTACAAGATCCCGGAGCAAAGAGCGGCACCGCTACTAACGGCACTCAAAAACTGGTCTAGAAAAGGCTAAAAGTCACTGGGAGAAGGAATCAATGGGAGCATTGGAAACAATAGAATCCATGGAATGAACAATCCCTGATCACACCAAAATTTGTACTCCCTTCTATTGATTCTATTGTTTCCATTGATTCCCAACATTCTTGCCATCTTTTATCGACTCAAGAAGGGTTGAGTGAATTCAAGACTGCTGGAGCCCTGGGTAATGATGCGGATCGCACAGGACACTGCACCAGGGGGAGGAATGAGCCTGACGGAAATGGTCTTGAAAGTCTTTGAGGGAAGGAAATGTCCAATTAACTGACGCTGGGAGCCGGATTGCTGATTCATGTACAGAACTTCCAGGTGACCGGCGCTGAGGGGATTCTCAGAGACATCCATAACTTCAGCCCTGGCATTCTCCAATCCACGGTAGGCGACACCCACCTTCACAATTTTTGCATTCAAGAGGGAAACCTCGGGGCTTTGAATCGCGCTGCGGCCAGGGAAAAGAAAATAGCCTTTGGAAGATACAACTGGCGGTTCTCCGGCCAATTGAGTCCAGGTTGAGGCCAGTCCCATTTCTGACTGCCAGGAACGGAAAAGATTCTGACCTGAGAGGTAGAGGGTACGAACCAACTCCTGCTCGACCTGGCTCTTGAGCTGAGGATTGAAATGGGAGGCCCTGAGAAAGTAGTATTTTGCCAGTTCCGCCCTTCCCTGTTCAAAAAATCCACGAGCGCTTAGAAAATCTCTCCTGGCCTTTGGCAGCAGGCGCTCCGGGCTATACCAGGAACAGAACCATAAGAAGAACAGCAGCCAGGAAACCAGCGGTACCAGGCTAAAAACCCTGAATAAACCCGGCTGAAAAAGACTGAAAATTCCCAGCACCACGGACAGGGTTAAAAGGGAGATCAAGGCCAGCGGATAGAGGTTATGGGAGAGCTCCAGGCCCTCCCCAAACCCTGGAAAAAAACGATTGGCGAAGAGTTGATTTCGCAAGAGAAATCCAAGACCAAGCCAGGGAGAATACCTGGGATTCGTCAGATACCTGCTATCGAGAACCTGTAGCTTTGCGGAGTGCTGCTCCCCCTGCTGCTCAAAGATGAGATCGGCATGACGGTAGAAGTCTCGATAAGGTGCGAGTACGCTGAAGGTCTGTATGGAAAGGGAGAGGAGCAAAAGGAGGGAGGCGAGAGTCTTGATTCCAGAGCCTGCTCTCTCCACAGAAATGAACTGAACCACAAGACAGGGAATCATGGGAGTGAGAAACCAGGGGCCGTAGAGACCTGGGGCATGCCAGAAATGCCATTTCCCATAGAGGATTAAAGCGCTGACAAAGACCAGGTTCAGTGTCGCCCATTCCCTGCGGTGAGAACGGTAGAATCGAAGGGAGCAAAAAAGAAGCAGCAAAAGGATGGGACAAAACACCAACAGCCCTTTGCCGCTGCTGAACAACAATCCGCCAATGCCGCTAATAAGCGGTTGATCAAAAAGCCCTGTTACGTTTGAGATCACAGAAGTGGACTCTGTGGGTAAAGAAGAGTTGCGAGCAAATTCCTCAAGTTTGAAGAATGAGTCAAACCTTATCTTGTTGTAGAGGAGGTGTACGAAGACGCCCAAAAGTACCGGTGTCCAAAAAATAGCGAGAAACTTACCTGTTTTCTTTTGAGTACAAAAGTAGAGATAGAGAGTGAGAGGTGCCAGGTAGATAACACCTATGGATTTAATTAAAAGTCCTATCCCTGCCAGGATTCCAGATAAAAGAGCGCTTGCCCATCCCATCCTTGCTCTCGAGTTTAGCAGTACATAAAAAGCTCCCAGGCCAAGTGTCCCCACGGGAAGGTCTCGGTTAATGAACACACCCTGGTGCCATAGGGGTGTAGCGCAGGTGCAGCCAAGGGCCAGGATCATTGAAAGCGCAAGGGAGCCGCCCAGCGTTCTGCATATCAAGAACACCAGTTGAGCCATCACCGTTCCCCAAAAGATGGCGCTGAACTGGCAGATCAGGAAGGGAAATTCATCAATCGAGCGTAAGGTTGAAATCCAGTCTCCGACCCAGTAAAAAGGAACTAAAAATAAAGAAAGGAGTCCAAAAGGGCTAAAAAAGCCGCCGTCCTTCCCCGGTGTGCCGGCAATGCCTGTATTGGAGGGGTCCAGGCCGAAATCAAGAAAATGGCGGATTCCATCTAGCTCTAAGCTGCCGCGCGTCACCAGCGATCGCGTGAGCTCGAAAATATCGTAATCCATGGCCGAATCGTGGTGGAATTGCAGCGTGAAGGAGTATAAAAGCAGCGTGAAACCGCATAGATAAAGTTGAAAGTGAGTATCTTTTGAAAGTGGGCGGCTAAACACTTGTAAAATCCGTCAAGTATTTTTTCAAATAAAACTCTGGACAGTTTTCAGACGACGATTAAGATCTATTCTAAGGGCATTGTTGTAAAATCAATCATTCCCATGATTTTTTGGAAGCAGAATTCGAAAAAGACCGGCTCTGAATTTGTCCACCATACGGAGAAATCCTGAACAGAGGAGACCTATGTTAAGGCTCTTGATCTTGCTTTTCACCCTATTCCCCCTCACCCATGCTGCGTTAAGCGATTTTGAAAGAGCTGTGCTTGATCGAAATGGTGATGTTTATGTACTCGTAACCATGAAAAATAATACGCCCATCACCCCTGCGGTGGGTTTATATCGGTTTCGAAAAGTACACGATTACGCGACCACGCGCCTGGGTGTGTCTGACAAACCCGGGATTGAAAACTATGAAGGTCTGGCCGTGGATAAGTTTGGTCATGTGAAGTTCTTTCGAAACGAAGGGGATGGGACAGCGGTTAAAGATATTCGCACCGTGACAACAAAACATCCCGCTTCCCCAAGCGCTTATCCAGGTACTTTCAGCCTCACTTACGATGTTCAGGGAGGATTTGGCTGCAGTGCAGCAAGGATGATCACCGTAGACGCCACGCCCCCGGGCTGGGTGTTCGTTATCGAAAGGGGAGGACAGGAGGGGTGGTATCCGCTCTATGCTGCGAATCAGAATGTTGGCTTAACCGGCAGTAGTTCCAATGCCTATAAATATACGCTAAATGCCAATACTTTCGCGGCAGACACCATCTATCTTCCCCCGGCAATGGGTGCTATTGATGTAAATGCGATTCTTTCCTATCACGGGGGCTTTTGGAGGGACCCATGCGCACGGGGCGGGTATGCCATCCAGTATAATGCCAATGGTGATGCGGTTTATCCTCCCATCAACAGTTTTGTCCTGACGAATGTTCCGACCTGTACTCACGGTAACTGTCTTCGCCCGGCGAGAGTATCAAGCGTGAAAAAGAACCGCTCCTCGCTTTTTCTCGATGAATATATGTCAGAGGATGATAACTCCTTGCTTCAGGATTTAGACTCAGGGGTTTTTGGAAATGCCACCAAGGCAAAATTCAATATGCAAAGCGGGGTGGATTTCGACATTGCGCCCACCTTTGATGCCAGCATAGACGGAAGACTAAGACCCGCAACAGAAGCTCTTAACACCTCCGTCTCCTTTTCCCCGGAGATTTTTCGCTACAACGCCTGCGGAGATATGTGCGGACAGGATGGTATTCCCCAGCAGGTACCACCCATCACGATCAATAAGGGACGGGCCAAGTTTTCTTCCGGGGGTGCCAACCAGTCTCAACAACGCTCCTATATGGTGGAAACGAGAACCGTATCTTCGGGGGCCTCCACCACCGTAGAAACCTGGGTAGTTCAGCTCCAATATAATCCTACTACCAATAAATATGATAAGACCGACATCATCCGCTGGCAGGGAGGCAGCAGTATCACCCTGGGAGCCGGAGAGATTTCCGGGGACGGGATTATTCGTTCGGGAAGCTCACCACTCAATGTGGCCATGGCTCCCCAGAGAATCATCATTTACGATTTCGCCGGTAACCCGGCCTACACCCGCTCGGTTCAGACTTCAAAACGAGAATACTCTCAGGAGTCCCCCGTGGATGGGAAAGACTATATCTACATTTCCAACCTCGCGGCTTCCCATTTCAACGTATCCAGCAGTTTTTGGGGAACGGGGGGAGTTGTATGGTGGGCTGTGGCAAACGCGGCTAATTTAAAGATCTATTTTGAACAATCCAACCATGTCAGTGGAACGATTCTGCTAGACGGTAGTGCCACACCCGTTGAGGCCAGTAATGCCACTCCTCTCATGGCCCTTGGTGCTGATGGAGATAACTTCGTTTATATCATGCACCTTGGATCCGGAACCGATGGGACCGGGGGCGTGGAAGGGGTGGGAGAAATGAAAAGACTTCTCACCCCGCTTACGGGAGATAGAATCATCCAGCTCTGTAACCAGGGGCGCGTGGTTGGAAATTGCCCGGCCTTTCCCCTCGATACACCCGCTCCGGGGGGTACTGTCGAGCAGGGTCTTATTTTGAAAGTCTATGCTGGTGCCATGGTAGAGAAGATTGCTCCACTACCGGGCTCAAGCCCCGTGAAAATAGGCGTGATTCCCCTGGATAATACCGGCGGAACCTGTACAACTCTTCTGGAGTTCAGGGATGGAAACCTCGATTCCAAAACGGATGGTCCAGGTATCTATAAGAACCCCTGGAGCTGTACCGCAGTAGGTAACGTGGCTCAAAACATCCAGGATAAATACAACTTCGAGATGTCCATTATCAACGTGGCCAACCCTCCTGCTACAGCAGGCAGCTTCAACCTCGATATTGTCGCCCAGCAAACCTCATCGGTTACCAACGGAGGCGCGACTAATTTTCAAGAGGACATTTCCTATACCTTCTATATGGAAAACCCGCCGGTGTTCAACGGTCTCAAGGCTCAGTTGGGTCTGGCTTCCGATCCGGAACTAAGTGTTTTTGGCGATGTTCGTATGATCAGCAACTACGAGGATGTGGGTATCAATCTCGCCAGGCAAAACCTGCAAAACCTGGGGGTGGAAGATTATTTCTATGACAATGATTCACGCATGGGGACTCTGTTACCCTCCTTTGTAAAAAGCCAGGGACAGCTCTTGGGGAACCTGCTCCACACAACGGTAGGACCGGTGAGCGCTCCAGTAGCGTCGCTAAGCAACCTGCGCTACCGCTGGCGAATCCTTGCCCGCACTCCGCCGCACTCCTTCAAGGACTATGGAGCGGCCTCCTGTACACCTCTTCTCAATGGCGGCAACGGATCTTCTCTAATCAACAAAGATCACCTGGTAGGGACCGGGTTTCTCAATGCCGGTTTTCAGGAAGTCCCCTACACCTCGGTTGGTGTTCTCAGGGACACCTGCTGGAAAGATCTTGAAGATGCTAATCCTGCCGGTGTGGCAACAGATGGGTTGGACCCTGAAGCCATCCCCTTCACTTTTGAAGATCCCGGGATTTACGATGTGTATTTGTATTTCGGCGGGACACGATTTAACGCTGACGAGAAGACTTTCCTCGACCTGGCCTCATCAATCAGCGCTGAAGTAGCGGTGACCTGGTATGCAATGGAAATTCAGGTGGGAGCCAGACCAGCCCAGACCAGCGATGAGATTCAGGAAGTGGTCATCTCCAATAATTTTCTTTCCCAGGACCAGGAGACTCGCGCGGGTATCTATCCCAACGGCGCTGATACCATCGCTGAGCACACCAACCAGGTGGATGCCAATGTAGATGATGGTGACCTGCTAGGCCCGGAGGGCAGATTCCCCGTTCTTGCCGTCGGAAACCATGCCAAGAGTCCGGCTCCCCTGGTGGTCACCTACCAGGATCAAAGAACTCCCATCGTGGCAGAAGCAGAGGTGCAGTTTTTCCGCATCGTTGATCTTAAATACGATGCCATCGGACAGAGTGTTCTGGGTAAACAAGATGCCATCCAGACCAAGTACAAGGGAGTGGGAGCCTGGGATTATAAATATCCAGGCGGTGGAACCCTGACAATGGGTAACATCAACTTCAGCCCGATGGATAAAACCGCTACCCATCCATCAAATTGGTCTACATCTTCCTCGCAGGCCGGTACCAGGATAGCCACCTCCGATCGAAACAATCCCCAGGATGAAGAGAGGAGAGGCTACGATGCGTCCGGTGATTATGAAACGGGTAAGGGGTATGTCCAGGCAGGAAACCTGATTTCGGCTGTAGGAGCCGATGCTCAGTTTAAAGCGGCTCACCAGGGAACCTTAGCCTCCGATGATGCCTTTCCCGGCAGCATGGGCGGCGTCACCTTGAATAAAGATCTCATCGATCATCCCGAGTCCTTTTATACCTGGTGGGAGATCAAATACGCATGGTTCATGCGCTATACAAGGCCTGATGGTACCGTGGGCAAAAAAATCATCAAAACCGGAAACCTGGCTGAGATCTTCATGATGAACCTCATGATTAAAAAAGGGGGCACAAGCTGGGAACAGTTAGTGAAAAACCTGGCCCCCTATAATCTCAGCTCCGATGGGAAACCGGTACCACCGGTAGCTTCTCCCCTGATGTGGTACCTGGGGTCCACTGCCGCGGAACAGCGCCGTGACCGTAAGGTTCGGGTGCGAATCCCCCTCTTTAACAGCGGGGCGCTCTTGAATTCCACCGATGTTCTTACGGAAATGGATTCACCGATGAGATCCTTCAGCAGTTCAGACGGTTTCGCGTCCCTTTATTCGAGCATTCATCCGGTAAGTTTTCCCGTACCTAGTGAACCCACAATTCTTGAGATTGGGTTCCAGCTTTTCTACCCGGTCATGAGCTGGGAAGGAAGGGATGAGAATCCGGTGGGCAGCGGGGATTACCGTTATTATGACGCGGTTTACTGGGGACCTGCTTCAACCGCGGCGGGTAAGCATAACCCTGCGGATTATTCCAAAGTCAGCCTTGGTTTTGGTCCCGATGCCATTAGTGTATGGCCGATTTTAGCAACCCAGAGAACCCTTGAGCCAGGAGCTCCCACCATTCCGCCCGATGCCGAAGCCAACGGCTTTGGACTGGAGCTTTCCTCTACCAAGAATATAAGCGGCAAACAGCGCGTGGACGGGGGATTTAAAACCACCGGGGATGATGTGACCTACAATGAGCCCGGTGGCAGAGTCGATCATTTTGTGGATGTCGCGGTACTGGATATGAAAGCTCCCAAAATGAGTGTGATTGAGGGACAAAACCTCGCGGCCACCTCAGGAGGACGAGCGGATGGCGACATTGTTCTCGAAGTGACCGACAATAACCCCTATGCTCTGTGGGAAACCTACGAAGATGTGGGTAACGATGGAAGCTCGGGTACTCCTGACGATAAAAAGCGCGTACCCGGACTGGTACATTTCGCCTACGAGATCGGGTACGATCCCAAAGTTCACTACGGCATTGGGCTCAATAGCGCTGCGGCAGGTCCAAAAGGGGAGCGCGCCTATGGATTTAATCTCTCTTTTACCAGCCTTCTAACCAACCAGACCCAGTTGACGAACCAGGGAAACAACCTGCCCATCTTTGATCTCTCCAGAACCGGGTTGGCGACGCCTTCCGTAGAGACCGCGCCTGGCTTTGTCTATAATCCAGTCAGTATAGCCGCCAATGACTTCATGTATCCCTATAAGGTTCCCGGCAATGGGTTTCCTTCAGACGGAGTCTTCGTGGAACGCATTCCACAAGCCTTTACGCACACTACCGATTCAGCAAACAATACCGAGAGCTGGCAGCGCATGAACGATTTTGCCAACCGCAGCAAATTCTATCCACCCACGGCAACCGTTGGTGCCGACGCGGCGATTCAAAACTATATGGGAACCCAGGATCAAAATATACGAACGGAAAACCCAACCGTTCCCCACCCGGGACTCAATTCATGGATGATTTCCCTGGTACCGGATCTTAACGGAGAGCTTCCTTATGATCTGGACCCCGACCATCAAGACAATGAAACCAGGGTGGAGTTTTTAGCGGAAAATCCAGGTTCCGCAGGCCCGGATGGCTATACAGCCTTTGACCCGGGCTGTCTCAATACCAACACGCCCCTGGATGCCAATCCGGACAACTGCTCCATCAAAACCCGCTGGAGAGTTCAGAGTCAGTATCTGCTTACGCCTTACTTTGTCAATGGAGCCCAGCCTAATCCCGGAGAGGGGCCGATGACCTACAACGTCTATGCCAAGGCAAGAGATGTTCGCATCAGCAAGGATTACCCCAACTACACCAATGTACCCAGCAACATTAACTGGAATTCACCGGGCTCGGATTGGTTCAATGGTAATTTTGGTTCCTGGCCGAATTTCCTCTTCGGGACCAGTTGGAAACGAAGGCAGGGAATG
Organism: uncultured bacterium; assembly: GCA_964539825.1. Classification (GTDB taxonomy): domain Bacteria; phylum Muiribacteriota; class UBA6191; order UBA6191; family UBA6191; genus CAZIKF01. The sequence continues at coordinate 107,583 of CAZIKF010000009.1, forward strand.
GAGAGTTACGGGGAAGACGGGTCCCTTGGCGCGGTCGGGCAGACCGCTTCAGCAGGCATTGAGAACAAAATCAATCGCTACTATAGCAATGAACTGCAAAAGCGTGCCGCACGGGTTGCAAAAATCGTAGTCGCTGACAACGACGCTCCCAATGTGCGCGTAACGCTGGTGGAGTTTAAATACAATAAGAAAGTGGAATACACCCTCATGAGCGCACAGGGGTATGAATCGGATCCAGTGATAAACGCGAACCAGGATTCAGACCGGGTGGTATTCTTTCGAACCGAGGATAAACGAGATGCCAACAACCCCCAGTTTGACTCGGTACCCACCTATGAAGAACTAGATGAGGATACCTATAGACCAGGCGCGAACTCACCCGTCTCCCAATTCAGAGTCAATGATGTAGAGCCGTCCACCCAGCATAAAGACATGGCCTTTCATGTTCCCGAGGATGTGCGCTTTATGGTCAAGGTGGAGGCAACGGATAACAAGGATCTCGATGGAATCGATATCAGTATTTCCAGCGCGGCAGACGGACTGAACGTATATGCACCGGCAGTGCCCGCAATCCAGCACATCAGCACGGACGTGGGGGGGCACGCGTTCCCATCCCGCGCTTCAACCGCGGGAAGGGTTTACCAACAGGCCAAGATCCTGACCACCTACCACCTCTATCCCAATGCTAATTTTTATGATGTGCTCAGGGTGGATGTGAAGGATGGGGCTGGTAATAACCGCATTATGGATATTCCCATTGTGGTGATTCCACAGGGAGTGCATTTCCGCCAATTAGGAGATCAAACTAGGGTCCGATAACTGGTACTTTGGTATTTGTCCTGGGGTCCATAAGCAGCACCTACGCTGTGATGCACTCCTAGAACGATGCTTATGCATCGCCCGTCGTCGCGATCCCGGCGTATGCACTACTTCTGAACCCCAGGCCAAACACCACGTACCAGCCATCGAACCCTTTAACTAATATTTTTTTTGTCTTCCCGGAATGATATTCCGTCATTGTAGACCTCGATCCGCAATCCAGAAAATTGGATATATTTACCATCGTGCCTTGACTCATGGTTCCTGAAACCAGTTCAGGATAGTGCTGCTATTGGTTACTCTATCCTGGTTTGCTCTAGTGCTTGAAAAGGCTACGCAAAATAGCCTAGTGCTTCGGCGGCACCGGCTACAAGGATCTGGGAACCTTCCAGGTCATGGAGAGTCCATGTGGGTTTGTATACAATCTGTAGTCCTCGTTTGCATGGGAGAATCGATAAAAACTTTTTCCAACTCTTCGAGGGAGTGGTTTCGGAGAGCTTAACCTCAACAGGTAGCCAGGGTTCGCCATCTCGAACCACAAGGAAGTCTATTTCCTGTTTTTCTTTATTTCTTAGAAAAAAGAGTTGGAATTCCCCCTGTCCCGTCTCCGACCAATAATGGCAGGTTTTTAAAAGATGACATGCTATGAGATTCTCAAACTTTGCGGCCCTGTCCGGGATTCCTCCGTAGTCCCAGAGATATACTTTTCCCATCCTGCGAAGTGAACGTGGAATCCTTTTACTATAGGGTTTGATTTCAAAGAGATAGTATAGTTCTCTGAGGTAGCTCATCCAGGTTCTCACCGTATCAAAACTAATTTCCATATCTTCCCTGAGACTTGCCACACTTAGAAGCGATCCGATGCGTTCGGGAATCAAGCTTGCGAGCAGTTCCAGACGACCCAGGTCCGGCAGACGACTCAAATCGCGCAGATCTTCACGAATGATTGCCTGTTCGTGAGTTCGTCTCCAAAGCCGAGCAGTACGGTCATGCTGGGAAAGTAGCGGCTCAGGGAAGGGGCCATAAGCCATCAAAGAATCAAGGAATTCTCGCGTATGAATCCCCGGTGTCAGAGCCTTGCTAAAAAGGGCTTCCAGCATTTCATCAGGCTCTAGGACCTCTTGTTCTGACAATTCCTTTAGGCTGAACGGATGGAGCGAAAAGTGGAAATAGCGCCCTGCCAAACTATCTGACCCTCTTCGGTATACATTGAGTCGTGCACTGCCTGTGATGAGAAAATCGCAAGGTGACTCCAATGTATCGTAAATCCCCTTTAAATTACGTTTCCAGTAGCGATCTTTGTGAATTTCATCAAGGACTATTAGAGGGATGTCCTTCCCCTGATGTTGGGGGACAATAGAAGACGGACTTTTTACCCATCTCCGTCGAAACTCAGTCTGATCCCAATTAAAATATTCTCCAAGGGGACGAGTTTGGATCAGCATATTGCCGAGGGTTGTTTTCCCGCACTGGCGGGGACCGGAGAGCAGTGCGATTTTGTGGGACGTAAAACAAATTGTCTCAATTTCTTTTGTAAGATACCGGGGCTTCATTTTGACTAAACTTCGGTTAGGGTTAACTTTGGTCAAACCGAAATAGCTATATGACCATACTAAGGAAACCTCACAGTTTGGTCAAGGCTAAAGGTGTCACATCACAGGGCATACGCATTTAGATCCAAGATCCATCCCACTAATAGTGGACGTCCGGCTCTTCCTATCAATGAAAACCATCGAACGGTTACTCATAGAGTGACTTCTAGACTCTGAACCCTTTCCTCTTGTAAAACCTGACTTGGAAAAGGCTCTGCCTCAAAGCATAAAAAGTGGTACGACTTAAAGGGGGCAGGTCAGTCCGAGAATGGGCAGGAAGGTAGGAAGAAATATGAATTGAAGCCGCTCATCTCGTGCTACGACACGGGATTCAGGGGTAGCAGGCAAGATGACCAGGAAAAACGAAAGAACTGGATTCCGGATCGAAGTTCGGAATGTCGTAGTACACAATACCAATGTAGGGGCGGGATCAAACTTCATTCCTTTGATTCCCTCCTTCCCAATCCAAAATCCAATTCCATCATATATTTAATACTCAACTTTAAATTTACATGTAATTATAAAATAATATTTACATGTTTCAGAGAGTTTTAGTCTTTCCCTTTCCTCCACGAAGACCTGTTTTTTGTGGGGCTCTCGACAAACGGGGAAGAGCATATTCCTCTTGTTTAGAGTTCTTTTTCCTATTGGAGGACCAGTTCCGCAAGCGAGGTGGATTTTAAACTGGGGGATGATCAGCTTGCTATTGAAGTTAAGTCCACCGACCAGGTGCGCTCTCACCATCTCAAAGGGCCAGAAGCCTTTTGCAAAGAGCATCCCGCCTGCCGTGCGGTGATTGTTTCTTTAGATTGGATGAAACGAATCATGGAAGATGGCTTTGAGGGGGCTCACATTACAGAGGTTCTTCGTTCCCTGTGGGAAGGGATGCTGATTTAGAATCAATGACGGTAGAAACCATTAATTTGCAGCACGCCATTCTCGATAAACATGTCCGATTAACGAAAATCAAAACCATTAATCTACAGCACGCCATTATCGATAAATATATCCGATTAGCGGAAATTAAAACCACTAGTTTCTCTATTGAATTATTAACTAACCTTTGATTTAATCAGTCCGCTCAATGGGCTTCGATATGTCTAAAGCCCCGCTGAGAAGACTCTCTATACAGGACCAAAATCCGGAGACCCCTATGAATGCCTCCCCCCTCATGCTCAGAACCAAGATTTTTCATTTGATTGTTGCCCTGTTCTTGATCAGTGCAACTGGGTTTGCCAATGGCAACGGGGCACCGGTTTTAACTAAGCCCTCAGACCTAACCCGCGATGAAGATTTTGGAATTGTAAACCTGACTCTAACCGCGACGGACCCGGAAAGTGATCCCATATCCGTAACGGCTTTTTCTTCGGCTACCTCCGTTGTATCTATAAATGTAGCCAGCAGTACGCTGCTGCAAGTGATTTCCCGAAAAAACCAGCACGGTTCCGTTACCATTTCAATCACCGCTTCTGCTACAGGCGGGACGGACACGGAAACCTTCGCGGTTACAGTTGACCCGATCAACGACTCTCCTGCGATTACCAACGAGACAGGCGGAGACTGGAGTTCATTGGGAGGCGAAGCTTTTGCTTCAAGCGTGGACGCTCCAGCGATTGCTGTTGATAGTAGTGATGCTGTGTATGTGGCTTATGAAGATCTATCGACACCCTGGCCTCTTCAGGAGCCAGAGGATTTCAACCCATCGAAGGCGACGTGGTGTTCATCAGTCCCGACTCCATTACAGAACCCGACCACCCCCCTTATTACCAGGTGCGGATACAGCCGAATCAAATGTTCTTTCAGGGGGGAGGGCAAAGATATGACCTGAAACCGGGCGTTCAGGTTGCTATTGCTATCCATACAGGGAGTCAAACAGTACTTCAGTACCTGATAGCCCCACTGAAAAACAACATGAGGGACGCCTTTTCTGAGAGATGAGTCGAGCGAAACTTAGACATCTGGCTGGAAGGCCGTAAGCAGCACCTGCTCACAGATCACTCCCAGAACTATGCGATGCATAGTCCGTCGTCGCGCTCAGCGACCATGCACAACTTCTGAACTCCCAGTCATCCCGCTACTTGATCGCGGGATCCATTCTTCCGCCACCATGGCGGGCGCAACCTAAACGATGCCTGGTGAGCCGCAGGCGATGATTTATAGCTAACTTGGCAGCTATTCCTGGATCCCGCGATCAAGTCGCGGGATGAGTTCTTTAGGGGCTTTGATTCGTGGAATAGGATTGAAGTGATGGGGTTAATTCCCGGAATCCGTGCTTCATTCGAGCAATAATTCGGAGTTCAGGATGGTTTTATCGCAGAATTATTTTACTGGAGGTAGACAAGTGTCAGGGATTAGCGTGGGAGCCTGTTGTGAATTTGCCCTTAACCCGCATAAACAGGGGCTGGGATATTTTGCCTTCCGAGGTTTGACATTGTTTGAATCTGCATTAGGATAGAGAAGATTCGGTTCAGTTTTGAGAGTTTCCAGGGAAGAGACAGAGCCAATCAGTAGTCGAGAATCTATCAAAGGAGCAAAAGAACATGGATGTTCGATGCTTAAATTCGATCCCGTTAATGTGCAGCTTTCCCACCAATCTTCTCTTTTTGCGTACCAAATACTCCGTTCTTCAACCCTGGTAACGGGATAGAGAATGGTAGGAATTCGGGAATTTCGCTGTTTTTTTCTTGGTTTTTTTGCAATTAGCATTTTGCAGGTTCAAAATTTCCAGGCCGCTGTTCCTGTTCTCTCCCTTGCGTCCGAAGCCTCAACAACCTTTGTCTATCATGGAACTTCCGGTTTTGGTGAGGGATTGGGATTTGGTCAGGCTTTAACAACTTTCACTGAATTATCCACAGCAATTGATTCAGAGGGCGACGTGCATGTGGCTTATGGTATTGGCAACAACCAGAATAACAAGACCGCTGTTTACGTACGTCAATGGGACGGGTCTTCCTGGAGTGGAGTAGGTTCATCCCAGCCCGTAACAGATGGCGGACGACGTTACACACTACTCATCGGAAGCGACGATATTCCCTATTTATCCTATCTCGCAGAAAGTAATAGCCAGTATTCTATTCCCGAGGTTTTGAAGTTTGACGGCAATGACTGGGTAGAGGCGGGAACGGGATTGAATTTCACAGCCAACTCGATGGCCATGGCTCTGGATGAAACTAACGTCCCGCATATCGCAGTTGCCGTTCTCACTGCAAGTGACGGTGCAGTCTATAAATTGGTCAACGGGGCCTGGGTAGCGCAGGGTTCTCCCTCTTTCACAATTTGGGATGGGGGAGCGGGCCGCATACCGGGCATGGCCTTTAATGGCTCCGATCTCTACCTTTCACATATCTCCGATACAGATGATGGTTTGAGCGTACGTAAATGGGACGGCAGCAACTGGACTTTGGTGGGGAGCGAAAATTTCGTGAGCGCTGCACAGCGCAGCTCTTTGGTAGTGACTTCGGGGGGGGGAGTGTACGTTGGCTATGAGAGGGATCCTAACTGCGAACCCATGATGGGCCCCTGCATGGAATACAAGTCCAAGGTGAGCCGCTGGGATGGGACAAACTGGGTTGAGATGATCTCTTTTGACGCCGGAGGTGTGGGATTTTCCACGGAGTCCACACTTTTAAGGAAAGATGCCAATGAGAACCTTCTGCTGGGCTACACGGGTTTTGGATTTAAACCTTCTGTGATGCAGTTTAACGGTACAACCTGGACTGCGGTGTTGACCTCACCCTACCAAACGGTAGGTGCCAGCCCACATGTCTTTGCCGTGCATTCAGACAATACTCTCTACACCGTCTTCGGGGATGGCTCTCTCAATAATAATCCAAGCGTGAAAACAGTAGGGCTCGGTGGTAGCAAGAACTCCACATCAGTGGTTGAGGGATTGAGTGTAGCGGGTACTCTTACCGCAACTGATGCGGATGCTCATTCCATCACCTCCTTCTCGATTAGCGGAGGCGCTGACCAGGGTGGTTTCCAGATCCACCCAACCTCCGGTGTCCTGTCATTTACCACGGCTCCAGACTTTGAGAATCCTACTGATCTTGGGGATACAGCGGGCAACAACACCTATACCGTGGAAGTCACCGCTACAGACAGCAATTCTGAATCGGGAATTTTGACCGTTACGGTGTCGGTACTCAATGTGGATGAAGGGCCTGTAGCTACAAAGCCCTCAGATATTACGACGGATGAGGATTTCCAGCCGGACATCCAGGTATCGCTCAGGGCTTCAGATCAGGATGGCGATATCATTTCCTTTTCAGCTCAGATATCTGACTCCACAATTGCCAGTGTGAATGTCAGCGGTTCAACCCTGAGTATTTCCCCGGTTGCTAATGGAAGTGGGGAAGCAACAATTACTGTGACTGCTACAGCAAATGGAAAAACTGACACTACAACCTTTTCAATCACGGTAAACTCGGTTAATGACGCTCCTACTTTTGTGGCCGAGCCGCCAAGTTCAAGCACTACCTTTGTGTATTTCGGAATCCCTGGATTCGGAGAAGGTGAGGCATTTGGTGGTGACTTTTCTTCCTCTGGCCTCTCAATGGCTCTGGACTCCAGCGGTGCTATATATGTGGCATATGGGATCATCAACAACCAGAGTCATGCCAATTCTATTTATGTTCGCAAGTGGGACGGAGCCACCTGGGCGGCAGTAGGTGCTTCTCAGCCGGTAACGGACGGCGGACGGTCTTTTACATTGGCCATTGGGACTGATGATATCCCCTACATTGCTTATCTTGGGGAGATGAATCAGCAGTACGCCATTCCTGTGATTCTGAAATTTGATGGTGCGGATTGGGTACAAGCGGGTACCGGTATCAACTTCACGGCCAACTCTCTTCAGCTTGCTCTTGATGAAAACAATGTCCCTCATATAGCCGTGGCAATTCTCACCCAGAGTGATGGGGCTGTATACAAACTCAGCAATGGAATTTGGGATGAGTTGGGATCACCGAACTTCATCATCTGGGATGGAGGTTCAGGTAGAAAGCCCGGGATGATCTTTGATGGTAGTGATTTGTATTTATCCCATATATCTAGCAACAATGATGCCCTGAGTGTGCGCAAATTCGATGGAACAACCTGGAGCCTGGTCGGTTCCGAAAATTTTGCAGACTCTGCTCAAAACAGCAGTCTGGTACTCACTTCAGGCGACGGTCTCTTTGTCGCTTATGAAACAGATCCAAATTGCATGATGACACCATGTATGGAGTATCAATCGAAGGTGCGCCGCTTTGATGGTACAAACTGGACGGAGGTGATTTCCTTTACGGGTGGAGGGATTGGATTTTCTACCGATGCAACATTGCTGAAAAAAGATGCTAATGAAAACCTTCTATTGGGATTTGTAGGACAGGGATTTGCTCCTTCAGTTATGAGCCATAACGGCACAACCTGGAGCGCAGTAGTTACTGCCCCGTACCAGGCCGGCACGGCCTCATCTCATACCTTTGCTGTCCACAGCGACAACACCCTTTATACGGCATTTTTGGATTTCTCCAACAACAGTAATCCCAGTGTGAAAACGGTTGGCCTGGGGGGAGGGGCTGTAAACCCGGCTGACCAGAGCACCTCGGTACTGGAGGGTTCAAGCATAGCCATGAGCCTAAGGGCGACAGACGTAGACGGAGACTCTCTGAGCTACTCCGTAAGTGGCGGAGTGGATTCCAGCGCCTTCAGCATAGATACGACCTCAGGAACACTCTCTTTTGTTACACCTCCTGATTTTGAAAATCCCACTGACCAGGGGGACACAGCGGGGAACAATACTTATGTGGTGGAGATCACCGCAGATGACAGTAATGGGGGCACCGCAATCTCTACAGTTACCGTCACAATCCTCGATAAGGTGGAGCCCATCAACGCGCCACCGGTTTTCACTGCGGTCAAGCCGAGCGGCGGAACAACTTTCACCATTTATGGCACGCCAGGATTCGGGGAAGCACAAGGCGGACTCTTTGCGGATAAAGCCTCAAGCGGTCAAGTTTCACTGGATGTGGATAGCAACTCAGAACCCTTTGTTGCCTACGGAATTGTGAATCCCAATGAAATGGACATGTCACGGAAGACCTCTATTTATGTGCGCAGTTGGGACGGGAATACATGGGCTGGAATAGGGGCTTCCCAACCAGTGACTGACAATGGGCAGGAATTTATTTTACGTATTGCTAGTAATGACACGCCCTATTTGGCATACCTAACCAAAGATATGGGAGGCCAGGTTAGTTTTCCCCAGGTGCTTAAATTTGATGGACAGAATTGGGTGCAGGCGGGAACCGGATTGGATTTATCAGGATTTGGTGCTGCCGCAGCGCGATTACAAATGGAAAATGATGAAAACGGAGTTCTCTATCTTTCCTTGAGTTTGGAGGGACAAAAGCCTGATGTCTATATGCTGGACAACGGTACGTGGGAATTGCAGGGTTCACCTGATTTTAACCTTAGCGGTACCCCAAATTTTGCTATCGAAGATGGAATCGTCTATCTCACCGGGATTACGGATACCTCGGGTCCTGACGCATGGGTTAGTGTTCGAAAGTATGATGGTACAACCTGGTCTGTAATAGGTGCCCCACAGTTGGTGAATTTTGCCTTCGATCATAGTCTAGTAGCTCTTTCAAACAATCGTCTCTTTCTCGCGGTTCGGGTACCGGATTGCGGTACTCCTCCGCATTGTAATGGGTATGCCGCGAAGGTATATGAATTTAGTGGGGCTCAGTGGGATGAATTTGGAAATTTTTCAGAAGCGGGGGGCTTTGATGTACTCCATGTCGAGATAAGAGAGAGTCCTTTTGAAGAACTGGTCCTCTCTTTTACCAGTGGTTCCGCAGGTATGAAGGAGCCATCCGTCTTCACTTTTGACGGGACAACCTGGACCGCTGCGGTCACCTCACCCTACCAAAACGAACTTGTATCAGGTCATACCATAGCAATAGGTTCAGACAATACTCTTTTTACCGCGTTTCATGATGGAAATCGAGCGAACAATGTCACGGTGAAAACGTTTGGACTTGGAGGCCCTGCCCCCGATCCCATGAATCAAACCACCTCGGTGCTCGAGGGAACCAGTATCGCGATCACCCTGAAAGCTACTGACGCTGAGGGTGATAGTCTAATATTTTCAGTGAGCGGAGGTGCGGATCAGGCCGCCTTTGAAATCGGTTCTTCCACAGGGGTACTTTCCTTCACCACTCCACCGGATTTTGGAAACCCCATTGACCTTGGAGATACAGCCGGAAATAACACTTATGTGGTTGAGGTAACCGCAGATGACAGCAACGGCGGTACGAGTGTAGCTACGGTTACTGTGACTGTAATTGAAGGGGTAGATCCCCCGGTTTTAAGTACCATACCCACGCAGCATACCAGTGAGGATTTCGCGCCCATCAGCATAAGTCTGCAGTTCGTCGGTCAGACTACAGGAACCGTATCCGCATCCACTGATAACCCGACACTGGCAGGCGTGTTCCCTTTTATGGGAAATCTATTCATCCAAGCCCAGGCTGATCAATTTGGAAGCGCTACCATTACACTGACCTCAACCAATGAAGGCGGCACGACTACAACCAGCTTTGAGCTCATTGTTGATCCAGTAAATGACGCACCGCTATTTAAGCTGGGGGATGGATGGCTTCCTGTTGGTATGGAGGGCTTCGCGGGACCAACCTTCCAAGAGATATCCATCGCTTTTGACAGTCACCAAAGGCCATATATCGGATTTAATGACTTTGAGCAAATCAATAATGCTACGAATTCTGTTTCGGTCATGAAATTTGACGGCACCACCTGGACTGCCGTAGGAGATCGGAATTTTCCTGGAGGACCTGCTGAATATGCCTCACTTGTCCTCGATTCCAATGACCAACCCTATCTTGCTTATGTGGATCAGGTTAACCAGGGCAAGGCTACGGTGATGACCTATAACGGTACCGCATGGGTTCCGGTGGGAGCCCAGGGTATTAGCAATACAGGGGTTGGATTGACTTCTCTTGCGATTGACAGTTCCGACACTCTGTATCTTGCCTATCGAAATCACGGACCGCCAAATAAAGTGTCCGTAAAAAAGTTCGATGGGCAGCAATGGGTTTCGGTTGGTTCTGAAGAATTTTCTCAAGGGTCTGCTGAGTATCTCTCGTTGAAAGTGAATAGCCAGGGTATCCCTTATATTGCCTACCAGGACGGAGCGAATTCGCAAAAACTTACGGTGATGAAGTTGAATTCTCAGAGCCAGCAGTGGGAAGAGGTAGGCTCGAAGGCTTTTAGTGACGGTTCGGCGCTATGGGGGACTCTGGCCTTTGATGATTCGGATACACCCTATGTTGGCTATGCCGACGGAGCCCGCTCTCTCTATCAGACGGTGATGAAATTCAATTCTCAGAATGATCAATGGGAGAGTGTGGGAGAAAAGGGATTTTCCCAGGCAGATGGTGGATTTGTATCTTTTGATGTGGGTCCCGGGAATGTCCCCTACATAGCCTTTGCGGATAATACTTTTGAGTCTCAGGGACGAATTTCAGCCTGGGTTTATGATGGGTCTAAATGGAAACAGGCTGGTAAGGTCGGCTTCAATGACGGTGCTCCTATCCAGAGCACTGGTCTCAGAGTCAATGGGAACAAAGTCCCCTATACTGCGTTTTTAGATGGGGGAAACAATAGCAAAATTACCGTCATGCGCTTATCTAAAGGAGACAAAGCTCCCTCGGTTGTTGAGGGTACGAGTGAAGCAGTGACATTGAAAGCTACAGATGTAGAGGGTGATTCAATCACTTTTTCCATCAGCGGGGGAGAGGATTCCGCTGGGTTTGAAATCGGAGGATCAAGCGGGCTTTTAGCCTTTAAGAATCCACCTGACTATGAAAACCCAACGGATCTGGGCGACGGTTCAGGCAACAACACCTATGTGGTGGAAATCTCAGCGGATGACAGCTTGGGGGGCATCAGTTTAACCACGATAACCGTTACGGTTACTGACGGGCCGGAACCGCCTTCCTTAAGTACGATCCCAAGCCAGGAAACCACCGAAGATTTTGCTGCCCTGCTGATCAACCTGGGAAGTAGTTCCCTGACCTATAGTACCACCATTGATAACTCCTCTTTGGCCACGGTTGAACTCAGCGATACAGCCCTCGTAGTCATGCCTCTGCCCAATCAAAACGGTAGTGCCACTGTGACCGTCACGGCGACCAATTCCCTTGGTTCGGACACCACCACTTTCACAGTTACAATTCATCCAGTAAATGATCCACCTACCTTTGACAGCGAGCCTCCCACCATTCTTAGGACTTTTGTATATGTGGGTGAGCCCGGATTTGGGGAGGGCGAAGGATTTCTTGGCTCCATGCAGAGCGGGGAGATCGATTTTGCACTTGGACCCAACTCTACGCCCTATGTGGCCTATGTCATCCTTACTAGTAATCCAGCGACAAGGAAAATTTATGTTCGCAGATGGGATGGTCAGGAATGGATTGGAGTCGGCCCACAACCGGCTACAGATGCGGGACAGCACCCAAGTCTTGAAATTGACTCCCAGGGTATTCCCTATCTAGCCTTCCTGCCATTTAATAATTTCCAGGCGACTTCCCCCACCATTCTCAAACTCGATGGAAATACCTGGGTGAGTGCGGGTACGGGGATTGAATTCACAGCCAATTCCCTCCAGCTAGCCCTCGATTCACAAGATGTCCCCTATATAGCCTCTGCCAAGCTCACCCAGAGTGATGCCCTTGTTCATAAACTTGTCAATGGAGTTTGGACAATGCAAGGGAGCCTCAATGCCATTATTTGGGATGGCGGACAGGGCAGAAAACCTGGACTGCTGGTTGATGATTCCGGGAATATTTATCTCTCCCACCAGGATGGCTTTAATGAAGCGATCAGCGTGCATAAGTATGACGGGACTACCTGGACAAGTGTTGGTCCAAGGGAATTTGCCAGCAGCATCCGGCAGAGTAGGCTGGTCATGGACTCCACGGGGAAACTCTACGTTTCCTTTGAGCAGGGTGAAAACTGCTTTGATCCCACCATGTGTGAATACCAGCCTAAAGTTCAGTTCTTTAACGGGCAAAGCTGGGAGAACCTGGGTGAGCTGGAAGATCAAAATGGGGGCGGCGGTTTTCCCGGGCCTGCTCCTGGAGCGGGAGGTGGAGTTGACCAGCTTGAAATCAAGCTGGATTCCAATGATCAAGTGTATGCGGGTTACTTCAATTTTGGTGGACCTGTCCTTAAGAAATGGGACGGAACCAATTGGATGGATGTAACTACGTCACCATATATTCCCCAGGGCACCCTCTATCATAAGCTTGAGATTACCCCATCGAATAAAATATATACCGCTTTCAGTGATAGTTCGCATAATTCCAATCCTTCGGTGATGACCATTGGAACTGCCGGAGGTTCAGGGGAGTCAACCACCTTCACCAGCAATGTACTCGAAGGCACGAGCGTGGTGATGAGTCTTGAAGCCACGGATGTGGACGGCGATTCCCTGCTCTATTCGGTAAGCGGGGGCGCTGATGAAGAGGCCTTTGAAATCACACAGTCCACGGGGATTCTTTCTTTCAAAGAGCCACCTGATTTTGAAAATCCCATCGATTTGGGGGATACGGCAGGAAACAATACCTATGTGGTGGAAGTCACCGCAGATGACAGTAACGGCGGCACAGCTAAAACCACGGTGACGGTCACGGTCCTGGACGGTGAAGAACCGCCTGAGATTAGCACTATCCCATCCCAGGAAACCACCGAGGATTTTGATGAACTACGAATCAGCCTGGACCTCACAGGTGCGTCAACAGACTCGATCGACCTGATCGCCTCCATTGAACCGCCAGGTAGCGGGACTGTGAGTTTTGATGGGCATACCCTGGTTCTCCACTTGAACGAGAATTTCAGTGGTGAAGCGACGATTACTCTAACAGCCACTGGACAGGGCGGCTCCAGTACCACCACCTTTTCGATCACTGTAGATCCGGTCAATGATCCGCCAGCGATTACAAACCCAAGGGGTTCCAGTTTTCAAAATTTTGGTGCGGGTCTCTCTGACGGAACAGCAAGCCAGATTTCCCTGGTATTTGACTCCAATGACACCCCTTATATGGTTTTTGAAGATAGTGGGAACTCACAGGGTGCAAGTCTGATGAAGTTCAACGGGACGGAGTGGGTTCTAGTAGGTGAGAAAAATTTCACTGGCGGCTATGGTCTATACCTACCGCTGGACTTTGGCCCCGGTGGAGAGCCCTATGTGGGATTTTTAGAGAACTTCAACTCTAATAAGGCCACAGTAATGAAGTTTGATGGAACCGAGTGGGTTGTCGTGGGCAATAGAGGATTCAATGCGGATAATTCCTTCTACTTCGACATGGCTCTGGACTCGAAGGGAACACCCTACGTGGTGTTCAAGGACGGCTCCAAGAACAAGGGCTCGGTGATGTAGTATGACGGCAGTGATTGGGTGTTTGTAGGAGACCAGGGATTCACTGATGGCAATGTGTTCTCGGCCTCCATTGCGATTGATTCAAAGGACATCCCCTATATCGGGATTCGGGATGCCGGAAACGGAAGTAAAGCCTCGGTGATGAAGTTTGATGGAACCGACTGGGTCTTTGTCGGAACCGCAGGATTCTCCGATGGCATCGCCAATTCTGTGATTATTGCTTTGGATGGGCAAGATACCCCCTATATTTCCCTGAGCGATTTTGCCAGCGACGGCAAGATTACAGTGAGGAAGTTTGACGGAACTGACTGGGTGGCAGTGGGCTCGAAAACCTTCTCCGATGGAAAAATGGCTTTTCAATCTCTGGCATTTGACTCAAACGATACCCCCTGGGTGGCTTACCAGGAATTCGGATCTACAAGGAAAGCCACGATTATGAAGTTCAATGGTACTGACTGGGAGCCCTTTGGAGAAAAGAGTTTTACTGAGTCATCCGCCTCTTATACCTCGCTGGTATTTGATGCAAACGATGTACACTATCTCGCTTTCCAGGATGGATCCAATTCCAGCAAAGTCTCCGTACTGGCTCATCTCAAGGGGAACATTGCCGGAAGTGTGGTTGAAAACCAATCAGTGGCGATTACGATCACAGCGACCGATATCGACGAAGATACGCTCACCTTCTCCATTACTGGTGGTGACGATAAAGAAAAATTTAGCATTGATGCGGATACAGGAGAGCTGAGTTTCAAAGAGGCTCCTGATTATGAGAACCCGTCTGATCAGGGTGCTGATAATGTATATGAGTTGGTCGTGAAAGTGCAGGATCCGGATGAGGCGCTGGATACAGCTTCGGTTGAAATCACGGTGAGCGACACCAATGAAGCGCCTGTCATCACTAGCAGTGGGGGAGGGAATGTAGCTACAGCCGCAATTGATGAGAATGTTGATTCAGTGCTCACTGTGGCCGGTTCTGATGATGAAGGCGACTCTATTATCTATTCAATTTCTGGAGGAGAGGACAGCGATCTGCTTCAGATTAATCCAGATACCGGTGAGCTTAGTTTTCTAAGCACTCCGGACTTCGAGAATCCAGGTGACACGGATGGAAACAATACCTTCATAGTAGAGATCACGGTTACCAGTGAAGGCGGAACCGCTGTACAGACCCTTGTAATCAATCTTACAAATACCAACGATAATGCCCCTGATTTAGAGTCAGCACAATACACCATAGCGGAGACTCTCTCGGTAAACTCCGAGGTTGGAACTACCCCGGACGCTGCTGATGTAGATGGGGACTCCCTGACTTTTTCTATTCTGGAAGGCAATAGTGAAGAGAGATTCTCAATTGAGACTCAAACAGGACAGATCCTGGTTGCCAGTGAGCTCGACTATGAGACCACAACCTCCTTCACCCTCATCTTGCGCGCTGATGACGGAACACTGGCAAGTTCAGCACCCATTGTGATTCTGGTAATGAATGAAAATGATAATGAACCAGAGATAGAGGGTGAGTCCTTTTCTACCCTGGAGAACCGTGATCTGGGAGTTGAGATTGGAACCCCAATTGAAGCAGAGGATGCGGATGGCGATGACCTCACTTACTCCATCGCAGGTGGAAATGATGGAGATGCTTTTGAGATCGATCCTGCTTCAGGTCAAATCAGGGTAGCAGGTCAGCTGGACTTCGAATCTCAGAATCTTTATGTCCTAACAATCAAGGCAAGCGATGGAGTGTTTGAGAACAGGGCCTCTGTAACGATTCAGGTCACGGATCTTGATGACACCCCTCCCACTATTAAAGCGATTCAAATCCCATCGCCTGGTTCCTACGGTCCCGGTAAACCCTTACGCTTCAGCCTGCGTCTTGATGAGGAGGTAATCATAGATACCTCGGGAGGAGAACCGCGCCTTGCATTGATCATAGGAGGAAAAACGGTCTTTGCTACCTTTGTTGAAGGGGGGGCAGCAGATGAATTGATTTTTGAATACATCGTCGAGGAGGGTCAGCTTGATGAAAATGGAATTCAGATTGGCTCTGAGCTAGATCTTGGCGGAAGTACCATCAAGGATAAAGCTGGCAATGAACTCGACCTAGATCTTCCTTCCACGAATACTACCACCATCACGATAGACGCGGTTCCTCCTCAGATCCCACCGCCGCCTCTCTCCTCAGGGGATGATAGAACCTCAGATCCCAGACCTGCCATCTCAGGAACAGCAGAACCCGGTTCCACTGTGATTTTGAGAAGGGACGGAAAGATTATCGCTGAGGTACCTGTCGACGAGGATGGAAAATGGAGCTACAAGCCCGAAGAGGACCTGGAACCAGGTCCCCATTCTTTTACTATCACCTCAAAGGATCGGGTCGGCAATGAAAGTGAAGAGTCCGAGCCTCTTAATTTTGAAGTGGTCCCGGAGGAACCTCCGAGTCCCCTGGAAATTCTCAATACCCTGATTGAAGAGGACAAGACCGGGAATATCACCCGTCGGTTACTGGAAGATGTTGGTATCTCCAGGCCAGGACCGGGAGATTTGGAGGACTATCAGAAGGCTCTTAAAGAAAATGGGCCAATCAAGACTCTCGAAGAACTCCAGGATCTCATCGACGAAGTTGATGTTAAGGCAGCCTGTGAGATGCTGGCTATTTCGGAGCTGATTTTTCCCAATGAGTCCGCAAACCAGATTAGAGAAAGCTTTGAGCTACCGCTTAAAATCAGTGAAGTGGAGCTTGATTGGGTCTCAGGTGATGTCAACACAATCACACATCTCGGAAATGTTCATAGACCTGATGGCTCCCAGGGTGACGCGACTGTCTTCTTGACGGTAACTCTCTCTAAAGGCTCACAGAGTGTAGCTAAAAGTTACCCCCTCAAAGTGATTGCCAAACCTCTGAAAAATCAATTCGGTGAGGTGGAATCTCAGGAGGAAGGGGACGGCGAGAAGGTATCTGTCCCGCTTAGTGATGAGTTTTCGGATGTAACCACATCAACCATGGATTTTGAGAGTACCGAACCTACCATAGAGGCCACCCCAGGGAAGGTTTGTCTTGAGGCGGATCTACAGATTCCCGATGGGTCAGTGCATCTGGAGAGCTGTCACATCAGTGATGAGGACCTG
>CAZIKF010000010.1:0-38322 GCA_964539825.1 uncultured bacterium
GAGTAGTGCATGGCAGTGGTTCGTGAGGAAAAGGTAGTTGTTCTACCTTTGACGAGGAAACCGCTGCCAGGTGCTGCTCCCGGGCTCTCAATCCCGTGCCAAAGCACCGGTCCTCGCATCACCTAAGAACATCTGAGAGGACTCCTCTGCGTGAGGCGCGGGAAAATGCCGGGTCCGGTAAGGTCGTGGGGTCCGGCATCACTCCCACATAATTCTCTCTTAAAAGCTGGCGCTGCCATTGAATCCAACGGGGAAGATCGACGACCTGAATTGCCTTCCGATCACTGAAGATATAATCTACGAATAGTTGGAAATCCTGATGAAACTGATTGAGAAAGAAATTGGGTGACATCTGAAGAAAAATCCATAAATGATCTGGGGATTTTTTGGAGGCTACCCGGAATCTCAAAAACCAGTCCCCCATTAATTGAAGCTTATGAAGTACTTCGGATCTAACAAGACTGCCAGGTGTAAGGATAGTGGCGTGAAATCCTACCGATTCACCCTTCGAGCGAAAGACACTGGGCAGAATTTTCAAAGTCCCCTTATCTTCGACTATTCGTAAAGGGATTGTTTTGGAAAGGGCTCCCAGCTTGGATTTGAAAGTGGGAAATTCATCTTTGGTTTTTAGCTGCAGGTTCCCTACGTGGGAATCGATATAGACTCCGCGAATCGTTGGCTTTAGCAGGAATTCTGAAATCGAATCCGAATAAGAAATCCCCACCAATACATAAAGAATTAATCCCACCGGCTTATGGTAAAATAAGCTAAGCGTATAGGAAATTTTACTGGTTATCTTCATAGGAGTTGTGAGGATTCCCTACTCCTATCGTCGAATCCCATGAAAATTCTCTACATTCACGAAGATTCGAGTAAAAACTCATTGGCCACACTCTTTTTTTCCCAGGTGGGACATGAGTGTCAGTGTGCCACCTCGCTTCTGGAAGCAAGAGAATTCGAGCCCTCAAATTTTGAACTCATACTCTTAGATGTTCCCCTGCAGTTCTTGGATTCAAAGAAAGAACTTAAAAGACTCCGGAGTCTTGCCAGTTCCTCCGTTCCCATTGTTTGTCTTTATGAGACAACAGACAGAAATCAGTTTGAGAGATTGAATTCAGCAGGGGTCACTGATTTTTTTCCGGCAACAAAAAGCATGGAAGATCTCCTAAGGTATGTAAAGACCCTGAAACCGCAGAAATGATTCTTCTTCGGCAGCCAAAGCTATACAGTTTGATCCACTTTCTGTCTGGTTGGTGTTTGCATTCATGGGCTCTTTTGAACCTGGCACGATAAAATGAAGAAACCAGGATACTAAGATGGGACTTCTAGATCGTCTGAAAAAAAAACCTTCTACTCCCGAAGAGAAAGCATCAATCCCGGATCTTGATGATGAAACCCAATCGATCAAATTAGATTCGGAGTCCTCAGGTGGAGCGGATGAGATAGCAGCAGCTCCTTCCCAAAAGTCGAGCAGGTCCTGGATTGGAATTGTCCTGGCCCTGATAGTTCTCGTGGGATCAGGAGGAGGGCTCTTCTACTATTGGAAAACCTACTCCTTCAAACAAGCAAAAAAGATTGCGATCAAGTTTTTTACAATTCTTTCAAAGGGTGAGACGAATCGGGCATATGCCTTGATGGCAGATTCTTATCGAGATGAAGTCAGAGACAAGGAATTTGCCAAACTAATCGATGCTTCCTCCTTTCTTTTCGATGACATCATCCCCGCCAAAATCAAACCTAGACGGACTCTATTTGAGGAAACCGCAACAGGTTCGAAGCTGGGTGGCGCTCTCTCCTATGCCGATGGCTCCAGCGGAAAATTCGAAATCTGGCTCAAAGAAAATGAAGATTCTCAAAACCCCAGGGCCGTTTCCAGATTCGAAGTGCATGCCTCTGAGAGAAAGAAGAGAGTTTATGACTCCGCCTCGAAGGCTATTACAGAATTCTTTAAGACTCTCAAAGAGGCCCGGCTGGAACAGTTCATAGACTTTTTGCACCCCTCGATTCAAGAGAGACTGGGCAGGGTAAAAATGGCCCAGCTGCATAATAATCTAATTGAGATGGACTTCGTTAATCATCAATTTGACCCTCAGGCCTATGTGGTAAAAAGGAATGTTGAACTTCATTTTTCCGGTAGCTCCACAACCCAGAAAAAAAGAATTTATCGTGGTTCCATTACTGTTTTCTATTCTAAGCGCCGTTGGTACATTCTATCTTTTGATTTTGAACCTCGAGCTTAAGCAGAACTCTTTGTAGATGCGCAGCGGGATCTTTCACAGTCCATTCTCTGACAGTCCCAACGGGACTCAGGTAAACAGAGCAATCATCCATCTTAAGGAATTCCCGGCGATGAAGATGTCCACAGATATGGAGCTTTATTGGAAATGAACTAAGGATATCACGGTAGCTTGAAGAGCCCATAAAAGCTCCAAAATAAGCGCGGTCCCAGGAAATCCCTTCATAACGAAGAAATTCTTGATAGAAGGGAAAATGAGTCGCTAAAATCAAAGTCTTGGATGGGTCTGAAACCATGCCTAAATCTTGAAGAAGTTGACCACGAAAATACTCTACAAGCGTTTCATCCAGCCTCTCTTGAGAGATTCCTGGCCACGAACAGGCAAATCCATCCATCCATTTCACAGGCCCTCTACGCTTCTGCGATAACTCCTCATGACTAAAGGGATGAACTCCGGGAAGAAGTGAGTAATCATACCAACAGCAAGAGCCCACCACGGCAATTTCTCTATGGATCCATGGATTTTTGGGTAAATAATGCCAGCCATGCTGATTACAAATCTCAGGCAGGTCCTTTTCATATTTAGAGAATGAATCTGGCTCGGACTCAGTACGACTCCAAAGATCATGATTACCGGGTAGGATTAGCTTCTGAAACGAAAAATGGGAGAAAATTTGAAGTGCACGGCTCCAGCCATCAAGGCTTTCTGCAAGATCGCCCGCGATGAGAAGAACATCAGGGGGAGATTTTTCACAGACTCTGCCAATCTCTTGCCAGAGCTGCCAGTTAAGCTCATGAGAATCTATATGAACATCTGATGTTGCATAAAGCAGCAAAGGACCCCCTTTGATTGGTCGTTGCCCCAGTGTCCAGGCAAAATGATAAGATAAAGTAGGCCTACACCCCAAGTTTCTTTGTGCTTTCTACTCATGAAGACCGCGCTTTCTACATCTCTCTTTTTCCTATTTTGCTGCGTATGCTCAAGCCGCAGTTACTATTTTGGCCAGGGTGTTGGATTTGAAATTCCAGATCGGTGGATTCCTATCGAGGAGGATAGTGAAGAAAGTAAATTAATCCTTAAATCTTTTTCCGTTTCCCTATCTGAAAAAACCCTTGAACAACTCAGAGTGAATCGTTGTGTGGTCTTCCTTATACCCAAAAACAAAGAGTATGCTCGCGTGCCGGTTCATGACCAAACCAATTTCATCGCAGAGGGGCCAAGGAATCGAGAGATTCCTGCCCTGGCGGGGAATCCGGGTAAACCAAATGCGTTGGGCAATATTCCCAGCACCTCAGCTTTTTTGTTACACATGGATATCATTCCTACTTCTTCTACCTATTCCAGGGTTCTTCAACAGTATTTTGAGGAATTTGTCAGCCAGGGTCTTGAGAAAAAGGGTTTCCTCGTACTTCCAGAGATCGAAACTTCGAGCAGACCGGTGGAGGGAATCCCATCTCCCTTTCTTAAAATTCCTAGTGAAAAGGGGGGGGCCAATTTTCTAAGCGTGGCGAGCCTGGTCCCTTGTTATGACTTCTTCCTTTACTTTAACGGACTACTCCCTGTTGAGGAAGAGTCCCTATTTTTAGAAGAATTCAACAAGGTCCTGAATTCCTTCTCAGGCTCGGGCAAGGTTCATGCAGATTTAGGTCTTTGGAAATTCTTCCTGCAAGCCTTCCTAATCGCTTTTCTAATCCTCTATTTCAAGAACCGCTCTGAGAATTCTTCCTAACCCAGGTCTTCTCAAATTTTCTCTTTAACCAGCTACCCATGGTTTGAATCAAGGCTGGGGAAACAATTCCGGGAGTATAGAAGTCAAGTTCTGGATTCTTTGCGTGCGATTGGTGAAAAACACGATTGAGGTTTGGAAATTCAACTACTTCCAACAAATGTCCAGAAAGAAGCCCTTTGATCTTGAGGCGATCCGAGGAGTTATAGGTATGATCTGATAGGGCAAACGCGGCTAAAAACGGTAGTTTAGGCGTGGGTCTGGGTTCACCGGCATAGCGGGATAGGGAGCGAAAATAAGACGGGGGATAACCGAAGAGATCTTCCCCTTCCCCCAGAGACCCACTATAGAATTTCCCAATTTTGGAAGCAAGAATCTCCAGATCCCTGGCTTGAATTCCTTCAAATACCGCGCGAAACTCCTGATCTTCAAAAAGCAGTTCCAGCGGATTTCTAAAGCTGGGATTAAGAAGAATATAGCCGTCAAAAAGAGACTTTTGGGTGAGATATGGCACAAAGAAAGTACTAAATCCGTAGGCCACATGAATCATTGGGGCTTCCCGGTACTCAAGCCGATTCTTCAAATGATAAAGACTACTGTAAATATCTTCCAACACTTCCCATCCAGGATTAATTTCTGGTTTCGAGGAATCTTTGCCATATACATGGGATCGCTTGGGATATAAAAAAACGGAAAATCCAAATGTTGCTAAGCCTTCGGCAAGATCTTTAAAAATAGCGTTAACCCCTACCCGGTGAAACAGGTCTCTGGAGCCAAAATCATGGGTTAGTAAAAGTATAGGATCGGTTGGTTGTCTTTGAGTGGGCTGGTATAACTTTCCTTTAAGCGGGTACTTTTTTGAGCCCACCTGGAAAGTAATCGCGGTGTATTTCTGTTGATCGACATAAGGGCGAGGAATTGGGGAACTTGCCGGAACCTTTGAAAGATCTGTGATCAGACGAAATTCACCAATCTGTTTTGTCGGTCCAAAGCCCAGGCGTAATCCAAAGTCCCGTCGCTCAAACTTAATCTTTCCGTACACCGCGGCCTCAGGGAACTCATTGCGAAAACTCAGCGAGGAAAAGGAAATGAAGTCACCATAATTCTCAGTGAGTGATCCCCAGGTCTGAAAAATCTGAGACCCTAAAACCCGGCGATCAAAACCTGGTTCGAAGAACTCAACCGTTTGGTCAATATCTCCGCTGTCCAGGGTATTAAGAAGCTTTAGAGCGGATTGAAAAAAGAGATACTTTTCCTTTTCTTTATGAGCTGGAGAGAATCCTTTGGCTTCACCAATTGCATAAATCAGGCAGATAAAAAGAAATAGTATTCTCATCAACCTAGGAAATCCAGGTGCCTAATTTCTGAACAAGTTTCTCGATTCCCGAAGCGATTTCAACTACATTCTGACCCAGCATATAAGCTGGTGTGGTGATGATCTTATTTTTTTCATCCACGCAGATTTCATCTACTTTTTTTACGCTATGTTCACATCCCAACTTTTCAATCGCTTCACTGGTCGCTGGATCATTTCCAATTGTCAGATTGAGCTTTGATTGAGTTTGGAAGCGGCTGGCGATTAAAGCTAAAACAACGGGAGAAATACAGATCGCACCGATAGGTTTCCCAAGCTGATGAGATTTGATTAAAAAACGCTCCACATCCGGTTGTACTTCCGCCTCTACCCCCTTAATGGCGAAATTACACAAATTCTTAGCCGCACCAAATCCCCCAGGTAGGACAACGGCGTCAAAATCTTCTGGATTCGCGTCACTCAAATCTAAAACTGGACCCCTGGCGATACGCGCGGATTCCACGAGTACATTTCGAGGTTGAGAACTCTCTTCTGAACTGGTGTGATTAATTACATGGAACTGGTCTACATTGGGCGCTGTGTAAACTATTTCGAAATTAGCATGCTGCAAATAAAAAAGAGCCATTACGGATTCATGAATTTCAGAACCATCATAAACGCCGCATCCCGATAAGATAACCGCTACTTTTGCCATAACCAACTCCTTAGCTCGATTCGCCTTTACACTTTCATTATATACCCTAGCATCTGATTACAGACTAAGACTTGATAATCCCTCGGGCTCGCTTTACAAAATTCTACAGAATCTAATTCTTACTTCACATCAATATTTCTCTGATACCAGGATTCCCAAACCTCTTCATAGATTTCTCGATGCCTTTCTCGGACGGCTTGAAGACTTTGTAAGCCCTTGATGGTTTCAATTTCATCATCCTCATTCATTGAGAGGATTTCACTGGCGTGAGAATAGAAATGGATCGATTTGGATTGGGAGTAGGTGGAACTCAAAGAGCCCTTCCTGGCGAAAACTCGAATGCCCTCTTCTAAGGCTTCAAGAACCACTAAAGGACCTGTTTCTTTCCAAAGAGACGGGAGAACCATTGCTTTATAGCGTTTTAACTCTGAGCGGTTTTTTAAGATCCCTTTATACCTGGCAAAGGAAGGAAGGTTTGACAGGGAGAGATTTTGGTCCACAGGGCCGTAAATGTCGAGATTTCCTTGAAATCCACTATCCTCAAGTTCCTTGATGAGCACGAAAATTCCCTTATGCTGCCGAATACTGCCCAGAAAGACCAATGCATCCGACTTCTCCACTTCTTCAAACTCACAGGAGGGGACCGAGTAAGGAACTACCCTGGTCTTTGATCGAAATTGACAGGGAACCTGTTCGATCAAATCATCATTGGGAAGTATGAGTGCCCGTACATTTTGAAAGTACTCCTGGATGTGGTGATTGCGCGTTAAAAAAAAGGGGATGAGAAAAGGGCTCTTGATAGAGCCTCCCACACAACTGGAGCATTTAAGCA
Source organism: uncultured bacterium (assembly GCA_964539825.1). Lineage (GTDB taxonomy): Bacteria > Muiribacteriota > UBA6191 > UBA6191 > UBA6191 > CAZIKF01. The sequence continues at coordinate 6,805 of CAZIKF010000010.1, forward strand.
CAGACGCCCCGCTACAGGGTCCACCGTGGTAGGGATAAAAATGAACCTTTTGGCAGAAGGGAAAATAATCATGAAGTGTAAAAACACAGGGAACTTGACGAGAGAGTTGAACCAGCGTCTTCAATCCGTAAGGAAGGATTTGATGGATGTGAAAGATACTTGAACGCAAATCCTTTGGTGCTGAAGGCAGGATTTCGAGGCCCTTTTCCAAAGCCTTAGCACTGAGCCGAAAATTCTTCTTTCCAAAAAGAGTCTGAAGTAGGCTATAAGAGCCGCCCAGCTTAGCCTTGCGTACCAGGAATTGTTCAAGCCCCGGGGTACTTGTTTTGGTGAGAAAACTTACAAAGTTTTCTACACCTCCTTGTCGTTGATCAAAGCTATGTTCAAGAAGGTGCAGAATCGAGATCATTGGATCTCAAAGACCGCCGCCGGGGTGGAATCATCGGTCTGCTCAATAAGAGCAACCTTTCCGTCTGGAAGCTTAAGATGCACAAGTTCATCATCCAGATCTATTTCGATGACCTCATTGCCATCAATGTAGTCACCCTTATGAACCCTGCGAGAAACTCCATCTTCACTAATCGTCACCAGTTTCTTAACACCAAAACTCCCCATATTCAAAATGATGAATTTTGGTTTATAAATATCCGTAGAAACCTTCTTTTTCTCGATTGTCGCACCCGTGCCTGGTTTGCTCCACATATCCGTACTGGATTCTTCACCCTCCTCTACCGGTAAGGTGCCCAGAAAGTTGGCAAATTTTTGAGCGTCGGGAGTGATTTCTTCCGAATAGGAAATGGAGTCCAATAACTTCGCGATCTCACCCTTAAGCCCGAGATCAGAAAGTTGGATGAGTTGATGCAAAGCATTGCTCCTTACGAAGCTATAGCGATCAAACAAGCCTGCAACAATATTGGAAAGCCCATGGTTGGAGGCCAGGGTTCCGAGCCCATGAACCACAGCATTTCGAATCCATGGGTTGGGGTGCTTGGCCAGACTTACAAGGGAATCCGTCGCGTTCTCGTCTCCCATTCTCACCAGAGCATCGATTCCAAGAATCAAGAAATCTGTCTTCTTCTCCCTGGAGAGCATATTTCGAATGGAATCGATAGCATTCTCAATACCGCATAAACCGATTGCGAACAAAGCTCCCAATTTAATTTCATCGGAATTATCCCCCTCAAGAAGACTGATTAGCTCTGCCGAAGGTCTGGGATCACGATAAGAAGCCAGCTTCATCAGGGCTTCATAGACCAGTCTATCCTCCGTTCCCTGGGTAGCCTCAATAGCCTTTTCCACTGGATCTTGTTCTCCAACATCGATAGGCTTGGAAAAGGATTTTCCACTCTTTGCAAGGCTTACGATCCCATTATCAGAATCAATAGATTTAATTTCAAATCCCAGGATCGAATCTCCTACTCCAAAAAACTCACCCCCCGCTTGAACTTTCTGGCTCTTTCCTCTGCCAATGATGCCAGAAATCGTAAAAGCATCCAGGCTTTCACGACCGGAGTCCCCGGTGGGCTTCCTGATCGGGCGGATGGCACGTAATACCTCCACCGCGATGCTGGAGAGCTGGGGATCGAGCTTACCCAACAAACCTTCAATAAAAGAAATCGTCTTATCATCATTGATCTCACGAAAGGCAATCAAGACCGCCTCTTGAAGCCGCTTTTTTCCACGTGCCCGTTGAAAGGTGCCATAGAGCTGGGGAACCGATTCTGTATCTTTGAAGGAGGCCAGGGCTTCTACAGCCGCCTTTTGGACGAGGGGGTTAGAATCCTTAAGAGCCGCACGAATCAAATCAAGGGAATCTTTCCAGCCCCAAAACCGCAGGGAGGCTATGGCGTGGGCTCTTTTGGCGGGATCCTTAGCAGTAAGATTGTTGTGGAGCACCGCGCCGGTGGCTTCCTGGCTATACCCTGGAGGTACCTCCAGGGCGACCCGCGATACTTTAGCAGCGGGTGAAGGTGTTTTATCTTGAGTGAGCGCCACAGGAGGTTTTTTGGAAGTTTGATCCGGGGTCTTCTCAGAACCGCCAAAACAACCCATAAAACTAAGGGAACCGGTAAAAAGAAGAATCAGGGGAAAAAAAAGTTTCATGGTAGTTTCCATTTATCCTTTTGAGCCACGCCCCAGGCTAGAAAAAATTCTTCGGAGCTCATGGCACATTGGGCCTGAAAGGCCGCCTCAAACGGCCCCCCCATAAATATTTCCCTCAGCATTCTTTGCAGTTTCCAAGGGCCCTGGGTTTCCATAAAGTACCGTGCCATTAGTAGAGATTGACCATAGGCAAGTTCGGCGGTAGCTCGTTCAAATCCGTTAAAAGAACCCGAAATTTTTTCAAAAGAGATGATCTTCTTGGATTTCAAAGCCTGCGAAACCAGTTCTTTGGTTCGGGCAGAAATGGGAGCCTCTTCACGGACACTGAATGCCCCTTCTCCCTCATAAACAAAGGGCTTTTCAAAATACTGAGCGATTCCCTCATTTAGCCAGGTAGGAATGGAATGACGAGCCATACTATCTAAAAAAAGGTGGGTAATTTCATGGCGTAGAAGAGTCTCCAATTCATACTCATCCCGCTCCAACTCAAGGCCGGGAATCCGAACTTCACCGTCATAAACCCCGGCAGACCACTGGGGATTTTTTAAATTTGAACTCCAGGAGCGTTTGTCTGGTTCATAAATGATTACCTGGATTGGGGTCTCAGGGTAAAAACCGAAGGACCCGGCCAAATCCACATAAATCCCATCTAATAGATATCCGAGAGTTTCCTCAATCTTAACTATCCTGTCTTTATGGGCTCGCAGAATAAAATAGGGCGACTTGTCTGAGAATCTAAATTCCTTCTCCAGTCCAGACTCGGATTCAATTTTCTTGAGCATACGCTCCACATCAGGCGAGCTCTTTAGAGCCTGAGCCTCCCTGAAAACCGCTTTGGCCCGCTCAAGATTCCCGCGATGGTAATAACTGTCCCCGGTCAAAACCTTGACCGTACGCTTTCCGGGGAATTGACCTGAAATATTGGCAAAGGACTGTAAAGCAAGTTTGTATGCTTTTAGACCATGGTAGCTTTTTCCCTTAAAAAAGTGCGTGTTATCGCTAGCACCTGAGAGAGAAACAATTTGATTGGCATAGAGAATGCTGAGATTGTAATCTCCTTTATCATGGGCGATGACCATTTTGAAGGTCAGAAAAGATTCCACCCCCTTTATTGGCAAACCCAGAATCTCATCCGTAAGCTGCAGAGCTTTATCCAATTTCTTTTTCTCCATCAGGGACTGGATAGCAATCTGGTATCCCACTTTTACCCGGTTGACGATCTTTGGTCCGGGGTACCTCGCGAAAAGAGCTTTGCGGTAAAAGGCTAATGCCCCTATCGGATCTTTGGCTTGAATCGCGATGCCTTTTTTCAACATGGCCTTGGGCTCGTATTCGTTGGCGGAAATTACCTGTGGGATCCCTGAAAATAGGATGAGGAGGATGGGATAATACATGCTTAAGAGGACTCCTGAAGATTACGCGATTGCACTACACTCAAAGCAGGTGTTCCAGGTAAAACTTTGGGAAAATCGCCACCGCTTGATCGTGAGTCTCGCAGAATTTTCCCATAAAGTCGGTCGTGTTTCAAGGCGCACATTTCTTCGGTGTATCTGCTCGTAATATATTCTTTCAGTAAAGGTGAGGCTTGTTTTGAGATCGCCATAGAAACTGATTCACGGATCGAACTAAGATCTTCGGGATCACAATAGTATGCCATGTTCTTGAAGATTTCTCTGGAATAACCATTTTCCGTGGCCACAATATTCGCGCCCAGGTATCCAGCTTCCAGGTTGGAAAGACCCGTAGTCTCTACCATGGACGCCAATATGTGAACTCGGGCTGTCTTCATAGCGCTAAGCACTGTCTTTCGATCAAGGTCCGCAAACCAGTGAGCATTGGGATGGGATCGTACCAATTTATGAAACTTGCGAATATAGGAACCATGCTTTGAATTTTCATGACCAATGAACACCAGGGATATGGGAAGATTTTCTAAAGCCTTAAACACCCTGACCTGATTCTTTAGGTCTTCAAGACGACCAACACATAACACATAATTTCGGATCCTTGTTTGAGCACAGAAACGCTCATCCACAGTATCCAATTCAGAGCGGGAAACTCCCACGGGAATCAATTCATAATGGGGGGTTTTTGGCGGCTGGAAAAAGGAAAAAACCTCCCTGGCCTCTTCGTGAGAATTAACTACCATCCCTTGAATTGAGCTAAGAATCCTCCTGCCTGATTCCACATATCCCAGGGATAGAAATTGGGAGCAGGCCCTGGGGTCACTTTCGTTGAAAGCCCATAGGTATAGATTTCTTAACTGTTCCAGAGAGTCATAGGAAAGAGTTCGCGTAATCATTCTCTTCCATCCATAGACTCCTGCCCGAAAATAGCGGGTAAGATTATGGAAAACCGGACTTAAAACGGCAGGTGTTCCCTGGTTTACGGCATTGGAAATCTGCAACTGTGTTTCCTGAAGCCGAGTAATATTGAAACAATGCACCAAATCGACTGACCCAAGATCAGGGTCGAGTTCCAGGGAAAGGTCTACCTCATAACCAATCTTAATCAGCCCTCTTTGGAGAGACTCGATTTGTACGGTGTCTCCGCCAGGCTTTTTAAAAAGATTTTTTCTGCTCTGCAACAGAATTCGGGCCATTCTTCTTCCTTCGCGATGAAAGTATACCCTCGTAGTTCACTCTTCACTTCTTAGACCAACGGATTTCTCAAAGAGTTCCACCCAGCTAAACGGAATTCGCCCAATTAATGCCATGATTTGTAAATAACGAGCATAGTGGGTTGGATCTCGATGACTAAAGTAATGTCCGAGGTTTTTACACATGGAATCAAATTTTGCTGTACTTATGTCTCTGCGGGGGTGGTAAATCCATACTTTTTTCAACACCCTCGACTGCCACCCCAGGTCAAGGTAGTCACGACCGAGCGCCATATCTTCAGTGTAGAGAAAGAAATGTTCTTGAAAGCCTCCAACGGCAAGAAATTCATTCCTCCTCAAAAAAAGCGAAGCACCCTGGATCCAATCCACCTCCTGGATTTCTTTAAGTGGATACGCAAGATAGAGAAGTTTTTTGGTAAAGAACCAACTGGAATCAAAGAAAGGGGAAAAATTGGCGTAAACTTTATTTGTGTCGTCTCTTAGTAGAGGCGACACAATGCCCCCCACCTTATCGAGGACTTCCAAACACGGGGATATGAAGTCCTCTGAAAAACTGGTATCGGGGTTAAGAAAGAGCAAGTTTGGGGTATTCGTTTCTCTCGCGAGCCAGTTATGAACTACCCCAAAGCCATCATTCGTATCAAGCGGATAATAATCGAACTGAAAACCGGACTTTTTCCTCCATAGTTCCAACCGTTGCCTGGTGTTATCACTAGAGGCGTTGTCCACCACCAGGAGGCGACAGGGGAGAGATCCAAAAATTTGCTGATAGGAAAGAAAATAGGAGTCTACAAAGGATTCATGATTGTAAAAAATAGTCAGGATACTCAGGCGATTTTTCAAGGGATCAGGGGAACCCATCGCGAGACGCTATCTCTTTTGTGCGGGGCGAAATCCATCGAATCCAAAGGTTAGCAGCTGCACCCTTGCCTGAACTCCGTAAGGGACATCCTCATCGGGTTTGATCTCAATCGCTGTTGGTAGAAAAAACATGTCCTGATTGGAAAGTTCATGTAAAAATTCCAAAAGCTCAAAGTAGTTGGCTCGTAAATCCAGATCAGATTCATAATTCACGATCCGGATTACTCGTGGTATTTCAAGCTCACTGTCTTCGTCCAGGACTTTGGGAATTGAGACCACATCCATATTCTTGGCCGTATAATCAGTCACATATTTGGGTTTTAAATACTCCTTTTGCACAATGAGTCGTGAAGTAATTCCAGCAATCATCGCACTTCTATCATTCTCTGTATTGGCATCATTTGGAAAGCGAATGAGCAGCTCTTCGAAACTGGAGCGGGATTCTTCCAGGTCATCTTCAAGACTTTTTTTATCTCTTTGGAGGCTCTCAAGACTTTTTTGATTATTCTCAAGGCGTGTAATCTGACCGTTCATTGAACGAATCAAATTGGGTTTATTCCCCAGTAAAAATCCATCCAGGCCAAAGTAAACCAAAATGATCACTACGGCCAGAATTTGAATATGCTGTTTAACTTCTAAGGTCTTGTTCATATCGGATTATCCAATTTGATCGTTCCCTGCAAAACAAATTCATAGTGAGCGGAGATGATTTCAAATTCTTCTTCTCCTCGTTTTGACCCTCGTTTTTTCCGCTCTTGTTCGGGAACAAATTTGGTGGCCGGGGGCTTCGGAATAATGAAGATACCCGTATCCTTTAAACTTTGAATTAAATTTGGGACCGAACTACGGGCCAGGGCATCTCCTTTCAACTCCCATTGGATAGCCATATCCGTCCAGGGATATTCTTTTTCATCCTCACTTTCTTCCCATTTCGTGGCTTTTCCTTCATGCCAGCTTGGCGGCGCCGTCGTAAACTTTAATCCCGTTAGCTTAATATCCGGGCCTAGTTTGGTCATCAAGAGCTGGAGCACCCTCGGCCAATAGGAGTAGTCCTTCATGATCATTCTTATATAATCTAGCCTGGACTGGTTCAGGGTCTCAGTTTTACGAAGTTCGAGGAGTTCATCACGAACTCGTTTTGAAATTTCAAGCTTCTTTTTAGCGGAACCTGTTTGCTTTCTGAGAGTTTCGAATTCTCCAGACACACTGATGTATTTCCAGCCGCTCTGAGCAAGAATAAAACAAAGAATCGCGAACAGACCGTTTCGATACTTGGCCAGCGGTAGTTTGCGTAAGATCTGAAGTATATTTTCATTTTCCGAATCAACCTTGGATACAAGATTTGATTCCGCTCGAGCTGAGTCCAGCCCCAGCAAAGCGCCCCCAACACAGTCTATATAGGGATTAGCCATACGCAGATCAAGCCGAAAATCTTCCTGTTGAAACATAGATTCCGTTTGATCGAGGGTTCCCTTCAAATTGAAGGGGTGAAGAACATGGATGGAACAATTGAAACTCTGCCTGGCTTTATCAAAAAAGGCTGGGGCGTTCGTTATTCCACCGGATAGAAAAACATTGGTAGCACCCTTACGTATAGTCATGAAAGCCGCGTTATCTTTGCTAAAGTTCCGGGCTAGAGCAGAGGTAAAGTAGTTAATGGAAGAATTAACTTTGGTAAATATGGATTTCAAAGTCTGGTCCATATTGTGCAGATACGGACTGGGATCATTGATATCAAATCCCATCTGGTTCACAAGTTCGGCATTGTTAGAAAATCCAACCTTCTGTAGAACCTCTTCTACTTCAATGGGAGACAGGGCAGAATCTCCCGATTTCGAGGCAAAATCAAACAGTTCATCATGAAAACTCTTAGATCCGTAGTGCAGCACTTTGTTAAAAAGGAGCTGCTCCTCAAAAAACAGGTTAACTTTTGTGGTCATAAAACCAATGTCTACAAAAACAAGGGGTTTTTCCTTCAGTTCTGGCTGGATGTTAATCAGCCTCTCGTAAACATCGCGAATGGACTGAAGAATGGGTACAACTCCACCAAATTTTAGATTGTGGGCATAAAGTTGATTCCTGAGCATTCCCACATATTTTGGATTCAACAAAATAGTAGCCGCGATTACTTGTGACCGATTTTCTATCTCCTTTGAAAAAAGCTCAAAAAAGGTATTGTGTTCATTTTCTGGAGGGATTTTTTCCTGGGAAGCGAACTTTTCAAGTTCTTCGCGCATCCGCGTTTCCACCTGCTCCTTTTCAATCCTGGTCAGGTAGGCAAGATTTGTAGGAGCAAACAAGGAGGACACGGAAAATCGGATTGGCAGCTTCCTATCCAGATGCTCAACCATTTCCTTAAGGTATTGGCCGAAGTTCTCCAGGTAGAGATCAGCACCCGAATAGGGATTGGGAACCTTATAGATCTCCCTTGAGATGGACTCAACCTCTTCGGTTTCTTTGTTGACCTTGAAGACACCATGCTTGATGCTGTAGGTGCCCAGATCCATATACTGAATCGGCTTGTTATAGCGAATGGCCATAAATACCTGTGTTTATCAGTAACAGAAAATCCTTCTAAAATAGATTTTCTTTCTCCTCCTGATGCTAGTTTTCGGAAATTCCCACGCTTTTGCCCAGTCAAGGTGGAGAAATAACTTAAAGAACTCTAGCTTCCATTATACCGAAAAGCAAACGGTATGCCCTTTGTAGGTTCATGACCAAAATAAGCTCATCGCAGATGAGTAAAGGAATCTGTAGATTCCTGGTTTGGCCGGGAATCCGGGCAAACCAAATGCATTTGGGCATATAATGGAATTTCCTTTCGCTCTGAAGTCCAGACCTTGGAAGCATCCTTCCAGGACATTAGTTAGTTTTTTTATAGAAGGGTTATGGTGAGATGAGATGTTTCTATTAGTTATCAGGGATGGCTGGGGAGTTAGTACACATTTAAAGGGTAATGCCGTACATCTTGCAAGGCCATCTTGTTACTACAATCTCTTGAGCAATTGTCCTCACACAACAATAGAACCTGGGGGGGAAGCAGTAGGGTTACCTAAAGGACAGATGGGCAATTCTGAGGTTGGTCATATGAATATTGGCGCTGGTCGGGTTATTTACCAGGATCTGCCGAGGATCAATCTTGATTTTAAAAATGGTGAATTTGAAAGGAAGCCCCCAGTCTGTGAATTTCTTTCGCGTAGCGCCAGGGGCAGGGTCCACCTGCTGGGACTGGTTTCAGATGGAGGTGTTCATTCGCATATCAATCATTTCGAAGGAATGGTCCAACTTTTGTCAAAACGAGGATTCAAGGAGTTCTTTATTCATGCTTTCACCGATGGCAGAGATACCTCCCCTACTTCTGGAATCAACTATATTCGTCAATTGGAGGCTGCCCTGCACAAAGCGCGAGTAGGAAAAATAGCCTCCATCAGCGGCCGCTATTATGCCATGGATCGTGATAAGCGCTGGGAACGTCTCCAACTGGCTTATGACGCCATGGTTTTTGGAAAGGGGCCCCAGGCCGCCGATGCAGAGTCCTGCGTTCTCGCCTCCTATGAAAATGGCGTTACTGATGAATTCATTCTACCTACAGTTTTAGATCCTGCCGGTACTATCAGAACAGGTGATCATGTCTGTTTTATGAATTTTCGCCCGGATCGCGCTAGACAACTCTGCTTCGCATTGGAAAACAATAATTTTCAAGGATTTGAGACTGAAGATCTAGATTTGGACCTTCTTTTGATGACTCCCTATTCCAGAGAATTGTCAGCCTCGGTGATTTACTCAAAGGAGTTTGTTCCCCTGGTGCTCTCGGAACACCTCTCGGGACACGGAATAAAACAGTTAAAGATTGCCGAGACAGAAAAATATGCCCATGTTACTTATTTTATGAATGGGGGAAGGGAAGATCCTTTTGAAGGGGAGGAAAGAATCCTGGTCCCATCCCCGAAAGTTCAAACCTATGATCTCTGCCCGGAAATGTCAGCCCCTGAAGTAACCCGCCAACTCCTCAAGGCTATCGCGTCCCGCAAGTTTGGGTTTCTGGCTGTGAATTATGCCAATCCCGATATGGTTGGCCATACAGGCAACCTTGAAGCCGCTGTAAAAGCAGTCAAAGTAGTTGACCACTGTATCGATCAGCTGCTCAAAGAATTGCGACGGGTGGGGGGCAGTGCTTTTATCACCGCGGACCACGGAAATCTCGACGAGATGATTGATCTTCGAAACGGAGAAACTCTTACCTGCCATTCTCTAAACCAGGTTGATTTTATTTACGCGCCGCCCACCACTGAACTTCTCTCAAAGAGTTTTGTAGAGGGTGGTAAACTCGCGGATATCGCACCCACTATCCTGCAGGCGATGAATCTTCCTATACCCAATTTAATGGAGGGCAACAGTCTCTTCACCTAGTGATTGAAGTAAGTTTTAGAACCTGGAGAAGGATCCGGATTCTAAGACTTGTTTGACCTTTGCTGCCCCACTGAGCGAACCAAAAAACACCAGGCATTTCTTCCTGGAATTCATTTTTGAGAATTGAACCAGAACCTGTTGTAAAGAAGATCTTGTTAGCGCAGATGGATAATGTTTCCTGGCCTCGGACAGAGATAGATAATTTTTGCCGGTCAGCCGAAAAATTACCAGGTTCCAGCCCTTTAGAAGGGCCGCGATCTTTGTATGGTCTTTGTTTGCCTTCATACACATCGCCAGCATCACATCGCTCTTGCCAACGTTTTTCCTAAGCCATTGGAGAAGATTCGAGACACCACAAACATTATGACTTCCATCAACCAGAATCGGTGGACTCTCAGAAATCTGCTCCAGTCGACAAGCATGGTTCACCCGGCCCAGAGATTCCTGAATCTCACTGGCTGATGGCCGTAGCTCAAATGGCAGTTTTGTGCATACAATCAGCGAACTGTTTAGATTTTCAACCTGAACATCTCCGCGCAAAGGAGTTTGAAACTGGTGCCATTCCCCATCCCAGAGAAATTCGCCGGATATCCCCTCAAAGTCACTTCGAATTCTTCTTAGAAGAGTTTGAGGATCTACCAACTCCGCCCCAAGCTCAAAACACCGCTGTCTGAAAATTTCTACTTGTTCAGAGTCACCTCCAAAAAAGAAGGGAGTTCCCTCAAAGATTAAACCAGCTTTCTCGCGGCATATCTCTTCGATATCGGCTCCAAGGATATGCATATGATCCTCGGAAACATTGGTGATTATGCTCATTAGCGGAGATAGAGATGCGGTGGCATCCCGAATCCCGCCGAGACCCGCTTCAAATATCGCAATTTCGACATTTTTTAGAAGAAAGTTCTCCACGGCTATAAGAAAAACCGTCTCAAAGAAAGAGAGCTTGCGATTCCCTTTCTCATAGAACCCCTCCAGCCTGTTTTCGAGACTTTCAAAATGTTCTATAAATTCCTGGTTTGAAATGGGTTGGCTATCTACACTAATGCGCTCGCGAACGTCGAGGAGATGGGGAGTAATAAAGAGCCCGGTCTTTCTCTTGGCGGCTAGAAAGATCTCAGCAAGAATACTGGCTACAGACCCTTTTCCATTTGTTCCTCCCACTACCAGGTGAGGGAAAAACTTCTTTCTAAATCCCAAATAATCCAGGCAGCTGGAAATCGTGGTGGCCTCATACCCGCCCTTTCTTGATCGCAACGAGTCTACGATTTCTTTCACTTGAGAATTGGATTGAATGTTCACCGGAACTAAGGGTTGGATCAAAAGCAGAAATGCTTTACGCCATTGAGAGAAACCTCTTCACAAACCTCTTCCCGAACCAATCGCTCCAGGGATGCCTTGGCGTCATCAAGTTCAATACCAGCCTTGATGAGATCTCTGAGGGTTAGTTGGTTCAGTTCCGCTTCTTCTGCCAGGGAAACAATACGAGCCTCAAGTGATTCCTGCGGCACAGGGTTTTTTTCTTCGTAAATGGAATACCTGGCTTCTATGATTGAGCTGTCTTGAGCATGTGAACCGCCATCCCAGTCCCTGGGACTATAGCCTAAAAGCATATTAACTTCCCGAACTTGACGCTCCATTGTGACCAAATCATAAAGAGTGCCGAGAAAGAAGAGTCCACCGGTAAGTAGATAGAGCAGGCCTGTTCCATATTTTCCAAGATAAAATCGTTGGATCCCAGAACAACCAAAAAAAGAAGGCAGCGTAAGAAGATATCCAATTGAAACCTTTTTTGGCCCGTGGAAAGGATCAGGATGTACCTTCATAGCATCAGTATAATACCATTCAGACCCAGGAGAGCTTTTATGTGCCTAAAACTTGAAAAAAATGAACAAGAATGGAGAGAATCACTTTCTGAAGATCAATATAAAGTATTGAGGGAAAAGGCCACTGAGCGGCCCTTCAGCGGAACATATGTTCACTTTTGTGAAACAGGTACATATCTGTGCAAAGGGTGTTCTAACCCGCTCTTTTCTTCAAAGACTAAATTTGACGCCGGCTGTGGCTGGCCAAGCTTTTGGGATTCTCTCTCAGAAGACCGGGTTAAGCTGGTTGCCGACCATAGCCTGGGCATGAAACGTATCGAGGTAATTTGCGCTAAATGCGATTCTCACCTTGGCCATATTTTCGAAGATGGACCGCGACCGACAGGGAAACGTTTTTGTATTAATTCCATAGCTCTTGAATTTAGTGAACAAAAAGATTGAGACAAGGCTCTGTTCAAACTATGACCAATGATTCAGAATCCAGGTCCTTTTCGTTCAGGTTTGACATAATCTTTCCCACCTTAGTTATTCCTGAGAAGATATTTCCTCCTTTGTGATGCCTCAGACCTTAAAATTGCATAGAGGGGCTCTTCATGTGTAAACCTAAACCAATCATCGGACATACCATCAAGAGCATGTTAGGACACATCGCAATTGAGGTTACTGCTGATCGAATGGAGGTATTTCTAACTCTCCTCCCCGATTCGGATGCTGGACAGGGATTTTCGGTGAGTGAAATTCAGACGATTCTGACGGAGGAAGGAATTGTTCATGGAATTCGTCTGAATACCATTGAGCGCAGTGTAGAAGAAGCGAATGCCATTGGAGATCCTGTTGAAGGAATCCTTATCGGAGAAGCAACCCCTATGCAGCCCCAAAAGGATGCCCATATTCAATACAATTTTAGAACTTCCTCCAAGGTTGAATTCAAAGAAGATGAACAGGGGCGAGTGAACTACCAGGAACTCGGGCTGATTAACTCTGTATCCCAGGGAGAGATTCTTGCTCAAAAGATTCCCCTTGAAGAGGGTATTGCAGGTCTAAGCCTCTATGGTGAAGTCATCAATCCCGGTGCACCAAAGGATGTTCACCTGGTAACCGGTAAGAATGTGGAGATGACAGAGGACTCTTTGAGTTGCAGAGCACTGTGCACCGGACAGGTATTACTTAAGAATCGAATCATCAACGTCACTCATTTATATGAAGTTCCCCATGACGTGGACTTAAATATTGGCAATATTACCTTTAATGGCGCCGTACTGATTCGAGGAAATGTCTTGGGGGGGTTTTCGATCAAAGCCACCGAAAGCGTAACCGTTTTGGGAATCGTGGAAGGAGCCACTATAGTTTGTGGCGGAGTTTTGGTCATCAAAGGAGGAATCAAGGGAGGAGATAAGTGCGACATCCGCTGTAAGGCGGATTTAGTAACTTCTTTCGTGGAAGGAGCAAGCATAGAATGTCATGGAAATCTCTACGTAGAGACCTCCATAATCAACTCCCATGTAAAGTGTTATTCAAAAATACAAATGGGTACCCGCAAGGGAATCATAGTCGGCGGTGATGTTCTGGGGGTTCAGGGAATCCACTGCCAGGAGACAGGCTCGAGATTGGGTGTAACTACGCGCGTCACCATCGGTGACAAACCCGTTATTCGCGAAAGGCTAAGTGCGACGACACTGGAGATTGAAAAACAAAAGGAAATCCTGGCCAAAATCAAAAACGGCATGAAAGCTCATCAGCGTCTCTTCGATAATTTAGAAGTTTTACCCCCACAAAAACGTGTACCCTTCCAAGAGGTCTTGAACGCAAAGGGCGAGACAGAGAAAAAAATTGGTCAGCTAATTGAATCTGTGGAAAAACTCCAAAATCTGTATCATTTTCGCTGCCTGGCCTCCCTCAAAGTTTTCCGTACAATCTACGCAAATACGATCATTCAGGTGGGCCATTCCCAGTACCCCGTTTTGAACAAGCTAGAACACAGCGGCTTTTTTGAAGATCATGAAAAGCGAGAAGTGGAAGTCACTGCCCTGGCCTGAGACCTGGAATTTGATTCTCGAATTGAGAACAAAGGATCAAGAACGGTTGAGGACACGCGCCAACAGCAAGAAATTCTTCACCCGGGTAAGAGTAAGAGCCATAGGATTTTCTCCAGCGCACATAACTATTTTCAAGTTCCCTCTTCAGCTGATCAATCTGCCATTCAAGCAATTCTCTTAAGCGTTTTTTCTTGTTGAATTCAACAGATGGTATAGATTCTGAGCTTCGAAGAAATTCCCATAGCTCAAAAGTCTTCCCGCGGTCTTGTTCCATGATTAAGAAGTTCCGTCTTGCCTGGCTGAACTCTTCAATTCTCATGGGGTGGCGAGAAACAGAAGAAAATAAATACGGCTCGGTTTCTATCACTAGCGAAAGTTTGCGCTGAGCGGTTTCAAAGTCCCTTTTCGCCAGGGCCCTGCTGGCTTGTTCAGCCTTTTTATAGGCGATTTTTTCGATCTTTTGTTCATCGAGCCCCGAATCGTTCAACATTTTTTGATACTCTCGTTTTTCCAGGGAATTACGAGCTTCCAAATAGTTTTTTGAAAGGGGGAATGCTCGCATAAAAAATTCCAATAAATGAGTCCCTTCGTGCCTGTTTATCCGATCCCATATTTTCTCTTGGACCGTAAGCCATGCCGCACGTGCCTGAGGCGTGTCTGGGAAATGAAAGATAAATCCCATCAATGCTCGAAGGAATCCATTTTCGACCGTTTTTTTCAAAACCTCATTCAAAACCTGGCTTCTTAACTCCGAGTCCGAATTTTCAATACAAAAAATTACCCAATCTCGGATGGATTCGCTCGTCATTCCCTTCGTATATCCCCTCATTTCCTTTAGATAGGATCGCGCCAAACTCTGTGTTGGTGAATCCGGGAAAGTATGGACAAAGTTCTCCAGAGCCTGTCTTTGCCAATCTTTTCGAGCTTTAAGAACCCAGCTTTGATGAACTCGCTTTCTATCTCTACCTTGTGAGTCCGTCCTTAGTACCCAAAGATCAGGGTTTCTTGAACCGCTCTTTAAGCTCTCCTTTGACGCAGAAGTGGTTTCACCTACAAATACATATCCTCCATTCCAACAGGGATCTACTCCATAAATAACCTCATTGACCTGGTTGGAGAATTGCCCTTCTAAATCCACCTCTAAATATTTATTGAATCCAAGAATCCAGCCAGAGGTGCCCTGGTCGGTAGCAGATTTTTGAAAACCTACGCCAAGAAAACCTCCACCAGGTTTAAAGGCAAGGGATTGAAAACTGGATCCCTTTTTTCCCTCGAAGAATTTGTTGAACTTACCTTCTTTGGAAAGGGTCAGCAAAACGGCCTTTGATTTTGGTCTGGTGGTTTCAGTTGATCCCGCTATCAGGATTTCTCCCGATTCGAGCTGACCAAGGGCATTAAACTTCTCGAATGGATAGGACTCATAGCGAAATTCCTCTAATAGCTCGCCATTTTCATTTACAAAGAGGATTTTACTTACCGCCCACGCTAGTCCCGGTTCCTTTTCGTAAGCTCCCAGGGCAAACTTATTACGTGAGATTCTGCAAAGACTTGTTCCAGCGCTAAATTGGCCAGGAATGGAAAATTGTTTGGAGTAAAGACGATTTCCCAATCCGTCGATCCTCCAAAGGCCTAACTGAGAACCCCATGTTCCTGTAACCAAAAAGGAATTGTCATCTAGTTGTAGTAATGTACTGGCTTGATCGTCAGGACCGCCTCCAAACTCTTTTTCCCAGATCAAATCTCCCCCGGGACCAAATCTAAGCAACCAGGCTCTTCTCGAATAGAGTGGTTCCAATGCTCGATTTTTGTGGCGGGTAAGAATCGAACGGAAACCCGCCACCAGAATTCCACCATCCTCAGTTTCCAAGAGATTCAAACCTCGGTTTTTCTGATGCGCCCCCCTGACTCTTTCCCATAGAATCTTTCCCTTGGAATCTAGTCGCAGGACCCATAACGAAGTTCCCTTTTTACCTTCCTTTTCTCCGGTGAGACAGTAGCCACCATCTCTCAATTGAATAATTGCTCTACCCGACTCCTTCTCCTTAGACCCGAATACCTTATCAAACAAATTTTCAGCTTCGGGTAACTCGAGAGCCCATGGCCGTGTCAAAAAAAATAAGAAAAGATAGAGAAAAGAGAGGGTCCGTTTCATAAGGAGGCTCCACAACTTCTTTCGGCTCAACTTGTGACGTGCAAAGAGGGCTGGCTGTGAAACAGGGTCTTATGGTTTTGATTCTCCTACCCTGGGAAACAAGCGTTCAAAGGTTTTTATAGACTCGTATCGGAGAAGATTTTGATGACGAGGAGCTACAAAACCCTTCATAGCGTTCTTTAACATACTCCGGGATTCCTTTATGACGGTATGAAGTTGACGTGCCTGTAAAGCTCTGGCACTAAGTCTGGTCATTACCCTCATGGTTTTGCCAGCACGATGCTTTCGAAAAAATCCAAGACATTCCTCTACCTGTAAAAGCCACTCAGAGGATAAATCCAGGTAATTTAAAGCGGCTTTTTTTCTTGATTCCAGATCCGGAGCCGACACTATTTTTGAAATCCATTTGTCATGCTGGGATTCAACCGTTTTCAAGCGCTCTTCGAAAACCTCCGTATCTTGTGGTATATGGTCTCTTTTCCAAACCTCGTAGGATAGATAGCCCAGGATCATTACAACGGCTGCAAAAATAAGTCTAGAGCGAAGAACTTTCAATTTTCGACCCCTTTTTGACTTACTACCAGAAATAGACCGAGTCCTTATTTTGAATTCCTTTGCAAGTGCCCGGTTCCCATCCGTCCAAATCCCAATATTTTCGCGCTAGTTTCCAAAACTTATGTGGATTCGCTCGTCTACAAAGTACAAAGTTTTCGCGAGCCTCATGGGCTTCATCAAAGTTTTTCAACAGGAGTCGAAAAGAAGTTTCTTCGTCTAATCCCAGTTTGATCAGGGCTTCTCCATGACGAATCCATGAAATTTGATCTCTATTTGCTGAGTAGCATAGATCCTGTTCACACTCTACCCAATCACCCTCCATGAAATCCCTTCCCGTTAGATTGTATCTTCTAAAAAGTATAACCGTATTTCTTCAGTGTTTAGAGAATCCTTGGAGCTTTGGTAAACAATTTCCAACCTGAGCCTACAAAAGAGTTTAACTTATGATAATGACGATGGGTTCGAATCCCTTTTCAGTGAGTATATAATGGTAAAGCTAGTCCTCTCTTTATGAAGTCACTACTCTTTCTCATTTTCATTCCTGGTCTATTGATACCCGTCGACAGGTGCCATGGTTCACCAAGGGTCCTAGAAATACCGGTAGGAAATACAAACAAGACTCTAAAAGTAAGGGAGTATCTCCTCAACTCCCACTCAGAACTGCTCAAGTACCACCAGGAAAAAAAGGGACTCTACCGTTTTGAATATCATTTTCCAGGAGGAACCTTTAAAGGCCTAATCTCCGGTTGGGACGAAGCCGTTTTAGAGCGCTGGAAATCAGGTAAATTGACCTTCAAAGACTTAGAAAATATCAAAGACTACTGGTTAAGTCTCAGCTTGGATTTAAATATCCTTATTGAGAAACTCAATCCACGAATAGAAACCTTGCGCAAACGTTACCCAGTTCCACGGCTTGATCTTCGGCCTGGCAATGACAGCATTCATTTTTCAGCTCAGACCAGGTGGAACTTAATTAAGCCGATTGTTCCCTGGTTTCCGGGTATTAGTCTCATTGATAATCATACTCCGGTGAGTTTTTCCCTGGTTCTAAGGCCCACAATTAAGAAAAAGCTGCTCTATTTTGAGTTTGTACATGCACAGTTGATGAACCATGACCTGACCAGTACCTTCAATTCTGTTTTCATCCCAAGAATCTATCTCGATCTAAAGAACGTTCTTCTTTTCAACAAAAACGTAAAGGTCGGAATTCGCAATGGTCAGTTTTATTTCTCCTCCAAATCCAGGGGAGATCCCCAGTCTTGAATATGGCTTTTGATCCCCGTAAGAAACCCCTCAACCTGGATCAATTATCACGATTTGTCTTCTCCACCTATTTATATGAAGTCGCCCGCTCAGACAATGTAAGTCCCGATCTTGGAATTCAAAATCGATTGGCTTCTTTCTTGAGACTCGATAATTTGGCCTCCAAGGAAATTCAAGAGCAGGTAGAAAGCCGAATCAGCGCTTATTTGCATGCGGATATTTTTGACTGGCACAGATTTTTTCGAAAAATCGAAGATCGTTTGCGTCTCGAGGCCTCTGAAAAACAAGCTGAAGCGTTTCTCAGGGATCTGGCCGGATTGTTTTTAGAAGATCCTTCATTTCCTAAAGAGCTACAGAATCGTTTTCAACCCAGGCCTGCACAAACCAGAGTCAAGCTGGACAGGGATTCGGAGTTCAAGGATCTCTTACAAGAGGTCTCTGAAATGGACTGGGAGATGGAGTTGGAAGCTTTCCGAGAGGGGGTCGTACAAAGAAAAGTAGATGAGGAGCTTGAATTGCTCTTTGCGCAACTGCAAGAAGCATCACTGAAAAAAGGGGCGCTAATCGGGGCTGTTTTTCTTGGTTTGTTGGGACTCTTCGCCGGGAAAGAACTGATTCTGGTACTGACATTATTGGGATTTCTGGGTATTGGAATCAGTATGGCGTTTCTAATGGGGGCTGCCGGACTTGTCTTCGGGGTCATCATAGCGATGGTGGGGGCTATATTTTCAATTGGAGGTTTGGGCGCTATTCTTTCAGGTTCCAGTGGACTCCTGGTACCCCTCCTTGGATTCTTAAGCTGTGCTGTGCTGGGAGCACTGGTGGGGGCAGGATTCCATGTGAAGATACAGCGCCTTTTGCTGAATCGCCGCCGAGAGGAGATTGCTATCCCGCTTCGTGAGAAGCACTCAACTCTGATACTTGAACCCTCTGAGTTGCTTACCTTTTGGGAAAATCGTGCTTCTTTATTTCTAACCGACCGTATGCGCCGCGTGGAAGATCGGCTAAAAAACATGCGTAGAAATACCGCTGAATCCCTGAGCCTTGAAGAAGAGCTCATTAAGAAGGGAGGAGAGGCGGAATTAATGATAGAGCTTCGTTCTGGACGACAAATGGTTGAAATCTCCATCCGTGATGCTGTTCAACTCAAGGAAGCCCTGGCCACACTGCATAGCCGTTTTCGAGATAAAATTCAGGAACTCAAAGTTCTGGTTGATCGACAAAAGGAAATCGAAAAACAAGTTTATCTTGAGGAGGAACTTCAAGGAAGAATTCGAAAGACCCTAAAGGCGGCACGAACCCTTAGACGGGATTGGGAAGAAGAGAGCGATCAGCTCCAATCAGAAATTCAGGGCATGGCTGAAGCGTTTCAAGAACAGTTGTTCCAGAGTCGTGACTTTGTACTTGCTCAACTAAACCTGGATGATAGCCAGCAAATCGACCAGGTTGGAATCCAAGAGAAATCCTGATCCCTCCCGAGTAGAATAGGAAGAATCACTCCTGGGAGATTACATGATCACTGAACTCAAATCCATTCTTCTGAAAGCACTTGATTCCCTTGAGGGAACCGATCAAAACCTTCTTGAGGTCGTGCCGGCCACCCATCCTCGGTTTGGGGATTTTCAAACCAATGTAGCTCTTCAACATGCCAAAATTCTAAGGAAAAGCCCACTGGTGATCGCTGAAGAACTCGTTTCTCACCTGAGTTGCGATGAATTGCTCGAATCTGTGGAAGTTCAGAAACCCGGTTTCATTAACTTACGACTCTCCAAGTCCTTTCTTGAATCCAGACTTTCAACACTTTACAACAGTGAGAATTTAGATCTCCCCAGCCTCAAGGCTCCCAGAACGATGGTTCTTGATTATTCCTCTCCAAATGTGGCTAAAACTATGCATGTTGCTCATCTTCGCTCCACAATTCAGGGAGAATCCTTAAAGAGGATTTACCGGGCCCTGGGCTGGAAGGTAATTGCTGATAACCACATTGGGGATTGGGGAACACAATTTGGAAAACTTCTCTTTGCTTACAAGAATTTCGAACACCCAGGCCATCATGCCCAGGATTCCATTGCCATGCTTGAGGAAATTTACCAGGAATTCGTACGCAAAGCGGAGGGGGAGCCTGAACTAGAAGAACGAGCCAGGGAGGAATTGGCGTCTTTACAACGAAAGGAAGAGCCCAACTATTCCCTGTGGAAGAAGTTTTTAAAAATCTCCCTGGGGGAATTCCATGGACTGTATGAAAGGCTTGGTATTGAATTTGATACCGAGCTTGGTGAATCTTTCTATCACGACAAACTTTCACCTACAGTGGAATCAATTCGTAAGATGGGGCTATCGAGGAAATCAGAAGGAGCAGAGGTCATTTTCTTCGAGGATGATCAATTTCCACCCTTTTTGATTCAGAAGAAAGATGGCTCGTTTCTATATTCCACGACTGATATAGCCGCCATTCTCTATCGAGAAGAAACTTATTCTCCAGATCGCATCGTCTATGTAACCGATAATCGGCAAAAACTTCATTTTCAACAGCTTTTCAAAGTAGCTGACTCCATGGGTCTTGGAGTAGAACTTATCCATGCTCCTTTTGGTTTGATGAAGTTTGAACAAGGCGTCGTCATGTCAACTCGAAAAGGCGCTGTGATTCGGCTGGAAGAATTGCTTGATGAAGCTCAAAATAGAGCCTATGGGGTGATTAAGGATTCCCCATATAGCCAGGTCGAAAAACAGGAAATCGCCCGGATCGTTGGCCTGGGCGCCGTGAAATATCAGGACCTATGCCAAAATCCAGCATCAGATATTCTTTTTTCCTGGGAAAAAGCGTTGAATCTCGAGGGAAACTCAGCTCCTTATCTACAATATGCTTATGCCAGGGTGTGCGGAATTTCGCGAAAATATTCTTCTCAATTCGAAATTCCTCAAGGGAAAACTTCCTTCAAACTTAGAGACTCCGCTGAAAGGGACCTGGCCCTCTTTTTTTTCCTCTATCCCCATGCAGTCTCACAGGCAGCTAGCCAATATAAGCCTCATATAGTTGCGGAATATCTTTTCAATCTCGCTCAAAAATTCGCTTCTTTCTATGCCCAATGCAGTGTATTGAAAGAGCAGGATAGCGCGGTAAGAGAATCTCGTTTTCATCTTTGCTCACTGAGCGCAAGAATATTAGCGCATGGTCTGAATCTGCTTGGTATTGAGATCATGGAACGCATGTAGCATATGGGTCATGAGGACATCAAGATCGCCGTCAGCTCTACTTCCTTTTCAAGAAACGAAGTGTTGGTCAAGGAGCTGCTTCGTGTTTTTCCATGTGCCCGTTTCAGTACAGAGCCTTTTTTGAAGGAAATAGACCTGGCCAATTTTTACCAGGGCTGTGAAGGCATCGTGGTTGGTACAGAGAGAATCACCCGGTCCATTCTCCAATTGAATCCCCAGATCACAGTTCTAAGTAAATACGGGGTGGGCCTAAACAACCTTGATTTAGAGCTTTTAAAAGAATCTGGAATTCAACTTTGCGTAACACCCGGGATCAATCGAAACTGTGTTGCGGAACTAGCTTTAACTATGATGCTTAGCCTTTGTCATCGTATGGATGAGCTGACCCAGCTTCTTCGAACTGGCAAGTGGATGCGCGAAGGAGGTTCTGAACTAAGCTCTAAAACCATTGGGATCATCGGCTGTGGAAATGTCGGTTCCCGCCTCATCGAGTTATTGTCACCCATGAAATGTCGAATCTTGGTGGTTGATATTGAAAACCGCGTTGAATTTTGTAACACTCACAATGCCCGGCAAGTCTCGTTGGAAAACCTGCTGCTCGAATCTGAAATCATCAGTTTGCATGTTCCTTTCACCAGGCTGACTGAATCTATGGTTAATCAATCCTTCCTCGCCAACATGAATGCTGGCTCCCTTCTAATTAATACTTCGCGAGGAGAAGTGGTCTGTCTCGATTCACTATATCTTTCCCTAAAGGAGGGGCATCTTGGCGGGGCGGCTGTGGATGTGTACGCCCCCGAACCTCCAGGAATGCTGAAAATTTTTCAGTTGGCTAATTTATTACCTACTCCCCATATTGGTGGTGCAAGTAAGGAAGCCCGTCTTGCAATGGGTAGGGCGGCAATTCATCACCTGGTTAATTATTATTCAGGAGCGCGGAAAAAACGCGGTCCCAGTGAATAGATCCAATGTGATTGAAACGGTCTAAATACTCTTTGGTCATCAGGAATTCCGAGCGGTTCATTTAACCCAAAAATGACCTTCTTTTTCCAAATTCCCAAAGCGGTATCGAGGCGATAGACAATAGGTACGCTTAGTGGAATCTGACCATTTCCAGGGTCCTCACTCAATTGCAATGATTTCAAGTTCCAACCCCGGTGTAACTTGTACTGCGTCCTTGGTGGCCATACAGAACTCAGCGATAGAGTTTGGGTAGTGCTTGAATGTAGAAAAAAGCCGTCCCCAAATTGTAGTTCAGTAGAAACCCAGGCTGAATAGCTCTCTGCCTCGCAGCTTTGATTTTGAAGTTCAATCCCTTTGATTGAACCTCCTACCTCGGTATAAACACAGGGACCCAGGGTAAGACTCTGGCTTAGTCTGGTCATTAGTTCCCCCCAGGTTTCTCCTTGCTTAACAGGATCAAAGGCCAACATATTCCAGCCAGGCTCTACAGGAATATTTTGTGAACGCATCTGCGGTTCAACCTCTCCCAAAAACTCAAAGGTATAGGTCTCCCCCGCGCCAGCCCCTTGAAGATCTCCCAGTAATAATTCCAGGCGGCTCTCCTCAAGGCTCCACAGATCTTCCAGGGAATACCAGGTTAGTCGAATGGATTTTCCAATGGAGACTGTCTCAGCCTGGAGGCTGCTGGTGGACTCCGGAACAATCGGGACTGCGCTGCCAGGGGGGAAAACTCTGTAGGACAGCAGCGAATGGGTAGAGTTATCATCCTCAATTCTCATTTCAGCTTCAACACGATTCTCCTTTAAACTTAATTTAGGACCGAATGAGAAAAAGGGCTTGCCGCGAAAATCCTCCTCATCTATCGCCTCCAGATGCAGTTCATTAAATCCTCTTGAACAGGAGGAAGTTGTGGACCACCAGGCTGCGAAGGAGCTTGTGCCGGGCTTCATAAGAGGTCTTGAAATTGTTGAGTGGAAACTACTCACATTTCTACCCAGGGCATAAAAGCAAGAAAGGGGGTCTGTTTCAGACTGACAGGCATCTACTGAGCTTCTAGAAGGCAACTGTAAGAGGTGAAAAGGGAGAGCACATACCTTACAGGTATCAGTGGCACTATTCGCGCATTTGGCCTCAAATCTCAATCTCTGGTGGGAAGGACCGGGGTTTTGAATTTCAAGATAGCGAACTTCGTAATTTCGAGTTCTCGCAATTTGACCGGTACCCTGCAGCGAGAGATCTATTTTAGTCCCGGTAGGGAGTCTTCCCGAAAATGAATCTTGTCTCAAGTCTACAAAATCAAGATCATAGGGGGCCTGGTCGAAGTACTGAGCCAGCACAAAATTTCCAAATATTGAATCTAGAGTGAATCCCTCATTGGAAAGAACACTGTTTAGACGCGGGAGATGGTCCACCTTTTGTTCCAGAAACTGCTGAATAACTCGATCTCCGTCAGGTCCAAGAGAATGCCAAAGATGAGAAAAAAAGAGATAGCCAAGACCGTAATACTCTACCGACAGAGCTTGTATTTCAGTAGCCGCGTCTAAAAGATAGGTTGTTTCTGGATTTTCAAGGTAAAAGGAAACCTGTCCGGGAGCCTTCTGGGGGGTTGGTAAAATAGGACTTCCCGACCCTGGAAAGAAGGCCTTGGAAAAGACTCGAAAAATAGCAAATTGGGCCAGGCCTTCTACAACCCATTCTGAGGTTCTGAACCAAAAAGCGTCCCCTACGATCTGATAATGAATCAGGTGGAAGAGTTCATGGGCCAGAGTATGGAAGAAGTCTTCTCTTTTAGGAATTGAAGACCCGCTTCTCCCCGTTGGATTGGATGGATAAACATCCATATGTAGAAGATTCATTTGTGCGCCGCGGGAATCTTGATCAAAGGGATCGAAAAAACCTCCGATAAACCCCCCATCCAGATCAAAATTATCTTGAATATCATAGAGAAGAATATGAAGCCCCGAAAAAAGAGCCCCGGACGGCTCATTGATAGGTCCAAATGTCTCCAGGGCTGTGGGAATCACTATGGATTCTAAGATTTCACCAACCTCATCAATCGTACTTTGACGATCTTCTGTCAGGGTTCCCACCACACCCTGCCGATTCAGATGATTTGCTACGGCCTCATTCCACAAAGCATCTTCAACCCATATGACCAGATCCAAGCCTCCCGGCAGGGTTTTGACCCAACGTACAGTGGCTGGTACAAAATAGTTAGGGGAACTGGCAAAAGGATCAAAGCTAAAGACCTCAAAGTTTCGTCTTGTAAGAAGAGACGCCCGTGCTGAGCTTTGAATTGTTTGATACCTTTGAATCGAGTTCGACGGAAGACTGGTTCGTGCTGCTCGTAAATTTTGTGTAGCGCAGCTTTGTGCCGGCCTAACGGCCTCCAGGTTAGAGTGCAGGAAAAACCACAGGACTGAAAAAAAAAGTGCGCTCCTGAAAAGCTTTATTTTATTCAAAGGAATAACCTAAGTCTTAGTCTTTTGGTAGGCCTTCTATAGCTACTGTTACAGAATACCTAAAGCCTTTTTCAATATGGTGGATTTTGGTCTCAAACATTCGTACGCACCGGCCTTCAGGCTCTTTTGTTTATATACTTCACAGCGCAGATGATACCGCGTGATGTGATGGGTAAAGGAGCCGGCATGTACAAAGTCTTCCATGTCTTCGTCACACAACTCCTCTAAATAGCTCACAACCTGCTCCTTTTGCATACTCTCACTGGACTCCAGGAAGAGGGGGAAAGAATATCCGGGTTGGTACCCACGCCAACTTGAAGAGGCCACAAGAAGCTCACCCTTCATTGTCCCCAGGTACAAGTAGAGCCAAATCCTTACCTTTCCTTCCTTTTCTATCTTTTGCGGAAATTGGCTTTGGGTTTCATAGCGACTGGATAGACAACCAACCTTAACTGGGCATTGGCTGCATTTTGGAAGACGGGGTGTACAGACCAGCGCTCCTAGCTCCATAAGTGCCTGATTTGAATCACCAGGCCGATAGGGATCTAAAAAATCTCGACTAAGAACGTGATGAACTTCCTTCTTAGTCTCCCTTCTAGAGGGATTGCCTTTGATTTGCCCGAAACGTGAAACGAAGCGAAACACATTACCGTCCAATACCGCTACAGTTTGGTCAAAAGCAATGGATGCCAGAGCCGCTGAGGTGTAGTCTCCTATACCGGGTAATTTTCTAAGTTCTGCTGTTTCTTGGGGAAAATTCCCTCCAAAGTTTTCGTGAATCCACTCACAAGTTTTTTTTAAGTTTCGGGCTCTGCTGTAATACCCCAACCCTTCCCAAGCCTCAAGGACCAGTGTTTCAGATGAGTGAGCGAGAGCCTCAGAAGTTGGAAATTTATCGAGAAATCGACGGTACAAATTTCTTACAGACTCTACTTTAGTTTGCTGAAGCATCACCTCTGAAACCAGGATTTCATAGGGATCGCGAGTTTTTCGCCAGGGAAGGTCTCTCTTATTTTGATCGTACCAGGAGAGAAGATTCTTGAGATGGCCTGCCACTATGGTTTGTCAAAAGGCTAATTGCCTGTAGTGAATGTACTTCGGAATTCTTGAAAGAATTCATCTTGCGCGGTTTTCACCCCATTGACAAGAATTTCGTAGCGGGTAACGGAATCTAGCCCGGGATCGCCCTCAGAAAGCCTGGTTTGAAAAGTCACTTTCGTATCACCTTGCTCAAAGGTAGGCTCTCCTTTGAAGAAAAACTCCTGCTGAATTCCAAATGCTTTTCTAAGTTTAACATTCCCGATCACCGAGTCTCTGGCTACGGCACCTTGAAAAAATATTTCTACGGGAGTTCCTGTAGATACATTGATAGATCCGGTTGAAGGTGTCACCGCGTTAATGCGAACTGGATCTGTTCTGAAATCCCAACTAACCTCATCTAATCGGGCACCCTGGATGGACTGTATGTCCCTGAGGATTACATAATAGTGGGAAGAAAACTTAAGCCTTCCATTGATTGGATTCAGAGTAAGCCTGCGGATAGTATCATCATACTCAAGGTTAGCTTCTAGCTTTGTGGCGAAAGATGTTTCCCCTCCAAAGCTCTGTTCAAAGGCAAAGAAGTTATTGGACGAAAGATTAGCCGCATCGATGGACTGATTAAAACGCGCAAAAATTTCCTGTTTGCCCAATCCCGTAACTTTGACACCCACACTGCCGTTTCGCGGATTGAATGATTCGAGCAAAAGGACGGGGGTGGTTGTAAAGTGAAAAATATGGGGAGGAACAAATTCTTTGTTTAATCCCACCACTTGATCCACGTTGACTTCATATCTTTCTCCAGCCTTCAAAAAAATCAGGGGGCGAAAGGTTGCCGCTCGGGTTTGAGAATTATATTCGATGGCTCCGGGAACATTTGTTCCACTACGAGTACTTACCAGGAAGGTAGCTCGATTTAAGGTGTTCTCGTTAATGTCACTTTCAAAGGTCACTGAGATAGTCTGGTCCAGGGGAACGTTGGCCTGGTTCTCGGCTGGTTCCACTCTTACAATCGAGAGAGATGGGGGGGGGATTGATTCAAATGGATCTCCCGCATTGCATCCAATCATCAAAATCAGGGAAAGGAGCAGCCCTGAAGTTATGAGAGAATGTAGGACTTTCATGGTACTTTCATCGGTCCTCTACTTCGGAACTTCGAGAAAATTTAAGGATTCGCTCTTTGATTCCGAGCAAAATTTTGACAAAATGAGTTTAGTATCTATAGTTTTTGTATGAATTTTCGCTCTCTGCTACTTGGACTGCTATTTATAGGGGTTGGATTCGGAACAACCCTGCGGGTTCTCCCGTTCAATGAACTCGTCCAAAAATCTGATCTCATCGTTTCGGGGACTATTCTTAAATCAGAAACTCAATTTCTAAACGGCCACATTTGGACTCGGTATTCCCTACGAATTCTTGAAACGCTTAAAGGTTCCCATCAGGAACTTCTCGAGTTCGAGCAACCAGGTGGAGTGGTGGGTAAGTATCAAACCCTTGTTTCTGGAACAGCGGAGTTAAAACCAGATTCCTCGGTTTGTCTTTTTCTCTGGCTGGACTCAAAGGGGGCTTACCAGATACTGGGATTGGAACAGGGACACTTCCCGCTTATCTCATTTGGAGAGGAAACCCTGGTTCCACTTGCCTCAAGGCAACTGCGGAACCTTGAAACCAAGGTTCGTCACAGCTATCTGAAATATGGGTTAAATACAGAGGTTGACCAACTGCGTGAGTTTCTGGCAAGACCAACCTGGACACGTTTTAAAGGCCTGGTAAGAACCTATGATCATTAGGATTTTGGTCTTATCATTTACCCTCTCAATTATCAATAATTGCTGGGCTGGAATTCATTTCTTTGCCCGTGATGTGGGAGGGAACCTGGGTGTTGTACTTTGGAGACAAACACCTATTTTAATTGAGATTAATGCGTCCACCTCCGATTCTCTCTCTAATGCCGAGGTCATCGACGAGGTAAATGGCGCACTTGACCAGTGGGAGTCCATTCCCAGTGCTTCGGTAGTTTTTCAACGATCCACCACTCTTATTTCAGCTCCAAACCTCGGGGGACAGCCAGATTTTCGCAACTTCGTCTCCTTTAGTTCCGGTAGCTTTAACCCAGGAGTTATCGCGCTCACGTTCGTTACCTCAGATACTGCTGAAAAGGAAATCGTAGATGCGGATATTCAGTTTAACAAGGGTGAGTTCCGTTTTCTTAGTGAGGCACAGGGCCCATCAGATGTAAATAATTTGAGAATCGTGCTTAGAAATGTTGCCACTCATGAAATTGGTCATCTTCTTGGATTTGACCATTCTCCCCTGACCCAAAACAGCTTCGATATTTTTCCAATTCCAGAAAGCACGATGTTTCCTATCTTTGATGATCGACAGGGAACTTTGGAGCAGGATGATATATCCATACTAAGTTTTACCTATCCTGCTCATGGAAATAACCATACGGGTATTATCGAGGGTGTGGTTCTCAATGGCGATTTCGCACTTGATGCCAGTCTCGGTGCCCATGTGGTCGCATGGGATAATCTCAATAATCCGAGTGTGGCTGTTTCCACAGTCTCTGGTTTGAGCTCAACGGGTGTAAATCTCTCCGGATATTATAAAATCGAAGGCTTACCGCCAGGAAACTACAAAGTATTTATCGAACCCTTTCCTATCCTGGCTGAACGCGGAGATGCTGAACTTGCACAGGACTTTGACTTTCTTAACCAGGTGACCTCTTCTTTTAAGAACTCTTATCTCTTTAAGGCCAGAACCTTCCCTGTTGAATTCTGGCACGCTTCTTCAGAATCCTCCTTTGAGATTTCCACAGGATTCTTAGATGCCGAGCAGGTCTTTATTAATGAACTTCCTCAAAACCAAAAACAACGTGTTGATTTCGCTACAAATCAGGCCAACCAGGACTTAAACCTGTCCAATTCAATTTTGGAGACTGATCGGGAAATTCTCTATGCAAACGGTACTTCAAACACTAATTTAAGATTCTTGCCAAGAGATGCTCTGCTCAACCCTATTCCCACAGATTTGAGCTCTCGTCTAAGATTAACCCTCAGCACTGGAAGTTTTTCTTCTTCTTCCATTCTTACCCAAACCACACCCATATTTCAAAACGATGGCAGTTTCACCTATGTGGCGGAAATATTCAGTACAACTCTACCCCCCAATGTTTCTCGGGTCACAGCCTTTGTTCAGGTGTTTATTGATCAAAATTCTTCTCCGATCTTTCTCTCCCCACTTCAAATTGCCTTTGAAAAGGCAGATCCGGCAAATACAGAGGTCCTGTTTCTTCCCGATCCGGATAAGTTTGACGAGGATGCGATTCCTCAACAAAAAAGGGATATATTTGCCGATGGCTTAAGTCCCGCGACCTTTCGCATCATACCCAAGTTTTCTAATCAGGAGACCATTGTAGACCCCATTCCCTTGAACGTGGAATTAACAAGATTGAGTGTTGATCCCCTGGAGGCGTCCATTACAACTTTTCCAGTCGTCTCTATTGGTGAAAACCAGTATCAGACGACGATGACAAACTCTTTGCCAGGCGTGATAAGGCCGATTGTCACTCTAGATAGCGTACAGCTTGAGGAACAGGATCAAATTCGATTCTCTGCGATCAGCCCTACCCAGTCCCGTTTTACACTAGATGCAAACACCATCCACATTCAACATCCGCTGATTGAGACCACACCTGTTGCTCGGATCAGTATTGAGCCGGCTCTTGAGGACGGGAGTGTGGTAGAGACCCCATTAGCGACAAATCTATTTAATATAATCCTGCTGGATTCGGGCGGAAACCCTTCTTCCATTCAGGCTGGTGCAGTGACCGGCCCCCTCTTTGATCAAGCCAAAAACCTTTTTTATCGATCAGAGGTAATTGCATCCTCAACTGTACAAGAACTCCAGGTCCGTGTAGAAATTTCCGGTAAGCAGTTGTCTACGATAGAAACTCTTAGCTTTTCAGTAAGTGATCCTTCCCTCTCTGAGATTCGATCGCGTAGTGACTATCTTCTTGCGGATTCCACCCAACGAGCAATCATTGACGTCCTTCCCAGGTTCTCTGACAACACATTGGTGAACGTAGATCTTTCTGAGCTGATTTTTCTGAGTACAAATCTTGGTACCTTGCAGGGCAAGAATGGAGATCAGACTTCAATCTCTAATCCTGCTATTAAACCGTCTTTTCAGGGAAGTGGAATTCTCACCGCGGTGTTATCTCCGGGGGCTCAGGCAGGAGACGCCCTGATTTCCGGTCGAATCCAAACCCAGGGGTTTCAGGATATAGACCAACAAGCCCTCGTACGGATCGCCAGGGGAAACGCCAATCTACTACGTGTCAATTTGCTGGAGAATGTCATTCCAGCAGACGCAAAGACAATTACCACAATGACTGTCACACCCTTATTTCCGGATGCAACTCCCATTGGAAAAGAGTTTCCCGCTTCTTCTCTTCTAGCCACAATCACTGCTGGCGAATTTTTAAAGAAAACGCCTACCCCTGGTAATCCGGAACTTTTTACCCTGGTTTCAGCAGGCCGTGAAAACGTGAGTCTTTTCAATAATGAGGATGGTTCATTTGAGCTCTCTATTCGCTCAACTGGATTTTCTACACGAGCAGAGATCCGATTCCTTGTAGATAATGTTCTATCTTTGATAATACGTACCATCACATTTAGCGTTTCTGGATCCGCTGATCCTGAAAAAACATTGATCGAAATTGAGAATCCCTACCTCTTCGCCGATGGAATCTCAAGAACACGAATTGATATTTTTCCACGGTCCCCAACGGGCGAACCAGTAATTCTTCCTGAAACTTCTACCGTACTCCTTCTCAATTCAGCGGGACGTCTTGTTGGAACCCTGCTTAAGAATCCAGATTTTTCTTATTCCCAATTCTTAGAGTCGGAGCCCTCATCAATTCGCACCTCTGCACTAATCCAAATTCTCATTGATGGAATTCTCATGACACCTCCAGAGGATATCTCCGTAGTATTTCTCAACCTGGACATTTCCAGCCTGTCTCCTGAGATTGGAATTCCAGACCAGGGTCTTATCGACGGATTTGATATATCCATTCTTTCCAGGGCTATTCGAAAAAGAGTATGCAGTGGGGGCCTGGGAGACTGTAGATATGACTTTGACCAGGATGGCGATGTGGACTTTTTTGACTTAGAGATTGTCGAGAGGGCTTATGGCAAGAAAGCTCCTTAATCTTCTGGCCTTTGGCCTCATCTTTTGGGTGGGGTGTAAGTCTTCAGAACAGCCCTTCTTCGACCTCGGCGCTGGAGGTGCGTCCGCAGCACCTACTTCCAATCTAGTTTTTTTACTGCAGGATACCGCTCTTCCTGACTCCACCAGCTCTACTCTTGTCCTGGAAGAGGCAGACGTACCCCAGGGGTCCTTATATCTCGCCGTGTCGCAGACCGCCGCGGACTCCAGTTTTTTCCAGCTGGAAGTTAAAGCTAAGGGGATGAGGGGGGTCTATGACACACCTCTTACGATCAGCTATGACCCTTCTCTACTAGATCCTCAAGGAACCGGTGATGTGGTGCAGATTCAAGAAGGACCTGAGTCTAGCAGGCTGCGTAAGGAGTTCGAGCCCATACCCGGCTTCCCACGACTTGTTTCTCTTCTGGCTGCCAAGCATCCCGCAGACCCCAGTAAAATAGTACTTTCCCAGTCGCTTTTGGTTGATCTTGGAACTGGGCAGGAGTATTCCGGTACTCTGTTTAGCTTAAACATGAGGGTATTGGCTTCCACCGCCTTCAGAACAGTAATTGGGATTGATCTTGGCACTTCTGAGGCCCTCGATCACAACGGCACTTCCATACCCACTGAATATTTTGGGGGAATTCTTACCAGAGAAATTTGAGATTCAAATGTTTCACGTGAAACATCTACGCCTTCAGGCTAAACTCTTCTTGTGAACACCGCCCTGTTGCTCGTGCCCCTCTCTCTTTGCTGTTCCATGGCCGTAGTTTATCTATTTGAACGCTTTTCCCGTATGGCCCAC